>NZ_JCAFRG010000002.1:0-554378 GCF_059367845.1 Stenotrophomonas sp. YJH_SMC_20 | reverse complement strand
TATCGACGTTAAGGTGCGGGATGGGGATCGCTCGGCTCGTCTGTCGGCTGCTATCCGCAGATATCATGTTGACGGTCCCTCCACCCTGGCTCCTACATACCGCGTAGGAGCCGGGAGGAACATACAAGCCATGCTCGGCTGTTGTTCGCGCGATGACAGGGAGCATCCACGCATGGCGTGGATCTACAATCCAGGCGGGCAGCGCGCCTGCTGCTGCGCGCACGCCCGTTTCGTCCATTCCTTCAACACCGGCTGCAGGCCTTGGTAACGCCGGCCTTGCCAGCCATTGGCCAGCACCGTGCCGTCGGCATCGATCAGTACCAGATTCGGCGGTGCCAGCCCGGCCAATGCCTGCAGGGCCGGCATGCGCGCAGCGCGGCGCGGGTCAAGCACCGGCCACGGCATCTCCTGCGCGTGCATGTAGCGGCGCAGCGCGCTCTCGCTCTCATCCTGGCTGACGTACACCACTTCGGTATCGGCGCCGGCTTGGCGCAGGGCATCACGCACGCTGCGCAGCGTGGGTACGAAGGCATGGCACGGTGCACACCAGTCGGCACCGAAGTACAGCGCCACCAGTTTCGGCGGCTGTGTCCATTGCATCGGTCGCAGCGAGCGCTGTTCCGGCCGCATCAGCGAGGCCGAGACCTGCGCGTGCAGGTCCGCAGCCATCGCCGGTGCGGCCAGCAGCACGGCACAGGCCAGCAACAACGCTCGCTGCAGTTCAGAACGCATAGCGCAGGTTGACGTACCACGAACGCGCGAAGCGCGGCCCGTAGACATAGTCGCTGTCACGCAGCGCGCCCACTTCCAGATCTTTCTGGCGCTGATCGAACACGTTCTTGACACCCGCGGCCACCGACACTTCCTGCTGCGCCTGCGCGCCCAGATGGCGGTGCCAGCGAGCACCAAGATCGGTGACCAGGAAGGAACGCGTACGGTGCAGCTCGCCCAACCGGTTGTTCAGCACCGACATCGGCCCGGTATGGCGCAGCGCGACGAAGGTTTCCCACGGCTCGGCGGGCATCCAGCTGAGCTGCGCCAGGCCGGTCCAGCGCGGGGTCTTCAGGTAGTCGCGGCTTTCGATGATGGTGTCGCCACCGTCGCCGGTGTCGTCGAAGATGCGCTGCGGTTCGCGGAAGCGCGAGCGGTACCACGAGGCACCGGCGGTCAGGCGCCACTGCGGCGACGGCTGCCAGCCGAGGTTGGTTTCCGCCCCCAGCACGTTGGAGCCGGAGGCGTTGTAGCGCAGCTGGCTCAGTTGTCCGTCATCGCCGCGCTGGATCTCGCCCAGCGCGAAGGTGTCGCGGATGCGTGCATAGGAGGCGGTAGCATCCCAGCTCCACACTGGATTGGCCGGGTCCGAGCGCCAGTCGAAGCCGAACAGGGTGGTCAACGCGCGCTCTTCCTTCAGGCCATCGGTGTTGCGCACGCGCACCTGCTCGCCACCCAGCGTATCGACGTGCACGTCCTCGACGAAGATCTCCGGCGCACGGAAGCCGGTGGCGATGCCGGCGCGCCATTTCAGGTTGGGCGTGGCCTGCCAGGCCAGGGCGATGCGCGGCGAGAACACCGCGCTGTCCAGTTCCGAGCTCTTGTCCACGCGTGCGCCCAGTACCAGGTCGACGTTGTCACGCAGGCTCCATTCGTCCTGGATGAAGGCGCCCAGGTTGTGGAAGGTTGCATCTTCCAGCACCGCCAGGCGCTGCCCGTCACCGGTGCGGTTGCCGTCGCGCAGCGCCTCGTGCTTGTACTGCACGCCGAAGGCCAGCGCGTGCGCGCCCAGCCGCCAGTTCAACTGGCTGTCGATATAGTGCAGCGGGTTGTGGGTGCGGCCGTATTGGCGCCACGAACGCGAGGCCGCGCTGCCGGCCACGTTGGGATCCAGCTGCGACGGGTCATAGCCGGGTGCAGACGGATCGGTAACCACGTCGCCAAGACCGCCGTAGAAACTGTCGCGGTCGATGTCGGCGAAGGCGTAGGCCAGGCGGAAATCGACGTCGGCATTGATTTCCTGATCCCACGAAACGCTGCCGCGCCGGTATTTCGTATCCAGCGATTCGGCGATGTTGGCCAGGTATTCGGGCTGATCCAGTCGATTGCCGCCACGCCGGGTTTCATCGGTCACCTGCAGGTCCAGGCGCAGCCGCGTGCCCGGCGTGGGCGCGTACCAGGCCTGCAGCCCGCCGACCTTGAGGTTCTTGCGGGTGATCTCGGTGTAGCCGTCACCGTTGTAGTCGATGCCGCTGTTCCAGTTGCGCTGGGCAATCACTGAAAGCCCGGCGTCGGCATCTTTCGCCACCAGGTCCAGGCGCACGTCGGCATTCTTCTGCGGTGTGCCCTTCAGGACATCCACGCCGGCCTGCACATGGCCGCCGCTGCGCGCCGGCAGCGGCGGAATCAGGTTGATCACACCGGCCACCGCACCCGGGCCGTACAGCGCCGAGCCGCCGCCCTTGACCACTTCGATGCGGTCGACGAACCCGGCCGGGATCTGTTCCAGGCCGTACACGCTGCCCAGCGTGGACAACAGCGGGATGCCATCGAACAACAGCTGGTTGTAGGCACCGGGCAGGCCCAGCAGCTGCACTTCGCTGGTGTTGCAGTTCTGGCAGTTGCTTTCCACGCGCAGGCCGTTGATCAGCTCGGCGGCGCGCGAGAAGTCGGTGGCCGCGCGCAGCGCGATGTCTTCCTTGCGCAGCACTTCGGTGCGGATCGGGACATCGGATAGCAGGCGTTCGCTGCGGGTGGCGGTGCTGACCTTGACCTGCACGCGGTCCAGCTCGGTGGGCTTCGAGGTGGCGGCCAGTGCAGGCAGCGGCACGGTCAGGGCAATGGCGGCGGCCAGGGGCAGCCGATGGAAGAGGGGCGTGGCAACGGGCATGAGGGCGTCGTCCTTGGGAGAAGAAAGGCGGCGAGGGCGACCTGGCTGACGCATATGAAAGCAGCGGCTTATTAATATAGCAAGTGCTATATAACGAGGCTGAGGCAATTACGCTTTGGGTACCAGTCGAGTCAGATCAAGCATGTGTTATAACATTACATAAAACGACCGCAACCCTGCCGGTGGTCATGTCCATAGGATGGAGTTGCCGTGTAGGCGCGGTCGGATCGTCAGCCGCGGCGGAATGCGGCGGGGGTCCGGGCGCCGACGATGATCATGCGGATCATCGTGGAGATCTGTTCGACCAGTTCCGGATCCTTCTCCGGCGGCAGGTCCATGGCGGTGGCGCCCATCGCGAACACCAGCCGGGTGATGGCCTTGGCTACCAGTTCCGGAGCGTGCAGCACCGCGCCATCCAGTGCGGCCAGGCGCACCAGGTCGTGCTGCAGCTCTTCTTCGAAATAGTGCAGTTCGCGCTCGACCGCATGCTTGAAGTCGTCCGAGCCGACCGCGCCTTCGCGCAACAGCACGTGCAGCAGCTTGTCGTCGGCGCGCAGCTGTTCCATGAAAGTCTCCACCGAGACCCGCACCACGCTGGTGGCGGTGGAGGTGGCGCGCTGGCGGGCCTCGCCGATGATGGTGCGCAGCGAGCGGCCGGCTGCGTCGATCAGCGCTACGGCCAGTTCGTCCATGTCGCGGAACTGCCGGTAGAAGCTGTTCGGCGCGATGCCGGCCTCGCGTGCCACTTCGCGCAGGCTGAGCGTGGACAGGCTGCGGTGCGGCCCGATCAGCTTCAGGGCGGCGGCCAGCAGATCTTCGCGGCTCACCGTACGGCGGGCCGGGCTGTTGGCATCTTCAGGCGTCGACAAGGCGGTGGCGGCGGCCATGGGGGTTCCGGTGGGGCGAGGCTGAATCATACCCAATCCGGTTCAATATACACATGTATACACAGGTGTATGTGCGCCCGTATAGTGCGCCCATGAGCGCTGTCGTCCGTCCGTCCCTGTTCTCTCCGTACCGCTGGGTCTCGCCGTCGCTGTTCGATTTCTGGGCGGGCCAGCTCAATCCCCTGTGGACCCTGCGCGAGCCGGTGGCCCGACTGGTCCGGCGCGAGCCGGCCGGCGAGGGCGCGGCGACCCTGGTCCTGCGCACCAACCGGCACTGGGCCGGCATGCGCGCCGGCCAGCACGTCACCCTGGGCGTCGAGATTGAGGGGCGCCTGTGGCAGCGCAGCTACAGCCCTACCGCACTGGGTCGGCGCGAGCTGGCGATCACCGTCAAGGCGATCGATGGCGGCCGGGTCAGCCAGCATCTGGTCAACCATGCACAGCCGGGCGAACTGTTCCGCCTCGATGCCGCCTTCGGCGAGTTCCATATGCCGGCCGCGGCGCCGGTGCTGCTGCTGGCTGCCGGCAGTGGCATCACGCCGATGCGCAGCCTGTTGCGGGACGCCTGCCAGCGCCCGCTGGCAGCACCGGTAGACCTGTTCTATTGGGAGCGCACCGCCGCCCATCTGCAGTTCCGTGATGAACTGCAGGCGCTGGCCGCGGCACATCCGAACCTGCGCGTGCATCTGCTGACCACCCGCGAGGGTGAGGCGCCGGCCGCGCGCATCGATACCCATGATCTGCAGGTGGCCGGCGATGACACGCCGCTGGCGCAGCGACATGTGTTGGCCTGCGGTCCGGATGGCTTCGTTGCCGCTGCGCGTGAACGCCTGGCGCACCAGGTGGCTGGCTTCCAGGCCGAAGCCTTCACCCCGCCGGCGCCGCTGCGCGATGCCAGCAGCGAAGGCGAGGTGTCGCTGACGCTTGCGCGCAGTGGCCGCCAGCTCAGCGTGCCGCGAGGCCGCTCGCTGCTGGAAAGCCTGGAAGCGCATGGCATCAAGCCCAAGCACGGTTGCCGCATGGGCATCTGCAACACCTGCACCTGTGATCGCGTCAGTGGCGCCACCCGCCACCTTCGCACCGGCGACCTGCAGTCCGAATCGGCACAGCCGGTGCGGATCTGCGTGAGCGCACCGACCACCGACCTGACTCTGGATCTCTGAGGACGCCTGCCATGACCCGCGCTACCGACCGTGCCCTGAGCACCGCCGAGATGCATGCCTTCGGTGAGGAACTCGATGCGATCCGCGACCGTGTGATCGGCAGCCTCGGCGCCTCCGATACCCGCTACATCCGCCGTGTGGCTGCCGCCGTGCGATGGTTCGGCGTGGGTGGCCGTGGCCTGCTGTTCCTGGCAGCATTCTCGCCGCTGTTCTGGATGCCGCTGCTGTGGCCGGCCGCGATCACTGGCACGCTGCTGCTGGCGTTGTCGAAGATCCTGGAGAACATGGAGCTGGGCCACAACGTCATGCACGGCCAGTTCGACTGGACCGGCGATCCCAAGCTCAATGGCAACACCTACGAGTGGGATATCGTTGCCACCGCCGACAACTGGCGCAAGACCCACAACTTCCGCCACCACACCTATACCAACGTGCGTGGCATGGACGATGACATCGGCTACGGCCTGCTGCGCATCTTCCCGGAACAGCGCTGGAAGCCGTTCTACCTGCTGCAGCCGATCATCGCGCCGATCTTCGCGCTGCTGTTCCAGTGGGGCGTGGCCGCGCAGGACCTGCGCCTGGGCCGTTGGCTGAAGGGCCGCATCAGTGGCCGTGCGATGTGGATGCAGACCCGCCCGGTGGCGCGGAAAATGGCTCGCCAGGTGCTGAAGGACTACGTGTTCTTTCCGCTGCTGGCCGGCCCGTTCTTCCTCACCGTGATGCTGGGCAACCTGGTGGCCAACGGCCTGCGCAACATCTGGACCTACGTGATCATCTTCTGCGGCCACTTCACCGCCGAGTCGGAAACCTTCCCGAAGGAATGCCTGCGCAATGAATCGCGCGGTCACTGGTACCTACGCCAACTGCGCGGTTCGTCCAACATCAGCGGCGGCTTCCTGATCAATGTGCTGTCCGGCAACCTCAGCCACCAGATCGAGCACCACTTCTACCCGGACCTGCCGGCCAACCGCTATGCGGCCATTGCCAAGGAAGTGAAGGACATCTGCCGCCGTTACGGCCAGCACTACAACAACGGCTCGCTGCCGCGCCAGTTCGGCCAGGTGGTCTGGCGCATCCTGCGTCACGCGTTCCCCAGCAAGCCGCGCCGCCTGCCGATGCCGGACATCATGTCCGCACCGGCATCGGCCAACGCGGGCTGATCGACTCAGCCCGCTTTCGCCAGGTCCGCCTGCTCGCGGTCCAGGCGACGCAGGAACACCTGCATTTCCTTGCGTGCCTGCTGGTCGCCCTTGCTGCCGGCCACGCTCAAGCCGCGCTGCCATGCTTCGCGCGCCGCCTGCGGCTGGCCACTGGCCAGCCAGGCTTTGCCCAGCAGCTTCCACGCCGCGGAATACTGCGGATCAAGCACCACGCACCGGCCCAGATGGGTGGCCGCGCGCACCGGGTTGCCCGAATCCAGCCAACCCTTGCCCAGGCCGAAGCGCAGCAGCGCGCCGTCCTTGCCGTTGGCAAGCATGCATTCCAGGGCTTCGATGTTCATCCGCGCACCTCCACCAGCAGTTCGGTGGGGCCGGGCTGGAAGCGGCCACGATGGAACAGCAGCGGCGCGCCGCCGTTCTCGTGCACTTCGATGATGCGGCCAGCCAGCAGCAGATGATCACCCACCGGCCACTGTGCGTGGCGGGTACATGTGAGATGGGCGACCGCACCGGCGATGCGCGGTGGGGCGTCCTCGTCGTCATCCAGCAATGCCAGGCCATCGAAGCGGTTGCGCACCTGCGGATCGGCAAAGCGCCGGGCCAGCGCTTCCTGGTCGGCCGCCAGCACGCTGATCGCAAAGCGGGTGGCGCGCTGGAAGGTGGACAGGCTCTGCGCGTGCAACGCCAGGTTCCACAGCACCAGCGGCGGCTGCAATGACACCGGCACGAACGAATTGATGGTCAGGCCGATGGGTTTGCCCTGCGCATCGCGCGTGCAGACGATGGCCACGCCGGTAGGAAAGTGGCCGAGCAGCCGCCGCAGGGCCCGCGGCGGCATCTTGACCGACGGCACCGGGGGCGGGGCGGGGAAAACCCCCGCCCACGGCCCGGCGTACGGCAGCGTTTCGCCGCTCATGAGGCCCTGGCCTGGCGGTAGCGCCGGCCGACCTCGGCCCAGTTGATGATGTTGAAGAACGCACCGATGTAGTCCGGGCGACGGTTCTGGTAGTGCAGGTAGTAGGCGTGTTCCCAGACATCCAGTGCGAGGATCGGGGTGTTGCCCGACAGGCCCACGGCTGCACCCATCAGCGGGCTGTCCTGGTTGGCGCTGCTTTCCACCTGCAGGCGGCCATCGCGATCGCTGGTCAGCCAGGCCCAGCCGCTGCCGAAGCGGGTCTGCGCCGCCTTGGTGAAGGCCTCCTTGAATGCATCGAAACCGCCGAGGTCACGGTCGATGGCGGCGGCCAGTTCGTCATCGGGTGCACCACCGTTGGTGCTGAGCACGGTCCAGAACAGGCTGTGGTTGGCGTGGCCGCCGCCGTTGTTGCGGATGGCGCCGCGCTGCGCCTCGGGCACGGCATCGAGGTTGGCGATCAGCGCCTCGACCGGCTGCTCGGCGACGCCGGCCTGCTCGATGGCGGCGTTGAGGTTGTTGACGTAGGCCTGGTGGTGCTTGCTGTGGTGGATGTCCATCGTGCGCGCATCGAAATGCGGCTCAAGGGCGTCGTAGGCGTAGGGGAGCGGGGGAAGCGAGTACGACATCGAAGCAATCTCCGTGGGGAAGGCCAGAGGGCTGGCCGTGGGGAGACTGTTATCGCACCTCAACATTGGTTGAGGTCAAGGGGCGGGATTGACGTGCGTGCGCGTTCATCGCTTTGATTCTTCCTGCAGGACAGCACGAGCGAAATGGTAGTGCCGGCCGCTGGCCGGCATGCCGGCAAGGTCGGGTTGCCGGCCAGCGGCCGGCACTACCAGAACCCGCTTTTCGAACCTCACCGGCGCGCTGAAGTGCTGCCCGCGCTCGCAGGAAACGGTCCGGTGGCGGGGGGGAGGGGCTGGCCGGGACCGTTGGCGCCATGGATGGCGCCATCGAGCCCCCAAGGATGGGTTTACAGCGTGTCCCGGCCAGCCCCTCCCCCCGCCACAACCAATATCAACAAAGGCGCCGGCAGGCGAACCAGCCGCCGGCGTTTTCATCAACTCAACTCAACCAATCCTTGCAGGCGCCATCCACCTGCTCCCCGCACGCCTGCTGCATCCGCTGCTGCAACCGCGCCAGCGTCTCCGCGCCCTGGTGCTTGCCGCTCCACGCCTTCAACTGCCCGGCCAGGCGCTCGAAGCGTTGGCGGGTGCGCTGGTGGTAGCCCGACGGCTGTGCCTCCAGCTCGGCGATCAGCGAGGCGGTCGCCTGCTCGATGCGTGGTGCATCGTCCGGTGCCAGCTTCAGCAGGCCTTCCACATACAACACGCCCCACTGCACGCGGGTGGCCGGGCCCTGCGCACCGTCGTAGGCACGCTTCAACCACTCCAGCGCACCGGCGGTGTCGCCGCGCTGCTCGGCCAGTTCGGCCAGCTCGGGCATGTAGTAGTACGGCTGTTCGCTGCGCTTCAGTTCCGCCAGCAACAGCGACTCGGCGCCTGCGTCGTCGCCGACCTGGCGTAGTGCGTAGACCGCGCTGCTGATCGTGGCCTGGCGCGCATGCGCATCGGTGGCGGCAGCGTCGGCAGCAGCCACGCGCTGCTTGACCCGATCAACCAGGGCCGCGGGCAATGCGCCCTTCGGCTGCTGCTGGCGGGCCAGCGACACTTCGGTCAACGCACGCGACAATGCGTCGTCGGCGCGGTCGCCGCGCTCGGCGTCTGCCCGCTCCAATGCCACCAGCAGCTGCTGTCCCAGCGTGTTGCTGGTGGCCGGCCCGGCACTGGCCTGCTTGACCAGCTGCACGCCTGCATAGCCCAGCAACTCACGGTTGCGGCGGACTTCGGCGGGCTGCGCCAGCACGGCCTGCAGCAGCTCGCGTACTTCGGTGGGCGAGGCATCGGGCTTTTCGGCCGTTGCCAAGGCCAGCAGAGAGAAGCGGCGCTGCAGGGCAGCGTCGGGTGCGGCCTTGGACAACTGGCGCAGCACATCCTCGCTGCTGCGCTCGCCGGCCAGGCGGTTGGCGTCCACTTCCCAGCCGTAGTCGCCCAGCACCTGCCAGTCTTCTGCGGCCAGTCGGTCCGGCGTTGCCAACGCGGTGGCCAAGGTGGCGGCAACAGCACTGCGGCGGCCTGCGGCGACGGTCAGTGCCCGGGTCAGTTCGGTTGCATCATTGCCGCCGGCCACGCGGGTGATTTCGTTGCGCTTTGGGTCCAGCACGATCAGGGTCGGATAGCCGCGTACGCCGAAGCGCTCACCCCAGGCTTGCGCACCTTCCTCGTCGCCATCCAGGTAGACGGGAACGAATTTGCTGGTCAGCGCGATGAAGGCCGGGTCCTTGAACAGGCCCGCCTTGAGCTGGTTGCACGGTGGGCACCAGACGGCGCCCCAGTACAGCAGCACCGGCTTGCCGCTGTCGGCGGCCTCGGCGAAGGCATCATCGACATCGCCCTGGCGCCAGGCGATTGCCTTGGCCGGCGCGGGCACCTCGGCGGAGTTGGCGATGGAAACCGGGGCCGGGGTGCAGGCGCTCAACGCCGAAGCCAGCAGCAACATAGAAAGCGCGACGCGCATCGGCAGCATCTCGAAGGGCAGGGTGGCAGGCCATTGTAGGAACGGCCGGGGAGCCTGCTGATTCAGTTTGCTTATGACGGGCGTGCCGCAGGGCATGACGCCCGCCGGGTATTGGCCGGCGGATGCCTTCAGGCCGCTGCCCGCACCATCTGCTGATACACCAGCCCATTGAACTCGCCGACGTCGCCGTCCAGCACGAAGCCATAGCGCAGGTAGGTTGGCACTGCATTGAGTGAGGCGCGCACGGTCAGGACCGGCTCGCGCACCTGCGGGAGCACCGCGTCGAACAAAGCATGGCCGATGCCTTGGCCCTGGTAGCTGGGATCGACGAACAGCATCGCCAGGTGCCGGCCTTCCTTCAGTTCGATCACGCCGACGACGCGGCCGTCCTGCTCGGCCACCAGGATGTGGTTGTCGCCGTGTAGGCGCGCGCCGAACGCTTCGGCCGCGGCGACGCTGCCGAAGGTGGCGATGCCGGCCGCGCTTAGCGAAGGTGCGACCGCCGCAGTGAAGGCAGCCAGGCACACCGCGCTCATCGCGGGCAGGTCATCGACGTGGGCGGGGCGGATCGTCGGCATGCAGTGTTCTTCCGGTGGTGGGCGGCGCGTCATTGTTGCCGCAGGCCTTCACGCTAAGCTGGCGGCATGAGTGATTTCAATCCCGCGTACGCTGCCTTGTTTCCGCAGCAGGGTCTGAGCCTGGGCCTGATGACGCCCGTGGCGTCGCATGGGTTGGCCGATCCACGTGAGGCGCGACGTATCGCGCGACTGGCCGATGACCTGGGCTTTGCCGCGTTGTGGACGCGCGACGTGCCGCTGATGGTGCCGCAGGGTCCGGACGCGACAACGAGCGCGTCGGACGACCCGTTCCTGTGGCTGGGCATGCTGGCTGCGGCGACCGAGCGCATCGTGGTCGGCAGCGCGGCCATCGTGCTGCCATTGCGCCATCCGCTGCAGGTGGCGAAGTCGGCCTTGAGCCTGGACCGGATCAGCGACGGCCGCTTCGTGCTGGGCCTCGGGTCTGGCGATCGGCCGGAAGAGTTCGCCGCATTCGGCGAGGATCTGCAGGGCAGGGCGGCGACGTTCCGCGAACGCTGGACCTTGCTGCGCGCGGCGTTGTCACCGGAGGCTGAAGAAAGGGTCGCGGTAGTGCAAGCCACCGGTGGCTTCGACGTACTGCCGGCCCCGGCCACGCGCATTCCGATGCTGGTGGTGGGCACTGCGCGGCAGAGCCTGCAGTGGATCGCACGCGAAGCCGAAGGCTGGGCCACCTATCACCGCGAAGAGGCCGCGCAGGAAGGACGCATCGGCCTGTGGCAACAGGCGCAGGCGCAAGGCGCTGGGCCAGGCAAGCCGTTCGTGCAGTCGATGCTGCTGGATCTGCAGGCCGATCCGCAGGCACCGCCCGAGCCGCTGCCACTGGGCCTGAAGGTCGGCCGCGACGGCTTGCGTGACTACCTGCTGCGCGTGCATGCGCAGGGCGTGGGGCACGTGATGTTCAACCTGGTCGACAACGGGAGGCCGATGGACGCGGTGTTGCGCGAAATTGGAGAGCAGGTGCTGCCGGATGTGCTTCGGTAGGTGTCCACCTTGTTGGACACGCCGTGTTGCTGATGACGGTGCGCCCGCCGGGCATGGCCCGGCGCTACCTGCCGCGGCGTGCATCTGCGTATCATTCGCATTGATACCCCGCTGCCGGAGCCCCGCGTGACCCAACCTTCCCCCATGCACCCGACCGGACGCCTGTTCGCCGCGGTCGCTTTCATCGAGGCTGTGACCTGGGCCGGCCTGCTCATCGGCATGTGGATGAAGTACGGCCCGATGGCTAACGTGGCGCTGGTGAAGCTGTTCGGACCCCTGCACGGCGTGGCGTTCCTGCTCTATGTGGCAGTCACGCTGTTCGCGGCGGTACGACTGCGCTGGCCGTGGTGGGCCAGTGCCCTGGCCCTGCTGGCGGCCATCCCGCCGTTGGTGACGCTGCCGCTGGAGTGGTGGTTCAAGCGCCGTGGCCTGCTGGGCCTGCGTGCAATGCGCTGAACCCACTGTTGCATGCCCATTCAAGAGAATGGGTATCAAATGCAAATACGAGCCGTTATCATTTGAGGGTAGCATCCGGTCCTGATTGGGGCGGGTGCCGGGCGGGGCGCAGGTGCGCCCGGCCAATCCTTTCCTGTTACGGCTGGTGTTCCATGCACGCACGTCCCGTCGTTCCCGGCTTGCCGGCGCTGGTATTGGCCGCCCTGATCGGCACCATGGCGATGATGTCCTTCGTCGCCGTGATCGGTCCGGTGGTCCGCATGCTCGGGCTGTCCGAGTGGCATGCCGGCCTGTCGGTTACCGCCGCAGGCGTGTTGTGGATGCTGGCTGCGCGCCCGTGGGGCCAGCTCAGCGACCGCATCGGCCGCAAGCGCGTGTTGATGCTGGCGATGACTGCCTACACCGTCGTCTATATCGCGCTGGCGGTGTTCATCGATGTCGCCCTGCAGGCAGTGCCGCCGGTGCTGGTGTCAGTGCTGGTGCTGGTCGGTGCGCGTGGCCTGATCGGCTTGTTCTACGCGGCTGTGCCTCCTACCGCAGCGGCGCTGATCGCCGACAAGGCACCCACCGGACAGCGTGCAAAATTCCTCGCCCGCCTGGGCAGTGCCAACGCGCTGGGCATGGTGCTCGGCCCGGCCGCCGCGGGCTGGCTGGCCTATACGAACCTGTCGCTGGCGCTGTACGTGGCCGCGCTGCTGCCGTTGCTGGCACTGGCATTGCTGGCCTGGCGGCTGCCGGCTACACCGCCCGTGGTGGGCGCGTCCGCACAGCGCCGCACGCCGATGAGCCGCCTCGACGCGCGCCTGTGCCTGCCGCAGCTGGCAGCGTTCATCGCCATGGTCTCGGTGACTATCGCGCAGGTCACGGTCGGCTTCTTCGCAATTGATCGCCTGGGTCTGGATGCGGCGACCGGCGCGCGCATGGCCGGCATTGCACTCACCGCCGTTGGCGTCGGCCTGATCCTGGCGCAGGCGCTGGTGATGAAGCTGGAGGTGCATCCACGTCGCTGGATCGTCCTCGGCGCTCTCATTTCCGGCATCGGCTTCACTTCGGTGGCGGGCGTGCAGCAGGCCTGGCAATTGCCTGCGGCGTATGCGCTGGCTGCGTTCGGCATGGGCTTCGTATTCCCCTCGTTCCAGGCGCTGGCCGCCGATGCGGTAGAGGCGCACGAGCAGGGCGCCGCCGCAGGCACCGTGGCGGCCGCGCAAGGGCTGGGCATGGTGGCCGGGCCGATGCTCGGCACGCTGTTGTATCGCGGCGGGCCAAGCCTGCCTTACCTGCTGGTGGGCGCGCTGCTGCTGTTGCTGTGCGCGCTGGCCGCAGCGCATCGGATGAAGGAGACCCCATGAACGATTCCCTGATGCAGAGCGCGTGGCCGGAGGCTGCGCCAGCACCACAGCAGAGCACCGACGACGCGTCGCTGTTCCTGCTGCGGCATGCCGGCCAGCACGTGCACGCCCGCGGTTGCCGCGCCACGTTGTCAGCCGGTGCACTGGCGACGTTGGCAGAACGCGTTTCGGCGTTCTTTGCCCAGCAGCGTGGCGGCCCGGGCCTGCTGGTTGGCGCGGTGCCGTTCGAGCCGCGTGCTGACGATGCGCTGTACCAGCCCGTGCGCCTGCTGCCGGTGCTGGCACTGCAGCCGCAGGCCGCACCGCCGCTGGACGGCGCCCTGCGTGCCGAACCTGTGCCGCAGGACTATGCCGCTGCAGTCGCTGCGGCAGTGCAGGCCTTGCGTGCGCCCGAGCAGAACCTGCATAAGGTGGTGCTGGCGCGCAGCCTGCTGGCACGCACCCGCCAGGCGCTTTCTCCGGACGTGCTGCTGGCACGCCTGGGCGCGGATCCGTCGGTGGCGACCTACGCGGTGCCGCTTCCGGTGGAGCTGGGCCAGGCACCGGCATGGCTGGTCGGTGCGACGCCGGAGCTGCTGCTGCGCAAGCGCGGCGCCGAACTGTTGTCGCATCCGTTGGCGGGTTCCGCGCGGCGCAGTGCCGATGCCGCCGAGGACGAGCGTGCGGCGCAGGCGCTGCTGGCCTCGACCAAGGACCACGACGAGCACCGCCACGTGGTCGAAGCCATCGTCGAAGGCCTGGCACCGTACTGCAGCCAAATCGATGCACAGCCGCGCCCGGTGCTGCATGCCACCGCCAGCATGTGGCACTTGGGCACCCGCATCCACGCCACGTTGAAGGATCCGCAGACGTCAGCCGCCGAACTGCTGGCGCAGCTGCACCCTACGCCGGCGGTCTGCGGTACGCCGCGGTTGGCGGCGCTGCAGCGCATCCGCGAGCTGGAACCGGTGCCGCGTGGCTTCTATGCCGGCGCCGTGGGTTGGTTGGACGCGCAGGGTGACGGCGACTGGTACGTGGCGATCCGCTGCGCGCGCCTGCAGGGCACGCAGCTGCGCCTGTATGCCGGTGCCGGCATCGTCGCCGAGTCACACCCCGAGGCCGAGGTGGCCGAAACCGCAGCGAAGTTCGCTGCCCTGTTGAACGCGCTGGGTGTCCATGAATCCGCGCCCGCCATCGAGCCTGCCGCATGAGTACCTCCACTGACGCTTCCCGCCTGCCGCTGCAGCAGGTGTGGCCCGACACGCTGGTGGCGCGCTATCGCGAAGCCGGTCACTGGCGTGGCGAGACCTTCCCGGGTTTCCTGCGCGAGCGTGCAGAACGCTATGCCGATGACATCGCGGTGGTCGCCGGCGACGTACGCCTGAGCTATGCGCAGCTGTGGCATGAGGCAGGCCGCATCGGTGCGGGCCTGCTGGCGCTCGGCCTGCAACCTGGCGAACGGGTGCTGGTGCAGCTGGGCAATACCGCCGGGTTCATCGCCACGGTCTGCGGCCTGTTCCGCGCCGGCCTGATGCCGGTGTATGCGTTGCCGGCGCACCGCATCACCGAGCTGGTCCACTTCGCCAACAAGGCGGAAGCCAGTGCCTACATCACCACCACACTGCACGATGGCTTCGATCATCGCGGGTTGGCAAGGGCGCTGCAGGCCGAAGTGCCGGCCGTGCGCCATGTGGTGATCGACGGCGATGCGGCGGAGTTCATCGCGCTGGAGGCACTGCAGGGCGATCGCAGCCAGCTACCGTCCGATCCGGACCCGCAGTCGGTGGCGTTCCTGCAGATTTCCGGAGGCAGCACTGGGCTGTCCAAGCTGATTCCACGCACGCACGACGACTACATCTATTCGTTCCGTGCCAGCAATCAAATCTGCGGCATCGACCGCGACAGCGTCTACCTGGTCGCGCTGCCGGCCGCGCACAATTTCCCGATGAGCTCGCCCGGTTTCTTCGGCGCGTTGTACGCCGGCGCCCGCGTGGTGCTCAGCCCGGGCCCCGGCCCGGATGCGGCCTTCCCGCTGATCGCACGGGAGCGGGTGACCTGCTGTGGGCTGGTGCCGCCGCTGGCGTTGCTGTGGGCGCAGGCCGCCGCCACCAGCAGGCATGACCTGTCCAGCCTGCAGGTACTGCAGGTGGGCGGTGCCAAACTGGTGCCGGAAGCCGCACGGCGGGTGATCGACGGCCTTGGCTGCACGCTGCAGCAGGTGTTCGGCATGGCCGAAGGCCTGGTCAACTACACACGGCTGGATGATCCGGAGGACCTGATCGTGGCCTGCCAGGGCCGGCCGATCAGCCCGGATGACGAGGTGCGCGTGGTCGATGACCATGACCAGCCGGTGGCCGAAGGCGAGGTGGGGCATCTGCTCACCCGTGGCCCGTACACCATCCGTGGCTACCACAACGATGCGGTGGCCAATGCGCGCTCGTTCACCGACGACGGCTTCTATCGCACCGGCGACCGTGTGCAGCAGCTGCCCGGTGGCTACCTGGTGGTACAGGGGCGTGCGGGTGACCACATCAACCGGGCGGGCGAGAAGATCTCTGCCGAAGAGATCGAGGATCACTTGCTGGCACATCCGGGCGTGTTCGATGCGGCCGTGGTCTCCATTCCCGACGAGTACTTGGGCGAGCGCAGCTGCGCCTTCGTGATTCCGCAGGGCGAGCCGTTCAAGGCACCGGCTCTGAAGTCCTGGATGCGCGGGCGCGGCCTGGCCGCATTCAAGGTGCCCGACCAGATCGTGTTCGTCGACAGCTTCGATACCACCGCGGTCGGCAAGATCAGCCGCCGCGAACTGCGCGCGCAGCTGCGTGCGCGTCATCTGCAACAGACAGGAGGAACGCGCTGATGGCGCTGCCCCGTATCACCGATTACCCCTTGCCGACTGCCGCTGAACTGCCGCAGGCGCGTGGCCCCTGGCGCCCCCGGCGCGATCGTGTCGCGCTGCTGGTGCACGACATGCAGCGTTACTTCCTGGCCGCATTCGACGCCGGCAAGGCGCCGCTGCGGCCGGCCGTGGACAACATCGCACGCCTGCTGGCGCATTGCCGCGCGCACGGCATTCCGGTGTTCTACACCGCTCAGCATGGCGACCAGGACCGCCGTGACCGTGGCCTTCAGGCTGACCTGTGGGGGCCGGGCATGCGCCGCAGCGCCGATCACGAACCGATCATCGAAGCACTGGCACCGCAGCCAGGGGAGCACGTGCTGGTGAAGCACCGCTACAGCGCGTTCCAGCGCAGCAACCTTGAAACGCTGATGCGGGTGCGCGGCCGTGACCAGCTGCTGGTGACGGGCGTGTACGCCCATATCGGCTGCACCGCGACCGTCGTCGAGGCCTTCCAGCGTGACATCGAGGCCTTCATCGCCGCCGATGCGGTGGCGGACTTCTCGCGTGCCGATCACGATCAGGCGCTGCACTGGATCGCGCGCACCTGTGGTGTGCCGATGACCACCGATCAGCTGCTGGAGGTGCTGTGATGGCTGCCATGGGTGAGGCGCTGGATCTGGAGCGGATGCGCGCCGACGTAGCGCGCGTGCTGGAGTGCACGCCGGCCGAGATCGGTGACGACGACAACCTGATCGACCTGGACCTGGATTCAATGCGCATGCTCGGCCTGGTCCTGGCCTGGGGCAACACCGGCCTTCCGCTCGAGTTCTCGCAGTTGGCCGAGCACACCACGCTGCGCCAGTGGTGGGGTGTGGTGCAGCAACTGCAGGCCGCGCAGAACGCATGAACGCCGCAGCGCTGGCCACGCCGGTGGCGTTGACCGAGGCCCAGGCCGGGCTGTGGTTCGCACAGCGGCTGGCACCGGACAATCCGTCATTCAATACCGCGCACGCGGTATGGATCGACGGCCCGCTGGACGTGGCCGCGTTCGTCGCAGCCGCAGACCAGGCTGCCTGCGAGGCCGAGGCCTTCGCATTGCGCTTTGCCGAAGGTGCCGATGGCCAGCCGCTGCAGTGGCATGACACGGCACACGTGCCGTTGCTTTCGGTGCGCGATGTTTCTACCGAGACGGATCCCGCCGCTGCGGCACGCAACCTGATGCACGCCGACCGGCTGAGCCCGGTCGATCCCACCCGGGACCGGATCAGCCAGCAGGTGCTGCTTGAACTGGGCGGGCAGCGTTGGGTCTGGTACGTGCGCGTGCATCACCTGGCGGCCGATGGTTACGGCATGGCGCTGTTCACTGATCGCGTGTGCGCGTTGTATGCCGGTCGTACGGGTGAGCCTCTGCCGGGGCTGGCGGGGGTGCTGGCCGACGATGCTGCTTATCGTGCCGACCCGCGCCGCACGCAGGCCGGGCAATGGTGGCGCGAGCACATGCAGGGGGCACCGGCGGGCATGGGCCTGGCCGGTACGCTCGCGGCCAGTGACGACGCGCTGCGCTGGGTGCAGCCGCTCGATGCGGCATTCCGTGAGCAGTTGCTGCAGGCATCGGTACGTTGGTTGCAGCCCTGGCCAGACGTGCTGGCCGCGTTGTCGGCCGAGTACCTGCGGCGGATGAGCGCGGCCGATGAAGTGGTGCTGGGCGTGCCCTACATGGGCCGGCTCGGCAACGCGTCGGCACGGGTACCGGCGATGGTGATGAATGTGTTGCCGCTGCGCGTGGCCGCCGTCGAGGGCAGCGTCGAAACCTTTACCCGCAGCCTGGGCCGGCAGCTCAGCCAAGGGCGCAAGCACGGCCGTTACCGAGGCGAGCAACTGCGCCGGGACCTGGGCCTGGTGGGCGCGCAGCAGCGCCTGCACGGTCCCATGGTGAATGTGCAGCCGTTCTACAAGCCGCTGGCGCTGACGGGCGTGCAGGCGACGCTGGAGGTGCTCTGCACCGGGCCGGTGGATGACCTAACGCTGGGCTTCCGTGGCGATGGCCAGCGTCTGCTGGATCTGGAGATCGAGGCCAATCCCGCGCTGTACAGTCGCGAGGATGTCGAGGCACACGCGGCACGGTTGCTGCATTTCGTGTCGGCGGCACTGCAGGCTGACGATATCGCAGCCGTGCCTCTGGCAACGCCCGAGGAGGCGCAGCAGGTGCTGCAGGAATTCAATGCCACCGCGCACGCGCTTCCTGAGACCACCCTGGTTGAACTGCTGCAGCAGGGCATGGATCGGGACCCGCACGCGCCTGCGCTGGTGTTCGGCGACGCTGCCATGGATTACGCAACGCTGGAAGCGCGCAGTTTCGCGCTGGCGGCACAGCTGCGGGCGATGGATGTCGGCCCGGGCAGCATAGTGGCGGTGGCGTTGCCGCGCTCGCTGGAGCTGGTGACCGCGCTGGTCGCGGTGCTGCGCGCAGGCGCGGCCTACCTGCCGCTGGACCTTGCCCATCCCGACGAGCGGCTGGCGCGCATCTTCGCCTCGGCGCAGCCGGTGTGCGTTCTGGCTGCGGCGGAGGTTTCGGCGCGCATGGCCGGCGTACCGGTGCTCACGCCGGAGCAGTGGACCGCGATGAGCTTCGCCGCGCCGTGGGCCGATCCGGCGCCCAGCGATGCGGCCTATGTGATCTACACCTCCGGTTCGACCGGCGAGCCCAAGGGCGTGGTCATCGAACACCGTGCCATCGTCAACCGCCTGCTGTGGATGCGCGAGCACTACGACATCCGTGCCGATGACCGCGTGCTGCAGAAGACCCCGGCCACGTTCGACGTCTCGGTCTGGGAGTTCTTCCTGCCGCTGCTGTGCGGGGCCACGCTGGTGGTCGCCGGGCCGGACGCGCATCGCGATCCCACTGAACTGGCGCGGCTGATCCGCGAGCATGGCATCACCACGGCGCATTTCGTGCCATCGATGTTGGATGCCTTCCTCGCTGCACCGGCCTCCGAAGGCCTGCAGCTGCGACGAGTATTCACCAGTGGCGAGGCGCTGGACGCCGCGTTGCGCGACCGCTTCCACGCGCGCGTGCACGCCGAGTTGCACAACCTGTATGGCCCGACCGAAGCGGCCGTGGACGTCAGCTATTGGCCGGCGCCGGCGCAGGATCGCTCGCGGCCGGTGCCGATCGGGTTCCCGGTCTGGAACACCCGCCTGTACGTGCTGGACGCCCGGATGCAGCCGGTGCCGGTCGGTGTGGCCGGTGACCTGTACCTGGGCGGTGTGCAGCTGGCGCGCGGCTATCTCGGTCGCGAGGACCTGACCGCCGAGCGCTTCCTCGCCGATCCGTTCCTGCCTGGCGAACGCATCTATCGCACCGGCGACGTGGCGCGCTGGCGCGCCGACGGCGCGGTCGAGTACCTGGGCCGCAGCGACCATCAGGTGAAACTTCGCGGCCTGCGCATCGAGCTGGGCGAGATCGAGGCGGCACTGCGCGAGCTGCCTGGCATGGAGCGCGTGGAAGTACTGCTGCGCCAGGACGCGCCCGGCGATGCCCGGCTGGTGGCCTATGTGCCAACCGTGCTTGCCGACCCCGTCATGCTGCGCAGCCACCTGGCCACGCGCGTGCCGGATTACATGGTGCCCTCGGCGTTTGTCGGCGTGGACTACTGGCCGGTGACCGCCAACGGCAAGCTCGACCGCAACGCATTGCCGAAGCCACCGCAACTTGAAGTTGCCGGCTTGGCGCCGCGCACGCCGTTGGAAGAGGAGCTGGCGTTGCTGTTCGCACAGGCGCTTGGGCGTGAGGCGCCGGTGGCGGTGGATGCGGACTTCTTCAGTCTCGGCGGTGACTCGCTGTCGGCGGTGCACCTGCTGCTGGCCATCGAGCAGCGCTGGCGCTGTGATCTGGGTCTGGGTGCCTTGTTTGCCCAGCCCACCGTGGCCGCGCTGGCAGTTCGCATTGCCGAGCCGCCCGCGCTGGCCGATCACGCACTGGGGCCGGTAATCGCGCTGGCCGCGACCGACGCCGCCGGGTCCACGCCGCTGTTCGTGCTGCACCCGGCCGGTGGCATCGCCTGGAACTACCGCACCCTGGCCCGGGCACTGCAACCAGCCCGCCCGGTGTATGGCCTGCAGTCGCCGGTACTGGACGCGCGGCTGCCACTGCCGAGCAGCATCGAGGCGATGGCCAACGACTACGTGCAGCGCGTGGTCGCACTACAGCCGAAGGGGCCGGTGCATCTGCTGGGCTGGTCGGTGGGCGGCATCCTGGCCCAGGCGATGGCGGTGCGGCTGCATGAGATCGGCCGCGACGTCGGAGAGCTGGTGCTGCTGGACGCCTATCCCAGCGAGTGCTGGCGGGCCGAGCCGGAACCCGATGCCATCGCTGCATTGCGGGCACTGCTGGCGATTGCCGGTCATGACCCGGATGCGCATCCGGAACTGGACAGCCGGGAACGCATTCTCGCGTTCCTGCGACGTGGTGGCAGTGCACTCGGCAGCTTGCCGGATGTGGTGCTCGATGGCGTGGTGCGCGCCGTGACCGGCACCAATCGACTGATCCGTGAACATATCCACCGGCCGTTCGATGGCACGCTGGTGCATGTGCGTGCGGGCCGGGATCATCAGGCGCGGCCACAGCTGCAATCGACGTTGTGGCGGACCCACGCGCGCAGGGTGCAGGCGCTGGAACTGCCGTTCCTGCACGCCGAACTGACCGGCCGCGATGCGGTGGCGCAGCTGGCGCCGTGGTTGTCGGCGCGGCTGCGCCAATGGGACGAGCAACAGGAGATCGCAACATGCAGTTGACCGGCTTTGAAGGTCGCGTGGCGCTGGTGACCGGCGCTGCCGGCGGCATCGGCGAGGCACTGGTACGGTTTCTGGCCGTGGCCGGTTGCACCGTGGTGGCGACCGATCGCGACGCGCCTGCTACGGCAGATGTGCGTGTGCACCCCTTTGCGCTGGACGTGACCGACAGTGCCGCCGTGGACGCCCTGGTGGACCAGGTCGAGTCCAGCATCGGACCGATCATGTTGGCCGCCAGCGTGGCCGGCGTACTGCATGTGGGCGGTGTCACCGAGACCGGCGACGACGACTGGCGCCGTGTATTCGCGGTCAATGCCGATGGCGTGTTCCATGTCGGTCGTGGGCTGGCGCGGGTGATGTCACCGCGCCGGCAGGGCGCAATCGTTACCGTCAGCTCGAATGCGGCCGGCGTACCGCGGCACGGCATGGCGGCGTATGCTGCGTCCAAGGCCGCCGCCACGATGTTCACCCGCTGCCTCGGGCTGGAGCTGGCGCCGTTGGGCATCCGCTGCAACATCGTCGCCCCGGGGTCCACGCTGACCCCGATGCAGACCGGCATGTGGCAGGACGAGCACGGCGCCGAACGGGTGATCGTCGGCAGCCTTGAGACCTACAAGGCCGGCATTCCACTGCGCAAACTCGCTACGCCGGAAGACATCGCGCAGTCGGTGATGTTCCTGCTCTCCGAGCAGGCCGGGCACGTAGCGATGAGCGACCTGTACGTGGACGGTGGCGCCACCCTGCGCGGCTGAGCCCCGACGGCCGCCTGCCGGCAGTGGTAGTGCCGGCCGCTGGCCGGCAACCTCATTCACCTTCAGACATCTCCCAACCCCCGTCGAGCCATGGCCCGACAGCCAACGCGCAATGATCGACCCACCATGGGGCATGAGCAGCCATCGCCTTCGCCTGGGCCGTCACTCGATCATCGGCCAGGTCTACGTTCTGACAACCACGACACACCAGCGCAGCCGGCTCCTTGAAAGCGAAGCTGCAGCAGCATGTGTAATCGACCAGTTCCACTACATCGAACAGCGCGGGCTCGTACGGTCACACGCATGGGTCGTCATGCCGGATCACGTCCACTGGATGTTCGAGCTACGTGCAGCTGACCTTCCCGACATCGCGCGCCGGATGAAATCGTCGAGCGCGCTTGCCCTGAATCGCCTGGCGGGCCGTCGAAGCACGCTGTGGCAGCCCGGGTACTTCGATCATGCAGTGAGGACCGAAGAGTCGCTGGCGCGGCAGGCGCTGTACATTCTGGGTAATCCGGTGCGCGCCGGTCTTGCTGGGCAGATTGGCGAGTATCCGTATGCGTGGTCGGCCTGGATGTGATGCCGGCCAGCGGCCGGCACTACCACAGCAGAACGGAAGCGAAGCGCAGATCGCGTTCCGGCGCACAGCGCCCGCGATGGTAGTGCCGGCCGCTGGCCGGCAACCGCACGAACCGACGCGGAGATGCGTAGCTGCCGGCCGGCGACCGGCACTACCATTCAGTGTTCAGCGCGGCTTGCGTGTCCGTTTCGGCTTTGCGGTTTCACCGCCGCTGGCGGCGCCATCCTGCAGCGCCTGCAGCCAGGACAAGGTGTCCACATAGTCGATGAAGTGGCGCAGGTAGCCGGGGCTGGTGGCCTGCATCGTGTCCAGCATGCGCTGCACCAGCACCGCCGAGTTCAGCGGGCCGCCGTCAGACGGGGCCTCGGCGCGCAGCGAGCGGCGCACCTGCAGTTCGCTGCGCAGCTCCGACCATTCGCGCTGCACCTGCTGCAGCATCGGCACCTGCGGGTAATGCGGCAGCGAGCGCGACCCCGCATCGAGGTCGCGCACCAGTGCGCGCAGGCCCTCCAGCGCTGGCGGCTTACTTGGCATCCGGGGCCTTGGGCTTGGGAATCGGCGCGATCTCCACGCGACGGTTGCGTGCGCGGCCTTCCTCATTGGCATTGGAACTGACCGGCTGCTCGCTGCCGAACGCGGCGGCGAACACGGCGTCGGCCGGTACGCCATCGGCGATCAGGGTGCGGGTCACGGTCAGCGAGCGCTGCGCGGACAGCTCCCAGTTGTCGGCGAAACGCCGGTTGCCTTCGCGTACCGGCGCGTCATCGGTGAAGCCGCTGACCATCAGGATCTCTTCGCGGCTGCCCAGATAGGCGGCCAGCGGTGCGGCCAGGCTGCGCAGCAGCTCCTGGCCTTCCGGCTGCAGCTGGTCCGAGTTCAGTGCGAACAGCACGCTGCCGCTGATACCAATGCGTCCATCGACCAGGGTCACGCGACCGGCGGCCAGTGGGCCAGCCAGTGCCTGCTCCAGTGTCTGCAGGCGCTTGGCTTCGGCCTGGCGCTGCTTCACTTCCTGGTCCAGCCGCTGCGACAGCTCCAGCTGCACCGCGACCACACCGACCAGTATCAGCACGAACGCGCCCAGCAGCACCGACATCAGGTCGCCGAAGGCGGCCCAGATCGGGGCATGCGAGCCGCCATCGACCTCCAGCTCGTCGCTCATGCGCTGCCGGCCTTGCCGCGGCGCGCGGCCAGCTGCTGCAGTTCTTCCATCACTTGCTTCTGCGACAGCAGGCTGAGGTCGACCACCTCGCGCGCCTGCGCCACGTAGTACGCCAGCTGCTCATCGCTGCGGGCCAGCGAGGCATCCAGTGCCGCACCGATCTGTTCCAGGCGGCCGGACAACTCGGTGGAGGCGTTGCCGAACTGCGCGACGGCCTCGCCGAAGGAGGCGGCCAGCTGGCTGACTTCACCTGCGCTGCCGTTGAGTGCTGCGGCAATGCCATCCAGCTTGCCGGTCTCTGCGGCGATATGGTCGGTGAAGCGATTGCCAACGCGCTCCAGCAGCTCGGCCGAGCCACCGACCAGCGCGTCCACGGCGGTGCGCTGTTCGTGTGACGCATGGTTGATTGCATCGAGCAGGGTCTGCACGGTGGCCAGCAGGCGGCCGCGCTCTTCCAGCATCGCGTTGTCGCGCACCAGGCTTTCGGACAGCGTACTGCGCAGCTCGTTGATGACGTCGGCCGCAGCCTTCGGAGCGGCGGCCGCGGTCTGCAGCAGGGTGGACACTTCGGCCAGCGTGGCACTGGCCTGCGCGCGACCGTTCTCGCCGATCTGCTGCGCGGTCGCCGCCAGCGTCTCGCAGACATGCTGCTGCTGCGCAGCCAGGCGCTCGCCATTGGCCTGCAGGCGCTCGGCCAGCTCGGTGGAAACGTGCTGCAAGGCATCGCTCCAGCGCTGCAGGCGCTGTTCGTCACCGGCCTGCAGCTGCGCCTGCAGGGTGGCGTGGGCCTGCTGCAGTTCGGCGCTGACCGCGTCCCAGCGCGCCTGGCGCTGCTGCTCGCGAGTGTCCAGGCTGGCCTGCAGTTCGGCGTGTGCGGTTGCGGCGGCAGCCTGGGCGGCCTGCCACTGCTGCGAGCGCTGCGCTTCATGATCCTGCAGCAGTGACTGGTTGGCGCTGTGCTGCTGTTCCAGTGCCTGCAGCAGCGCCTGCGCACGCGCATCCAGATGTTCGCTGGCGGCGATCAACGCCTGCTGCTGGCGCTCGATCAGCGCGCTGTTCAGTGCCTGCTGCTGCTCGATGGCGGCGCGCCAGGCCTCGGCGTTGCCGTTGGCATCGGCCTGCAGGCGCTCGCCGATACGCGCGACGAGTGCTTCGGCGTGCGTGCCCTGGCCATCGCTGAAGGCCTGCAGGTGCTGGCGCAGATCACTCACCAGCGCCTGCTGCGCCTGGGTCTGTTCACTCACCACCTTGGCCCAGCTGGCTTCGGTGGCGACCCGGCTGCGTTCGAAACCGTCGCTCAGGCCGGCCAGCTGCTGCTGCACGGCCTGCTCGACGCGGGCATGCAGTGCTTCGCCGTGATGGGCCAGGCCAGCCAGGGTGGTCTCCGCCATCGGCTGCAGCGCGCCACCGATGGCCGCGGCACTGGCTTCGGCACCTTCGCGCAGCGACTGCTGCAGCGACAGGGCCAGGCGTTCCTGCAGGGCCTGGCTCTGGGTCAGGAACTCGGCCTGGCCGGCCAGCAGGCGCTCATTGGCGGCCGCACTGTGCTGTTCAAAGGTGCTGGACATCGCCTGCAGGCGGTCGACCAGCGCCGGCAGCGCTGCGGACTGTGCCTGCAGCAGGCGCAGCGATTCGGCGCGCTGCCAGGCCTGCGAATACGGGTGCAGGTCGCCGGCAATGGCGCGGTCCAGCTGCTGCACGGCCAGCAGGCGGTCACGACGCAGCAGCGCCGCCAGCAGGCCGAGCATGGCCGAGCTGGCCACGCCCGCGATCGAGGTACCGAAGGCCACCGCCAGGCCCTGCACCGGCGAGGCCAGCGAGCCGCGGATGGCGGCCATGTCGGTGGCGCTTTGCAGGGCCAGGCCGGTGCCACGCAGCGTGTCCATCATGCCCAGCAGGGTACCGAGCATGCCCAGCAGCACCAGCAGGCCGACCAGGTACGGGGTCAGCACCGGTGCGGGCAGGGCGGTGCGCTCGCCTTCCACGCGCAGGCGCACGGCGTTGCGCAGGCCTACCGGCACGCGCTCCAGCCATGGGGCGAGGCTTTCCTTCGCGCTGGACAGGTCATTCAGTGCGGCGCGCAGGCCGTTGCTGGCCTGGCGGTAGCGGTACAGCTCCACGCCACCGGCGATGTAGCAGGCCGCGATGATCGCCGCCACCGCTGCACCCAGCGGATGCACCGAAACATAGCCAATGCCGATCCAGCACACGGCCAGCAGGCCGACAAGGAAAACAACGACATGGAAAGCAGTTCTGGACATGGTGTTCCGGTCAGTGGGAGCGCAGGGCGTCTTGCAGCCCTTCGATCGGGTGGAAGCGCAGCTGCAGCTCGGCGAGCAGCAGGGTGCGCATGTCATGGCGGAAGGCCGCGCGCCAGCCGGGCTGGCCGTGCACGCGGTCGAAACGGGCGCCGAGCACTGCCGGCGCCGTGGCCAGCAGGCTGTGCTCGCGCGGGGTGAGGGTCTGTTCCATCACTGCATCGACCTCGGCCAGCCGCGCCAGCTCCGGCGAGACCTGTACCAGCTGGTCGCGCAGGCGGCCGCGCAGGCGCCCGGTGGCGGTCTGGATGGCCTGCTGCAACACCCGGTAGCGCTGGCGCAGCGAGGCGAAGTTGGGTGCGGCAGCGGCCTCGGCCAGGTCCAGCAGGCGCTCGGCCTCGGCGTCCTCACTGATCGAGGCGCGCAGGCTGGCGTGCGCCTGGGCGCAGTCGGCCAGCACATCCTCGACCGCTTCGACGGCTTCACCGGGCTCGGGCAGGCGTCCTCCGAGCGCCCCGGACAGGGCCACGGCACGGCTCCAGTCCACCCACTGGCCGAGGCGATCGGTCAGGGCGGGACTGCTGGCCGGCATCGCGCCGTCGCTGAGACGGGCGAGCAGGCGGAGGAACTCCGGTCCACCCAGGACCGGCTGCGCTGCGTTCGCCATCAAGGGGTGAGGGGCCAAAAACCGTTGATTTTACAACCAGATGACCCCGGCTGGATGAAGGCGGGGCCTGGGGGGCGGTACCCGCAGGCGCGACAAGGCTTAGAATGTCCGGCTGCATCCACCCGTTCGATCCTTGGAGTACCCCCATGACTGTTGCGCAGTTCTACCCGATCGGCACCCCCGGACAGCCCTGGGGCGACGCGGAACGCGCACAGTGGCGGGCCCGCCAGCAGCGCCAGCGCAGCTACCATGATGACGTGGTGGCCGCCCTTGAGCGCCTGGACGACAGCGTTTTCGACGTGATCCAGTACGGCCAACTGGACTATGCGCCGGACCATTACCCGCTGTTCGCCGTGGTCAACCACGACTGGAACCCGGCGCTGCCGACCGCGCTGATCACCGGTGGCGTGCATGGCTACGAGACCAGCGGCGTGCACGGTGCCCTGCAGTTCCTGGAGCAGCAGGCGGAGCGTTACCTGGGCCGGCTGAACCTGATCGTCGCGCCCTGCGTCAGCCCGTGGGGCTATGAGCGCATCCAGCGCTGGAACCCGGATGCGATCGACCCGAACCGCAGCTTCCGTGACGGCGGCCAGATCGAGGAAGCCGCCGCGCTGATGCGCTGGGTGGCCGAGCGCAAGCCGAACCTGCTGGTGCATCTGGACCTGCACGAGACCACCGACAGCGACCTGAACGAGTTCGATCCGGCGCGCTGCGCCCGCGACGGCAAGCCGTTCGAGCGCGACACCATTCCGGATGGCTTCTACGTGATCGGCAACAGTGAAGATCCGCAGGCCGAGTTCCAGAAGGCACTGATCGCCGCAGTGGCGCCCATCACCCACATCGCCCCGGCCGACGCCGAAGGCAATCTGGTCGGCCTGCCGTTGCAGTCGCCGGGCGTGGTCTGGGGCGAATCCCGTTCGATCGGCGCCTGCGCTGGCTTCACCGATGCGCGCTTTGCCACCACCACCGAGGTCTACCCGGACAGCCCGCGCACCAATCCGCAGGAATGCAACGACGCCCAGGTGGCGGCGGTGTGTGCGGGCCTGGATTTCGCCCTGGCCAACTAAGATCCGGCAGCGCCGCCCTCACCACATCGGGCCGGGGGGCGCGCCCTTGCGCCAGCAGACCAGCACAAGCGCGACTACGATTGTCCAAGTGTAGATCTGGAAGGCAACAGGGTTGCGAAAGGGTGAGAACAGGAACGGACCGCCGAGCAGAAGCGCAAAGGCGATCGCATAGACCACCCAGCCCTGCCACGCGCAGGGCAGTCCCCAGCCCCATCCGTGACTGCGCGCTGTAAACCAGTACTTTCTGTCGGCCATATCCTTTGCCCTGTTGCCAGTAGACCGGTGCCGGAAATGCGCCAAGCGGCCGATCAGGAGCAGCACTCTGCCGGGACCTTAGCAGCGCCCGCCAGGTGCATCAAGATGATCAACGTCATCAAGGTGATCACCCCCCGCGCCCAGCGGTGCCGCGAACCCATCCGAAGGCGACGCCTCGCCAGCAGCCCAGAGCATCGCGTCGCCGCAGCTGCGGACTTCTGACGAGGCTCAGCCTGGCCCAGCAACGCCGGGTCCTCGCTGGCAGCGCGGCAACAGGCGCGCTGACAACCGCGGGCCCGGTAGTCCTCTGGGCCGTCCCTGTGCGGCAACCGGCGAACACATCCAGATCGCGCTGGTATACCGTGCTGCTGACCCCGAACAGGCCCAGCAACGAGTGGAAGACGTTGTCATGGCTGTACGCGCGGTGCAGCGCATTCCCACGCATGCAGGCCAGGTCCAGGCCTGCGTTGCGGCTGAATTCGGGTGAGAACCAAATCACCATCGGCACCTGGGTCTGCTCGCGCGGGGCGATGAAGTAGGGCGTGCCATGCAGGTACATGCCGCGTTCGCCCAGCGACTCGCCATGGTCGGACACATAGATCAGTGCGACATCACGCTGGTCCGCATAGCCCTGCAGCAGGTCGATGGCCTTGCCCAGCAGGTGGTCGGTGTGGACCAGAGTGTTGTCGTAGGTGTTGACCAGCGCCTCGTTGCTGCAATGCTGGATCTGGTTGCTGTCGCAGGTCGGGCTGAAAGCCCGCGACGCTGCGGGATACCGTTCAAAGTAGGTCGGCCCATGACTGCCGAGCTGATGCAGCACGATCAGGGCGTCGCCGTTGATGGCTTCGATGCGTGCGCCCAACTGGTGCAGCAGCACGTCGTCGTAGCAGGTGCCGTCGGCGTTGACGCACTGGCCGGCCACCTTCAGCGCAGGCATGTCCTCGGTCGGTACGCGTTCGCACACGCCCTTGCAGCCGCCGTTGTTGTTGTTGCGCCAGAGCACGCTGATGCCGGTGCGCTGCAGGATGTCGAGCACGTTCTCCTCGGTTGCGGCGCGCACGTCGTCGTACTGGCCTCGGGTCATCTGCGAGAACATGCACGGCACCGAGATGGCCGTGGCGGTCCCGCATGAGGAGACATCATTGAAGCTGATGACGCCTTCCTTGCGCGAGAGCCGGGGATTGGTCGCGCGTGGGTAGCCGTTGAGCTGGAAGTTCTGTGATCGCGCGGTCTCGCCGACGACCAGGATCACCAGCTTCGGGCGCGGGCCCGGCGCGCGCTTTGCGTCCATGCCAATCGCGCGCAGCGGTTGCTGGCGGGTGCTGTAGAGACCTTTCAGATAACCGTGGGTATGCCGCACCACGTTCAACGGCAGCACCTGGTCGCGGATGTGGCGGTTGTTGCGCAGCAGTGAGGAATAGTCCTTGTAGAACGCGAAGCCGATTGCCAGCAGTACCAGCAATGACGCCAGAACGCTGACTGGCCACACCAGCAGCGAACGTATCGAACCGGCCCCGCTGGTGGTGCGCACCAGGGCCAGCCCGGCAGCGGGCAGCACGCCCAGCGCCAGCAGGGTCAACAGCAGTGGCAGCGACAGATAGGCGTTCAGTTCGGCCTGGTTGGTCTCGAACACGTTCTGCACCATGCTGCGATCGATCAGCACGTTGTAGTGCAGCATGAAGTAGCTGCAGGCGGCGCTGACGACAACGAGCAGCACCAGCAGCGGCCTGCGCAGGAACGGCAGTGCCAGCAGTGGCGTCAGCATCAGGTTGAACAGGCAGAAAAGCACCAGCGGCAGGCTGGTCAGGAACAGCACGCTGCGCAGGCTGTTGAGGTCGATCAGCCCCCACAGCGTCTTCCAGAGCGCGATGTTTCCAATCGTGGTGAAGAAAAACGCTGCGGCCCAGACCAGGATGATCGGATGGGGCCGTGGAAAACGGAGGCATTGGCGCACGAGCAGGTTCCGCGGAACAGGAGTGCGCGCAGTATCGAAACGGCTTTATCAGGAAGTTGTCAGCCTTGCCGGGCTAGCCCAGCAGGATCACGCCCCACACTGCGCCGACCATCAACAACGCGGTGGTCTGCGCGGCGCTGCCCATGTCCTTGGCGTTCTTGGACAGCGGATGCTGCTCCAGCGAAATGCGATCAACCACGGCTTCGATCGCCGAGTTGAGCAGTTCCACCAGCAGGCTGATGAAGCAGACCGCCAACACCAATGCGCGCTCGACCGCGCTGATGTCCAGTACGAACGCTGCAGTGATCAACAGCGCGTGCAGGAGCAGCAGCTGGCGAAAAGCAGCCTCGCCACGAAAGGTAGCGATGAATCCGTCTCGCGAATGGATCAGGGTGTGGAAGATGCGGCCCAGGCCGGTCTTGCCATGCGGGTACTTGCCGCTGTCCTTGGGGTGCTGCATGCCGTTTCCGCCGTGAAGTGAGCAATCCCCAGCATGTGCACGCGCGTGTCAGGAAACCGTCAGGCGGGCCATTCCAGGCTGAACCGGCATCCCTGCTGCGAGGAGTGCACCGTCATCCTCCAGCCCAGGTGCTCGACGATGCGCTGCACGATGGACAGCCCCAGTCCCTCGCCATTGTGCGGGCTGCCGGGCACGAAGCGCTGGAACTGCTGTGGGTCGATACTGGAGGGCAGGCCGGGTCCGGTGTCGGCGACGGTGAGTGCGGTGTCGTGGAGGGTGATCCTCACTTCGCCCCTTTCGGTGTACTGGCAGGCGTTGCGCAGCAGGTTCCAGATCACGCTGTGCGCCAGATCCGCATTGGTTTCCAGTACGGCGTCATACCGGGCATCGTATGTAATGCTCACTGGCTTGCCGGAAAGCCAGGGTTGGCAGCGCTCCATGCAGGATTCGATCAGCGGGCGCAGGGCCACCTTGTTGCGCGGCACGGTACTGGGGGCGCGTGAGAGCAGCAGCAGGCAGGTCAGCTGGCGCTGCATCTCCTGGGTGGTGCGCAGGATGCGCTCCGCGCTGGGAACCAGGTGGCTGTCGGCCGGAAGCTGGCAGGCAAGGGTTTCCGCAGCGCCGCCGATGATGGCCAAGGGCGTGCGCAGCTCATGGCTGGCATCGCCGCTGAAGCATTGCTCGCGATGCAGGAACCGTTCGAGCTCATCACTGTGCCGGGCGAAGGCACGGGCGAGTACACCGATCTCGTCGCGGGCGTCCTGACAGGGAAAGGGCTTCCGCCCGCTCTGCACGGCATCGGCCAACTGCGTGATGGGCGCGATGACGTGCGATGCCACCCTGCGACCGATCAGGAAGGCGCCGAGCACGCAGATCGAAATGACCACCGCGGCAAAGGCATTGATCAGGTGTTCCAGGTAGCCATAGGGTGCAGCGTCCTGCAGCAGGTAGTAGCGCTGGCCGCCACTGTCGAACACACGCAGGTGCCACTCGTCGGGTCCTGCTTCGCCGTGGTAGCCCAGGCCGTACTGGCGCAGCACCATCGGCACGCTATGGCTGTCGTACAGCTGGCTGCCCGGGGGCAGGGCGGGGCGCTCGCCACGGGCCAGTGCCGCCTGCAGTTTGTGCACGGCACTGTCCTGGGTCCGGGCGATGACCGCGGCCCTGACCTGGTCGTAGTCCACCTGTTCGGCCAGGACGATGAAGCCCATCGCGCCGGCCATCAGCAGCACGAACGAAATCGTGATGCGGGTACGCAGGGCCAGGCGGCGGTAGAGAGCGGCAGGGGTCACGCCGGCATGCGCCAGCCGACGCTGTGCACCGTAGCGATCAACGTGGTGTCGAAGCTGCGGTCCACCTGCAGGCGCAGCTCATGGATGTGGGTACGCAGCGCGCCGCTGTCCGGTGGCTCGTCGCCCCAGACCAGGTATTCCATCTCCTGCTTGCGCACCACGGCCGGGGCCGCGCGTACCAGGCACATCAGCAGTTTGTGCGACGTAGGCGTCAGCGCGATGCAGCGCCCCTGTCGCCAGGCCTGCGGCGAGCGCGTATCTACCTGCAAGTCCTTCCACGCCAGTACGCTGTCGACCTGACGGCCCTGGGCGCGTCGCACCAGGGCCTTGATCCGCGCATCCAGTTCCTTCAGCGAGAACGGTTTGACCAGGTAGTCATCGGCGCCGAGAGCGAGGCCCTGCACGCGGTCCTCGACCGGATCGCGCGCGGTCAGCATCAGGATCGGCACCGGGTTCTGGAATTCCCGGCGCAGCTTTCGGCACAGCGTCATGCCATCCAGGCGCGGGAGCATCAGGTCCAGCAGGATGGCGTCGTAGTCGTGCTGCGTGGCCCGGCGCAGGCCGCTGGCACCGTCGCGGGCGTCGTCCAGCACGTAGCCGATAGGTTCAAAGAAAGCGTACAGGTTGGCTACGAGCTCGGGGTTGTCTTCGATGATCAGCAGGCGGGTCATGGCGTGCGTCCTTGCGCGTGGCCGAACTGTGCCCGATCCCTGACTGATTGCCAATGCGCATGCTGAATGGTTCGCGGCCTGGGGTCGGCCGCGTCAAGCGACGTTCAATCGGCCGGCATCTTCGGAAACGAACTGCCAGCCGATATCTTCCGGTCTGTCCGAAAAGAACAGGCTCATGTAGGTCGGCTTGTCCTTGTTGATGAGCGAGGCGCGGAATGACTCGACCACGTGTTCGATCGCCGCTGCATCAGCCGACGATGGGCGTTGGCTTGCATGGGCCGGCAGGCCTGCGGCGAGGCACGCAGCGAGAAGCGCGTTCTGGATTCCGGTGGTTCGCATCGTTCATGACGGCCTTCGTAGGGTGGAAGCGCCGCCGGGGCCACGGCTACAGGGCCCCGGCGCGCTCCGCATTCAACGATGCAGCGCGTCGATGATCAAGCCGGTCGCGATCTCCACCAACAGGTACTCGGTGTCGGACTGGCGCACCCAGCGCTGGCCGCGACCCGGATTGCGCAGGTCATAACGCGCGTAATCGTCCACCCAGTAGCGGCGGTCCACTTCGGCCCAGGGCAGGCGGTCGCCACGACGCCAGGCCTTCTTCTGCCAGCCGGGCGGCGGCGCATCACGGTTGTGCGGGCCGCCGGCATGCGGCGGCGGGCCGTTGCCGCGGGCGTGATGCGGCGGGTCAGCGAAGGCGGGGGCCGCAGCCAACGCGGTGGCGGTGGTCAAAGCGATGGCAAGCAAACGTGTGGTCTTCATGGAAGTGCCTCCGTCATGGCCGCAGCATGCGGCGCTGTGGCGGGAATATAGGGCAGTCAGTGTGAATGAATACGGGTTTGGGCGGCACTTTTCTGAACAGACGGCGCGGCCTGCAGCCGCTGCCAGGCAACGGGTCACTGGACCCCGCCCGGGGCTGAATCTGTTGCAGCCCAGCCTCCACCCAACGACAGGAAAAGATCCATCTGCCGGTCAATGCGCTCCGCGCGCGAGACGGCCAATGCGGACTCCGCATCTGCCAGCGCGGCCTGGGCCGAAAGCAGGTCGAGAAAATCGATCCTGCCGAAACGGTAGAGCTGCTGCGCCTGCCCGGCGGCCCGCGCTGCATCCCCACGCGCCTGCGCCAGGCTGCGCTCGCGTTCAAGTTCCTGCGTGCAGGCAGAAAGCGCGGTCTCGGTCTGGCGCAGTGCCTGCAGCACGACGCCGTCAAAGGACGCGAGCGCGGTATCTGCATTGGCACCTGCCGCTGCGACGCGGGCCTTGGCCACGCGGCGGTTGGGCCAGTGCCATGACAGCGCGGGACCGATGCTCGCACCGAAGCCGTCGGCCGACAGCAGATGCGCCGGTGTGCCGGCCACGCCCGAAGAGGCGCCCAAGGTGATCTGCGGATAGAGACCCGCCGTCTCGACACCGATCATTGCAGTCGCGGCGGTCAGGCTGCGTTCGGCTGCGCGTACGTCGGGGCGCCGCTGGAGCAGCTGCCAACCATCACCGGCCGGCAGCGCCTGCTCCAGCTCCGGGGGGCCTGGGCAGGCTTCGGCCTCCCTGGGATAGTCCGCCGGGAGCCTGCCCATCAATGCGGCCAGTTCGAACAGTGCGGCCTGGCGTTCCGCCAGCAGGTGCGGTATCCCCGCCGCGCTGCGGTTGACGGCGGCACCGGCACGGCTGACATCGAAGTCCGTTCCGCGCCCTCCGGCAGCCAGGCGTCGGGTTGCCTCCAGGGTGGCGCGCTGCACCGCCAGCACCTGCCGGGTTGCAGCGAGCGTGTGATTTCGGGTGCACACCTGGAGATAGGCCCGGGTGACGGCCGCAGCGACGACCACGCGGACCTGGTCCCGCGCCGCAGCGACGGCCTCGGCGTCCGCGTTGGCGGCTTCGATGCCGCGGCGGATACCGCCTGCAAGATCCAGTGGATAGGAGAGGTGAAGGCCCAGCGCGTACGACTGCGGCGCGGCCGACGCCTGGGTGTAGCCACCGGCATGGATGAGCGTGCTCGACGCATCCACGTCGGCCTGTACGGCACCGCGCGCGCGATACTCCAGCACGGTAGCGCTGGCGCGCCGGAGGTTGGCATCGGCAGCGCGTAGGTCGGTGTTGGCCGCCAGTGCTTCGCGCACGTAGCCGTCAAGCTGGGGGTCGCCATACAGTTCCCACCACCGATCCGGTGGCGCGTCGTGGCTGAACGATGCCTCCCCGCCCGAGACGAATGCCCGCGCTGCCCGTGGCGTGGCAGCGACGGCATTCGCAGGCAGGTGATAGTCGGGGCCGGAGACGCAGGCCGTCATGGGCAGCAGCAGGGCAAGCAGCCCACCGCGTAGTGTTCGCACGCTCACTTGCAGGCTCCCGCTGCCGAGGGTGTGATGGTCACACTCGCAGTGCGACCCACGATCAGGCGGGTATCCGACGGCGCATCATCGATGCGGATGCGTACCGGGATGCGCTGCGCCAGCCTCACCCAGGTGTAAGTTGGCGCCACGGCGGGCAGCAGGTTGTGTGTGCTTGAGCGCTGATCGTCGGCAATGCCGGCGGCGATGGTATCCACGTGCCCGCGGACGTCGTGGTTGTCGCCCATCAGCCGGGCCACGGCGGCATCGCCCTCGGTGATGCAGGCCAGTTTGGTTTCCTCGAAGTAGCCCTCGATGCGCAGGCTGCCGGTGTCGATCAGCGCCAGCGCCTGTGCCCCCGGCTGCAGGTAGTCGCCCGCGTGCAGGTCGAGGTTGGTGATGATGCCATCGGTGGTTGCGCGCACCTCGGTGCGTTGCACGTTGAGCTGGGCAACGCGCTGTTCGGCCCGTGCCTGCGCCAGCGCGGCCAGCTCGGTATCGACCTTGGCGGCGTTGCGTTCGCGGGTTTCCGAAGCGACCAGGTTGCCAAGTGCGTTGTCCCGCGCCGATTCGCGGCGAGCCAGCGCCAGCGTGGCATGCGCGCTCCTGACCGCCGCGTCTGCCTTCTCCAGCGTGGCGGCGAAGCGTGGCTGATCGAGCACCAGCAGCAGCTGGCCGGCACTGACCCGCTGGTTGTCGTGCACGAGCACCTGGGTGACCAGCCCCCCCATGTCTGACGCAACGCGCACCACATCGGCGCGCACCCGGCCATCGCGCGTCCATGGGCGTGTTTCGTAGCGATGCCAGATGGCCAGTGCAGCGACGACGGCAATTGCGAACACTACCAGGGTTGCGCTCCAGCGCCCGATGACAGCAAGCAGGTCTTTCATTTCATTTCTCGAGCAGGGGCGAGAGCTGGATCATCAGCTCCGCCAGGAGAACGAACAGGGACAGGCCCACCAGTGGCCACGCGGCGAACAACCGGTACAGACCGAGGCTGGCGAGGAAACGTGAGGTCAGTACCGACAGCGCCAACGCGGCGATGGCCACGGCGAGCAGGCCGGGAATGAGCACGCCATCAATGGAAAGATCAGAGAGCATGCGGTCAGTGCCGATGGGTGAGCGGTGAGGCCAGCAGGTCGCGGCGCAACCCGCTGAGCAGGTGCAGCAGATTCCCTCGATCGGCCTCGGCGATGGCTGTTGCGGCCTCGCGCATGCAGTCCAACAACTTCAGAAGATGGGCATCGACACTGCGTGGCGCGTGGGCGCGAACCCTGAAATGTGCGGCGACGCGTTCGACCAGCGCCGCGTTTAGCGCCCGAACGTGCGGGTCGTCCAGGTACTTGTCCAGTGTGCGGAGTTGGCTGGATGCATGTGCCGCACGAACGTCCGCAAACAATGCCCGCAGCTCGTGTACTGCGCTGGAACGGCCCTGCAACCTGGGAGCGAGCAGCCCGATTCGATCCAGCATGCGGCTGAGCCACGCGTGGCTCGCACCGCCTTGCCCGGCGGCGTGTCGTGCGATGTCCCGACGGATCGACCGCTCCAGCCGAGCGCGGTTGCGGCCCGCATCGGCGGTCTGGAACAGCTGCATGCTGCACAGTGCCACCGTCGTACCGATGAACAACGCAACGCTGTTGTTGAGCGCGCCGACGATGTTGACCGAATTGGTCGCGCCCAGGCCTGCGATGATCGGGAAGGTCAGTACCACGCCCAGGGCGGCCATGATGAAGGGCGGCCGGGCCAGGAACGATCCGCACAGCAGCAGCACCGGCGCGAGCGCGGTAATCAGGCCGGTGATATCGGACAACGCGGGGAAGATCAGCAGACCGTAGAGCAGGCCGACGGCCACGCCGATGCACGATCCCACCAGGTAGCGCATGACATGCGGTGCCGGCGCTTCGATCGTGCCGAACAGCACGCACGCCGTGCCGATGATGGACACCGCCGTGGCGCCCTCCGACCAGCCGGTAGCGATCCATAGAACGCAGCTCAGCAGGATGCCGACGAACGCGCCCAGCGCGCTGCGCAGGGCAAGCCGATGATCCCGGTGAAGTACCGCACCCTGCACATGTCGTGCAAGGCGGGCAGGTACATGCCGGCGCCAGTCGGGCCGGGCAGTGTGCAGCTCCGCTTGCAGTACGCGGCAATCGGCGTGGGCGAGGTCGAGCTCGGTCTGTTGCGCGGCGAGGCCGGCCTGCAGCAGATCGCGCCAGCCCGTTGCATCCATCGCGCCGGCCTGTGGTGAACGCAGCCGGTCGATGGAATCTTCCACCGCGCTGGACAGCATCAGCACGTCCAGCATCCGGTCATGCAGGGCACGCAGGATCTGCACCTGGGCCACGCCGTGGGCGCTGTCGAAGGGCAGGTGGATCGACAGCACATGCAGCTCGAGCAGGTCGGCGGCCACTTTCGAGCGGTCCGTCGCCAGCACCGTGTCCGATGCGCCGGCGCGCATGTCCCGTGTCCATCGTTCCGCGTCATCCAGCACGGCAGCGACCCGTGCGTGCACGCGCATCGAGACCCGGCGCGGCAGCACCAGCGCATGTACCAGCGTTGCGGCCAGGATGCCGATGGCAATTTCCTGCACCCGCGTGATGGCAATGGTGAACACGTCTCCCGGCACCATCACCGCAGGAAAGCCGATCAGGCTGGTGGTATAGCCGGCCAGCAGGAACGCATAGGCACGCGGCGTGCGGTCGAGCATTGCCAGATACAGGCAAAGCGACATCCAGGTGGCGAGCGCGGCGCTCAGCACCAGGGGTGCATTGGCGAAGCGTGGCACCAGCGCGACGGTGGCGACAGCCCCGCCCACGGTACCGAGCAGGCGAAACAGGCCGCGGCTCAGTGTTGCCCCGGAAAGGGGCTGCGACACCAGATAGACCGTGCCGATCACCCAGAACGGGCGATTCAGGCCGATCCGCAGGGAGACATACAGCCCCAGCGACGCGGCGAGCAGGCATTTGAGCGAGAAGAGCACCGCCTCCTGATCGGTCCTGAGGGCAGGGCTTTTCAACCGGGCGAATGCCTGGAACACGTGGGGACGGGCAGGAGTGGGGGAGTGCATGCGGCTCATGCTAGTGATCGGCCGCACTGGCGAATTTCGCTACAATGACAATCAATCGCTAAAACCGGTCAATGTGAGAATGGCTCGCATTTCGCTCCCCGGCTTTGACCTGGACCCGGACGAGACCGATCGCCCGGCGGTTGCCAGCCGCCTGCAGGTGGCCGAGCACGACGCGGAAATTCCGGTGCATGAGCATCGAAAGGGCCAGCTCATTCTTGCGCTGCATGGGGCGGTGACCTGCGAAGTGGCCAATGCGCTGTGGATCGTGCCGCCCCAGTGTGGCGTCTGGATTCCGGGCGGCATGCCGCACAGCAACCGCGCCACCGCCAACGCGCGCCTGTGCTATCTATTCGTCGAGCCCGGCATCGTCGACCTGCCGGCGCAGTGCGTGACGCTGGCCATCTCGCCGATGCTGCGCGAGATGATCCTGCACCTGGCCGACGCGCCGCTGGACTATCCGCATGGCAGCCACACCGACCGGCTGGCGCGGGTGTTGCTGGACGAGCTGGTACAGATGCCGGCCGAGCATCTGTCGCTGCCGGTCAGCCATCACCCGAAGGTGCGTGCGCTGGCGGCGGCGCTGTCGGCGGATCCGGCAGGCCGCAGCACCATCAGCCAGTGGGCTGTGCGCCTGGCCCTGGGCGAGCGCACGTTGACCCGCCTCATCGAACGGGAAACGGGACTCTCCTTCGGACGCTGGCGGCAGCAGCTGCACCTGCTCATCGCCATTCGTGAACTCGCCGCGGGCGCACCGGTACAACGCGTTTCCGAGACGCTGGGCTATGAGTCGGTGACGGCCTTCATCACGATGTTCAAGAAGGCGCTTGGCCTTTCCCCGGCGCGGTACTTCGCGGTGCGCCTGCGCGGGCAGTAGCGGGGAACAACGGGGGAAGCCGTTGCCTGGAACGTGCGCGATATCCAGGGCCGCATCAGCCAGATCGGCCTGACCCGGCCCGGCCAAGCCCGCCAGATCGTGGTGAACAACGTGACCTATGCGGCCTTCGGACCGGTGACCGGTTGGACTTATGGCAACGGCCGCCAGTTGCAGCGCCCGCTGGACCTCGACCATCGCCCGCAGGCGGTGCACGACCCGGCGGCAGGCGGCCTATCGCTGGGCTACGGCTATGATCCGGTCGGCTCGGTCACCGAGCTGAAGAACGGCACGGGCTCGACGGTGCTGGCCAAGTACGCCTACGACGCGCTGGGCCGCCTGACCCAGACCCAGGACGGCGCGACCGGCACGCCGATTGAAACCTATGCCTACGACGCCACCGGCAATCGCACCGCGCTGACCACCTCGGCAGGCACCGCCAGCTACACCTACCCCGCAACCAGCCACCGGCTGACCGCCGTGGACGGCGAAGCGCGCAACCATGACGCAGTGGGCAACACCACCAGCATCGGCGGCAAGACGTTCATCTACAACGACGCCAACCGCATGAACGCGGTGAAGCAGGGCAATGCCGTACTGGAAAGCTACGGTTACAACCACCGCGGTGAACGCGCTCTGCGGACCCCGGCCGGTGGCGCAGCACGGATCACCTTGTACGACGAAGCAGGGCAGTGGCTGGGCAATTACTCGGCCACGGGCCAGGCGCAGCAGCAGGCCATCTGGCTGGACAACTACCCGGTGGCGTTGATCAGCGTGCCGAGCGCCGGCGTGCCGGAACTTGCCTAAGTGCAGCCGGATCATCTGGGCACGCCGCGCGTGGTGATCGATCCGGTGCGTGATGTGGCGATCTGGGAGTGGAGCAACAAGAGCGAGGTGTTCGGCAACCAGATCCCAAGTGCCGATCCAGATGGCGATGGTGTGGCGTTCGAACTGGCGCTGCGCTTCCCGGGCCAGCAGGCGACGGATGCGAGTGGGCTGTTCTACAACTACCAGCGGGAGTATGACCCTGCGGTGGGTCGTTATTCGCAGAGTGATCCGATTGGGCTCGCAGCGGGGCCAAATACCTTTGGCTACGTGATGGGAAATCCGATGAGTTGGATTGACCCTGAGGGCTTGGAAGTACTTGTATGTAGTCAGCCGGCCTTTGGAGTATCCAACAATCCAATTGATCACCAATGGATTCGTACGGATACAGTTGAGGCAGGCATGGGTGGCACTCGTGGAAACGTACCTGGTAACGACAGTGGAGACATGCCGGGCGATCCCGTGCAGGTGACCAACCATGTCGGTCGTAGCAATGAACCTGGAGCATCATGCAAAGTGGTTAAAAATGTCGACGAAGCGAGAGTCAATTCCCAGCTTCAGATAGGGAGATCACTTGGTAGGTGGGGGCCTACCAACCATTGCCAATCATTTGTAGCCAAGACACTTTGGAATGCTAGTACAGTCGAACTGCAGCAAGAGCAGAACAAACGATTGCTCAACTCGAAGGTTCCTGGGCTGAGGTAGGTATGAAGAGACACATGACATGCGTCCTGCTGGCGTCACTTTCTTCGGCATGTGCGGATCAGAAGCAGGGCGCAACGACGAATTCGTTCGACGATGAGCGGATAGAATGTGTTGAGCCCGCTCGACTGAAGACCGAGCCGTGGGGAAAAGCGGGCTCTTTGAAGGGGTGCGAGATTGCTGATGGTCCATTTGTCGCCGCAGATGATGGGTATATTCGTATCCGTGGACAGTTTAAGAATGGGCATAAGGCCGGTGTGTGGCGATGGTACGACCGAAGTGGAAATGTCACTAAAGAAGTCAATTACTCACAGTAGTCTTTGCGGGGGAGGCTGGATGCAGTGCTCTGAAGGACATCCCGTGCCCAGATTCCTCACCCCCGACGAGGTCTCCCTCATCCACAGGCTGCTGCCCGAGACGAACGAGCTGTCCGAACGGTTGTTGAAGGATCTGGCGCTCGCCCAGGTGGAGGACGTGGAGGTCGTCGGATTCGGAGGCGTGGTGTTCCTGTCCAGCACGACCCAGGTCTTCGGAAGCGACATTGCCACTGCAATGCTTGCCGATGCCGACGGCGTGCCGGTGAGAGTCACCCTGTGCCTGGGCAATCACGATCAGCTCTTCGAGCTGGAGCTGTGGAAGGTCGACTTCTAACCGATCATCGGCGTCGATCTGAGGAGCGCTTTCAGCGAACACTGACGCCTGCTGAAAGCGGTCCTCGCTGAAGGGCGTGGCGCATGCCCTTCACCCTTCGGGCTGCAACCGCCCCACCGCCTGCGCGCACAACGACTGGCAGGCCATGACCAACCCCTCCATCACCCGGTCGCCCACGTACTGCCCGGGTTCTCCGTTCTGCCGGGTGCGTTCCGCCGCCAGCAGCATTTCCAGCACCACCCGCAACCCGCTCAACGCGCAATCGGCGTCGGCCAGGGCGAGGCAGCGTCCGGGCAGCTGATGCCGCTCCGGCCAGGGTTGTCCGTCGGCCGCCGCACCGGAGCCGATGCGTTGGAGATTGGCAATGAAGGTGTTCCTGTCCATGGCAGGCGCAGCCTGTGGCGAACCGTCGTCGCCGGCGGTGCTGCGGTAGGCGTGCAGATGCGGGAAGTCCGATTCGTTCATGGCAAGGCTCCGTGCAGGGCAATCGGTAGCCGCCACCCATAAAAGTGGCGGGCGGTACGTGGTTCGAACACCGGGTTGATGTCAGTCCGGCGGGCCCGAAGGCCCCCACGCACCGCCCGCCATAGCCGGCAGACGGATTGCCAGCCGGCGCCACGCTAGGGTGGCGCCGGCTGGCAAGCGCATACATCAACATCAACTCGGGTGTTCGAAGCCCGGCCACCCTTTTCCGGTGGCACGCCATCTGAGCCCCTGGCGCTGTGCAATGCCAATCAGAAGAGTTGCAAACATCACTCGATTGGAGACGCTTTTGACATTGTCCTACGCTGTTAAGCCCCGCCAGTGCTGGCTGGCGTAGTGCTCCGTCCGCAACGTGCAATCTGCGACAGGGGTCGAGGTTGTCACGGCGAACGGGACGGGCGGGGCGGGCCTATCACGACAGGCGGCGCCAATTCAGGCTGCGTGCCTCCCGGGTTGACGCTTTCAACGCCCCAGCGCACTCTGCAGGTTGGGGTCGACAACCCGTTCAGGGGCAGGGCTGCAGGGTGGTACCAGGAGGCGGAACAGCCATGAGCCAACTCACCGACAGCTTCGGACGCAGCTTTCCGTACCTGCGCTTGTCGCTCACCGAAGCCTGCAACTTCCGGTGCAGCTACTGCCTGCCCGACGGCTACCAGGCCGATGGCCACCCGCGTTTCCTGCAGGTGGAGGAGATCGGCCGCCTGGTGCGGGCCTTTGCGGCGCTGGGCATGAGCAAGATCCGCCTGACCGGTGGCGAGCCCAGCCTGCGCAAGGATCTGGACGAGATCATCGCCACCGTGGCGGCGGTGCCGGGCATCCGCAAGGTGGCTATCACCACCAATGGCACGCTGCTGCAGAGGCGCCTGCCGGGCTGGCACCGCGCCGGCCTGACCGCGCTGAACGTGAGCATGGACAGCCTGCAGCGCGAACGCTTCAGGACCATCACCGGGCATGACCGCCTGCCGGAGATCCAGCAGGGCCTGGCCCTGGCGCAGGCGTTGGGCCTGCCGGCGATCAAGCTCAACGCGGTGCTGCTGCGCGGCCTGAATGACGACGAGCTCCCGCAGTGGATGGAGTACCTGCGCGATCGCCCCTTCAGCGTGCGCTTCATCGAACTGATGCGCACCGGCGACAACGAAGCCTATTTCCAGCGCCACCACCTGCGCGCCGACGTGGTGATCGAGCAGCTGCTGGCCGCTGGCTGGCACGAGCGCGCGCGCGCCGCCGATGCCGGCCCGGCGCGCGAGTTCAGCCACCCTGACCATCGCGGCAGCATCGGCATCATCGCGCCGTATTCGCGTGACTTCTGCAAGGGCTGCAGCCGCCTGCGGGTGACCGCCAAGGGCGACCTGCGGCTGTGCCTGTTCGGCGAGTTCGGCGTTCCGCTGCGCCCGCTGCTGCAGCGCGACGAGGACCAAGACGCGCTGCTGGCACGCATCACCACCCAGCTTGGCCTGAAAGCGGCCGGGCATGGACTGCACCAGGGCCAGACCGGGCTGACCCCGCACCTGGCCTCGATCGGAGGATGAGCAACACGATGAGTGGGGAATTGAACACGGCCTTCCACATGGCCGATGTGCGCAACAAGCGCACCAGCCGCCGCCGTGCGGTGGCGGTGGGCGAGCTGCATGCCGGTCCAGTGGCCTATCCGCTGATCGTCGAGCGCCGCCTGCCCAAGGGCGATGCGCTGGTGATGGCCGAGATAGCCGGCCTGCAGGGCGCGAAGATGGCCTCGATGCTGATGCCGCTGTGCCATCCGTTGCCGCTGGAGCTGGTGCAGGTGTTCTGCGCGCCGGTGCCGGAACGGCAGGCGATCCGCGTGTGGTGCGAGTGCGCCAGCGAGGCACGCACCGGCGTCGAGATGGAGGCACTGGCCGGCGTCAACGCGGCGCTGCTGACCCTGTACGACCTGAGCAAGCCGGTGGAGCCGGCCCTGCGCATCGAAGGCATCCGCCTGCTGTTCAAGGAAGGCGGCAAGCGCGGTGTGTGGCTGCACCCGGATGGCATGGACGAGGCCGAGCGTGAGCGGTTCAAGCCGCGTGCGCCGAAGGGCCTGGAAGGCGCGGCCTGCGCGGTGATCACGCTGAGCGATCGCGCCAGCGACGGCACCTATGAAGATGTGTCCGGCCCGACCCTGGTGTCTGGCGTGGAAAAACTGGGCGGCGAGGTGGTGGCCGCCGAGGTACTGCCCGATGGCATCGAGCCATTGGCAGGCCGCCTGCAGGCCTTGGCCGCCGAGGGCGTGCGCCTGTGCCTGTGTACCGGCGGTACCGGGCTGGGCCCGCGCGACCTGACTCCGGAGGCGCTGCGTTCGTTGAATGCGCGGCCGGTGCATGGCCTGGCGCAGATGGTGCGGGCACTGAGTGCACAGCACACGCCGATGGCCTGGCTGAGCCGCGCCGAGGTGGTGCAGCTGGGCAACATGCTGGTGTTCGCGCTGCCGGGCAGCCCAAAGGCGGCGGCGCAGTGCCTCGATATTCTGGCGCCGGTGCTGGGCCACGCCTTGGCCATGGTCGATGGCGGTGGCCACTGATGATTGCCTACAGCGAGGCCTTGCAGCACCTGCTGGACGCGGCTACGCCGCTGCCGGCCGAACGCCTGCCGCTGCACGAGGCCGCGGGCCGCACGCTGGCCCGTGACATCCACAGCGCACAGTCGCTGCCGCCGTTCGACAATTCGGCGATGGACGGCTTCGCGCTGCGCGCCAACGGCGCGACGTTCGAGGCCGGCACCGAATTTGCCGTGCAGGGTTGGCAGGCGGCCGGCGATGCTGGCGCCGAAGGCGGCGAGGGTGCCTGGGAAATCATGACCGGGGCACGCATGCCGGTTGGGCTGGATACGGTGGTGCCGGTCGAGAACGTGGAGATCCTCGCCAGCGAGGATGGCCGCCCGACCCGCATTGCCCTGAAGGCATTGGTGAAGCCGGGCCAGAACGTGCGCCTGCGCGGCGAGGATGTAAGCGACGGCGAGCGCGTGCTGCAGGCCGGGCAGGTGCTGGACATCAACGCGCGCACCCTGCTGCATGCCATCGGCGTGGGCGAGGTGGCGGTGGTGGCGCGGCCAAAGGCGGCGGTGATTGCTACCGGCAAGGAGCTGGTGACCGAGGCGGCGCAGACGCTGGCATCCGGGCAGATTCGTGACAGCAACCGGCCGTATCTGGTCGGCCGCCTGCAGGCCGCCGGTGCCGAGGTGGTCTGGCAGGGCACGGTGGGCGATGAGGTGGCGGCGTTCAACGCTGTCCTGGATGAAGCGCTGGACGCGGGTGCGCAGCTGTTGATCAGCACAGGCGCGGTGTCGGCCGGCCGCTACGATTTCATTCCCGACGCGCTGCGTGGCCGAGGTGCGCGCATCGTGTTCCACAAGGTGGCGATCCGCCCCGGCAAGCCGTTGCTGTTCGCGGTGCTGCCCAATGGCGCGCTGTATTTCGGCCTGCCGGGCAACCCGGTCTCCGCTGCGGTGGGCCAGCGCTTCTTTGTCGAGCCGGTGCTGCGCCGCCTGCTGGGGCTGGCACCGGAGCCGGTGCTGACGTTGCCGCTGCAGGCCGACGTGCGCACGCCGCCGGGCCTGCGCTTCCACGCGCGGGCGCGGGTGGAAGTGGATGCGCAGGGTCGCCTGAGTGCGCGCGTGCTGGCCGGGCAGGAGTCGTTCCGGTTGATGTCCATGCTGCAGGCCAACGCCTGGGTGGTGCTGGAAGGCGAGGGCGGTCTGGCCCCTGCCGGCACGCCGGTGCGTGTGCAGGGCTGGGGTCATCAGGACCCGGTGCAGCTGGCGAGCCAGGAGCCGTGATGAGACAGGTGAATCTGCAGTTGTTCGGTGCGTTTTCCGATCTGGATGCAAGCCGTGAAATCGCGGTGGAGGTGGCTGGTGGCACCGTGGCCGATCTGCGCCAGGCGCTGCGCGAGCTGCTGCCACTGCGTTGGCCGGGTTTCCGTGCCGGCCTGCTGGATTACTCGGCATTCGCCGATCAGCAACGCGTGCTGCGCGACCACGACGCGTTGCCCGACGATGGCCGGGTGGCGATCCTGCCGCCGGTGAGCGGGGGCTGAGCGATGAGCGAGAAGATCATCGCGAAGGTGGTGGACCGCGCGCAGGCGGCGATTGATCCGGCCGAGGGCATCGCGGCGGTCTCCGATCCGGGCTTCGGCGGCATCGATGTGTTCATCGGCAAGGTGCGCGACGTCAATGTGGGCCGGCGGGTGACCGGGATCACCTACGATCTGTTTGAACCGCTGGTGCTGAACGAATTCAAGCGCCTGGCCGCCGAGGTCGAAGGCACGTTCGGGCCGAAGCTGAAGCTGTATGTGGCCCATGCCAAGGGCCGGCTCGGCATCGGCGATGTGGCGGTGGTGGTGGCCGCCGGCAGTCCGCACCGGGACGAGGCGTTCCGCGCGTGCCGGCAGCTGATCGAGGTGGTGAAGCACCAGTGCCCGATCTGGAAGCAGGAGCATTACGAGGACGGCGACAGCCAGTGGAGCGAGGGTTGCAGCCTGTGCCATGTGGACAGCGAAGCTTCGCACTCCCACGACCACACACATGACCATGGGCATTGACCGCGCCCTTCGGGAGGGCGCCGGGTCCAGTAGATCCACGCCATGCGTGGATGAGGCGTTCCCGATGAATCCGGCCGACGCAGCCACGCATGGCGTGGCCCTACTGCGATGAGCATCAACGGCATCGTGCTGGCCGGTGGCCTGTCCAGCCGGATGGGCCGCGACAAGGCGCTGCTGCCCTGGCAGGGCCGCACCCTGCTGGAACACATGCGCGGCGTGTTGAAGCAGGCGGGCGCCGGGCGGGTATGGGTGAGCGGCAACTACCCGGCGTTCGGCGGCGTGCCGGACTGCGTGGCACGCTGCGGCCCGCTGGGCGGGCTCTACAGCGTGGCGATGCAGATGCCTGACGGGCCGGCCTGGGTGGTGCCGGTCGATACGCCGCGGATGACGCCCGCGCTGTTGCTACGTCTGCAGGCCGATCAAGCGCGCGCCTGCACGGTATTCGACGATGAACCGTTGCCGATGCGGCTGCAGATCGATGATCATTGCCGCCGCGTGCTGCGGGACTTGATTGATGATCCGATGGCGCGACGTTCACTGCGCGCCCTGCAGGAACGCCTGGGCGTGACCCGATTGCCATTGGCACCCGAGGATCAGGCGTTGCTGCTCAACTGCAATACGCCATCAGAGTGGGAGTCCATCACAGCATGAAGGTCCAGCTGCAACAGCAATCGATGCGCCTGCGCGTGGATGAGGAAGAGCTGGCACGCTTGCTGGCCGGCGAGTCGGTCGAGAACCTGACCCGCTTCGGCGGCAGCGGCGGCTGGGGCGTAGCGCTGTCGCTGCATGCCGGCGATCAGGCGGTGCTGCTCGATGGCGGTACATTCTGCCGGTTGGTACTGCCGCGCCAAGCCGTTGAGTCGCTGGCGGGGCGGTTGCCCTGCCGGGATGGCTTGGGCTTCGGTATCGCCCTGGATGACGACAGCATGTTGCAGCTCCAGTTCGACGTGGACGTGCGCGACAGCATGCGCCAGCGTGGCCCGCAGCGACGCTCTGAACCTGCGGCAGAGTAGGCGCATGGTGCGCAGGGTGGGGCGCCCCGCTGTCGTATGATGACGGCCTTCGTTCCTGCGTTGCTGCAATGCCCCTGAATCCCTCCGCTCCCTCCGCGTCCCGACCGGCCACGCCCAATCCGGCAGCGGCCGATGACGGTGACGCGCTGCACTTCTGCAGTACCTGTGCGTTCTCGGACGCCTGCATGTCGCAGGGCTATGACAAGGCTGCGCTGGGCGAGTTGCATGTGCTGGTCGACCACGTGGGGCCGTTCCAGGCCGGTGATTACCTGTTCCGTGCGGGTGATCCGTTCGATTCCATCGCAGCCGTGCGTGCCGGCATGGTCAAGACCTTCGTCGATGACAGCCAGGGAAACGAGCAGGTGTTGGGCTTCAGCCTGCCCGGTGAAGTGATCGGGCTCAATGCCATCCATGGCGCGCGCTTCCCCTGCAATGCGGTGGCACTGGATACGGTCTACCTGTGCCGGATCTCGTTTCCGCGATTGAGCCTGCTGGCCACGCGCATGCCGGGGTTGCAGGCGCGGCTGTTCAGCCTGCTCAGCGCCGAGATCGGCAAGGTCGCCACGCTGGCGGCCAACCATCGCACTGAGGAGCGCATGGCAGCGTTCCTGCTGGATCTTTCCGGACGCTATGCCCGGCGCGGTTTCTCAGCCACCCGCTTCAACCTGAGCATGGCCCGCACCGAGATCGCCAACTACCTGCGGATGGCGCCGGAGACGGTGAGTCGGGTGCTGCGCCGGTTGAGCGACGAGGGTGTGATTGCGGTCAATCAACGTGAGATGCTGTTGCTGCAACCCGAGCGGCTGGCGGAACTGGCCGTGGCTCGGGAATCCGGACTGGACTGATCAGGCAGGCGAGGGGCCGACCCATGATGCGAGCGGGGCTGTTGGTGCTGGGAATGCTGGCTGCAGTGCCGGCCTGGGCGGCCGAGTTGACGGTGTCGGCGGCATCGAGCCTGACCGAGAGCTTCCGCGAACTGGGCAATGCCTATGAGAAGGCGCACCCGGGCACCAGGGTCGATTTCAACTTCGCCGCGTCCGGCGTGTTGGTGCAACAGATCAGCCGCGGTGCGCCGGTGGACGTGTTCGCCTCGGCCGACGAAACCACGATGGACCAGGCCCAGCAGCAGAACCTGCTGGCGGCCGGCACCCGCGAGGTGTTCGCGGTGAACGCGCTGTGGGTGGTGGTGCCGCCGCAGGCCAAGGCGGCGCCGCGTACCTTGAAGGACCTGGCCGGTGCCGGTGTGCAGCGCATCGCACTGGGCAACCCGGACAGCGTGCCGGTCGGCCGCTATGGCAAAGGCGCGCTGGAAGCGGCGGGCCTGTGGCCGTCGGTGCAGGGCAGGATCATCACGACGCAGAACGTGCGCCAGTCGCTGGATTACGTGGCGCGCGGTGAAGTGGATGCCGGCTTCGTCTATGCCACCGATGCACAGGCAATGCCCGACCGGGTGCGCCGTGCGTTCGTGGTGCCGGTGTCCGGGCGCATCGCCTATCCGCTGGCGGTGACCAAGGCCAGTACGCAGCCGGTGGAGGCCAGGCGCTTCGCTGCCTTCGTGCGTTCGCCGCAAGGCCAGGCGATCCTGGCCAGGCACGGGTTCGGCAAGCCCTGAGGCATGGATCTGGACTGGAGCGCACTGTGGTTGTCGCTGAAGGTGGCCGGCTGGGCCACCGCGATCAATCTGGTGCTGGGCGTGGCACTGGGCGCATTGCTGGCGCGGCGGCGATTTCCCGGCCGTGAGCTGCTGGATTCGCTGCTGACCTTGCCGATGGTGCTGCCGCCGACGGTGCTGGGGTATTACCTGCTGGTGCTGATCGGTCGCAATGGTCCGATCGGTGCGTGGCTGCAGTCGTGGTTCGGCATCAACCTGGTGTTCACCTGGCAGGCGGCCGTGATTGCTGCGACGGTGGCCTCGCTGCCGCTGGTGTTCAAGCCGGCACGCGCGGCGTTCGAGGAAGTGGACGGTCAGCTGGAGCAGGCCGCACGCACCCTGGGTGTATCCGAAGCGGCGGTTTTCTTCCGCATCACGCTGCCACTGGCCTGGCGCGGCATCCTCGCCGGCCTGCTGCTGGCGTTTGCGCGCGCGATGGGCGAGTTCGGCGCCACGCTGATGGTGGCGGGCAGCATTCCGGGCCGCACGCAGACGCTGTCGATTGCCATCTACGAGGCGGTGCAGGCCGGCCAGGACGGCAAGGCCAATGCGCTGGTGATACTGACCTCGGTGGTCTGCATCGTGATCCTGTTGCTGGCCGCGCGGCTGGTGGGCGGGCGTCGCCGGGAGCTGCGCGATGTGGCTTGACCTGCAGGTGCAGCGTCGCCTGCAGGCGGCCGGCCAGGATTTCGTGTTGGACGTATCGCTGCAGTGCACGCAGCGCCAAGTGGTGTTGTTCGGGCCCTCGGGCGCGGGCAAGAGCCTGACCTTGAAGGCGGTGGCCGGGCTGCTGCGGCCGGGCCAGGGTCATGTGCGCGTGCAGGGGCAGACCCTGTTCGATGCGGCCACCGGCGTGGATCTGCCGCCGCAGCGCCGCCGGCTGGGCTATGTGTTCCAGGACTACGCGCTGTTCCCGCACCTGAGCGTGCGCCAGAACGTGGCGTTCGGGCTGCAGAAGGGCTGGTTGAATCCGGGGCTCGGCCAGCGTTTCGATGCGGTGGAGCAGTGGTTGCACGCCTTCCGCATCGACACGGTGGGCGATCTGCTGCCCTCGCAGGTCTCCGGTGGCCAGCGCCAGCGCACTGCATTGGCGCGCGCCCTGGTGACGCAGCCGCAGGCGCTGCTGCTGGATGAGCCGTTCTCCGCACTGGACCACGACCTGCGCCAGCACCTGCGCCAGGAGCTGGAAACCGTGCTGGACCGGACCGGCATCCCGTTGTTGTTGATCAGCCACGACCCGCAGGATGTGGCCATGTTCGGCCAGCAGGTGGCGCGCGTGGTGGACGGCCGCATTGTAGGCAATTGACCCGTGATGGACGCACCGGCGATGGTTGGTCACATCTGATGGTAGTGCCGGCCGCTGGCCGGCAACCACGGAATCCTGAGCAGCCGGCCAGCGGCCGGCTCTACCGATCCAGGATTCGTGCGGTCCAGTGGTATGGATCAATACAGCTCACAGTGCGTGCGGCCTTCACCGCGCAGCGCGTCCCAGCGCCCTTCGCCAGCGACGGCATCGATGGCCTCGCGCACCGCGCTTTCCAGGTGGCGCTTGTTGCCGCACAGGTACAGATGCCCACCGCGGGCCAGCACATCGCGCACTTCATCGCCGCGCTGCCGCAGTACATGCTGCACATAGACCTTTTCGGCGCCATCGCGCGAGAACGCGGTATGCAGGCCGGCCAGCACGCCCCGGGTATGCCAGTCCTGCAGCTGGTCGCGGTACAGGTAGTCGCGCTTGCTGTGCTTCTCGCCAAACACCAGGTGCACCTCGCGTTCGCAGCCGTTGGCCTGCAGTTCCTGCATCAGGCCCATCAGCGGTGCGATGCCGGTGCCGGTGCCAACCAGCAGCAGCGGCGTCTGGCCGGTATCGGGCAGGTGGAAGCCAGGGTTGGAACGGCAGTACACACGGGCACGGTCGCCACCGTGCAGCAGGCTGCCGGTAGCGGTGCCGAAGCGCTCGCGGCCGCGCAGGGTGTAATGCACTTCGCGCACGCACAGGCTCAGCTGGTCGTCGCGCGGGTGCGAGGCGATTGAATAGGCACGCGGCAGCCGCGCTGACAGCAGTTCACGCAGCCGCGGCAGCGGCATGCTGTCCGGGGTGGCGTGGTCCTGCAGCACGTCCAGCAGGTCCAGGCCGTGCAGGTAGGCGTCCAGCTCGCGCTTCTGGCTGACCTTCAGCAGGCCCTTCAGCGTTTCGCTGCCACCGAGCCGGGCCAGCTCGCGCAGCACGCTCTTGCTCAGCAGGCGCAGCTCGCGGTCGCGCAGGGCGGCCACGGCGGTGCTGTCGCCGTACCAAGTGGCCAATGCCTGCAGCAGGGCAGGATCGTTCTCCGGCACCACGTGCAGGGTGTCACCCGCGCGGTAGGCCATGCCACTGCCGACAATGTCCAGCTGCAGGTGCCAGGCAGCGGGGTCGCTGCTGTTCAAGCGGCGGCGTTCGAGAATGCGGGCGGCAAAGGCATTGTCTTCACCATAGGCGGTGACCTGCAGGTGCAGGTCTTGGCCAGCGCTGAGGTCGCCACCCAGCACCTGGCTTAGCACCGGCTGCCATTGCTGGAAGAACTGCTCGTAACCCAGGTCGGCGTCCACGCGGTGCAGCAGCGGCTGCGCCTGGCGCTCGCTCAGCGCAGCATCCAGCGCCTTGGTGAAGCCACAGAAGCTGGGGTAGCCGGTGTCACCCAGGCCGAACACCGCATAGCGCAGGCCGCTCAGCGTCGGGGTCTGGCGCAGGGTTTCGAAGAACCGCTCGCCATTGGCCGGCGGTTCGCCATCGCCGAACGAGCTGGAAATCGCCAGCAGCACATCGCCGTGGCCGAGACTGGCCACGTCGATGTCGTTGAACGGGAGCACCTGCGGCGCGTGCGGCTGCAGGTCCGCGCCCAAGCGCTGGGCCAAGGCGCGGGCATTGCCCGACTCGGACGCGAAACCCACCAGCAGGCGGCTGAAGGGCGTACTGGTCGGGAGGGCGTTCACGCGGCCTCGTAGAAGTCGTCGAACTTTTCCTTGCTGAACTCGACCAGGTCGTAGTTCTGCATCAGGTCATTCACCACGCGGCGGATGCTGATGTAGGAGGTGATGTTGCCGTCGGCGTCGAACAGCGGCTGCACGGTGGTGTCGACCACGTAGAGCACGCCGCCCTTGCCGAGGTTGGGCACGATCCCGGTCCAGGTCTTGCCGGCCTTGATGGTGTCCCACATGTCCTTGTAGACCGCCTTGGGCACATCCGGGTGGCGCACGATGCTGTGCGGCTGGCCGATCAGCTCTTCGCGGGCGAAGCCGGTGAGCGTGCAGAACAGGTCATTGGCGTAGGTGATGTTGCCCTGCAGGTCGGTGGTGGAGATCACCATGACGTTCTGCAGCGCATTCACGAGCTGGTCGTTGTCGGGGGAGTAGTTCATCGCGGGGTCCTTGTAGAGGCCGGCAGCGCCGGTGTGTTCGGTTCCTGCATAGGAATACGCCCGCGTGGCGGCGAGCGATTTGACATTGGTCAAGCGCGTGGCGCGAAGGCCTGCGACCGGGTGTCGCAGGGAGAATCTCTGTAAAGCCGAGCCCATTTTCGGCTCGAGCGCCAACGGGACTGCCCGCAGCCGAGCGTGGGCTCGGCTCTACAGGAGAGGCACGGGCGGCTGGCGGGCGTACCTCATGCGTACTGAGCTCATGACGCCTTGTCACAAAGAAATCGCCATGGCTTCACGGTTGATTGATCGCATGGAGGGCTATTGTCGTCCTGAGCCTCTCGCTGGCGTCCCCCACGTCCTGCGTCGACTTCCTTCCCAGCACCAGCGCCCGTCCGGGCGCCGCTGGCGTCTGTCTGCCTGAAGCATCCGAGATCATCCCCATGGCCCGCGCCACCCAGTCCGCTTCACCCGTTGCGATCGCTCCGGTCACGCCCGTGCCGATCGGCACCCGCCGCGGCCATTCGCAACCGCTGGAGCTGCCGGAACTGGTGCAGCGGGTGTTGTTCGTTGCCACCGAGATGGCGGACTTCGTCAAGGCCGGTGGCTTGGGCGACGTAGCTGCGGCCCTGCCGCGTGCGGTGCGCGGTGCGTGTGATTCGCGCGTGCTGCTGCCCGGCTACCCGGAGGTACTGCAGCGCCTGCCACAGCTGCAGCGGGTGGGGCACGTCAGCGCGCGGGCCGGCTTGCCAGCGTGCACGATCGGCATGGCGGTGCAGGCCGACGGCCTTCCGATCTATGTGCTGCTGTCGGCGGAGCTGTACGAGCGTGAGGGCTCGCCCTACGTGGACGGGCAGGGACAGGAGTGGAAGGACAACGCGGTTCGATTCGCCACGCTTTCGCATGCGGCTGCGGAGATTGCGGCCGGGCGTGCCGGGCTGGACTGGTCGCCGCAGCTGCTGCACCTGAATGACTGGCCGGTGGCCATGGCGGCCGCCTACGTGCGTTGGGACCGGACGGCCGTGCCGACCCTGCTGACGATCCACAACCTGGCTTACCAGGGGCTGTTTCCGTACGCGCTTGCACCCGTGCTGGGCGTGCCGGCCGAACACCTGGATGAACTGCACTTCCACGGGCAGATGTCGTTCCTGCAGGGCGGGATCACCAACGCCACGCGGCTGAACACGGTCAGCCTGCGCTACGCGCAGCAGATCACCGCCCCGGATGACGGCTGCGGGCTGCATGATCTGTTGGCGCGTCGCGCGGCCGGCGGGCACCTGAGTGGAATCGTCAACGGCATCGACGCCAGCTGGGACCCGCGCCGCGATATCCATCTCAAGGCCCACTTCGGCATTGGTGAGTGGACCGGGCGCGCCACCAACGCGCATGCGGTGCGCAAGGCGTTCGGCCTGGCGCCGTCGACCGGCCCGCTGTTCGCGGTGGTCTCGCGGCTGGTGCACCAGAAGGGCCTGGACATCACCTGCGACGTGGCGCCCCAGATCGTGGCGGCCGGCGGCCAGCTGGTCATCATCGGCGGTGGCGAGCCGCAGGTGGAAGCACAGGTGCAGGCGCTGGCCCGCCGCTACCCGGGGCGGGTGGGCGCCTTCATCGGGTTTGAGGAAGCGCTGGCCCGCCAGATGTTTGCCGGCGCCGATTTCCTGCTGATGCCTTCACGCTTCGAACCCTGCGGGCTGAGCCAGATGTACGCGCAGCGCTTCGGCTGCCTGCCCATCGCACACGCGACCGGCGGGCTGGTGGATACGGTGGAGGACGGCGTGACCGGTTTCCTGTTCCATGGTGCCAATGCCGATGGCCTGCGCCGCTGCGTGGAACGGGCGATGCGCACCTTCCGCCTGCCCGGCCTGCTGCAGGCCATGCGCCGCGCCGCCATGCTGCGGCCGGGTGGCTGGGATGCGGCCGGTCGCGCGTATCTGGCCCTGTACCAGCAGACCTGCCAGGTGGCCGCATGAGCCACGACAGCCTGCATCTGGCCGCCCTGGAGGATGAAGCGATCACGGAGACGGGATTGGATCAGCGTATCGCCCCGGCGCTGCAGGACCTCGTCCACGCGCGCCCGGCCGATGCATTTGCCTGGCTGGGCCCGCATCGCCAGCCAGAAGGCGGACGCCAGCTGCGCGTGCTGGTGCCGCACGCGCAGCGCGTCGAGGTGGTTGCAGACGATGGGCAACGCTGGGACCTGTCTCCTGGCCCGTTGCCCGGCCTGTTCGAGGGCGCGGCCGGTGACGCGGCGATACCGTTGCTTGCCCTGCATTTCGAACAGGGCGTGGAGCAGGTGCACGATGCCTATGCGTTCGGTCCACTGTTGGACGAAGCACTGCTGCAGCGGTTCCATGCCGGTGATGCCGATGCGGCGCGGCAGCTGGGGGCGGTGCCGATGCAGGTGCAGGGCATCGCGGGCGTGCGCTTCGCGGTGTGGGCACCCAATGCCCAGCGGGTCGCGGTGGTTGGCGATTTCAATGGATGGGATGGCCGACGCCATCCGATGCGGCTGCGTCACACCGCCGGCGTGTGGGAGCTGTTCCTGCCGGGCGTGCAGGCCGGTGCCCGCTACAAATTCCGCATCGTCGGCGCCGACGGCCGGGTGATGCCCGACAAGTTCGATCCGATGGCGCGCTGGGCCGAGCTGCCACCGGCCACCGCTTCGCGGGTGCCTTCGGCGGCGCCGATGCAGTGGCACGATGACGCCTGGTTGGAGGCCCGGCGCCAGGCCGGAACCTGCGCACCGCTGTCCATCTACGAAGTACATGCGGGCTCCTGGCAGCGCAGCGACGAGGGTGCGCCGCTGGACTGGGACGCCCTGGCCGACCGGTTGATTCCGTACGTGGCCGGACTCGGCTTTACCCACATCGAGCTGCTGCCGGTCAGCGAGCATCCCTTTGGCGGTTCCTGGGGCTATCAGCCGCTGGGCATCTACGCGCCGACGGCGCGCCATGGCACGCCGCAGGCCTTCGTGCGCTTCGTGGACCGCTGCCACCAGGCCGGCGTGGGAGTGATCGTGGACTGGGTGAGCGCGCACTTCCCGAACGATGCGCATGGCCTGGCCGGGTTCGATGGCACCGCGCTGTACGAGCATGCCGACCCGCGCGAAGGGGTGCACGCCGACTGGGACACGCTGATCTACAACTACGGCCGCAACGAAGTGGCTGCCTACCTGATCGGCAGTGCCTTGGAGTGGGTGGAGCGGTTCCATATCGACGGTCTGCGCGTGGATGCTGTGGCGTCGATGCTGTACCGGGATTACAGCCGTGCCGAGGGGGAGTGGATTCCCAACGAGCAGGGCGGGCGCGAGAACCTGCAGGCGGTCGCGTTCCTGCGGCGGATGAACCAGGCGCTGCGTGAGCGTTTCCCGGATGTGCTGGTGATCGCCGAGGAATCCACCGCGTGGACGGGTGTGACCGCGCCGGTGGAGGAGGGCGGGCTTGGCTTCACCCACAAATGGAACATGGGCTGGATGCACGACACCCTGCAGTACCTGGGGCGCGATCCAGTCCATCGCCAGCATCACCACAGCGAGATCAGCTTCGGCCTGGTCTACGCCTTCTCCGAACGGTTCGTGTTGCCGCTGTCGCATGACGAGGTGGTGCATGGCAAGGGAGCGCTGCTGGCCAAGATGACGGGCGAGCCGGCGCAGCGGCTGGCCCAGCTCCGCGCGTACTACGGTTTCATGTGGGCGCACCCGGGCAGCAAACTGCTGTTCATGGGCGGCGAGTTCGGCCAGGGCCACGAGTGGTCGCACGATGCGGTACTGGACTGGGCACAGGCGGCCAGCAGTGAGGGCCAGGGCCTGTCGCGCCTGGTGCGAGACCTCAACGGCGTGCTCCGCGCCGAACCCGCGTTGCATCGCGACGAGCGCGACGAACGCGGTTTCGATTGGAGCGTGGCCGACGACAGCCGCAACAGCGTTTACGCGTTCATCCGACGGGATCCTGCCGGCAGCGGCCGCACCCTGCTGGTGGTGAGCAACTTCACTCCGGTGCGTCGCGACGGCTACCGGGTCGGCGTGCCGCAACCGGGGTGTTGGACCGAACGGCTCAACACCGACAGCGGTTACTACGGTGGCGGCAATGCGGGAAACCTCGGTGCAGTGCATACCGAGCCGAGGCCGATGCATGGTCACGCCCAGTCGCTGCGGCTGACCCTGCCGCCGCTGTCCACGCTGTATCTGCAGGTTGATGCATGACCACAGTGGCTCCGCGCCTGGGCGCTTGGCCGGTGGACGGTGAAGGTGTCGAGTTCCGTGTGTGGGCACCGGACGCAGACACCATGGCGCTGCGCCTGGAGGGCGTGCTGCGGCCGATGCACCGCGACCCGGACGGCTGCCATTGGCTGCGGACACAGGCGTCGCATGGTGACCGCTACCGGTTCCGCCTGCCGTCCGGCCAGGACGTGCCCGACCCGGCCTCGCGCTGGCAACCGGACGGCGTCGATGGTGACAGCGCGGTGGTGCTTGGCACGGATGGAGCACAGCCCACGTGGCAGGGGCATGCCTGGCAGGACCTGGTGATCTATGAAGTGCACATCGAGGCCTGCGGCGGCTTCGCGGCGTTGACCGCGCAGCTGCCGATGCTGGCGGCCCTGGGCATCACCGCCATTGAACTGATGCCGGTCGCGCAGTTTCCCGGCCAGCGCAACTGGGGCTACGACGGCGTGTTCCCGTATGCGCCGGCCCATGCCTATGGCGGGCCGGCAGCGCTGAGGGCCTTCATCGAAGCGGCGCACGATGCAGGGCTGTCGGTGCTGCTGGATGTGGTCTACAACCACTTCGGACCACAGGGCAACCACCTGCGCGACTACGCGCGCGGGTTCTTCCGTGACGACCGCAGCACGCCGTGGGGCGAGGCCATCGACTTCCGCCAGCCCTGGGTGCGGCGCTTTTTCATCGACAACGCGCTGATGTGGTTGCGCGACTACGGCTTCGATGGCCTGCGCCTGGACGCGGTGCACGCCATTGACGATGACCGTTTCCTCCAGCAGCTGGCCGATGAGGTACGTGCGGTGGCCCCGCACGCGCACCTGGTGCTGGAGAACGAGCGCAACCAGGCGCGGTGGCTGCGCGGCGCCTACCAGGGGCAGTGGAACGATGACTTCCACAATGCGCTGCACGTGATGCTGACCGGCGAGCAGGAGGGCTATTACGCGGCCTATGCCGGTCGCGCCGAAGCACTGCTGGCGCGCTGCCTGGCCGAAGGATTCGCCTGGCAGGGTGAACCGGACCTGCGCGGCGATCCCCGCGGCGAACCCAGCGCCGACCTGTCGCCCGCGCGTTTTGTGGTATTCGCGCAGAACCACGATCAGGTAGGCAACCGCGCTCTCGGCGAGCGCCTGTCGATGCTGACCGATCCTGCGCGGCTGCGTGCGGCGCTGGCGTTGACCCTGCTGACGCCGATGATCCCGCTGCTGTTCATGGGCGAACCGTGGCAGGCGCAATCGCCGTTCCTGTTCTTCACCGACTACGCGCCGCCGCTGGACGAGGCGGTGCGCGAAGGGCGTCGCCGCGAGTTCGCTGGTTTCAGCGCCTTTGCCGACGCCGCCTCGCGCGCGCGTATTCCCGACCCGAACGACCCGGCCACCCTGCAGGCGTCCTACACGTCGCCGCCCGGCGATGATCCCTGGTCGCAGGACTGGCTGCGCTGCACGAGCGGGTTTCTGGCACTGCGCAGGCGCTATCTGCAACCCGGGTTGCTGCAGGCGCGGTCGTTGGGTGCGCGCGTGCTGGGCGAAGGCGCGGTGCAGGCGGGCTGGCAGCTGCCGTCGGGCCAGTGGTGGATCGCGGTCAATGTCGGCCCGTCGCCGGTGGTGCATGCGATGCCGGCCGGGGAGCACGTTGTAGGGCCGGACGCTGCCACGTTGCTGCCCGCAGGCGGCGGCGTGCTTGCCTGTTGGGTCGCCGCATGAGGACCGATGCGGCGGTTCTGGAGGCGGCACGGCGCGCGGGCCTGCTGGTTCGCTGGACCGACGTGGCCGGTGTCGAGCGCGAAGTCGCACCGGACGTGCTGCGCGCGGTGCTGGAGGGGCTGCAGGGCGATGCAGCGCCCGAGCACGGTGGCCTGCGCACGGCCTGCTGTGGACAGCTGCTGGCGATGCCGGACGCAGCCGGCGCAGCGTGCTGGGTGGATGAGCATGGCGCAGTGCTGCCGGCACGCGCCGATGCGCAAGGGCGCTGGCGCGTGCCGGACCAGCCGGGTTACTGGCAGTGGCGCCGGGGCGACCGGCAACAGGCGGTTGCGGTGGCGCCACAACGTGCCTGGTGGCCGCAGGGCACGCTGCGCGGCTGGGGCCTGTCGGCGCAGGTCTACAGCCTTCGCGCCTCTTGCGACGCTGGCATCGGTGACAGCGCCGGCTGTGCACGATGGAGCGAACTGCTGCACCGTCACGGCGGCGATGCAGTGGCGTTGAGCCCGCTGCATGCCGGCTTGCCACCTGGGCCAGGCTACAGCCCCTATTCGCCCAGCGACCGGCACTGGCTCGATCCACTGCAGGTGTCCCTGCCGCAGGTACTGCCGGAGGCAGCCGACGCCGTGCTGGCTGAAGACCAAGCACTGGCAACGGCAGTTGCAGCCGCCACCGCAGCGCGCCGCATCCACTGGCCGCACTCGGCGGCGTTGAAGTGGCGCTGGCTGCGCCAGGTGCACCAGTGGCTGCGGCAGCAGGCGCCGGCACAGTGCGAACAGATGCAGACGTGGCGCGATGCGCAAGGCGAACCCCTGCTGCGCTATTGCCAGCACGCCGCCGACCGGTTCACTGGAAGCGCCGACGACCATGCGTTTGCGCAATGGTTGGCGCGGCAGGGCTGGGCGCAGGTGCAGGCGGGATTGCGCAACGACGGCGCGTCGATCGGGCTGATCGCGGATCTGGCGGTGGGTTGCGCACCGCAGGGCGTCGAGGCGCGGACCGGCGGCGACCAACTGCTGCAGGGTCTTGAACTGGGCGCGCCGCCGGATGCGTTCAATCCGCTGGGCCAGGCCTGGGGTATCACCAGCTGGTCACCCTTCGCCCTGCAGCGCGAGGGCTTTGAGCCGTTCATCCGCGTGCTGCGCGCTGTGATGGCCGGCCGTGGCGGGCTGCGCATCGACCATATCCTTGGCCTGCAGCGCCTGTGGGTGCTTCCCCGCGGGGCGGGCGCCGGGCAGGGCGTTTACCTGCGCTATCCGTTCGATGATCTGATCAACCTGCTGGTGCTGGAATCGTGGCGGCATCGCTGCGTGCTGATTGGTGAAGACCTGGGCGTGGTGCCGCCGGGCGTTCGCCAGCGGCTGGCAGCCCGCGGCATCCTGGGCATCGAGGTGCTGCCGTTCGCCCGCAACGGTGAGCGCTTCCTGCCGGCGCCACGGTGGCGCCGCGATGCGGTGGCCATGCCCTCCACCCATGATCTGCCACCGCTGTCCGGCTGGCTGCACGGGCGCGACCTGCGCTGGCGCGCCCGCCTGGGTGAGCTGAGCGGGCTTCCGTCGGCGCTGCACGCGCGCTCCAGAGAGGTCCAGGCGCTGTCCGCAGTGGCCCGGGGCGAGGGGGCCACGCTTGAAGCGCGTGCGCTGTCGCTGGTCGCGCACGCATCGTCACGGCTGGCGCTGCTCCCGCTGGAAGACGCCCTGGGCAGTCGCGCGCAGGTGAACCTGCCGGGCACCGTCAACGGCCATCCGAACTGGCGCCGGCGGCTACCGCTAGCGTGGGACCAGGACGCGGTTGACGCACGTATTGCCCGCTTCAGCGCCACGCGGCGGAGGGAGCGGCGATGACTCCATTGCGTGCCACCGTACGCCTGCAATTGCATGCAGGCTTCGACCTCGAGGCCGCCGCGACGCAGCTGCCGTACTACGCCGCGCTGGGCGTCAGCCACCTTTACCTGTCGCCGATCACCGCTGCGCTGCCCGGGTCTACGCATGGCTACGATGGCATCGACCCGGCCCGCATCAATCCGGAACTGGGCGGCGAAGAAGCCTTCCGGCAACTGGCCACAGCGACGCGCGCGCACGGCATGGGCCTGATCCTCGACATCGTACCCAACCATCTGGCGGCGTCCCCGCACAGCCATTGGTGGAACGATGTGCTGATGCACGGGCGTCGAAGCCCGCACGCAGAATGGTTTGACATCGACTGGGAGGCGCCGGGCTGCGAGGGCCGGCTCTGGCTGCCTGCACTGGACCGGCCGTTGCACGACGCGGTGCGCGATGGCGTAGTGCGCGTGGTGGTGGACAACGCGCGTCCCGTGCTGCGCCACCATGGTCTGGCGTTGCCCTTGTCGCCGCGCAGCCATCCACTGGACCCCGCGCAGTGGCCGGCGTGGGCCGAGCGCTGCAACCGCAGCGTTGAACGGCTGCATACGCTGCTGCAGCGGCAGCACTACCGGCTGGCCTGGTGGCGCACGGCGGGCGATCAGGTGAACTACCGGCGCTTTTTCGATATCAATGAACTGGCCGCGCTGCGGGTGGAGCGCGACGACGTGTTCGAGGCGGTGCATGCGCTGCCGCTGCGGTTGGTACGCGAGGGACGGGTGGACGGCCTGCGTATCGATCATGTGGATGGCCTGTCCTCCCCGGGCGCCTACCTGCGGCGCCTTCGTGAATCGCTCGACGCAGCCTGTGCGGCCGGCGGTCGTGATCCGCAGGCGGTGAGCCTGCATGTGGAGAAGATACTGGCCGAGGGCGAGCAGCTGCCCGACAGCTGGGCCTGCGACGGTACCACCGGCTATGACTTCATGGACCAGACCGGTGCCTGGTTGCACGATCCGGCGGCTGCCCCCGCGCTCTCGCGCACGTGGCAGGCGCTGGGCGGTGACTCGCGCAGCTTTGACCGGATTCAGCAGGACGCTCGCGGCATGATGTTGCGCCAGGGCCTTCACGCAGACTTCCAGCGGCTGCTGCGCAGTGCGCAGCAGGTCCTGCAGCCCCGGCTGGCCGAGGCCGATATCGGAGTGGCTGCGCTGGCACGCGCATTGGCTTCATTGCTGCGGCATTACCGCACCTACCGGCCCTATTCGCTGGAGGGGGCGGGTGAACGAAAGGCGCTGGTGGACGCTGCCGGTGCTGCGCGCGAGGCGCTGGACGGTGCCGCACGCGCCGCGCTGGATCTGCTGCTGCAGGCACTTCCCGGCCAGGCGCCGGCTGAAACCGAGCTGCGCGTACGGTTCGGGCAGCTGGCCGCGCCGCTGAATGCCAAGTCGGTGGAAGATACCGGGTTCTATCGCTATTTCAGGCTGCTGTCGCGCAACGAAGTCGGCAGTGATCCGCAGCGGCTGGGCATGGAAGGGCGCGAGCTGCTGGAACATGCAGCCGGGCGCCTGCGGCGCCATCCCAGGGCGCTGCTTGCGCTGGCCACCCACGATCACAAGCGCGGGGCCGACAGCCGGGCACGGCTGGCGGTTCTCAGTACCTGCACGGTCGAGTGGCGGGACGCGGTGCGGCGCTGGAGCCGGATGGCGACCCACGCCGGCGCGCCGATGCCGTTGCCGGGTGCCGAGACCTATGCGCTATGGCAGGCGCTCGTCGCCGCGTGGCCGATGCACGGTACCCCCGGCGCCGACTTCGCATCGAGGATGGTGCAATGGCTGACCAAGGCATTGCGCGAGGGTAAACGGGTCAGCAGCTGGTCCGATCCCAACGTGGCCGTGGAGGAGGCCGCCGCGCAGTGGCTGCACGCGCTGCTGGATGGAGCGCCATTGCAGCCGGTGCGGGAGGCGCTGGCGACGTTCGTGGCGCGCATCGCGCCGGCGGGCGCCTGCAACGGCCTGGCACAGCTGTGCCTGCAGCACTGCCTGCCCGGCGTGCCCGACCTCTACCAGGGCGGCGAAGGCTGGGACCTGAGCCTGGTGGACCCGGACAACCGGTACGCGGTGGACTATCCGGCGCGGCACGCGTGGCTGCGTGATGCGCGCGGGTGGCCCGCGCTGCTGGATGACTGGCGGGACGGTGGGATCAAGGCATTCCTGCTCCGGCAGTTGCTCGATTGCCGCCGCAGGCACCCGCATCTTTTCCTGCACGGCGCGCTGCAGCCGCTGTCCGCGCCTGCGCGCTCGCCGTGGCTGGCGTTCACGCGCAGGCATCAGGCGCAGGTGCTGCTGGTGGTCGTACGGCGAAGTTCGCCCACCACCATGCCGGGGCCCAGCCTGCACATTCCGCGCGACGTCGGCAGCGGCGTGACGCTGCGTGGGCTGCCGGCAGGCCCCATGCGCAATGTCCTGGACGGGCGCATCGAACATTTCAACGCAACCGCGGACGTGGCCGGGCTTCTGGCTGGCAGCCCGTTGGCGATATGGATCAACGAGGAGACAGGTAGGGATGGACAGCAGGGAACGACGGCAGCGGATTGAGGCACTTGCCCACCAGATCTGGGAGGCAGAAGGGCGCCCGGACGACCAGCAGCAACGGCACTGGCACATGGCCGAGCGGCTGGTGGAAGCCGAGATTGCCGCCGCGCGCGGGGAGGAGGGCACTGATGGCGAGCCGTAAGTGGACGCAGACCTCGCGGGTGCGCGAAGGCCGGCCGTTCCCGCTGGGGGCGACCTGGGACGGATTGGGTGTGAACTTCGCGCTGTACTCGCGGCACGCCACGCGGGTGGAACTCTGCCTGTTCGATGGACGCAACCGCGAAGTGGAACGCATCGCGCTGCCCGAGTACACCAACGAGATCTGGCATGGTTACCTGCCGGACGTGCGGCCCGGGCAGCGTTACGGCTACCGGGTGCACGGCCCGTATGCGCCGGAAGAGGGCCATCGCTTCAATCCCAACAAGCTGCTGCTGGACCCCTACGCCAAGCAGATCGTCGGCGAACTGAAGTGGGCCCCCCACCTGTTCGGCTACACCCTGGGTCACCGCGATGGCGATCTCAGTTTCGACCGCCGCGACAGCGCCAGCTACATGCCGCGCTGCGCCGTGATCGACCCGGCCTTCAGCTGGGGTGTCGAGCGTGCACCTGCCACGCCCTGGGACCGGACCGTGATCTATGAAGCGCATGTGCGCGGGCTGACCATGCAGCATCCCGATGTCCCGCAGGCCGAGCGTGGCACCTTCTCTGCCCTGCGCCATGACGCAGTGGTCGACCACCTCAGCCATCTGGGCGTGACCGCCATCGAACTGCTACCCGTGCACGCATACGTCGATGACCAGCAGCTGCTCGAGCGCGGGCTGCGCAATTACTGGGGGTACAACACCATCGGCTTCTTCGCGCCGCAGCCTCGCTACCTGTCGCTGGGCATCGTGGCCGAGTTCAAGCAGATGGTCGCGCGGCTGCACAATGCCGGCATCGAAGTGATCCTGGACGTGGTCTACAACCACACCGCCGAAGGCAATGAGCTGGGCCCTACGCTGTCCTTCAAGGGCATCGACAACGCCAGCTACTACCGCCTGGCCGATGATCGCCGCTACTACATCAACGATACCGGCACCGGAAATACGTTCGACCTGACCAATGCCGGTGCGCTGCGCATGGTCATGGACTCTCTGCGCTACTGGGTGACCGAGATGCGGGTGGATGGGTTCCGCTTCGACCTGGCAACCATCCTCGGCCGCGAACGGCATGGCTTCGACGCCTCGGGCAGCTTCCTCGATGCGGTACGCCAGGACCCGATCCTGAGCCAGGTGAAGCTGATTGCCGAGCCATGGGACATCGGCCCGGGCGGCTACCAGCTGGGCCAGTTTCCGCCGGGCTGGGCCGAATGGAACGACCGCTTCCGCGACACGGTGCGCGCGCTGTGGCGTGGCGATGGCGGGCAGCTGGCGGAGTTTGCCACGCGCTTCACCGGCTCGGCCGACCTGTTCGAACACCACGGCAGGCGGCCGTCGGCCAGCATCAATCTGGTGACGGCGCATGATGGATTCACCCTGCACGATCTGGTCAGCTACAACGATCGCCACAACGAGGCCAACGGCGAGGACAACCGTGACGGCCACTCGCACAACCTTTCCAGCAACCACGGCGTGGAGGGAGACACCGATGATGCGGCGATCCTTTCGTTGCGTGCGCGGCAGATGCGCAACCTGCTGGCCACGCTGCTGCTCGCGCAGGGCACGCCGATGCTGCTCGCCGGGGATGAGTTCGGCCATTCGCAGCAGGGCAACAACAACGCCTACTGCCAGGACAATCCACTGAGCTGGATCGACTGGGAGCGCGCAGCATTGCCGGCTGCACAGGCGCAGGTGGCGTTCGTGCGGCGGGCGCTGTCACTGCGCCGGCGCTACGGCCTGCTGCGCCGGAACCGGTTCCTGCGCGGCGAGTACGATGAGGCGCTGGGCCTGCGCGATATCGACTGGCGGCATCCCGATGGTCGCGGCATGGAGGAAGCGGACTGGCATGACGCAGGGCTGCGTGCGCTGCTGATCGTGCTGGACGGTCGCAGTCCGGACAGTGGCCTGCGCGAGCCCGGGCGGCATGTCAGCCTGGCCCTGCTGTTGAACGCCGGGGAGCAGCCGCAGCGGTTCTGTGTGTCAGACGACGCCCTGTCGTTCCGGCGCGTACTCCTGCAGACCGACGAAACGCCGTTGGAGCCGGATGAGGAAGGCGCCTGGACGCTGCCGCCGCGCAGCCTGTGCCTGCTGGCGGCAAGCAGCAGCGCGTGATTGCACTGCTGCGCCACTACGGTGCGCCGGGCGTTGCCCGGCGTACCGGTAGCTACCCCACCAGATAGCGCAACACACCCGCCGAGACCACGCCGATCAGCACGGTCGGGAGCATCGACAGCCGCGTGGCGGCCAGCAGGGTAATGGCCAGCGCGGCCAGGTCGGCGGGTTTGTCGGCAACGAAGTCCGGGGCGATCACCGAGATCAGCACGCAGCCCGGCGCGGCTTCCATCACCGTCACCGCACGTTTGCTCAGGGTGCGGTTGCGCAACGCCAGGAAGCCGACGATGCGGGTCAGGTAGGTGGCGGCGGCCATCAGCACGATGGTCAGTACCGAGGTCCAGTGGATCAGGCCATTGAAGATCATGCTGCGTCCTCCGCCAGCAGCCAGGCTGCGGCCAGGCCGGCCAGTGCGCCGCTGGCCACGTACCACGCGCCCGGGACCAGCAGATAAGTGGCGGCGGCCACGACCAGGCTGACCAGCCACGGCCGCGCCGCCTTCATGCCCTGCCACATGCCGCGCAGCAGCACCAGGAACACGGCGGGGAAGGCCATGTCGAAACCATAGGCGTGGATGTCGCCCAACAGCGGCCCGATGATCGCGCCGAGTGCGGTGCAGGCCACCCAGACCGTGTACAGGCCTGCCGACACGCCCAGGTAGTAGGCCAGGCTGAAGCCAAGCGCGCGCCGGCGCGCATCGGCCACGCCCATCGCCCAGCTTTCGTCGCACATGAAGAACAGGGCCGGCAGCACGCGTCGGCGCGGCAGGTGCTGGAGCAGCGGGGCCAGGCTGGCGCCCATCAGCAGGTGGCGGCTGTTGACCAGGGCGGTGATGGCCACGATCAGCGCGATGTGCGGTGGCGAGGTCCACAGTTCGACGGCGGCGAACTCCGAGCCACCAGCGAAGTTGAGACCGGTCATCAGCGGTACTTCCAGTGCGCTCAGGCCCTTCTGGGCCGCCTGCGCACCGAGCACCAGGGCAAACGGAATGAAGCCGATCATCACCGGCACGGCGGCGCGCAGGCCGCGCAGGAATTCGGCACGCGGGGCGGTATCGCAGGTGGCGGGCGGGGGGAGGGTGGTACGGGCGTCCATGGAACGGCACAACAAGGTGGGGGTGGCCCATGCTAGCGGTCCAATCACGAAATCGGGTTGCGCTGATGCCACTTGATTCTGGATGATTGATATTTCATGCGGCCAGAAGCGAAACGGGTGAAATTCCATGCAGTACCAGCTCGACAACCTCGATCGGCGCATCCTCGACGCCCTGCAGCGCGACGGTCGCCTGCAGAACCTGGAGCTGGCTCGCCTGGTCGGGCTGTCGCCGTCGGCCTGTCTGCGCCGGGTGCGGTTGCTGGAGGAGGGCGGCTACATCGACCGCTATGTGGCCTTGTTGAACGAGGCCAAGGTGGGCCGTGGCTTCACGGTGTTCGTGCGGGTGTGGCTGCGGGGGCAGGACGAGGACACCACCAATCACTTCATCAACAGCATCAAGTCGTTCCCGGAAGTGCTGGAATGCCATCTGATGGCCGGTGACTGCGATTTCCTGCTGCGGGTGGCGGTGGCGGACCTTGATGCCTACCGGCAGTTCCAGATGCAGCACCTGAACCGGATTGCCGGGGTGCAGAACACCAAGACGGAGATTCCGATGCAGCGGATCAAGCAGACGACCCAGCTGCCGCTTTGAGGGATGAGGTTTGCGGCCGGGTTGCACCCGGCACCCGCGGGTAGTGCCGGCCGCTGGCCGGCAACCTCAACAGCAACAGCAACAGCGGGCCTGCTGAGGGATGGCGGGGTGGGTCCGGTTGCGGGGGACGCTGCAAGTACGTCCATGTAGGCTCGGTCGCCGCTTGCTCGTGTGCGCTGTCCTGCGCACACGGCAAGACGGGGGTTGGGCGTCCTGCCCAACCCGCCCGAGGCATGCCTCGGGCCCATGCGGCTCACGCCCCCGCAACCGGACCCACCCGCCTTCGACAGATTTCCACGATCTGCCGGAACGGCATGAGCTGCTCTTGGTGGGTGTCGACCTTGGTCGACACGTCTGGGTCGGCACGGGGTCGGATCCCGTTGCTGCGCAACGGGCTCTGACCCCAGGCGTGGATGAGGTGGTCTGTTCGATCTATTGATTCCTGATGGGTGACTGGCTTCAGGTCGGCTGTAGGCGGCGGTCATCGCAATGACATGTGACCCCGGTACGGTTTGAGCCCGCTTGCGGGTCGCGCGCGGGCCGGGGTTCCGGTCTTGGCGCGCGTCCACTGCAGCTGCTGTCGCTGCCGAGGGTCATGTGTTCTACGTCAGGGGGCTGAATGGACACCATGCGGTCAGAACTTGGAAGGTGGCCATCGCGGCATGGCTGCTGCTGTCCTTTGCCGCTGCCGGGCAGGACGGCGTTCATGCCTACGACATCCCTGCGCAGCCACTGGAACAGGCGGTCGAGCGCTTCAGCGTCATCAGTGGGTGGTCCGTGATGTACCCGGGCGATCTTGCCGCGGGCCGCAGCAGCCGTGCGCTGCGCGCCAGCCTGCCGCCGCTGCCCGCCCTGCAGGCGCTGCTGCAGGACTCCGGCGTCGAGGCCGAGGTGATCGGCAAACAGCGTGTGGTGCTGCGCCGGAACACGCCCTTGGCTGCCGAACCCGGTGTCGGCGCGGAACTCGCCGATGCGGAACGTCGACGTCGCTATGGTGGGCTGCAGCAGCGGCTGCGAGCGGTGTTCTGTGACGACCCGGAGATCGCTCCCGGGCGCTATGCCGCGACGCTGCGTTTCCGTGTCGACAGCGAGGGCCAGGTGCATGCGCCCGAGCTGCTGTCAGGCAGTGGCAGCGAGCGCCGCGATGCGCGCCTGCTGCAGGCGCTGCAGCACTTGGTGCTGGCGCCCGATGCCGCTGCGCTGCCGCAGCCGGTAACGCTGCAGATCCGACCTTCCGGCACCGACCACGACTGTGGCGGGCGCACGCCCCTTCCATGACTTCAAGGATTCGAACATGAGCAACGGTACGGCTGGGGCAGTTGACCTGATGGACCACCTTCTGGGTGCCTACGATGAACTGAAGCGCCGGCTGGTGCGCAAGCTGGGCTCGGAGGAGCTGGCCGGCGACGCGCTGCAGGACACGTGGATGCGCCTGAGCGCGCGGCGTGACCGCCTGGATGCCGTGCAGAACCCCGCGGCCTACCTGCTGCGCATGGCAATGAATACCGTGATCGACCGCCAACGTGCTGACCACCGCCTGCTGAGCCTGGAGGAGGTGGATACGCTGATGGACATGGCCGACCCTGCACCCGGCCCGGCGCAGGCGGCTGAACTGGACTTCGCGCTGGAAGACATGGTCGGCCTGCTGCAGCGCATGCCCGAGCGCCGTCGCCGCATCCTGCTGGCGATCCGTGTCGACGGCCTGCAGCAGCGCGACGTCGCCGATCACCTCGGTGTGTCGCTGCGGCTGGTGCAGCGTGAGCTGAAGGCCGCCCAGGACTATCTGGCCGAGCGCAGCGGAACGGGGCGCCAGGTGCGGTTCTGAACGGCGGCATCCGTCTACACTTTGACGCCGAGCAGAACCCCGCAGCGTGCGGGTCCGGCATGAGCCCCCATGGATCCTGACGATCGCCCGCAACGCCCGCTGGATGCCGTCGAGCGTCAGGCGCACGCGTGGGTGGTGCGGCTGACCTCGGGCGAGGCGACCGCCGCCGACGGGCGCCGGTTCAGCGCGTGGTGTGAGGCTGACCCGCGCCATCGCGAAGCGTTTGGCCGTGCGCGCCGGCAGTGGGAGCAGGTGCGGCTGGCCGGCGAGCAGCTGCCAGCGGCCGCGCGTCAACCGGTCGCGCCGACGCCGGCCCAGCGCTGGAGCCGACGCGCCTTCCTGGGCGCCGCGATTGCCGCGCCGGCCAGCCTGGTAGTGGTGGCGGCCATCCGCCCGCCGATGGGCCTGTGGCCCTCGGTGACAGCCATGGCAGCCGATTTCCATACCGGCACCGGTGAGCGACTGCAGATCGCGCCCTCGCCGCAACTGAAGATCGAACTGGATACGCAGAGCAGCCTGCGCCGCCGCGCGCACACGCAGGGCGAAGGCTTCGAGCTGGTGCAGGGCCAGGCCGCGATCGAGACCCAGGCCGGTCTGCGCCTCGCGTTGTTCGCGGGCCCGGGCTGCGTGATTGCCGATGAGGGCGCGGTGCGCCTGGACGTACGCAACACCCGGGGCCAGGTGCGGGTGACCTGCCTGCAGGGCAGTGCCCGCATCCAGCATCCGCAGGGCCGGCTGCGGCTGCAGGCGGGCCAGCAGACCCGGTACGACGAGCGCCTCAGTGGTGTGGTGGCCGAGGCCGTGGCGTCGGAAGTGAGTGCCTGGACGGAGGGCATGCTGGTGTTCCGCCGCGCACCGCTGCGTGAGGTGGTGGAGGAGATCAACCGTTACCGCCGCGGCAAGGTACTGCTGGGCGAATCGGCATTGGCGCGCGCCCCGGTCAGCGGCCGCTTCCGCATCGATGATCCGGACGCGGCGCTGGAGCAGCTGCGACGGACGATGTCGCTGGATCTGCGTCGCTTTCCGGGTGGCATCGCCGTCCTTGGATAGATGAAGGCGCTGGCCGTGCGCGCCGCGCCGGGCTGTTGCAAGCAAGGAGAATCCAAGGATGCGCAACGAGACCATCGGTGTGCTCGATCTGCGCCGCAATCTGTCTGCATTGCTGGAAACCACCCAGCGAAGGCCCCTGATGGTGCATCGCTATGGTTCGCCCTGGGTGTGCGTGGTGTCTGACGCGCAGTGGCAGCAGCAGGCGGTGCTGCTGGACTTCAATCCGCAGTCACACCCATTGGCGGTGCTGCTGCGGCTGCAGCAGCAGGAGATGCCTTTGGTCGAATCCGGGGCGCTGCCGCCTGCGGTGCTCGCACGCGCACTGCTGTTGGCGGGCATGCATGGCATCGACGATCTCACGCAGCTGCATGAGCAGGTACTGCATCATCGGCTCTGGCACTGGTTCGTGGCGGGCGCCCATGGGGTGATGGAGGGCTGGCAGCTGCCCGCACTGCGCGTTGCGCTGGCGTCATGGTGCGATGACGTGGACATGACTGATGCACTGGTCGCATTCGCTGCCCGCAGCGACGTGGCGGTACTGGCCCGCCGTTGTGGGGGTGACGCACCGCGGCTGCAGCGCGAAGCCTGCAGGCGGATGACGCTGCGATGACGTTGCCGATGAAGCGCCACCCCGTGCACAGAGTTGCATTCGCGGTGTCGCTTCACCTGCCTTGCTGACGTCTTCTCCAGAGTACGACGCACCACGCGTCGTGGAGCACGGGCGGCGCAGATGGAAGACAGTCGCAGGATCAGCATGCTGGAGCTGGATCGCCACCTGAGCCAGTCGCTGGAGCAGGCACGGCACAGGCCCCTGAACGTACAGCGCTATGGCCGCTCGTGGGTCTGGGTGCTGTCCAGTGACGCCTGGGCGGATGCGGCGCGCTGGGCGGCACTGGACAGCAGTGCGCATCCACTGGCGGCACTTCGAAAGGCCCTCGACCTGCGGCTGTGGCCCTGGCCCGACGCGGCCATGAGCGCGCTGCCGCTTGGCGCAGCCGATGCGCGACTGCTGCAACGTGCGGCCCTGCTGGTGATCGTGCGTGATCTCAACACTGCGCAGCGCGTGTACGACGACCTGCGCTACCACCAGGCCTACCGCATGTTCATCGGCCTCGACCACGGCACCGCGTGGTCGCCGACGCAGTGCGTGCGCCTGCTGCAGGCGTGCGTGCATCCGTTGTTGCGCGAGTGCATCGACCAGACACTGGCCAGCGTGCCGCCGCACCTGCTCGAGGCGGCACGCGTGCCGGCTGCACGTGCGCCCGCACAGGCAACCGCGCAGCGAATCGCAGGCGGATGTTTATCGTACTGACACATGCACCGCTGACCATGGTGCAGCGGTCTCTTCCAGGATGACGAGGGCGGAACAATGGCAAGGCAGGCAGGTGGTTGCAGGGCTCGGCAGCAGGGCTTCAGCCTGATCGAGATCATGGTGGTGGTGGTGATCATTGGCATCCTTGCCGCGCTGATCGTGCCGCGGTTGATGGACCGTCCGGACCAGGCGCGCGTGGTGGCGGCGCGCCAGGACATCGCGGCGCTGATGCAGGCGCTGAAGTTGTTCAAGCTGGACAATGGGCGCTATCCCAGTGCCGAACAGGGCCTGCAGGCGCTGGTGAAGCCGCCGCAGGGCAGCGGTGCGTTGCCGGTGGCGCCGTATCTGGATCGCCTGCCGAATGACCCGTGGGGCCATCCGTACCAGTACCAGGTTCCAGGCACTCATGGCGACATCGATGTGTTCTCGCTGGGTGCGGACAGCCAGCCCGGTGGCGACGCCGGAAACGCGGATATCGGCTCCTGGCAGCTGTGAGGCGTGCTGATGACAGCCCGGACGCATTCGGTCTCGTGCATCCGCCAGCGTGGCGTGGCGGTGATCGTCGCCTTGCTGGTGGTGGCATTGGTGGCCGTGATTGCCACTGCGCTGCTGACCCGGCAGTCGGCGCAGTTGCGTGCGCTGCGCGGCGACCAGTTGCGCGCACAGGTACGCATGGCGGTGGATGCCACGCTGGAGCGTGCGGCGCAGCAGCTGCGTGAGGATGTCAAGGAACAGCTGACCACGGTGCGCAGCGGGCGCTGGGCGCGCCCGTTGGAACTGCAGGCGCCGTTGCCGGTGCAGGTGCAGCTGGTCGATGCGCAGTCGATGTTCAACCTGCGCAACCTGCTGGCACATGGCAGGCCGGACCCCGAGGCGCGGGGCGCGTTCGTCGCGTTGTGTGCCGGGCAGGGGCTGGGCCAGGGCACCTGCGCATCCGCAGTGGACCGCATCCAGGCGCGCCTGCGCGACGGCGATATGCCGGCGCAGGCGCCGCTGCCGCGCGAATCACTGATCGAACAGGCGCTGGCCGGCGCCGACCCGGTGGCGTTGCAGGCGCTGGCGCGGCGCACAGTGGTGTTGCCCGCGCAGACCCTGGTCAACGCCAATACCTGCGACCTGAGCGTCCTGCAGGCAGTGACGCCTGCGGTGGAACCGGCAAGGCTGCAGGCGCTGCTCGCTGAGCGCGACGCCGGCCACTGGCTGCTCAACCGCGGTGACATCGCCAACCGACTCCAACTGAGCAACGAACAGATGGCCGTGCTTCCGCTGGGTATCCATAGCGAGTGGTTCCTGGCCGTCGGCCGGGTGCAGGCCGACGGCAGCGCGGTTGATTTCCGCGCGCTGCTCTGGCGCGAGTACCGCGACGACGGGGTGCGTGTACAACGGGTGTGGACGAGGATCGGCGCATGACCGTGCAGCTTCGGGTGCGCCTGCCGGCGCTGGCGCACCTGCGCGCTGACAGCGCAGTGGACTGGGCGCAGCTGCACAAGGGCGAGGTGCTCGCCCACGGCCGCGACACGCTGGCGGCGCTGGGCCTGCGGCATCCGCGGGCCACGGTGCACGCCTGCCTTGATCCGAACGACCTGATCCTGCTGGAACTGCAGCTGCCGCCGCTGTCCGGGCGCCGCCTGCACGCGGCGTTGCAGGGCGAGGTGGAGGCCATGCTGCTGGATGATCTGCAGGAGGTGGCGCTGGCCCACGGTGCGCAGGCGGCAGACGGTACGGTTCCGGTGGCCTGGCTCGGCCAGCAGGCCATTACGCAGGCGCAGCAGCTGCTGGCCTCGTGCGCGCTGCAGCTGCAGGCGTTGTATCCGACGCCACTGCTGCTGCCTTGGCAGGACCGCCACGCCACGCTGCAGGTCAGCGGCGAGCATCTGCTGGTGCGCAGCGGGCGCGATCGGGGACTTGTCCAATGGTATGGCGGACGTGATGCGTCTGCGGCGATGCAGGCGTTGGCCACCCGCCTGCAACAGGCCGGCGTGCAGGCCGTGCAATGGATCGACAGCGTACCGCCGGCGTGGCCGGGCAGCCTGCCGGCCACCGCCGTCGCGCATGAACTGCAGGCCTGTGGCCCCTTGCCGGGTTGGTCATTGCCGCTGCCCGGCGCAGGCCGTCAGGCGCCGCGACTGGCGATCGGCCTGGCACTGGCGGCGGTGCTGTTGGCCGCACTTGGGCTGCAGTGGCAGGTCTCGCGTTGGCGGATCGAGGGTGAGGCGCTGCAGCAGGACATGGCACGGCAGTTCAGCGCACGCTTCCCGGAGATCACCGATGTGGTGGACCCGGTGTTGCAGGCAAGGCGAGCGCTTGCGGTTCCGCCGCCAGCGCCGCCGTTGCCGGCGCTGCAGCGTCAGGTCGCCAGCACGCTGCACGCGGTTCCGGAGCTGGCGGGGCAGGTGCACAGCCTGCACTACCAACCCGGGCAGGTGTACCTGGAGCTGGACGCTGAGGCTCGGGCATTGGCCGACGATCCACAGCGGCTTGAGCGCTGGCAGCAGGCGGTGCAGGCGCAGGGGCTGCAGCTGGTGCGCGATGCCGGTGGACGCCTGCGGGTGAGCGGAGCGGGACAGTGACGACGCGAACCTTGCGGCTGAGCGAGGGGCTGGCGGGCGTGCAGCAGCGCTGGCAACGCCTGCCACCGCGCGACCGGCTGATGCTGTGGGTAATGGTGGTGGCGCTGCTGGTGGCGGGCCTGTGGTCGTTATGGCTGGAGCCCTTGCTGAAGCAGCGCACGCACTGGCAGGCCGAACTCCCACGGCTGCAGGCGCAGCAGCGCGCACTGGCACCGCTGCTGCACGCCCGTGAGCGCCAGCAGCTGGCGCAGGGCCAGCATCCGACCCTGGCCGGACTGCGTGACCAGATCAAGGCCGCCGGTCTGGCTGGCGGCCTGCATATCGAAGCGCGCGACGGGCGCTGGCACCTGCAGGTACGGGCCGTACCTGCCGATGCGCTATGGAACTGGCTGCTGCCGCTGCTGGCCGACCCTGCCATCGAGCTGCAGCAGCTGCAATTGACACGCACAGGGGATGCGAACATGCCGGCGGCACGGATTTCAGGACACATCGTGATGGTGGCCCCTGCGGGTGCCCATCCATGAGGGCGATGCGCAGCCTTGCCTGCAGTGCCGCATTGGCCCTGATCGTGGGCGTGGCCCACATGCCGGCGCCGGTGGCGGCGCAGGACACAGGCGATGAGCCGGTGCAGCTGAACCTGGTGGATACCGATATCGGTGGCGTACTGCGCATGGCAGCGCGCTTCACCGGGCGCCAGTTCCTGGTCGATCCACGGGTGACCGGCAAGATGACAGTGGTTTCCGATGGCCCGGTCAGCCGTACCCAGGCCTATCAGCTGCTGCTCGGGGCGTTGCGCATGCGCGGCTTTGCGGTGGTCGAGAACGGCGGCGTCAGCCGGGTGGTGCCGCAGGCCGACGCCAAGCTGCTTGGCGGCCGGGTGGGCGCCGGTGGTGCAGGGGGTGAGATCGCCACGCGCACCTTCCCTCTGCGCTACGAGAATGCTGCGGCGCTGGTGGCAGTGCTGCGGCCGATGATCAGTCCGGACAATCCGATCACTGCCAACCCCGGCAACAACACCCTGGTGATCACCGACTATGCCGACAACCTGGAGCGCATCGCACGGGTTATCGCCAGCGTCGATACTCCGGCCGGCATGGACACCGATGTAGTGAAGCTGCAGCAGGGCATCGCTGTGGACGTCGCGGCGATGGTCGCGCCGCTGCTGGATGCGCAGGGCGCCGAGCCCAGCCAGAAGGTGGTGGTGATGGCCGACCCGCGCAGCAACAGTGTGCTGCTGCGTTCCAGCAGCCCCGGCCGCACCCGTCTGGCGCGGCAGCTGGTGGAGAAGCTGGACCGCGCCCAGGACGAGTCCGGCAACCTGCATGTGGTCTACCTGCGCAATGCCCAGGCCAATCAGCTCGCCGGCGTGCTGCGCGGCGTGGTTGCGGGGCAGAGTGATGCGCCGGCAGTGGGCAGCAATGAAGGCATCACGCCACTGCCTGGCGATGCAAGCCGTTCCGCACCGGCGCAGCCGTCGCAACCGCAGCAGGCCAAGACCGGAAGCAATGCGCTGGAATCGCAGCGGCTGGACCCGAGCCGGCGTGACCCGATCGATGCGGGAAGCACCGGCTTCAGCCAGAACGGCATCTCGGTGCAGGCGGACGTGACCACCAACACGCTGCTGATCTCGGCGCCGGAGCCGGTGTACCGCAACCTGCGACGGGTGATCGACCAGCTCGACCAGCGCCGTGCACAGGTGCTGGTCGAGAGCCTGATCGTGGAGGTCAACCAGACCGATGCGGCCGAGCTGGGCGTGCAGTGGATGCTGGGCAATGGACGCACCTTTGGTGGCACCCACTTCGGTGGCGCCACCGGCGGCAGTGGACTCAATACCGGTGCCCGCACCACGCTGGACGTGCTTCCCCGGGATGGCCTGAAGATCGGCGTGATCGACGGCACCATCAACCTTCCAGGTGTCGGCCAGATCCTCAACATGAAAGCGCTGGCCAACGCACTGCAGAGCAAGGGCGGCGCCAACATCCTGTCCACGCCGAACCTGATGACGCTGGACAACGAAGCGGCCAGCATCATGGTCGGCCAGACCGTGCCGTTTGTCAGCGGGCGCTACGTGACCGACGGTGGCGGCGGCAGCAACAACCCGTTCCAGACCATCGTGCGCGAGGACGTGGGCCTGAAGCTGCGCGTGCGCCCGCAGATTTCCGAAGGCGGCACGGTGAAGCTGGACATCTACCAGGAAGTCAGCAGCATCGACGCGCAGAGCGCGAACAGCACGGCCGGCATCATCACCAACAAGCGCGCCCTGGATACCAGCGTGCTGCTGGACGATGGCCAGATCATGGTGCTGGGTGGCCTGCTGGAAGACAGCGTCAGCCATGGCCGTGATGCGGTGCCGGGGCTGGGAAAGATCCCGGTGCTGGGCGCCTTGTTCCGCAGCGACACGCGCAAGCGCGCCAAGACCAACCTGATGGTGTTCCTGCGCCCGCACGTGGTGCGTGACCCGGCCGCCGGCCAGCGCCTGACCCGCGACCGCTACGACTACATGCGCAACGCGCAGGCGGGCGCGCAGCCAGTACAGAGCTGGGCCTTGCCGGCGCTGTCGGCACCGCAGCTGCCACCGCAGGACCTGTCTGTACTCGGCCAGGGCAATGCGCGCGATGGCCGGGGCCAGCCGTTGCAGAACACCAGCCTGGCCGCGTTGTATCCGTCCGGTGACGGCGATGCGCAGCTGGTGCAGTTCGCGCAGGGGCTGGACCCGGCGCGTGCCAGCCAGGGCGTGGCGCAGGTGCGGGCACTGGGCCTGCAGGCCTATGCTGAAGCGACGCCCGGCGAGAGCGGGCAACGCCTGCGCGTGCGATTGCCGCGCGATCCGGCGACGCTGGACCCTGCGCTGCAGCAGCTGCGCGGGCTGGGCTACACGCCGGAACTGGTGATCGGGCCGTGAGCGCTTCCGCGCCGCTGGCGTACGCCTGGGTGCGCAGCCATGGCGTGATGCTGTCCGAAGTTGGCGGCGAGCCCGTGTTGCTGGGCACCGCCGACACCGCAGCGTGGGCCGTGGCCGAGCTGCGCCGGCGGCATGGCCCGCTTCCGTTCCAGATGCTGGATGCGGCAGCCTGGCAGCAGCGCTTGGGCGAGCAGTACCGTGACGGCGGCGATGCCGCTGCCGTGGTGGGGGCCGCCGAGAGTGAAGTCGATCTGGACCGGTTGATGCAGGACATGCCGGAGGTCACCGACCTGCTGGATGCGCAGGACGATGCGCCGGTGATCCGCATGATCAATGCGTTGCTGGCACAGGCTGCACGCGACGGTGCCAGCGATCTGCATATCGAGCCGTTCGAGACCCATTCGGTGGTGCGCTACCGGGTGGACGGCACGCTGCGCGACATGGTGCATCCACGGCGCGCACTGCATGCAGCGCTGGTGTCGCGCATCAAGATCATGGCCCACCTGGACATCGCCGAGAAGCGGTTGCCACAGGATGGGCGCATTGCGATCCGCGTGGGCGGGCGGCCGCTGGACATCCGTGTTTCCACTGTACCGACCGGGCATGGCGAGCGCGCCGTGCTGCGATTGCTGGAAAAGGATGCCGGCCGCCTGCAGCTGCAGCGCCTGGGCATGGCCGATGACACCTTGGCCACATTCACCGGGCTGATCCGGCAGCCGCACGGGATCGTGCTGGTGACCGGGCCGACCGGCAGCGGCAAGACCACGTCGCTGTACGCCGCGCTGGGCCAGCTCGACAGCAGCACCAGCAACATCCTCACCGTGGAAGACCCGGTGGAGTACGACTTCGCCGGCATCGGCCAGATCCAGGTCAATGCGCGCATCGGCATGAGCTTCGGCACCGCGCTGCGCGCGATCCTGCGCCAGGATCCGGACACCATCATGATCGGCGAGATCCGTGACCTGGAGACCGCACAGATCGCGGTGCAGTCGTCGCTGACCGGGCACGGTGTGCTGGCTTCGCTGCACACCAACGATGCGGTCTCGGCGGTGACCCGCCTGGCCGACATGGGTGTGGAGCCCTTTCTGCTGGCTTCGTCGCTGCGCGGCGTACTGGCGCAGCGGCTGGTGCGCCGGCTGTGCACGCAGTGCCGGCGTGCCGAGGTGGATGGCGAAGGCCGAACCGTGTGGCGCGCGGTGGGCTGTGCGGCCTGCGCCAACAGCGGCTATCGGGGTCGTACCGGCATCCACGAACTGTTCGTGGTCGATGACCGCGTGCGCGCATTGATCCATGAAGGGCAGGGCGAGCCCGCGCTGCGCGAGGCCGCGCGGCGCGCCGGCATGCGCACGTTGCGGCAGGACGGCCATCGCTGGGTCGACAGCGGGGTGACCACGCTGGAAGAAATCCTGCGCGTCACCGGCGACGACTGAGACGACGATGGCACTGTTCGATTATCAGGCCGCCAACGCGCAGGGCCGCATCGAGAAAGGCCAGCTGGACGCCGACAGCCCGCGCGGTGCGCGTCAGCTGCTGCGCGGGCGTGGGCTGACGCCTGTGCAGGTCAGTGCGGCGCGCAGTGCCGGCAGTGGCTGGGGTGCTCGCCGGTTGTCAGCCAGTGAGCTGGCCTGGGCCACGCGCCAGCTGGCCAGCCTGCTGGCCGCCAGCCTGCCGTTGGAAGCTGCATTGAGTGCGGTGATCGAGCAGGCCGAGCGCCCGCACGTGGCGCAGGCGCTTACTGCCGTGCGTGCGGATGTACGTGCTGGCCAGCGCCTGACCGTGGCACTCGCCGCGCGGCCTCGCGATTTCCCGCCGATCTATCGGGCCCTGGTGGGGGCGGGTGAAGACTCCGGCGACCTGGCGCGAGTGATGGAGCGCCTGGCCGACTACATCGAAGAGCGCAACGCGCTGCAGGCCAAGGTGCTGACCGCCTTCATCTACCCGGCGGCGATCAGCCTGGTGTCGGTGGCGATCGTGATCTTCCTGCTCAGCTACGTGGTGCCGCAGGTGGTGACCGCGTTCGTGCAGGCGCGGCAGACGCTGCCGATGCTGACCCAGGTGATGCTGGCGGCCAGTGCTTTCGTGCGCAGTTGGGGCGTGTGGGCGGGGCTGGGCATCGCTGCGCTGGTGGTGGCATGGCGACTGGCGCTGCGCCGGCCCGAGCTGCGCCTGCGCTGGGACGCGATGCTGCTGCGGCTGCCGATGGTCGGGCGTTTCGTGCTGGGTGTGAACAGTGCGCGCTTCGCCTCGACACTGGCGATCCTGCTGGATGCCGGCGTGCCGCTGCTGCGCGCGTTGGAAGCTGCCCGGCAGACACTGGGCAATGCGTTGCTGGCGCGTTGTGCCGATGACGTGTCCGCGCGCGTACGCGAAGGCGCTGCGCTGGGTGCTGCGTTGAAGGTACAGAAGGTATATCCGCCGATCCTGGTGCATCTGGTGGCCAGTGGCGAGAAGACCGGTTCGCTGGCGCCGCTGCTGGATCGCGCCGCGCAGACCATCTCACGCGAGATCGAGCGTCGCGCGATGGCGCTGACCGCCCTGCTGGAACCGACCATGATCCTGGTGATGGGCGGCGTGGTGCTGACGATCGTGCTGGCGGTGCTGATGCCGATCATGGAAATGAACCAGCTGGTGCAGTGATGCGCAAAGCGCAACACGGGTAGCGCCGGGCCATGCCCGGCGAGCGCGCAGCACGGCGTGCCTTCGATTCTCCACACAATCCTCCACACCTTTTTTCGATCTTCCACAGGTTTCTTAAGCGGCCTGTCATCGGTGCGGACCAGCATGGACACGTCGCCGCAGAGTGGGCTGGGAGGCCCTCGGCGGCAGCAGGCGTGTAGTGACCGTTCCTCCCTTGGCGTTTCCCTTCGCAGTAAACCCTTCAGGAGAAGATCATGAACAAGTACAAGACCCTGGCCGCGCTGGTTGCTACCGCGCTGCTGGCCACTGCTGGTGCCGCTTCGGCCCAGACCGCCGTCACCGGCGGCGGCGCTTCGCTGCCGGCCGACCTGTACAAGGGCCAGGCCGACAGCATCCTGCCGGCCAACTTCAGCTATGCCGTGACCGGTTCGGGCACCGGCAAGAAGGCCTTCCTGGAAAACAATTCCAGCCTGTTCCAGGCCACCGGCACCGTGCATTTCGCCGGTAGCGACTCGGTGCTGAGCGGCACCGAGCTGAGCACCTACAACAGCACCTACAACGTGTCCGGCGACGCCAACCGCTATGGCGCACTGGTGCAGATCCCGTCGGTCGCCACCTCGGTCACCATTCCGTTCAACAAGGCCGGTTCGGCGGTTGACCTGTCGGTCACCCAGATCTGCGGCATCTTCTCCGGCAAGATCAACAACTGGAGCCAGCTGGCGGGCTTGGGCCGTACCGGCGCCATCCAGGTCGTCTACCGCGGCGAAAGCAGCGGCACCAGCGAACTGCTGACCCGCTTCCTGACCAGCGCCTGCCAGCCGGCTGACGTGTCGGGTACTAACCTGAAGCTGACCAACGGCGTGCCGGCATTCTCGGTGCAGTCGACCTTCGCCAACCTGTTCACCAGCGTGCCGTCGAACTTCATCGCTGCCCCGGCCACCGGTGGCACCGCGCTGTACAACGCCGTCTATGCCGTTGACGGCCGCGTCGGCTATGTCGGTCCGGACGTGATCCCGAGCCTGACCGATGCCACCAAGATCGCCAAGGTCAAGGGCTTCTCGCCGGATGAAGTGAGTGTGCAGGCCACGCTGGAAACCGCTGCGCCGCCGACCGGTGCCGCTGCCGAGAACCCGGCGAACTGGGTGCCGGTGTTCGGCAACCCGAACGCGGGCTATCCGATTGCCGGTTACACCAACTTCGTGTTCGGCCAGTGCTACAAGAATGGCACTGTGGGCGCCAACGTGCGTGCCTTCCTGGCACGTCACTACGGCAGTGTCGTCGATGGCAACGGCGTCGAGAAGGGGCCGAACGACGACGCGATCCGCGCGCACAAGTTCATTCCGCTGACCAAGACCTGGCGTGATGCGGTCCGCACCCGCTTTGCGACCGCCACCAACGCCGGTGCCGTGAACAACCCCAGCACCTGCTCGGGCATCGGCCGTCCGCTGTAACCGCGATTGCTTTGGTCTTTGCAGGAAACGCACAAGGGCGCCGGCAGTAATGCCGGCGCCTTCTGCGTATGTCCGCTGCATGACAGTGATGCGCCTGTCGCCTTCACGCCGTCGCCACCGTCTATGAGGTGCAGGGCGTGCCTGGCGCAGGCCCATCCGTACACACGCCGCGGCCGACGCGGCCCATCAGGTTGACGAGGTCCCCGATGTCGCACCCGCATTCGCCCACAGCCCGTTTCCCTGCTGCCCTGTGGCGCAGCCACCCGATGGCCTGGGCCGTCGCAGTGGCCCTGGGCAGCGTGGTGGCTCCGGCCACTCAGGCCCAACGGGCGTTCAGCCCCGGCTGGTTCGCCGAGCGCGGTGCGGCGCAGGGCGCGGCGGCACAGAGCGGGCGCATGCCCAATGGCGTGCCGATCCAGTTCCAGCTGCCCGCGCAGCAGCAGGATGCGGCACGGCAGAAGCTGCAGCAGTCGATCGACAACCTCGGCACGGCCGCGCAGGCCATCGCCCTGCAGCAGCGCCTGCAGGAGCAGGCACGGCAGGCGCGCCGCGAGGCGGGTTTCGTAGTGGCCGATGGCCTGGGCAAGGATGGCCTGAAGGTCGACGAGAATCCGCTGACCCGTGGCTGGATCAACGCCCGTGAGGCCATCCAGTCGCAGACCGCCGAGGGGCGGGTGCTGGTCAACATCGAGCAGACCGCCGACCAGGCGATCCTGAACTGGGAGACCTTCAACATTGGTGGCAACACCACGCTGAACTTCCTGCAGAACCCCGACTGGGCCGTGTTGAACCGGGTCAATGATCCCGCTGCAAGACCCAGCCAGATTCTCGGCCAGCTGAAGGCCGATGGCACGGTGTTCGTGGCCAACCGCAACGGTGTGGTATTCGGCAACAACAGCCAGGTCAATGTCCGCAATCTGGTCGCGGCGGCGGCGCGCATCAGCGATGCGCAGTTCCGCGAGCAGGGCCTGTACAGTGCCGACGCGAACACCTCGGCGCTGACCGACGCCGTGGGCAAGGTCATGGTCGAACGCGGTGCACGCATCACCACGCACGAACCGACCACGGCTACACGGGGCGGCGGTTATGTGCTGCTGGCTGGCCACAGCGTGGAAAACGCGGGCCAGATTGAAACCCGCAAGGGACAGGCCCAGCTGGCCGCCGGTGACAGTTTCGTGATCCGTCGCGGCGTGGGAACCGCCCAGAACACCGCGTCCACCACCCGCGGCAATGAGATTGCCCCGCGCTTCGTCGCTGACAGCACGGCGGGCAGTGTTCGCAACAGTGGTCTGATCCAGGCGCGCGAAGGCGATGTCACGCTGGCCGGCCGCACCGTCGAGCAGGCTGGAGTGGCCGTTGCTACTACCACGTTGAACCAGCGCGGTACGGTGCACCTGTTGAACTCGGCGTCCGATGCGGCCGGCAGCGTGACTCTGGCCGCCGGGTCGACCACGGCAGTACTGCTGGAGGACGATGGCAAGAGCACGGCGCTGGACAGCCAGCGCAACGCGCTCATCAAGGAATCGGCCGAGCAGGACAAGCTGCGTGGTTCCAGCAACAGTGGCACCTTCGATAATCTCTCGCGCCTGCAGGACCGCCGCGAGCAATCGCGCATCGAAGTCGTGTCCGGCGGCGATGTGAACTTCCAGGCCGGCTCGCTGGCAGTGGCCACCGGCGGCCAGGTGATCGCCGACGCCAGCCGGCGCAGCTATCTGGATGATGGCGCGCGCGTGGACGTCTCCGGTGCGGTGGGTGTGCAGGTGGCGATGGAAAGCAACAACGTCAAGGTGAAGGTGCAGGGCAACGAGCTGCGCGACTCGCCGGACAATCGTGACAGCGGCAAGCTGATCAGCAGCGAGGTGTGGATCGACCGCCGCCAGTTGACCGAAGTTGCCGCCGGTACCGGTGGCTATGAAGGCACGCGCTGGTATGCCGGCGGCGGCCTGCTGGAAGTGGGTGGCTATCTGGACAATCAGGGGCATTCGATCAGCGAATGGGCAGCGCAGGGCGGCACCGTCCAGTTGGCAGGCAAGGAAGTCGTCAGCCACGCCGGTTCGCACATCAATCTGGCTGGTGGCAGCCTGGATGTGCAGTCCGGCGTGGTGCAGCAGAGCTGGCTGCGTGGCCGCGATGGCCAGTTGTACCGCCTTGACGACGCGCCGGCGGAGATGCTGTACGACGGCCTGTACCAGGGCTATGAAGTGAAGCAGGAACGTTGGGGGGTGACCGAATCGTTCCGCAATCCGCTGGTTGCCCCGGGCCAGCGCTTCGACAATGGCTACACCGTGGGACGCGATGCTGGCCGCCTGTTGATCTCGGCGCCCACGGCCGTCCTGGAGGGCCAGGTGGATACGATGGCCTTCCAGGGCGCACAGCAGACGCGCCGGCCCGATCAGGGGCGGGAGGGCTATGCGCAGGCACAGACGGCGGTGGCCCGCAACGCCCAGCTGTGGCTCGGGCGTTTTGACAACAGCGGGCGCAGCGCGGTGTTCGACTCGAATGTCCGCATTGGAGCGCTCAAGGCCGATCCCCGGCCGTGGACGCTGCAGGCGCCGGTCGGGGAAGCACAGCGCAATACCGTGTGGTTGGACAGTGAGGTGCTGAGCGCCCAGCGATGGGGGCAGGTGGACCTCGCTTCGGCCGGCCGTATCGACCTCGATGGCACGCTCAGGTTGCAGGAGGGCGGCCGGCTTGGGCTCACCGCAAGCCGCGTCAGCTTCGGTGGAACGGTGCAGATTGCCGGCGGGCAGGTGGAAGCCGGAAATCTGCTTGCGGCGCTTGGCGGGCCCACGGCATTGCTGACGTCCGGACGTGGTGCGGTGGATGTCGCGGCCGGCGCCCGGATCGATCTTGGCGGTGGCTGGAGCAACGCGCTTGCAGCGCCGGAGGGCGGTCCCGCACAGGCGTGGATCGACGGCGGGCAGGTGCGCTTCAACAGCAGCCACGATATCGACGTGGGCCAGGGAGCAGCGATTCTGGTTGATGCCGGCGGTGCGATCGATGCCAACGGCAAGGGGCGCGTCGGCAAGGGCGGCAGCGTCAGTCTGCTCGCGGCCAGCACCGAGGTTGCGACCGACGGCAGCGGCCGGCTGGGCTTCGGCGAGGGCGCGCGCTTCAGCGCGCTCGGCAATGGCAGCGGCAACTTCATATTGGCAACCGGCGGTGCGGTGTCTATCGGCGTGCCTGGCACGGAAGCATCGGCAGCCTCGCTGCGATTGCAGGCAGCGCTGTTCAACAGCGGCTTCGCCGGCTATGACATCGCCGGTCACAACGGTTTGACGGTTGAAGAGGGCACCCCGCTGCAGGTGCAACGACCTGCGCTGCGCTTGGCCGACGGCGCAGCACAGGCTCTGGTCCGCGAGCAGGGCGTGCAGGCCTGGATGCCATCGTTGTACGAGGCCGATCCGAGCAGTGGTCGCGTGTCGCAGCGTGGCGGCGCGAGCCTGACACTGCGCGCGGGGCATCTGCTGTCCACGGCCGACCTGCGCGTTGGCAAGGGGGCCAGGATCGAGGTCGACCCGGGCCAGTCGATCGAACTGTCCAGCGCCGGCAACCTGAGCGTGGCCGGTCATCTGAAGGCAGCCGGCGGCCGCATCCGCCTGGATGAGGCGTTCGATCCATCCGGTGTACGTGGTGATGCACGCCGCGAGCGCCAGTGGACGATCGCCGATGGCGCGCTGCTGGACGTGAGTGGCGATACCGTTTCGCTGCGCGACGCGCGCGGGACGTTGCGCGGGCAGGTGCGCAAGGGCGGAACGATCGAGATCGGGGGCGCGCTGGACTGGGAAGACCAGGACAACGTACGCCACCTGCCACCCGATACCTTCGTGGTGGTGGAGCGTGGGGCGCGGCTGGATGCCTCCGGTGCGTCGGCGCTGCTCGATATCGATGGCAGCGGGCGCACCCGCGTGGACAGCGATGGCGGCAGCATCGTGCTGCGCAGCGGCAATTCCCTGTACCTGCAGGGTGAACTGAACGCAGCGGCCGGCGGCGACGGCGCGCGCGGCGGCACCCTGGGGGTTGCCTTCGGTGGTGGCACCTACGGCAGGACGGCAAACGGCAACGACGTGCTGGCACCGCGGATGATCTCACTGACCCAGCACGCCGCGCAGACGGCGGACCTGCCTGCACGCCTTGAGTACGGCCACGCGGCACTGTCGGTGGAGCAGATCGAGGCCGGTGGTTTCGATCATCTGGCCCTGTTCGGTGACATCCGTGCGCAGGGGGATGTCAATCTGCGCATGGACCAGAGCCTGCGCATCCAGGGCTTGAACGAGCGTTACCTCGGCTTCGTCCCGGGTGGCAGCGAGGGCGGCCACCTGCAACTGGCCGCGCCGTATGTCCGCCTTGCGCAGGGCCGCTGGTGGCAACCGGCCGGCGAAGGCACGTTGCGCCCGCTGGAGGCGCCCCTCGACGCCGGCCGGCAGCATCGCCTGGAGGTGGGCGCCGATCTGATCGACCTGCGCGATGTGACCTGGCTGGCGGGCTTTGATCAGGTCGCGCTGCGCAGCCGCGGTGACATCCGCTTGCTGGCCCCGGTCGCCAGCAGTTCGCTGGTCTCCACGCTGGCAAGCCCGGGGTCTATCGACATCAGCGCCGCACGCCTGTACCCGGCAGCCCGGGCCAAGGGACGCATCGTGGCCGGCGTCCCCGACATCGGACCTTCAGGCGAGCCGTTCTGGCAGAACCCCGACGCCGTGCTGCGCATTCATGGCATTGCAGGCGGCGCGCAACCGGCACCGGATTCTGCGTTCGGAAGCCTGGAGCTGGTGGCGGCGACGGTGGTGCAGGGCGGCAATGTGCAGGTGCCGTGGGGCCATGTGCAGCTCGGCGGCCGGAAGTTCAACGCCGATGTCGCCGGCCGCGTCGACCTGCTTGCAGGCAGTGTGACGTCGGTGAGCGGAGCGGGCCTGCAGCTGCCGTTTGGCGGCACCGTGGATGGTGTTGGCTGGCGCCGCAACGGTGCCGACTTCGATGTGCTGGGCCCCGGCTCGAACAACATCCCGATCGGTATCGACATCGTGGCCAACGCCTTCAATGGCGTGGCGGGCAGCGTGCTGGACATGTCCGGCGGCGGCGAGCTGTCCGGCGCTGCATTCGTGGCCGGACGGGGTGGCTCGGTGGACGTCCTGCGGCATGCGCTGGCGGATGCGAACCCGCGCTACCGCTTCAGCGGCAGTGACAATGCGGTCTACGCGATCATGCCGGGACGCTCGGGCACGCACGCGCCGCAGGCGCTCGCTGACGGCAGCGCCGATCCGCGCGTTGGCCAGCAGATTGTCATCCCTGCCGGGGTTCCAGGCCTACCGGCGGGAACCTACACGCTGCTGCCGGCCAGCTACGCACTGCAGAAGGGCGCATTCCGCGTCGAAGTCGGGGCTGAAAGCGCCGTCGGCAGCCGACAGCCAGTAGCGACCGGCACCGGTTCCTGGCGCGTCAGTGGACACCAGGCGCAGAGCCTGGGGGGTGGAGTCTCATCGCTGCTCACTGATCTGGTGCTGACGCCGGCGGATGTGGTGCGCCGCCATGCCAGCTACAACGAGACCTCCTACAGCGCGTTCGTACAGGGCGTGGCCGAGCGGCGTGGTGAAGCACTGCGCTGGCGGCCAACGGATGCCGGCAACCTCAACCTGGTGCTGGGTGATGGCGCCGGACGTTCGAGCGTGCCAGCCGCGATCTTCCAGGGCGTGTCACGCTTCAACGCCGGCAGCAATGACGGACGGGGCGGCACGCTTTCGGTCAATCTGCTCGCTTCCAATGAGGCGATGCTGGAGATCGCCACCCAGGGCGTTAGTGCCGGCAGTGGAAGCGGTGCCACCCTCTTCGATTCGGCGCTCAATGCGTTCCGCCCGGAAACGATGCTGATCGGCGGCGTGCTGCGACGTGACGCGACGACTTATTCGCTGGAGGGCAGTGCGCAGCACATCGTGGTGCGCAACGGCGTCACCCTGACGGCGCAGGAAGTGCTGCTGTCGGCTGCGTTCGGGGGCAAGGGGATCCTGGTCGAGCAGGGCGCTTCGATCGATACCTTGGCCGGAGCCGATCCCTCGCGCGTGGCGCAGGCCACGGCGCCCTATCTGGTGTCGGGCGGCCTGCTTGCCGTGTCCAACCAGCGCTTGACGGCGCTCAGTGCGCAGGGCGGCAGTGCCGCCGGTCCGGTGGCGATCGACATCGGCGGATGCGAGGTGGACTGCAGTGGCCAGACCCGGTTGCTGTCGGCAGGCAGCATCAATGTGGTCACCGACGGCGCCTTGAACATTGGCGACGCAGTGAGCTATGGAACGCGCCAGCTCGGCCTGGGCATGTCGGCCCTCAACCTCGGTAGTGCCGAAGCCATTGCGACGGCAGCGGCAGCTGGTGGCCTGCCGGCCGGCATGACCATGAACCAAGAGGTACTGCAGCGATTACTGCGCGGAAACACCGCCACCGGCGCGCCGGCGCTGGAGGCGCTCAGCCTGACCGCGCGCGATGCCATCAATGTGTTCGGCAGCGTGGACCTGGATACGCGTGACAGTGCGACCGGCCGCAGCAGTCTACGCAGTCTGGTGCTGGGTGCCCCTGCCATTCACGGCTACGGCAGCGCTACCGACCGCGCGCGCATCTTCGCCGATACGCTGGTCTGGGACGGTACGCTGGCCGGCACCGCATTGGCCGGCGGTGAGCAGACCCAACCAGCCGGCGAGGCGATGGTGGGCCGGCTTGGCCAAGGGCAGCTGGAGATCAATACGCGGGTGCTGGAGCTGGGGCGTGCGCCCTTCACCCGGTCCAGCTCGACGGTGGCCGCAGATCGCCAGGTGCTCGGCTTCGCCGGCGTAACGCTGGCGGCGTCGGATCGCATGCTGTTCTCCGGCAAGGGCAGCCTGGACGTCTTCCAGCGCCAGGGCGACTACGTGGCAGGCAGCGGCTGGCAGTTGAATGGCGGCGCGCTGGATATCGTCACCCCGCTGCTGACCGGCAACGCGGGTGCGCAGCTGGCCATCCGCAATGGAGGAACGGTGCAGCTGCGCGGTGCTGCGGCGACCACGGGCAGCGATGCGTTGGGTGCAGAATTGTCGATCACGGCCGAACGGATCGGCATCGACAGCCGCGTGGCGCTGGCGTCCGGCCGGTTCGAAGCCAATGCCCGCCAGGGCATGACGCTTGGCAGCAACGCGGTGCTTGACATGGCCGGCCGCAAGGTCAGCCTGTTCGACGTGGACAAGTACAGTTGGGGCGGCGACGTGGCGCTGACGAGCCGCGAAGGTGACATCGTTGCCGACACCGGGTCGCGTATCGATCTTTCCGCCCGCAACAACCGCGGCGGCCGCCTGACCGTTGCTGCACTGGGCCCGCAGGGCGGCCGTATCGATCTGGCCGGGACCCTGCTGGGCGGCGCCAGCGGTCGCTACGATGCCGGTGGAACCGAAGTGCCCTATGACGGTGGCGAGCTGGTGGTGCGTGCACGCCGGTTGCAGGACTTCTCCGGCCTGAACGCTCGGCTTACCGCCGGTGGCATCACCGGTGGCCGGACCTTCCAGTTGAGTGAAGGCGACCTGGTGATCGGCGATGAGGTGAAGGCCCGAAACGTTGATATCAGCGTGGATGGCGGCAGCCTGCAGGTCAATGGCCGCGTTGATGCCAGTGGCGAACAGGTCGGCAGCATCCGCCTGTCCGCCCGCGACGTGCTGCGTATCGATGGCACATTGGACGCGCATGGCAGCGGCCTGCGCGTGGACAGCTACGGCAAGATCATCGACAGCCCGAACCGGGCCATGATTGAACTGACCTCTGCCAACGGCAGCCTGCAGCTGGGTGCGGCTTCCTCGATGGACCTGCGCGCCGGTACGTCGGTGGCGACCGGTAGCGGCCCGGGCCAGAACGACGGCCGCGCACGCGGCAGCGTCAAGCTCAACGTGCCCCGCGTGGGCAGCAACGATGCAGCAATCGAAGTGGCCAGCGGCATCCGCATTGCCGGCGCCGGCGACCTCCAGGTCAACGCCTTCCGCAGCTACGATTCGGCGCCGCTGGCCAGCGCTCCAGACGTGCACGGCCATCGTCCGCAGGTGATCAACCAGCAATGGCTGGATACGGTGGTGGACCTGGACAACAGCCTGTGGATGAACGCCGCGCTGGCCAATACGGGATTGCAGCAGCGCACCGCCGCCCTGGGCAGCTACCGCCTGCGTCCCGGCGTGCAGCTGGTGGCGCGGAGCAGCAATGACAATCCGCGTGGCGACCTGGTGGTGGCCGGTGATATCGATCTGTCCGGCTACCGCTACGGGCCGCATTCGAACCGGACTGATCCAGCGCGCCGTGGCTTCGGTGAATCGGCCGCGCTCGTGCTGCGCGCCGAGGGCGATATCAACGTCTACGGCAGCATCAACGACGGTTTCGCACCGCCGCCTGCCAACCCGGATGAGGACGGCTGGGTGCTGCTGGAAGGGCGCAGCGCGGGCTCGCCGAACACCGCATTTGGTGGCGATCTGATCGTGCCCGGCGAGGGCGTCAAGCTCCAGATCGGCACTGAGTTCCGCGCCGGTGCGACACTGAATTACGACCTGCCGTTCCAGGCGCTGACATTGCCGTCGGGTACGGTGCTGCCGGTGGCCATGACACTTTCCGCAGAGCTCACGCTGCCCGCCGGCAGTGTGTTGGGGGCGGCGGTGACCACCGATGGCGGCCAGGTGCTGGCAGCAGGCACCGTGCTGGCCCAGGCGCTCACCCTTCAGGCAGGCGCACGGCTGGGCGCCGGCTTCCGCCTGCGCAGTCCGGCACCCGTGGCGGCCCAGGTCTGGCCTGCCGGAGTGGCGTTGCCGATGGTGATGCGGCTCTCCGGCGCGCTGGATCTGCACGCCGGTGCCATCATCCCCTCGATGACCAAGGTGGAACTGGCCGGCGACGCTCCGGTGAAGCTGCGGGTGGCCGACGCCAGCGGCCGACAGGGGCGCAATTGGGCGTTGGCCTCGATGTTGCCCGAAGGGACCACGTCATGGGACCTGACTGCGGTGGCTGGTGCAGATACAGCGTCTGCCGATCCGCGCACGCGTCGCTGGGGCAGTGACGGCAGCATCGTGCTCGCCGACAGCCACTACAGCACCATCGGTACAGTGACCACCACGACGGAATGGAAAGGCGATCGTGTCGTCAACCTGGAAGGTTCGCTGTTCTGGTGGGGGGACGACAGTCTGGTCGGCAAGTCGCCCCGGGAGGCGGCTGAAATGCTGGGTGTCGCCGAAGGTGACATCTGTGAACTGGGACCGTTCTGCGGCGCGGCGCCGCGCCTGGTGGACAAGGAGGGTTCGCTGATGTGGTGGGGGGACGAGTCCTGGGTCGGCAGGCCTGCGTCGGAACTTGGCGCCGAGATGGGCATGTCCGAGGAAGATATCTGTGCAGTCACCGGTTACTGCTACGGCGGCGGCACGCTTACCGAAGTCACTACCTACGGCAAGCGCCTGGGCTCGCCGGCCTGGAGCGTGTTGCGTACCGGCAAGGGAGACCTGGCGCTGCTGGCGGCGCAGGACGTGCGCATGAAATCCGGCTTCGGTGTCTACACTGCAGGTACGCCCACCCATCTGGGTGATGGCAGCGATCCGCGCTTCAACGCGGCGCGTGCGCCGAAGCCGGAGAACACCTTGCTGCTTGGTTCGACCCAGGCCTCCGGGGCCTACGACGCGGCCCTCGCCAGCTATCAGGCGTGGTATCCGGACCAGGGCGGCAATCTGCGCATCGAGGCGGGGCGCGACATCATCGGCGATACATGGAGCTTCCGCGCGGAATCGGGCACGGTCCAGCGCGACCAGGCTGGCCACTCAAGCGCAGCGGTGGGCAACTGGTTGTGGCGGCAGGGAACGGGCACCACCGGCGGTGTCGTGCAGACGCCGACCAGTTGGTGGATCAATTTCGGAACCTACAGCACGGTGAGGCCCGAACTGGATGCAACCCCCCGCCTGGTGGGCTTTACCGGCTTCGGGACGTTGGGGGGCGGCAATCTGAGCCTGGACGCAGGCCGCCATATGGGCATGCTGGACAGCATGGGCAACGCGCTGGGATACGAGATCTCGCCGCATTCGAGTGCGCTTTCGGTCGCGGTCGGATCAACCGGGCGCGTGGTCGATGGCCAGTTGCATGTCACTGGCGGTGGTGACATGGCCCTGCGCAGCGGGGGTGCACTGAATCCGGGCCTGCGTGCCAGCAGTCGTGGCAGCACATCGGATCAGCAGGACCTGGACGTCAATGGCGTGGTGACCAATGTTCGTGGCAATACCCGCATCGACGCTGCGCGCATTGGTGGCCTCAGTACAGTCCAGGCCAGCTATGGGCAACTGGGCCTGAAGGATCCGCTGGTGGCCGACAGCCCGGTTGCGATGGCCGGACCGGTGCTGGTGCTGGGCGACTCAACCGCGCAGTTGCAGGCGCGCGGCGACGTGGTGCTGGGTAGTGCCGCCGATCCAGGCCGGGTTCCCGTGGCCAATTTCAACACGATCGTGCTGGATGATGGCAGCCGCGCGTCTGGCACGAGCTGGTTCTCGCTATGGACGCCGCGCACCGCGCTGGACCTGTTCTCCGCCGGCGGGAATCTGTCGCCGGGCCTGGTGGGCACGCAGCATGCGAGCGGCAGCAATCAGGCCAGGGAGGTGGTCGAAATCAACGCCAGCAATGGCGACATCTATCTCAACTACTGGTTGTATCCCTCCCGGTTCACCGCCATTGCAGCCTCGGGCAACATCAATCTCGCCAATCTGCGCAGCGGCAGTGTGCCTGATGCCCAGGACGTCATCCTGCTGGCGCCCTCGGCGTCGGGACGGCTGGAGGTGCTGGCGGGAGGATCGATCCTGGCCGCCAACCGAGCGACACAGATCGCGCGCTCCAGCAGTGATGCCCGCATCCCCGGTCCGTTCGATCCCGGCTTCATCGCGCAGGGGCCCGGAAACGCGGGAACGGTGCGCAGCAATGTATCCGTCGATGGGAACGCCGCCAGCCCTGACACCGTGCTGCCGTATTTCGCGTTCGGTCCCAATACCGCGCTTGGTGCGTCGTTGCCGGCTACGCCGACGGCGGTCAGCCGGTTCTATGCCGTGGCCGGCGATATCATCGGGCTGGGCAGCGGCAGCAGGCGGCAGCTCTCGCGCAATGGCCAGAATGGCGGACGTACCGTATTTGACTGGTTTGAGGCGGGCTCGGCGGTACGGCTGCGCGCCGGCCGCGATGTCATCAGCGCCGATGTCACCGCGCTCAACGCCCGCGGAACCGATATCAGCGGGATCGAGGCGGGCCGGGACATCATCCGCAGCAATCTGACGGTGGCCGGCCCGGGCAATGTCGAGGTCAGCGCCGGTCGCCAGCTGCGCCAGGAAGAGGCAGGAAGCATCGTCAGCCTGGGCGGCACCGTGCAGGGCGATACGCGCCCGGGCGCAAGCATTGCCTTGACGGCGGGCAATCAGGCCATTGATTTCGATGCACTGCGCACGCGCTACCTGGATCCGGCCAACCTCGCCGATCCCTCGCAGTCGTTGGCTGCGCAACCGGGCAAGGCGGTGAAGATCTACGACAAGGAGTTGAGGGAGTGGCTGCAGCAGCGCTTCGGTCTGGCGGTTGGTGGCGCCGAGGCCCTGGCGGCATTCGACCGGCTGCCGAAGGAACAGCAGCGCATCTTCCTGCGCCAGGTCTACTACGCCGAACTGCGTGAAGGTGGGCGCGAGTACAATGATCGGAATGGGCCACGCGTTGGTTCTTACCTGCGCGGGCGCGAGGCCATCGCCACGCTGATGCCGGACAAGGACGCTGCCGGAACGGCCATCGACCGTACCGGCGACATCCTGTTGTACGGAGGCTCCGGCGTGCGTACCGAAGCCGGCGGCAACATCGAGCTGATGGCGCCGGGCGGACAGATCGTGGTGGGTGTGCAGGGCGTGGTGCCGCCGGCCAGTGCTGGGCTGGTGACCCAGGGGCAGGGTGACATCCGGCTGTTCAGCCAGGACAGCGTGCTGCTGGGCCTGTCGCGGGTGATGACAACGTTCGGCGGTGACATCCTGGCCTGGTCGGAGCAGGGTGACATCAATGCCGGCCGTGGTTCGCAGACCACCTTGTTGTACACGCCACCGCGCCGCGTCTATGACGGCTGGGGCAATGTGCTCCTGTCGCCGCAGGCCCCGGCCAGTGGTGCAGGCATCGCAACGTTGAACCCCATTGCCGAAGTGCGGCCGGGCGATGTCGACCTGATCGCGCCGCTGGGCACCATCGATGCGGGCGAAGCTGGCATCCGCGTCTCGGGCAACATCAACCTGGCCGCGCTGCAGGTGCTCAACGCCGCCAACATCCAGGTACAGGGTGAAAGCAAGGGCCTGCCCGTGCTGGCCACAGTGAACGTCAACGCGCTGGCCTCGGCCAGTGCAGCAGCCAACAGCGCCAGCCAGGCGGCACAGGATGTGATGCGCAAGAGCCAGGATGATGCGCGGCGCAACCAGCCATCGGTGATCAGCGTGCAGATCCTCGGTTTCGGCAGCGGCACCAGCAGCATCAACCCGCCGGCGCGTGGCAATACTGCCAACGCTGGCTATGACGCCAACAGTGCCTTCCAGTTCCCGCAGGCAAGTCGCGACGAGGCCACGCAGCGCCGGTAGGCCTCTTGCAACGGTGCCGATCAACGGTCGGCACCAAGGTAGATCCACGCCGTGCGTGGATGCGATCGGGCCGGAAGAACGGACAGCATCGGGCCAGCCGCCACGGAGCGGTGGCGGCCCCAGCCAGGACGGCACGGAGGGCAGGGAACGGCCATCAGCGGTGAGGACCACCGACACAACGCCGCCGGGTGCAGGAGAGTGCCCGGCGGCAGGCGGGGGGATCCATGCAATGCGCGGATTCCGGAGCCAACAACAATGCCGACCAACGGTCGGCACCCACCAAGGCACGGTCGGCACCCACCGTAGATCCACGCCGTGCGTGGATGCTTTGCCTGGGAAGAATCCTACAGCTCCAGCACGCGCCGGTAACTCAACGGCCCACGCCCATCACGCAGGCCCAGCCGCAGTTCCAGCCCGGTGGCCGGCAGCACTTCGCCTTCGCTCGGCAACGGCGCCCAGCCGGCACCGGGCTGCCATGCCCACACCTCGAACCGCTGTACCTCGCGCGCCACGGCAATGCCCTTCGACAGATCCGGCGCCGGCAGGGGATACCGATCCGTCGCTGCGCCGCTGGCCCGCCAAAGCGTATTGCCCTGCCGCCACCAGCGTACCCGTTGCCAGTGCAGCCCATCGCTGCCGACACTGCGGGTGATCTCCAGCGCGAAGCTCCCATCCGGGTGCCGCTCGCTCACCAGCGACGGCGGTAGCAACCGCTGCGGTTGATCGGCCGGCCGCACTGCGCCATTCATCAACGCATCGTCTGCGCGCATTTCGATATCACGCTGGAACTGCTGCAGCACGCGCAGCGCCGTCGTGGTCTCGGCATCGGCCTGGCGCAGGCGCTGATTGCTGTTGGCCACGCTGTCGAGCGCCCGCCAGCAGATCAGCGCCAGTACGCCCATGATGGTGATCGCAATCATCACCTCGATCAGGGTGAAACCGCGCACGGCGCGCGTCATTGCGCCGCCGTCCATGGCAACTGCATCCGCGCCAGCGACTGCCGGGGTGCATCTTCGGCAACCACACTCAGCTCCAGCTGCGGCTGGCCGTCGTTGCCCGTGCGCAGATGCTGAAGCACCAGGAAGCTGCTGCGCCCCTGCACACAGCGCTGCCGTGCATCCTGCGGTGCCTGTCCGCTCAGGCGCAGTTCCTGCCAGCGATCCTGCACGCACATCAGTGCCAGGCGACGGTCATGCAGCCGTGACTGATCGTCGGTCGCCACTGCCACCGAGCGCATCACCGCTGCCAGCGCAATCGAAACGATCGCCAGCGCGATCAGCACTTCGATCAGGGTGAATCCGCGCATGTTCCGCTTCACTGCACGACCTGCAACTGTCCGCTGCCATCATCACGAAGACGCAGTTGGCGGCCATCCAGCGACAACGCAAGCTCCCAGGCGATACCGATCCACTCCGGGCTCAGCTCAATGGGGCTGGCGGGCTGCACCGCGATACCCGTTGCCTGCCACTTCTGCGGTCGCAGCAGATCATCGCGTTCAATGATCACCCAACCGCTGCCTTCGCGGCGGCTGAAACGATAGCCGTTGGCGTCGGCCTGCCAACGCAGGGGGCGGCCATCGATGCGCGCCTCATCGCGCGCCACCTGCAGGCGCTGCGCCAACCGCTCGGCTTCCTGTCGCAGCTGCCGGCCCGGGTCGAGCAGGCTGCCCAGGCCCAGCCCGATTCCGGCCGTGCAGATGCCGATGATCACCAGCACCACCATCAGTTCCAGCAGGGTGAAACCACGCTGCACGCGCTGCATCGACGTTGCCTCCTGTCCGTGTCGACACCTGCCAGCGTAGGCCTGCATGATGAAACAAAAGCGTCAGCCACAGCTGCTAGCGTAGGCGGACACGAACGTGGCGGTGGTGCGGAACATGGATGGCAGGCGCTGGGATCGCAATCGCATGTTGACCGTGCTGGCGGCGACGCTGCTGCTGGCCGTGGTGGCCTATTGGAGTGTCACCCTGTCTGCCGTGGCGCCAGCGGCCGCGGCCAGCGAGGCGATGGCCGTGGCGCCGGTGCGGCCGATGTTCGATGCAGTGGCGAGCCTGCCGCTGGTACGGCTGCTGTCCCCCGGTGCAGTGCAGACCGAGGTGGTGGTGCTGGGCGTGATGGCCGGTGACCATGCGCCATTGGCCCTGCTCTCGGTGGATGGACGCCCGGCGGAAGCGTATGCGCCCGGCCAACGGCTCGGACCCTGCACGGTGCTGGCCAGCATCAGTGCCAGCGCGGTGGAACTGAACCAGGCCGGGCAATCGCGTAGCCTCCCGGTGCCCGAGCTGCCGCCGGTGCCGAGCGATGGCATCGTGCCCGCGGTACCGTAGAGCCGAGCCTACGCTCGGCTGCGCCTGCGCAGCATCGCCGATGAATGCAAAGACAGCCGAGCATGGGCTCGGCTCTACAAAGGCGCTGGCTCAGCGCGCAGGTCGCTGCGGCACCACCGAGCGCCCGAACGCATCGCCCATGCGCTGTCGTGTGCCTTCCAGGTTGTACTGCATCAGTTGGTTGCCGGGCTGCCGCATCAGGCGTTGGGCCTCCGGTAGCGCCGGTGATTTCGCCGTTTTCGATGCCGGCGCAAGTTTGCGCTGCAGGCAGTCCCAGGCCGGAATGCGCTCGCCATTGACCTGTACTTCGATGCAGGGCGCGGCGTCTTCCTGCTTCTTCGCCTCGTCGGCGCGCACCGGGGCCAGCACCAGCAGCAACGCAAGGGTGAGGGCAGCGCGCAGCTCCATTATCAATGATTCACGCATCTCGAACTTCCCGCAGCAATCGACGTTCTGCAATGAAGACGTGTGGCGAAGGCAGGGTCCGCCTGCGTGCGTTGCGGCGCTGTCAAAAGATGACAGTGCTGTCATAAAACTGTTGGCGGTTTTGACGCGACGTGCACGTCCTGTTGGTAGACCCACGCGCCGCTCCATGGCCATTACCTTCGATACGACGCGATGCCTTCGATGACTCCTGTTCCGTGCCGAGCCGTCCGCCTTCCCTTGCGCCTGCATCCCTTGGTGCTGGCCCTGGCCGCGATGCCGCTGCCGTTGTTCGCGCAGGAGGCAGCGCCTGCGCCCAGCGTGAACATCAATGAATACATCGTACGTGGCAATACCGTTCTCGATCCGCGCCAGATCGAGCGCGCGGTCGAGCCCTTCCTCGGCCCGGGAAAGACCCTGGCCGATGTCGAGAAGGCACGCGATGCAGTCAATGCGCTGTACCAGCAGGCGGGCTACCAGTCGGTCTATGTGGAGCTTCCCGAGCAGCAGGTCAGTGGTGGCGTGGTGCTGCTGAAGGTACAGCAGACACCGATCGGCCAGCTGCGGGTCGTGGGAACGAAGCACGAATCGCCCGAGCGCATCCGCGAACGCGTACCAGCGCTGGCGGAAGGCAAGGTGCCGGACTTCGACCAGGCCCAGAAAGAACTGACCGCGCTGAATGAGGGCGGGCGTCGCCAGGTGATGCCGCTGGTGCGCGAAGGCCAGGTGCCGGGCACGATGGATGTGGACCTGCAGGTCGAAGAGAAGTCGCCGTGGCGTGCCAGCGCGTCACTCAACAACGACCACAGCGCCGACACCGAGAAGCTGCGCCTGAGTGCGTCGCTGGCCTACGACAATCTGTGGAAGCGGGGGCACAGCGCCAACATCGGCGTGTACCTGGCGCCGGAAAATACAAAGCAGGCCAAGGTGTTCTCGGCCTCGTACACAATGCCGTTCGAAGGCACTCCGTGGAGCCTGGAAGCCTCCGGCTACAAGTCCGACAGCCGCGTGCTGAACGCGGGCGGGCAGGTCGGTACCGGCACCGGAACCAATGTGGTCGGCAACGGCCATTCGATCGGTCTCAAGCTCAACTATCGACTGGCCGGCAGCAGCCAGTGGTGGCGCCAGCTCAGCCTCGGCGTGGACTTCAAGGACACCGAGGAAGACACGCAGATGGGCAAGGAGAGCCTGAAGACGCCGCTGAAGTACGCGCCGATCACCCTGGGGTTTGTCGGTGTGCGCCAGGGCGAGCAGGATCAGTTGAGCATCAACACCCAGCTGGTGGCCGGTACCCGCCGCCTGTTCGGCTATGGCAGTGACGCCACCGCCTTCGGCCAGAAGCGCTACTGGGCCGATCCGAGTTTCGTCGCCTTCAAGGCCGACGTGGCCAACACCCACACCTTCAGCAGTGACTGGCAGTGGTATGCGCGTGGCTCGCTGCAGGTAACCGATGCGCCACTGGTGTCGGCCGAGCAGTTCGCTGCTGGCGGCATGTACACCGTGCGTGGCTACCTGTCGGCCGAGGCGATCGGCGACTACGGCGGCCTGGCCAGCCTGGAATGGCGCACCCCGGCGTGGTCGCTGTGGAGCGGCACCGACCTGCGTGTCTACAGCTTTGCCGACGCGGCCTACCTGCGCCTGCGCCAGCCGCTGCCCGAGCAGCGTGACAAGTACAACCTGGCCTCGGTCGGCCTGGGCGCGCAGCTGCGCCTGGGTGAACACCTGCAACTGCGCCTGGACTACGCCTGGCCTTATGCCGATGGCCCGGTCACGCGCAAGGACGACCCGCGCCTGCATTTCAACATCAGCACCAGCTACTGACCCTTCCCTTGAACATGCGTTCTCCGGAGACCCTTCGCATGGACCGTTTGCTTTCCCGAGTGTTGTTGCTGCTGGCCGCGCTGGTTGCGCTGCCGGCCGCTGCGGCCGATGCCAATTGGTGGCAGGCCGAATGGAAGTACCGCAAGCCGATCACTGTCGACGCCGGCCCGCAGGGCGCGGGCCTGGCCGGTGACCCGGGTCGCACGCCGCTGCTGCTGCGCCTGCATACCGGCAACTTCGGCTTCGACGGCACCCAGGATGCGGGCAACGACCTGCGCTTTGTCTCGGGTGATGGCCGCACCGTGCTGGCCCACCAGATCGAACAGTTCGATCCCAAGCTGGGCCTGGCGCTGGTCTGGGTGGACGTGCCGGCGGTCAGCGCTGCGGCACCGCAGACGATCTGGATGTACTACGGCAATGAAAAGGCCCCCGCCAGCGGCAACGGCCAGCAGGTGTTCGATCCGGACTATACGCTGGTCTACCACTTCGCCGAGGCCAATGCGCCGGCACGCGACACCACCGCTTATGGCAACAATGCCGGTGCCGTGGTGCCGCCATCGGAAGGCTCGGTGATCGGCCGCGGCGTTCAGTTGGGTGCAGCCCCGCTGCCGCTGCCGGCCAGCGCATCGCTTGCGCAGGAGGCGGGCGCGCCGCTCACTGTTTCGGCCTGGATCAAGCCAGGCAGCAACAACGCTGCACAGGCGATCTACGCCCGTCGCGACGGTGCGTCCGAACTGGTGCTGGGCATCGAAAACCGGGTGCCGTTCGTGCAGCTCAATGGCCAGCGCAGCACGCCGGCGCAGCCGATTCCGGAAGGGCAGTGGGCGCATGTGGCGCTGACTGCGGAGAAGGGCGCACTGCAGTTGTACCTCAATGGCCGCGTGGTCGCCCAGCTGAGCGGCGAGCTGCCGGCGCTGACCACCGCGCCGGTGGTGGGCGCTGATGCGCCGGGCGCGGTGCAGCCGCTTGCCAATTTCGAGGGCGCACTGGATGAGCTGCGTATCTCGCGCGTGGCACGACCGGCGGCACTGCTGCTGGCCGATGCCACCGCACAGGGCGCCGACTCGCGCCTGATCAGCTACGGTGCCGACGAGCAGTCCGCCGGGCAGAGCCACTTCGCCTTCATCCTCAAGGCGATGCCGTTCGACGCCTGGGTGGTGGTCGCTATCCTCGGCCTGATGATGCTGCTGTCGTGGGCGATCATGATTGCCAAGGGGCGGCACTTCGGCCGTACCAGCAAGGCCAATGCAGTGTTCACCGAGAGCTTCGGCAAGCTGTCCGGCGTGCCGCTGCGCACCCTGTCCGACATGGACCGCCAGGGCAAGGCACCCACCGCGATGCACGACGGTTCGCTGTGGCGCATCTACCAGGTGGCCATCGATGAAATGCAGCAGCGCCACCAGCGCGATGGCAACAGCGGTTACCTCAGTGGCGCCACCATCGCCGCGATCCGCGCCTCGATGGATGCGGTGATGGTGCGCGAGCAGGAAGCGATGGCACGGCGCATGAACTGGCTGTCGACCACCATCGAAGGCGCGCCGTACGTGGGCCTGTTCGGTACCGTGATCGGCATCATGCTGGTGTTCGTGGTGGCGGCGATGGCCGGCGCGGTGGACATCAATTCGGTGGCACCGGGCATGGCCGCGGCGCTGCTGTGTACCGCAGCCGGCCTCGGCGTCGCGATTCCGGCGCTGTTCGGCTACAACTACCTGGGAGCACGTGCCGAGGCGATCGGCGCCGACATGGCGGTGTTCATCGACGAGTTCGCCGCGCGCCTGGCCGAAGAGCAGGACGGGCGCGGCCCGGCCGCGGTCCAGGGCTGAGGGGCGCGCCATGGGCCAGAAGGCGAAGTTCGGCATCAAGAAGCGCGAGAAGGGCATCAACGTAACGCCCTTCGTCGACGTGCTGCTGGTGGTGCTGGTGATCTTCATCCTGACCAGCAACGCCTCCATTCCCGGCATCGAGGTCAACCTGCCGAAGGCCAGCAACAGCGTCGCGCTGGAGAAGCCGAAGACCAAGGCGATCACCATCGACCCCAGTGGCCAGGTGTTCCTGGATGCCTATCCGGTGACGATGGCCGAGCTGGAAGACCGCCTGCGCACCGAGCGCGCGACCACGCCGGATTTCCCGGTGATCGTGCGCGGTGACGCGCAGGTGCAGTACGCCCGCGTGGTCGAGGTGCTGGACCTGCTGCGGCGGCTGGAGCTGGCCCAGGTCGGCCTGGTCACCGGCAAAGCGCAGGGCTGAGGCATGACGGCCCATCAACCCCCTCGGCCGGAGCCCGGCATGCGCGGTCGCCAGTTGCTGGTGACCTTCGCGTTGGTGCTGGCCGCTTTGCTGGTGCTCGGCATTGCCGTGTGGTGGATGCTGTTCAAGGACACCGCCAGCACCCGCCGGCCGGTGGTGCAGCCGCCGATGCTGGCGCTGCCACCACCCCCGCCGCCGCCGCCACCGCCGCCGGAAAAGCCACCGGAACCGGAGACGCCGCCGGAAGAAGCGATGCCAGAGCCGGAACCTCTGGATCCACCAACGCCGGCTGAAGAGCCAACGCCAACGCCGGACAACGCCGACCCGGTGACGATGAATGCTGATGCGCAGGCCGGCGGTGACAACTTCGGCATCCAGTCCGGCAGTGGCGGCGGCTCGTCCGGCGTCGGCCGCGGTGGTGCCGGCAATGCCACCTACGGGCGCTACCTCGGCTACCTGATGCAGCAGGCGATCTCGCGCGACGACAAGGTCAAGCGCCTGGCGTTCCAGCTGCAGGTGAATGTGTGGCTGTCCAACGATGGCCGCCTGGAAAAGGTCGAGCTGGTGCGCGGCAGTGGCAACGAGGAGGCCGACGCGGCCGTGCTCGATGCGCTGCGACGCATCGGCAAGGTCGACCAGGCACCGCCGCCGTCGCTCGATTTCCCCGCCCGCGTGCTGATCCAGGGCCGCCGGCCCGGGGCCTGATTCCCGACCTCCGTGACTTCCCTTCTTTCGATGAGAACCGTGATGAACGACCACGTCCGCGCACGAACCGACTCCCGCCGCCCGCGGCCGGCCCGACGGGCGCTGCTGTGCTGCGCCGTGCTGCTCAGCCTGGCCGCCCCGGCCGGTGCGATGGCCGCAGAAACCACCATGGTCAAGCTGATCAAGGGCCTGATCGCCAGCGGCGCGCTGAAGCCAGAAGACGGCCAGGCATTGCTGGTGCAGGCCGAGGCTGAAGCAGCGGCCGCGTCGCGCACCGCGACCACCGTACCTTCGGCCGCCAGCGGTGGCGTGGCCCTGGAGGCCGGCGACGTGCGCGTGCCCTACGTGCCGCAGAGCGTGCGCGACGGCATCCGTGACGAAGTGCGCCAGGACGTGATGGCGCAGGCCAGGTCCGAGGGCTGGGCGGCACCGAACGAAGTGGCTGAGTGGACCAAGCGCATCAAGGTCACCGGTGACATGCGCGTGCGCAGCGAGTCGCGCTTCTTCTCCGAACGCAACAGCGACATCGTGAGCAACTGGTCGTCGATCAATTCCGGCAACGGCTTCGACACCAACACCAACACCAACCTGCAGCTGCCGCCGCTGCTGAACACCCGCCAGGACCGCCGCAACCTGTGGCGCATCCGCGCTCGCCTGGGCATCGAGGCGACCATCGGCCAGCACACCACGGCCGGCGTACGCCTGGCCAGCGGCAGCAGCAATGGCCCGGTGTCAACCACCGAACAGCTGGGTGGTGGCCTGAGCAAGAAGGACGTGTGGCTGGACCAGGCCTGGCTGGCCTACAGCCCGGCCGATTGGGTGACGGTGCGCGGCGGCCGCTTCGGCAATCCGTTCTGGACCAGCGATACGCTGTTCTCCAACGACCTGAACTTCGACGGCCTGGCCGCCAACCTGAAACACGACTTCAACGGGGGAGATCTCGAGCTGTTCGGCAACCTTGCGGTGGTACCGCTGGAGTACACCTCCGACAGCTCGCCCAGCCAGAGCCGGGTCAAGACCCCGAACGAGAACAAGTGGCTGTCCGGTGCACAGGTCGGCATGAACTGGCGCTTCAACGACGACAATGCGCTGCGTGCCGCACTGGGCTACTACGATTTCAAGAACATCAGCGGCCGCCTGTCCTCGCCGTGCGCGCTATATGCGGGCGCGGTGGGCTGCGATACCGACTGGTCGCGCCCAGCGTTCATGCAGAAGGGCAATACCCTGATGCTGATCCGCGACATCGCGCGCAATCCGCTGGACCCGGCCAACACGCCGACCCCGCAGTATGTCGGCCTGGCCTCGGCATTCCGCCTGGCCACGCTGAACCTGCGCTGGGATACGCAGCTGGCCCAGGGCATCGGCCTGCGCCTGGATGGCGACTACATCCGCAACCTGGCCTACGACAAGCAGGCCATGTTCAGCCGCGCCAACAACGGCATCGTCAACAACTACGGTGCCGGTGGCGCCGCCAGCATCGATACGTTCCGCAGCGGCGACACCGCCTGGATGGTACAGGCCACGTTCGGTGCCACCGACCTGAAGGAGAAGGGCCAGTGGCAGGCGCTGCTGGGCTACAAGCGCATCGAGGCCGATGCGCTGCCCGATGCCTACAACGACCCGAACTTCCACCTCGGTGGCACCAACGCCCGCGGCTACTACGTGGGCGGCGCCTACGCGCTGGACGCGCGCAGCTGGATCAGCGGCAAGTGGATGGCGGCCAAGGAAGTGTCCGGTGCTCCACTGTCGATCGACGTGTTCCAGCTGGAGTTCAATTCCGGGTTCTGAGTGACGGCGTGATGTGGATCACGTAGTGCGTGGCGGGGGCGCAGTGATGCGCCCGTCTAGGGAAAGGAGACCACGCGTTGCACATAAGGAGGATTGGATGAGCCGTCGCAAGCTGTTTGAAAGTTCCGAACCGTCCAGTCGATCGCTGGGCATCGGGCCGGCCTATGTCTCGGTGGAGGGGCTGCGCCAGCACTTGGCGGAGTTCCTGCTGTATGCAGGCCGGCCGGTGGTGATCATGCGCGGGCGCAGCGAAGTGGGTTACTTCCTGCCGGCGCGCTGTTGGCGGCAGCGTGACGACGATCCGCTGGCGGCGGCCGCCGCCGGCCAGCTGTTGGACGCGGCCGGGTTCCAGGCCGAGGATATCCAGCAGGTGGAGCAGGAATTCAACGCGATGCGCCAGCGCACCGTGCTGCATTCACGGCGCTGAGCGGCCGCCGGGCCATGCCCGGCGAGCGTCGTCTGTAGATCCACGCCATGCATGGATGGGGTTACGCGGCGGCCCCGCGTTCACTGGTGATGCGCGCACCTTCGCGCATCACCAGGGTCACCGGGGTCTTTTCCACCACCTCCAGCAACCGCTGCCACTGCGCATCGCTCAGCGCGGCGCTGGCATGCAGCACGCGGTGCACATGGAAGCGACCATCCGCGTCACGTTCCGAGCGCAGCTCGGCATGGAACTCGCCCAGTTCCCAGCCCTTGCGCTGCGCATACATGCGCAGGGTGATGGCGGTGCACGCCGCCAGCGAGGCCAGGTACAGGTCGAACGGTGCGAAGCCCTTGCCCTGGCCGCCCAGCGAGGCAGGCTCGTCCGCATCCACATCGAATGTGCCGTTGCTGATGTGGTGCAGGTAGTTGTCGGCGGTCGAAACAATGCGTGCGTAGGCCATCACGTTCTCCATCTGTCTATAGCGTCGAGCCATGCTCGACCGTTCCCAAGGGCGGCGCCAGCCAGGGTCGGCGCCGCCACGCAATTACCAATTACTCGGTACGATCGTACGAGAACTGGATGCCCGCCGTACCCCCGGTTTCAATGAAGAGGTTCATGAAGGCCGGCACCGTTTCCGAACGGGCCCAGTCGCGCTGCAGCTCGCAGAACAGCTGCGGCACGCTGATCAGCTGGCCACCGGCCTGTTCGATGCGGCGCAACGCGGCATCATGCGCGGCCAGCGAGGTACCGCCGACGGCATCGGCCACCACATACACCTCATAGCCCTCCTTCAACGCATCCAGAGCCGGGAAAGTCAGGCAGGCCTCGGTCCACAGCGCAGTCATGATCAGCTTGCGGCGGCCGGTGGCTTCCACCGCCTTGCGGAACTCGACGTCCTCCCAGGAATTGATGGTGGTGCGATCGTAGGTAGGGTAGTCGCCCAGCACCTTGCGCAGCTGCGGAATCGGCGGCTTGTTCAGGCCGGTCTTGACGTTGACCGTCGAATGCACGATCGGCAGGCCGTAGGCCACTGCGGCCTTGGCGGTGCCGACGATGTTGTTGACCAGCAGCTGGCGGTCCATCGAGGCGATGGAGTTCACCTGCACCGGCTGGTAGTCGATGATGATGAAGGCGGAATTCTGCGGGGTCAGCAGGTGGTCGCTGACCGGGTCGCGGATCGGTTCACTGGACATGATGGGTCTCCTGGTTCGGGGAAGTGCCGGCGGTCGGCCGGCACCGGGACAGCTCAGCTGCGTTGAGAATCCAACGGTTCGTGGCTCTTCTGCACCTCCTGCGCCTTCAGGTAGCTTTCGATCAGCAACTGGTAGTTCGGGAAGATCTTCGTGTAGACCTCGGCCCACTGCTGGGCATCGTCGCGGTTCCAGGTGCGCTGGATCTCCGAGGCCACCGCGGCGGTGTCCATCGGTACCACGCCGGCCTGCAGCACACGGGCCAGGGTGATCTCCTCGGCCATCTTCGAATAGGTGCCGGACGCGTCGATGACTGCGAACACCTGGTAGCCATCGGCAACGGCGGCGATTGACGGGAAGGCCATGCACACGCTGGTGATGGTGCCGGCAATGATCAGCTGCTTGCGGCCGGTGGCCTTCACTGCGGCAACGAATTCCGGGTTGTCCCAAGCGTTGATCTCACCCTTGCGTGCCACGTACTGGGCATGCGGGGCTGCGTCGTGGATCTCCGGGATCAGCGGGCCGTTCGGGCCCTGCGGAACAGAGGCGGTGGTGATCACCGGCATCTTTGCCAGCGTGGCCATCCTGGCCAGTGCGATGGCGTGGGCGCGCACGCTGGTGAACGGCATGTCACCGATGGTCTGGAACAGGCCGCTCTGATGGTCGATCAGCAGCATCGCGGCGTTGTCCGGATCGATCACCGGGCGGGCACCGTTGAAGTTGGCGGGGGTACTCATGGTCAGTCTCCTGGAGAAGGTGGGCGATAGCCCGGAAGGTGCGGCGGGCCAATACCGCAGCATTAAAACGATCAGTGCGCGATCTGGCCGAAGCGGCCGCTGTTGAAGTCGTTGACCGCCTGCGCGATCTCGGCCTGGCTGTTCATCACGAACGGGCCATAGCCCACCACCGGCTCGTCGATCGGTTCACCGCTGAGCAGCAGCACGGTGGCGTCGCTGTCGGCGTCGACGAACACGTCCTCGCCGCTGCGGTCGAAGGTGACCAGCTGTGCCTCGCCGACCGGCTGGCCGCCGTTGATCCGCACCGAGCCCTTCAGCACCACCAGCGCCAGCGTGCGGCCATCGGCCACCGGTAGTTCGGCGTGGTGGCCCTGCCGCAGGCGGATGTCCCAGACATCCATCGGCGTGTGGGTACGCGCCGGGCCGGCATGACCGTCGAAGCGGCCGGCGATGACACGCACGCGGCCGGCGCCATCGGGCAGATCCACCGAGGGGATCTGTGCGTCGAGCAGGGTCTGGTAGCCCGGTAACCCCATCTTGTCGCGCGCCGGCAGGTTCACCCACAGCTGGACCATGTCCAGCGTGCCGCCGCGTTTGCTGAATTCCGGCGTGTGGAATTCCTCGTGGAGGATGCCGGAGGCAGCGGTCATCCACTGCACGTCACCCGGGCTGATGGTGCCGCCGGCCCCGGTTGAATCGCGGTGGGCGACCTCACCTTCATAGACGATGGTGACGGTCTCGAAACCGCGATGCGGATGCTGGCCAACGCCACGCGGGGTATCGCTGGGAGCGAAGGTGTAGGGGCCGGCATAGTCCAGCAGCAGGAACGGGCTCAGGTGCTGGCCGTGGGTGTTGTAGGAAAACATCGAACGGGCGGGGAATCCGTCGCCCACCCAGTGCGGGCGGGGGGCGCTGTAGGTACCGGTGACACGCTTCATGGCGATCTCCTGGCCGGGGCTGCCGGCCGCTGTTCTTCGTTGCGAAGACGATATCGCCGCGACAATGGGGCCAGTAGATGCCAATATTTGCCGTCATAGTCCTATCTGGTGAACAATGGTCGCAGGCCATGAGCCGCAGGAGATCGTCCCGTGTTCATCGCAGATATCCGCCGTTGTGACCTCAACGATCTGTTCTACTTCGCCATGGTGGTCGAGCACGGCGGCTTCTCGCAGGCCGGTCGGGCGCTGGCCATGCCGAAGTCGAAACTGAGCCGGCGTATCGCGCTGCTGGAGGAACGGTTGGGCGTGCGCCTGATCCAGCGTTCGACCCGGCGCTTCTCGGTCACCGAGGTCGGCCAGGACTACTACCGCCATTGCAAGGCCATGCTGGTCGAGGCCGAAGCGGCCGAAGAAGCAATTGCGATGTCACGCGCCGAGCCGCGCGGCACGATCCGCCTGGCGTGCCCGATCGCGATCCTGCATGCACGCATCGGCACGATGTTGGCCGATTTCCTCGCCCTGCACCCGCAGGTGACGGTGCAGCTGGAGGCCACCAACCGGCGCGTCGACGTGGTGGGCGAGGGTGTGGACGTGGCGATCCGCGTGCGACCGCCACCGCTGGAGGACAGTGACCTGGTGGTACGCGTGCTGGCTCGCCGGGTCTGGTGCAGCAGTGCCAGCCCGGCGCTGTTGCAGCGGCTGGGCGCGCCGCAGGTGCCGGCCGATCTGGCGATGATGCCGACCGTCGATCTGGCATCGCCCAGCCAGCAGCATGTCTGGGAATACACCGGGCCGGACGATGTGCTGGCCAGCGTGCACCATCGCCCGCGGCTGGTCAGCGATGACATGATCGCGCTGCGCACCGCCGCGGTGGCCGGGGTGGGCCTGCTGATGCTGCCGCGGATGATGATCACCGATGAGTTGGCCAGTGGCGCGCTGGTGCCGGTGCTGCAGGAGTGGGTGCCGAGGCACGGCATCGTGCATGCGGTGTTCCCGTCGCGGCGGGGGCTGCTGCCAGCGGTGCGTGCGTTGATCGACTACCTCGCCGAGCGTTTCGATGCGTTGGACGAGCCCTAGGTCTTCCATCCACGCATGGCGTGGATCTACTGAACCTGCCATGCGTGGATGATGGTTTGGGGTGCGGCTTGCCGCCTGCGGCTGCGCAGCCCACAATCCACGTCCGGACCGTCGCCATCACGCCCATCATTCCCCGGTCCGGCCTTGGCACCTATGTCTCCCAATGCCCTGGCGCTGGTCGAGCTGCTGATCCGCGAGCGCCGTGCGTTGTCTCGCTTCATCGCGCGCTATCTCGACCCGGCCAGTACCGAGGACACCCTGCAGAACCTGTACCTGAAGGCCAGCAGCGTGCCCGGCGATCCGCCCATCCTCGAGCCGCGCGGCTATCTATACCGGATGGCCTACCACCACGCGCTCAACCGCAGCCAGTCCGACGCCCGCGAGCGGCGTGCGATGGCCGAGTACGCCCTCGACATGGCCGAGGCCAGCCGCGATGGCGAGGCGCAGGCGCTGGACCAGGCGCAGCTGCGCGAGATCACCCAGACCATCCTCGCGCTGCCGGCCCAGGTGCGTGAGTGCTTCGTGCTCAACCGCTACCTGGGCCTGAGCGAGCGCGAGATCGCCGCCAGGCTGGGTATTTCCAAGAGCCTGGTCGGCAAGAATGTGCTGCGCGCGGCGCTGTTGATCCAGCAGCATCAGCAGGGAGTGCATTGATGAGCTGCGATTGCCGTGGGCAGATCGCGCCCGCCGTTGTCACAACAGGAAGGCGCACCCGTTCGTGGTGCGGCAGGCCACAACCATGAACACGTCCGAACCCTCGCCGCGTCAGGCCAGGCAGGCGTTGCGCTGGGTGATCCGGTGCAGTGCAGGCCCGCTGCCGGAACGTCAGCAACGAACCCTGCAGCGCTGGCTGCAGGCCGACCCTTGCCATGCGCTGGCCTGGCGCCAGCAGCAGGCCTTCTGGCAAGGCTTGGATGCCGCCGGGCCGGAGGTGCTGGCCGCGCTGCCTGGGCTGACGGCTGATCGCGAAGGGTTGCGCCCGATCGCACCGCGCCGCCGCCTGCCGTGGCTGTTGGCCAGTGCCGCCGCCGTGGTACTGGTGGTCGCGGCCGCACCGCAGGCGTTGCTGCTGGCACGCAGTGACCTGCGCAGCAGCGATGCACCGCGCGTGGTGCACCTGGAGGACGGCAGCACCGCCGTACTCGATGCGGGCACCGCATTGGCGGTTGAGTTCGATGGTCAGCGGCGGCACCTGCGCCTGCTGCGCGGCCAGGCCTGGTTCCAGGTGGTGCATGAACAGCGACCGTTCCAGGTCGAGGCCGGCGGTGGCCAGATCCGTGACATCGGCACCGCCTTCAGCGTGTCGATGCGGGACACCACGGTTGTGACTCAGGTCAGCGAGGGCGTGGTCGATGTGCGCCCGGGCGATGGCAGCGTGCAGCGCCTTCATGCCGGGCAGGCACGGGTGTTCCGTGACGGTCGCTGGCTGCGGCCGGTGCAGCTGGAAGATCTCGAGACGATGGCGCCGTGGCGGCGTGGCGAGGTAGTGATCGACGATCAGCCGGCCGCGCAGGCCATCGCTGATCTCGCGCGCTACCGTCGTGCACCGGTCTGGGTACTGGGCGGGCAGGGCGCGGACTTACGGGTCAGTGGTCTGTTCCATCTGCAGCAACCGGAGGCCGCCATCGATGCGGTGGCCGCGCAGGCAGGGCTGCGTGTGCAGCGCTTGCCCGGCGGCGCGCTGGTGGTGTGGTGAGGCTCGCGCAATGCCCGGATGAACCGGTCGCATAAAAAAAAACATGAAAAAACCGTGGGCAATCGCCACATCGCCCTGTCTATAGAGGTATAGCCAGAGCGAAACACCGTTTCTCCTCAAGCCAGACATGCCACCGGCACCGGATGTGCCCGTGGTTCCGCCACGCTTGAGGAGTTCCTGTCCATGCCGTCCACGGCATCCGCCTGTCATCGTCGCGTCACCGCCCTGGCCCTGGCCATCTCCACTGCATTGCTGCCGCTGGCCTGGGCGCCGGGCGTGCAGGCGCAACCGGCGGTCGTCGCGCCGTTGCGCCAGTACACGATTCCAGAACAGCCCCTGGCCGACGCTGTGCGTGCCTTTGGCCGCCAGGCCGATGTGCAGGTGGTGTTCCGCAGTGACCTGGTGGAGGGCCGCCGCTCCAGTGCGGTGAAAGGCGAGTACAGCCAGATGCAGGCGCTGCAGCAGCTGTTGCGCGGGAGTGGCGTGCGCGCACAGCGCGGCATGGACGGCACCTGGAGCCTGCGGGCCGCAGTGGAGGCGGGTGAAGGGGAAGGGGTGCGGGTAACCGAGACTCTGGACGTGGCCGGTCGCCTGCAGTCGGAAGGGGGCGAGGCGCGTGATCGGCGCGGCTACGATGATGTGTTCGCGCTGGACCTGACCACGGCGTATTCGGGGCGCGACCGGGTGGAGCGCTACCGCGGCTCCAACCCGGCCGACGTGGTCAAGGATCTGGTCGGTGTGTTCAGTGGCGATGCGCGCAACAGCGGCGCACTGGACATCAACATCCGCGGCATCCAGGGCCCGGGGCGGGTGCCGGTCAGCATCGACGGTGGCGAACAGGCGCTCACGGTCTGGCGCGGCTACAACGGCGTCAGCAACCGCAATTACATCGATCCCAACCTGATGGGTGGCATCCAGGTCATCAAGGGGCCAGGGCTGGTGCGCGATGTGCACAGCGGGATCGGTGGCGCGCTGGTGATCAAGACCATCGACGTCGATGACATCGTGGAAACGGGTGAGCGCTTCGGCGGGGAGCTGAAGATCGAAGGCAGCAGCAATGCGGTGGCGCCACGCCTGCCGCGGCTGCACACCGGCGAGGATTACCGCACCGTGCCGGGGTTCCCGCAGGGCTCGCCGAACTCGCCCTACGACGACCGCACCCTGGTGGTGCCGGTGAAGTCGCGCAGTGGCAACAACCCCTTCGATGGCGAGGACCAGGCCTGGCGCCTGGCGCTGGGCGTGCGTGGCGACAACGTCGACCTGATGGCCGCCTACGCCTGGCGCAAGCGCGGCAACTACTTCTCCGGGTCCAACGGTAGCGCCTACTACGACCAGGACCGGCGCGAGCAGTTCGAGTACCAGGGCATCGACTACATCACCACGCTGGCGCGCTACTTCAAGCCTGGCGATGAAGTGCCCAATACTTCCAGCGAACAGGAGTCCTGGCTGGTCAAGGGCAGCTGGCAGATCAACGATGACCAGCGGTTGAAGGCGACCTGGCGGCGAACGCTGTCGCACTATGGCGAGATCATGCCGTCGCGCATCCTGTCGGCACCGGACTATGGGCGCATCCAGTGGCCGCTCAGCCGGGTTGCGTCCGATGCCTGGAACCTGGAGTACCGCTTCCAGCCGGCCGGCAGCCGCTGGCTGGACCTCTACGCCAACCTGTGGCGCACGGAGACAGACAGCGATACCTACACTGCAGGCGGCTTCCCGAACTTCGCGCCAGGCAACCCGGCATGGAACCCGGACGCCAGCCCGATTCTGCGCAACACCGCGCTGGCAAATGCGAGCAACGACCGGACCGGCCTGACCCTGAGCAACCGCTTCGCCCTGCATTCGACCCTGGACCTGACCGTGGGTGGCAACTGGCAATACGAAAAGCTCGGCTCGCGCGACCCGTATTTCGGCCCGTCCGACGGCTGGCGCATGTACCCGCGTGCCGGCCGTCGCCAGGAGGGCGAGGGCTACCTCACTCTGGAATGGCGTCCGGTCGACTTCCTGACCCTCAATGCCGGCGTGCGTTACAGCCGTTACTGGGCGTTCGACGACTTCCTGCAGGCCCACCCGGAACTGCAGACGACCTCGATCGTGCCGCGCGAAGCGCAGTACCGGGTGAATGAACTGCCGCCGCGGCCGGACAGCCTGCAGGGCGAGATCGACGCACTCGAGAGTGAGCGGGAATTCTGGGACAGCATCGGCATGGGCTGGATCGTCGATCAGTCGCTGGCCGACCTGCTGCGCAAGTACGAGACACCCAGGGAGGTCCAGCACGGCATTCCCTGGTTGCCCGATGCAAACGGCAACTACAGCCGAGCCACCAATCCCTGCCTCAACGGCCAGGTCGCCGCCATCCCCGGGCTGCTGCCGATGGTCCTCGGCACCGACATCCGCTGCAGGATCGGGGGCGGGGCGATGCAGTCGGTGGCCGGGCGCAACGAACGGCACCGCGATCACGCCTGGTTGCCGACGTTCTCGGCGACTGTGCGTTTCTCGCCGGCCGCTCGTGCCTATCTGCGCTACAGCGAGGCGGTGCGCTTCCCCAGCATGTTCGAAAGCACCATTGCGTTCTCCAGCAGCCTCAATCCGCTGTATCCACTCAAGCCGGAGCATGCCTACAACTACGAGCTGGGGTACGTGCACAACCTTTCCGGGCTGTTCGGCAACACCGCCGATGCCGACGTCAAGCTGGCCTACTACGTGCACAAGACCCGCAATGTCATCGAGCGTGATGCGTACTTCATGTTCGACAACATCGACAAGCAGACCATCCGCGGCATCGAGCTGCAGGCGCGCTTCGACAACCGGCGCTTCTTCACTGATCTGGGCATCAGCCGCATCCTTGAAAACGAAGTCTGCGATGAAAGCTCGGCGGTACGGCTGGATGCGGACCAGGGGCGGGTGCCCAACTGCGTCCAGGATGGCTTCGTCAGCGGCTATCTGCTGACCCAGGCCACGCCGAAGCTGTCGGTGAACTGGTCACTCGGCACCCGCCTGTTCGATGAGCGCCTGGAGCTGGGCAGCCGCATCGTGCACTACCAGCGGCACGACAATCCGGACCTGCAGGCCTACCGCGACCGCCTGATCGCCGGGGGCAGCAGCCTGCTCTGGCAGAACGTGCCCTTCACCTGGGGAAACATCACCACGGTGGATGCCTACGCCCGCTGGCGTTTCAACCAGCACGCCAGCGTCGAGCTGGTCGGCAGCAATCTCGGCAACCGCTATTACGTCGACCCGGCAACACGCTCAACGCTTCCAGCACCGGGCCGCACGATCAAGCTTGGCATCACCGCACGCTTCTGAGTCCGCATTCGACAGGGAGAATCAACCGTGAAACAGCCCCGCACCCTTGTACTTTCGATCGGCCTGCTGGCTTCCATGCCGGTCATGGCTGCCGACATCGCTGGCGGGCAGAGCCCGGCCCAGGACGGCGTCCATTACATCAACGCAGGCGAATCGACACTCAATGCCGGTCCGCACCGTTCCGGTCGCGCAGGCATTTCGTTGGGGCCGTATGCCAACGCGGCGCGAGTGGACGTGGCCAGCCTTGTGCCCTACGCCACCACGGTGGTGCGTGGCGCAACCACGGTCCGCACGCTGGGCCCGGATGCAGGCCTGCCGTTCGCCACCCCTGGCGTGGGCCACTTCAGCTTCGTGCAGGTGGGCAATGCAGATGTCTGGTTCGGTGAATGGTCATCCAGCGGCGCGCAGGCGGGCTTCAATCACCGCCAGGTGTTCTTCGTCGGTGACCGTGCCGGTACTTCGCTGCCAGCAGGCATCGTGACCTACACCTTGGCTGGCATCAACCGCTTTGATGGCAGCGGCGTGCTGGAAGGTGCACTGCGGGCGAATTTCGATACCGGCACCGTCACCGCCGGCCTGGTCGGGACCGGATACAGGCTCGCCGCGAGCGGCACGCTGGATCGCGCCACCGGTGCGTTCAGCGGTTCGGCCATCGCCAATGGTTCGATCATCGGTACCAGCAGCGGCCAGTTCTTCGGCGCCGGTGCCAGTGCGGTGACCGGCATCGCAACCTTTGCCGGCAACAGCCAGTTCGATACGTCCTTCGGCGGTCAGCGCAACTGATCCGCCGCCGTTCGTTTTTGTGTTGTACCCGTAGTTCCCTCAACCCAAGGAGCAATACCATGAAAATGATCAACCGTTCCCTGTTGGCCGTCGCCGCTGCACTGGCCCTGGCCGGCACTGCGCAGGCGGCCGACATCGTCGGCGCTGCCAGCCCGGCGACCGATGCGCAGCTGTACGTCAAGGTGGGTGCGTCGGAAGTCAATGGCGGCCCGCACTCGGCCGGCAAGGCCGGTATCGGCGTTGGCACCGTGTCCAATGCCAAGCCGGTCGATTTCCAGGGCTTGGCGGCCTACTCGGCCCCGACCACCGTCAATGGTGTCACCGTACGCACACTGGCCATGCCGATCACCGGTACCCCGGGCAGCCATTCCGGCATGGGCCACTTCAACTTCGTCAAGGTCGGCAGCGGCGATGTGTGGTTCGGCGAGTGGTCCAAGGATGGCGCCGCTGGTGGCTTCAACAACCGCCAGGTCTATTTCGTCGGTGACCGTGCCGGCACCACGCTGCCGGCCGGCGTGGCCACCTACAGCGTGGCAGGCCTGAACAAGTTCAATGGCAGCAACCTGCTGTCGGGTACCTTCCGCGCCAACTTCGGCAATGGCACCCTGCTCGGTGGCCTGAGCGGTGGCGGCCTGTCGATCAACGTCAACGCCAACATCAACAGCGCCAACGCCTCGTTCGCCGGCACCGCCACCGCCAACGGCAGCGTTGCCGGCACCACCCAGGGCCAGTTCTTCGGCGCCAACGCGGCCACCCTGGCCGGTATCGCCACCTTCAGCGGCAACAGCCAGTATGACACCGCCTTCGGCGGCAGCAAGAACTGATCGCCACGCCCCTGACGGGGCAGGGCAGGGACAAGCCGCGATCCGCCAGTCCCTGCTTCGGCCCGCTGCATGCACCACCACGGATCGACCATGCGCCATTCCATCTTCCTTGTCGTACTGCTGTTGGCTGCCACCGAGGTGCGCGCCCAGCAGGACGATCTTCGTCGTGTGCTTGAACAGGGCACCGAACTGCGCCACCAGCAGCAGGACCAGCATCGCTTGCAGCAGGCCGAGTCGGAGCGGCCGACCATCACCATCGACGGCCAGACGCTGCGCGTGGAGCGCACCGTCGATGATCTTGGCCAGGCCCTTTACCTCTCTCTGCAGCATCAGCAATGGCAGGCCGCCGCTGCGTTCCTCGATGAGTACATCGAACTGCCGGGGCATGACCCCCTGCTGCGCCACTATGCGCAGGGGGCGCTGGCGCGGGTGGCAGGCGACCATCGTCGCGCGGCGATGGAGTACGAAGCGCTGCTGGCGGCGCAGCCGGATTTCCTGCCGGCCCGCCTCGAGCTGGCACGTGTCTATGCGGAAGACCAGCGCGATCGCGATGCGGCCGCGCTGTTCACAGCCATCGCTGCAGGCATCAATGCCGATGATCCGGCCACGGCCGGCGTCCGCGCGCGCGTGGACGGTTACCTGAGTGCCCTGCAGGCGCGCCAGCGTTGGAAAGGCGCGTTGTCCGCGGGCCCGGCATGGAGTGACAACATCAACCGCAGTTCGGCCAGTCGCACCTGCCTGTTCGGCGTGGGCGACGCCTGCATCATCGAACGGAAACTGCCGGACGCCCAGCGCGCGGCGGGCCTCGACTACGACGCCAGCCTGGAACGGCGCTGGGTGCTCGGCGGGCATCATGGGCTGTACGTGCGCGGTCTCGCCTTCGGCCAGGCATGGCGCGGGCACAGTGCGTACAACGAGCTCAATGCCAACGTGCAGGCGGGTTACAGCTGGCGTAGTGCACGACAGACCGTGATGCTCGCCCCCAGCTATGACTACCAGGCCCTGGGCAACCATGCGCTGCAGGGCGGCAGCGGCGTGCACGCGGAATGGCAGTACGCCCTGGATGCACGCAGCCTGCTCAAGCTGGAGGCTGACTGGAAGCGCCAGCGCTATCACCAGCAGGGCCTTGCCAGCAACTACGACGGCGAGCTGGCATCGCTGTACGCCACCTGGTTCCGCGCGCTCAATCCACGCTGGACGGTCTTCGCCGGGCTGGATGTCACCGACAGCAGCGCAGCCGACCCGGCCAACGGCTACCGCCAGCGCGGCCTGCGGCTGGGCGCGGCGCGGCAGTGGAGTGGCATCACGGCCACCGTATTCGTGTCGCTGCGCCAGCGCGACTACGACACCTGGAGTCCGTTGCTGGAGGCGCGCAGGCAGGACGACGAACAGAACCTGATCGCCATCGTGCGCAGCGAGCGCTTGGCCGTGGCCGGGCTGGTACCCAGCCTGAGCCTGCGCTACGCGCGCATCGACAGCAACGTCGGCTGGCTGTACAGCCACGACCGCAGCCTGCTCAGCCTGAAGTGGGAACGGGCCTTCTGAACGCGGCGTTGCAATGCCGCGGTGAACGCGCCGTGGCCGCGACCTTCATCCATCATCACGCGCTCTTGTAGCCCGGTTCGCGCATCCTGCGGGCGTTGCGGCAGAGGTGGGCCGCGTGTATCGAGGAGCGCCGGTCGTGCTGGAAGCGGGCAACAAACCAGAGGGCCTGAAAGGGCTGCGTGTACTGGTGGCGGAGGATGAATTCGCCATCGCGATGTTCCTGGTCGACTATCTGGAGCTGAAAGGCGCACAGGTGGTGGGGCCTGCCGGTGACCTGCAGGCGTTGGGGCAGCTGGTCGATACCCATCCCATCGATGTGGCGCTGCTGGACATCAATCTGGGCGGCGAACAGGTCTATCCGTTGGCCGACCGGCTGGCCGAGGCCGGCACCCCGTTCCTGCTGACCTCCGGCTACGACGACAACCTGCCAAGCCGCTTCGCCAGCGCGCCGCGCTGTACCAAGCCGTATCACATTGAAGCCCTGGTGCAGCAGCTGGCCGGGCTGGTGGCGACGCCGCAGGTCTCTGCGGGCATCGCCTGATCGCGCGGCATGTCGCGCCGTCCTGAAGGCATCCGCGCCACCGAGCTGTGTGGCGGCATGCCACCTGCAGCGCACCCGCACGGGCGCCACGATGGCATGGCTGCGCGCATCGCCCGCCATGACTGGTCATCCACGCCGCTGGGAGCGTATGAGCGGTGGCCGCCACACCTGCGCGCCACCGTCGACCTGATGCTGGCGCATGGTTTCCCGATGATCGTGCTGTGGGGCGAGCAGCTGGTGCAGCTCTACAACGATGGCTATGCCGAGATCCTGGCCGACAAGCATCCCGGCGGACTCGGCCAGCCGACCCGTGAATGCTGGCCCGAGGTGTGGCATATCAACGGGCCGATCTACCAGCGCGTCTGGCAGGGCGAAACCATCACTTACGAGGACAAACTCTATCCCCTCGCGCGCCGCGGGCGGTTGGAGGATGTGTGGTTCACCATTACCTACAGCCCCATCCGTGGCGAAGAGGGGCGCGTCAGCGGCGTGCTGGTCACCATGTTCGAGACGACGGCGGCGCATGTGGCCCAGTCGGCCCGCGAACGCGAAGAGCAGAAGCGGAGGGAGGCGGACCGCCGCCTGGCATTGGCCTTCAAGGTACTGCCGGTGGGCGTCTGCATCGTCGATGCCGAGGGGTGCCTGCAGCTCTCCAACGACCAGATGCGCACCTACCTTCCCACCGGCAAGGTGCCCTCCACGGATCTGCCCAACCACCACCGCTGGCAGGGATGGCACCCCGACGGCTCGCGCATCGAACCCAGGGATTTCGCCATAGCCAGGGCCTTGCGCGGTGAGACGGTAGTGCCCGGGCTGGAGTTCCAGTTCAAGCATGACGACGGGCGCGCGCGCTGGACCCGTGTGGCCGCCGCGCCGCTGCGCGATGCAGACGGCGAGGTGACGGGCGTATTCGCCATCGCTGTGGACATCGACGATCTCAAGCGTGCCACCGAGCGCCAATCGGTACTGCTGGCCGAACTGCAGCACCGGGTGCGCAACATCATGTCGACCATCCATGCCATTGCCTGGCGGACCCGTGAGTCGGTCAGCAGTGTGGATGATTACGCTGAACGGTTGTGCGGACGATTGATGTCGCTGGCGCGCACGCAGAGCCTGCTTACCCGTGGCGCCAATGCCGGGGTCTGCCTGCGTGGCATGCTCGATGAGGAGATCGCAGCGCAGACGCCGGTCACCGCCGCCTATCGCCTGCAGGGCGAGGATGTACTGCTGCCACCGAAGGCGGCCGAAGTGCTGTCCCTGGCGATCCACGAATTGGCGACCAACGCCCTGCGGCATGGTGCGCTGACCCATGAAGATGGCCGGATCGACGTGTCCTGGCACCTGCAGGTGCAGGACGGACAGCCATGGCTGGGCCTGCACTGGTGTGAACGCCATGCCGCCGTGGAAGACTGGGAGCTGCCGCGCCAGCGCGGCCTGGGCCGTGCGCTAATCGAGCAGCGCGTGCCCTATGAGCTGGCCGGCAGTGGTGAACTGCACTTCGATCCGCAGGGGCTGGATGCCTGGATCCGCTTCCCACTGCGCGAGCGTGACAGCCTGCTGCAGACCGATGCGCCACAGACCGGCTCCGGCGCGTGAAACGGCATTTATATCCAATTTGGCCAAATTGGGTATAGTGGCCATTATCCACTTCTGCCTGGAGCCGTGCCATGACCCTGCCACTGGATCTGCCTGGACTTGAGAAGGCCCCGGCCTCGTCTGTGAAGACCCGGGGCTGGCCGAGCCTGATGCGTACCGTGCGCGAGAAGCAGGCGCTGGTCATCACCAACCACAACCACCCCGAAGCGGTGATCGTGGACATCCGCACCTACCAGGAGCTGTTGGCCAAGGCTGCCGGCAGCGATGCCGGTGAACGCAGTGAAGAACTGCTGCGCCTGCGCGGCGAATTCGACCAGACTCTGGCTGGCCTGCAGCGCGGTGAGGGGCTGGGCAAGGTGCTGGGCCAGCCGATCCGCCGCGGCCGCAAGGTCACCCTCGGCCGTCCGCTCTGACCGATGGGGCGGATCCTGGTGCTGGCCGGCGTCAACGGCGCCGGCAAGAGTTCGCTGCTGGGAACCTGGCTGGAAGCCGAAGGGCTGGGCTGGTTCAACCCCGATTCGTTCACCCGCCGCCTGGTAGAGGCGGGCTGGCCGCTGCCCGACGCCAATGCCGAGGCCTGGCAGGAAGGCACCCGCCGCCTGCGCCAGGCCATGGCCGATGGCACGGACTTCGCCTTCGAGACCACGCTGGGCGGCAACACCGTTCCGCGCCTGCTGCGCGAGGCCTGCGAGCACCATCACGTCGCGATCTGGTTCTGTGGCCTGGCCACGGTGGATCTGCACATTGCCCGTGTTGCAGCGCGGGTGGCCGCCGGCGGCCATGACATTCCGGTGGAGAAGATCCACGCCCGCTTCGATTCGGCGCGCGAGAACCTGCTGGAACTGCTGCCACACCTGGCCGAGCTGCATGTCTACGACAACAGCGCTCCCGCCGACGCCGACGGCTGCGTCGAGCCGCTGCCGGTGCTGGCGATGGCGCACGGCCAGCTGCAGTACCCGGTCTCGGTGGCCGAGCTGCTGCACACGCCGGACTGGGCCAAACCCATCGTGATGCGTGCGATGGAGTTGAACGCTGCGCGCGATTGAGGGCGCGTACGTTGTAGAGCCGAGCCCACGCTCGGCTGATCCCCCGAAAGGCAGCCGCGCGCGGGCTTGGCCGTACAACGCCGGCTTCGGCGAGCCTCAGGCCGGCTTTACCTGCTCAGGCTCCGCAGTCTCCGGCAGTGGCGGCAGGCTCGGGTCCACCGTCACCGGCACATCGCTCTTCAGCAGTGCGGCGGCTTCCTTGTCGCTGCCCACCGCCGGCGGTGAACCGCGCAGCGGCAGGCCCGCGGTCTCCTTCACGAACAGCATGGTCACCAGGCCGATCACCGCCGCGCCCATCAGGTAGTAGGCCGGCACCAGCGGATCGCCGGTACGTTCCACCAGCCATGCGGTCACCAGTGGCGTGGTGCCACCGAACAGCGACACCGACACATTGAAGGCGATCGACAGTGCGCTGTAGCGCACCGGGGTATAGAACAGCGCCGGCAGCGTGGACGGCATCGAGCTGGTGAAGCACACCAGTGCCAGGCCCAGCAGCATCAGGCCGAGGAAGATCAGCCAGTCGTTGCCGCTGCCGATCAGCAGCAGGCAGGGTACGGCCAGCACCAGCAGCGCGATGCAGGCACCGATGATCATCGGGCGACGGCCAAGCTTGTCACTGAACAATCCGCCGACGATGTTCAGCGGCATCATCACCAGCATCACGATGATGATCAGCAGCAGGCCCTTGCTCTCGGCATAGCCCATGGTGACGCTGAGGTAGCTGGGCATGTAGGTCAGCAGCATGTAGTCGGTCACGTTGAACACCAGCACCAGGCCCATGCAGACCAGCAACTGGCGGCCATGTACCTGGAACAGCGCGGCGAGCCCGGGCCGGTCGTGCTCGCGCTTCTCGGCTTCCTCGGCGAAGGCGCGGAAGGCCGGCGTTTCCTCCAGTTTCATGCGCATGTACAGGCCGAGCAGGCCCAGCGGGCCGGCCACCAGGAATGGAATGCGCCAGCCCCAGTCCAGCATCTGTCCGCTGCTCAACAGCATGTGCAGCGCGGTCACGGTTCCGGCGCCGGCGATGTAGCCGCCCAGCGTGCCGAACTCCAGCCAGCTGCCCATCAGGCCGCGGTTGCGGTCGGTGGAATACTCGGCGATGAAGGTGGCCGCACCGCCGTACTCGCCGCCGGTGGAGAACCCCTGCACCACACGTGCCAGCAGCAACAGCACCGGTGCCCAGATGCCGATGCGCTCGTAGGAGGGAATCAAGCCGATCGAGAACGTGCCCAGCGCCATCAGGATCATGGTGAACGCCAGCACTTTCTGGCGCCCATAACGGTCGCCGAGCGGGCCGAACACCAGGCCGCCGAGTGGACGCACCAGGAATGCCACGGTGAAGGTGGCGAAGGCGGCGATCACCTGTGCCGTGGGGTTGCTGGACGGGAAGAACACCTGGCCGATGGTGACGGCCAGATAGCCGTAGACACCGAAGTCGAACCACTCCATGGCATTGCCAAGTGCGGCGGCGCCCACGGCGCGCTTGAGCATGGGCTTGTCGACGACGGTGATCTCATCGACCTTCAGGTGGCGGCGGCGTTTGAACCAGCCGAAGTGGGCATGGGAATCGGGCGTGTCCTGCATAGGGGCTCCCTTGTAGGTATGGAATAGGGGAATGGGTGCTGTGGTGTGTCCCGGAAATCGGAAACGGCGATGCAGGCGCAAGTGGCGCAGGGGCATCGGAAGGCGGCGTGGGGGCCGGGGAATGTGTGCAGGCGCAACGCCACGCGCACGGCAAAGCACCGCCGCAGGGGCGGAGACGCGAAAACGGGATCACAGCGGCCGCGCAGTCAGCGGCCAGGTATCACATCAGCGTAGGGGGTGCAGGCAGAGCGCCTGCTGGCGTCATCCGCCGGGATCCAGCGCGAGGCGATGGAAATGCAGGGCGGGAGCATTCGTGGCAAGCGAAGCGCCGGTCGGCAGTGCTTCCCACGTAACAGGTGCGCCCGTCACGTAGTGGGTCGTGTCGATCATCCGTTCATCATAACGGCATCGGCGTGAGCATGCAGCGAAGCAGGCTGATCTGCACGCTGTGTTCCACCTCGCCTGTTCAGAAGGCTCAGGCCGACTTCGCCACCAAACCTAACACCGTGCAGGCCATCGCCAAGGCGCCCGGCAGTGCCAGTTTCCGCGTGACCAGTGCGGCGCCGATCATGGTGAGCACCGAGAGCATGATGGCCAGGGCGAAGAACGGTTGGCCCTGCAGGAACTGGTGGATGCAACCGGCACAGCCGGCAATGGCCAGGCTGGTGGCAAAGCAGACGTGGAACAGTGAGCCAGCGTACACAGAGGTTCCTCGCGATGATGGAGGCCATAGCGGCAGGCAGGCGGACAAATTTAGCGCTGATTGCAGATTGCGATGACGGGATCACATCCTGTACCCGCTCTGGTGACATCGGCGTGCATAAGGTGGAGCGCACACCCACTTTTCGGATTGATGGAGGATGCAATGGCGCGGACGATTCCCGAAGGAACCCTGATCGTGGTAGCCGACGGTGGTTCGGCGCGGGTGTTCACCAACGTGGGCAGCAACCACCAGTTGACCCTGAAGCAGGAAGGCGAACTGCGCCTGCAGGACATCAGCGAGCAGGGTGTATCCGGGCAGGGGCCTGCGGGTGCCGTGCCGAAGGACATGTCGGTCTCGCAGCTCAATGAGGCCACGTTCGCCAAGCAGGTGGCCGAACAGCTCAACGAAGATGCCTTGAAGAACCGCTATGCGCACCTGGTATTGATCGCCGACCCGACCACGCTGGGTCGCATTCGTCCGCTGCTGCATAAAGAGGTCCAGGCGCGATTGCTCGGGGATATTGCCAAGGATCTGACCAACGCGCCGCTGGAAGACATCCAGAAGGCACTGGCGGCGTAGCGCTCATGCCGTTCATGCGTGATCACCTTGCGAACGAGCCCACCTCTGCGGAGGTGGCGGCGCAGCCTGGCTGGCAGGTGCTGGAGTTCGGTGCGCCCTGGTGTGGTCATTGCCAGGCCGCGCAGCCCGCGTTGCAGGCCTTTGTCGAAGCGAACGATCTGCCGCATTGGAAGATCGAGGATGGCAAGGGAAGGCCATTGGGGCGAGCGTTCAAGGTGAAGCTGTGGCCGACGGTGGTGCTGCTGCGCGATGGAGAGGAGATCGCGCGGGTGGTAAGGCCGTTGGACAGCGCGGATCTCATGTCGTTGCAGAGCGCACTTCCCGGTTGAAGAGTGAACCCGGTGCGGGACACCGGGCAGTCGCACTGCAGCATGCGGCGTGACAGGCCCGGTGCTAGGATCCCGCTATCACCTGAATCGATCCAAATGCCGATGCCCACGCTGGACCGTCGTCTCCTGATCGCTGTCGCCGCCACGGCGATGTTCGCTTCCGGCCTGGCGTCGGCCGCGCCTGCCAGAACCGCCGCCGACAAGGCCTATGCCTCGGTCGACCCGTTCATTGGTACGGGTGGTGAAGGCCACACTTACCCGGGTGCCACGGTGCCGTTCGGCATGGTCCAGCTCAGCCCGGACACACGCATCCAGCCACGCGGAAAGGCCTATGGCTGGGCAGCCGGCTACCGCTACGACGACAGCAGCATCGTCGGCTTCTCGCACACGCATTTTTCCGGCACTGGCCATTCCGATCTGGGCGACATCCTGCTGATGCCGTTCACCGGTAGTCCCGGCCTGGAGCGTGGCGATCCTGAGAAGCCGGGCAGCGGCTATGCCTCTCGCTTCCGCCATGACGATGAGAAGGCCGAGCCGGGCTACTACGCCGTCACCCTGGACGACTACAAGGTGCGCGCCGAGCTGACCACCAGTGCGCGCGTGGGCGTGCATCGCTACGCCTTCCCCAGGGGCGCCGACGCCAAGGTGCTGCTGGACATGCGCACCAGCATGTACGACTACCCGGGCAAGGTGCTGTGGTCGCGGGTGCGGGTGCGCGCCGATGGTACCGTGACCGGCTTCCGGGAGACGCGCGGCTGGGCGCCGGGTCGCCAGCTGTACTTCGCGATGCGTTTCTCGCGGCCGCTTTCCGGGCATGAGCTGCACAACACCGAGCAGGACATCGTCTACAAGGGCTTCCCGCCGCCGGGCGAGAAGGATCCAGCGCAGCGCGCACAGGTCGAGGGCCGCCAGCTGGTCGGTACCTTCGCATTCGGCAAGCTGGATGCACCGCTGGTGGTCAAGGTCGCGATCTCGCCGGTCAGCGAAGCCGGCGCCATTGCCAACCTCGACGCGGAAGTGGCCGACTTTGATTTCGACCGCGTGCGTGCGCAGGCGAAACAGGAATGGACGCAGGCGCTGTCGGTGCTCGATATCGATGCGCCCGAGCACGCCCGCCGCAGTGCCTATACCGCGCTGTACCACACCCTGCTGGGGCCGACGCTGTTCATGGATGCCGATGGCCAGTACCGCGGGCCGGACAATGCCGTGCACAAGGCCGAGGGCTACACGAACTATTCCACGTTCTCGCTGTGGGACACCTACCGTGCGCTGCACCCGTTGCTGACGCTGGTGCAGCCGGAGAAGCGCAACAGCGACTTCGTCAATTCGATGCTGGCCCACCACGAGCACAGCCCCTACGGCATGCTGCCGGTGTGGTCGTTCCATGGCCTGGAAGACTGGTGCATGATCGGGTACCACGCCGTGCCGGTGATCGCCGACGCCTACGTGAAGGGCATTCGTGGCTTCGACGCCGACAAGGCACTGAAGGCGATGGTCGAGACCGCCAATTACGGCCCCTATGACGGCATCGCGCAGTACCGCGAGCTGGGCTATGTGCCGATCGACGAGGAAGGCGAGGCCGCCAGCAAGACGCTGGAATATGCCTTTGATGATTGGACCATTGCACGCATGGCGCAGGCGATGGGCAAGGGCGATATCGCGGCGACCTTCGACAAGCGTGCCGGCAACTGGCGCAATGCCTTCGACAAGGACACCGGCTTCATGCGTGCGCGCAAGCGCGATGGCAGCTTCCGCACTCCGTTCGACCCCAGCGCCAGCGGCTATGGCACCGACTACACCGAGGGCAACGCCTGGCAGTACTCGTGGTACGTGCCGCAGGACGTCGCCGGCCTGGCGGCGGCGCACGGGGGCAGCGACAAGCTGCTCGCGCGCCTGGACGATGTATTCAACGCCAAGGTGGATCCGTCCATCTTCGAGCACATGGAAGACATCACCGGCCTGATCGGCTGGTATGCGCACGGCAACGAGCCCAGCCACCACGTGGCCTACCTGTATTCGTATGCAGGTCAGCCGTGGCGCACCCAGGCGCGGTTGAAGCAGATCATGGACACCCAGTATGCCGACCGCCCCGATGGGCTGGCCGGCAACGATGATGTCGGCCAGATGTCGGCGTGGTACGTGTTCACCGCCTTGGGCTTCTATCCGGTGGCCCCGGGCTCGGGCGAGTACATCCTCGGCCGCCCGTTCCTGCCGAAGACCGCGATGCGCCTGCCGAACGGCAAGGCGTTCACCATCGTGGCCGATGGGCTGGATGACAGGCACACCTACGTCGGCAACGTGAGCCTCAACGGCAAGCCGCTGCAGCGCACCTTCCTGCGCCATGACGAGATCCTGGCAGGTGGCGAGCTGCGTTTCACCATGCAGGCCGAGCCGAACAAGGATTGGCCGGGGCAGGGCGCGCAGGCGCCCTATTCGATGAGCCGATGACGCGCACTCGGTAGGTGCCGACCTTGGTCGGCACGCTTCACGGGTGACCAGGAACCTGTAGAGCCGAGCCCATGCTCGGCTCAGGTATCGCGTCAACGGCAGCCGAGCATGGGCTCGGCTCTACAAGGGCAATTCGACAAAGGTCAGCGAAACCGCAACCCCACCCGCGCACCGCCGATCGGGGCGGTATCAATCATCAAGGTCGCGCCATGCCGCTGCGCGATCTCGGCCACGATCGCCAGCCCCAGCCCGCAGCCGTCGCCCTCGCTGCTCGCCCGATAGAAGCGTTCCGTGACGCGCGCGCGTTCGGCTTCGGCGATGCCTGTACCGTCATCGTCCACCCATACCTGCACGCCCTCGGCATCCCGCTGTAGTCCCAGGGTGATCACGCCGGGCACGGCGCCGTAGCGCAGCGCGTTGTCCAGCAGGTTGCCCAGCGCCTCGCGCAGCAGCCGCGGATCACCTTGCACCTGCACACCGTCGTCGGGTCCGTCGTAACCCAGGTCCACGTCGGCCGCCAACGCACGGTCGGCGTAGCGCTCGACCACGCCCCGCGCCAGCGCGGCCAGATCCAGCGGCTGCAGCGGCAGTGCGCTGCCATGTGGATCTTCCGATCGGCTGAGCATCAGCAGTTGGTTGACCAGGTGCTGCAGCCGCGCCAAACCGGCCAGCGTGCCTGACAGCGCCAGCTGCTGGGCCTGCGGATCCTGTTGCCGCAATGAACTCTCCAGCTCCACCTGCATTGCCGCCAGCGGCGTGCGCAGCTGGTGCGCGGCGTTGCTGACGAAGCGCCGTTGCGCGGCCTGCATGGCGTCCAGTCGCTGCAGCAGGGCGTTGTAGGCCTCCACCGCCGGCCACAGTTCGCGCGGCGCCTCCTGCGCCGGCTCCAGCGGCGCCAGCGGGTCGGGGCGTGGGCTGGCCAACCGCCGTGCCACCTGGTTGGCGTGGCGTGCAGCCGCGCCGGTACCGGACCAGGCCAGCCACGCAGCCAGCGCCAGGATCGCGGCCTGGAACGGGATGCTGGCCAGCAGCAGCTTGCGCTCCAGGCGGTGGCGCTTGCGCAGCGTCTCGGCCACGCGCAGGCGGATATCGTGGCCCGGCCCGGCGCTGACCACGACTTCGACCATGCGCACCGGCTGCCCACGCAGGCGCGCGTCGTAGTAGACGGCATCGTCGCTGCCGGCAGCGATCGCGGGGCGGGGCAGCGCTTCGGGCAGGTCGCCATACAGGCGCCCGCCCGCGGCGTCGACCACTTCGCCATGCACTTCGTCAGCGGTATCCCAGGTGAACATGCGCGACACCGCAGGCGTGATCTCGATCGAGGCACGCCCGTCCTGCACCTTCACCAGCTCGGACAACGACATCGCCGAATCCAGCAGCCAGCGGTCATAGACCTGGCCGGCGTAGAAGCGGGCCAGCGCGAACGAACCGACTGCGCTGCACAGCAGCAGCACCAGCAGGGGCAGCCACAGGCGGCGCAGCAGCAGCCCCCGCAGGCTGTGCACGCGCTCAGTCACCCCCGGCCTCCAGCCGATACCCCAGGCCACGCAACATGCGGATGCCGACGCCGGCGCGTGCCTGCTCCAGCTTGCGGCGCAGGCGGCTGACGTGCACTTCGATCACCGACAGGTTGGCCTCGTGATCCCAGCTGTACAGCGCGTCGAACAGGCGCTGCTTGGTGACGGTGCGGCCGGGATGCTGCATCAGTGCCTCGACCAGCGACAGCTCGCGCGCGGTCAGTTCGATGCGCTGGCCTTCCACCTGCACTTCATTGCGGATGCTGTCGAAGCACAACCGGCCCAGCCGCTTCTTTGCCGGTGCGTCGCTTCGGCGGCGTGACAGCGCACGCAGGCGCGCCTCCAGCTCACCGAGTGCAAATGGCTTGGCCAGGTAATCGTCGCCACCCCGGTCGAGGCCGAGGATGCGGTCCTCCACACCGTCGCGCGCGGTCAGGATCAGCACCGGCAGGGTGACGCCGTCGTTGCGCAGGCGAGAGAGCAGGTCGAGGCCGTCGACATCGGGCAATGAAAGGTCGAGCACCATCACGTCATACGGCGCGCTGGCCAGTGCAGCCGGCGCGTGCAGCCCGCGCGAAAGGTGGTCGCACAGATGGCCGGCGCCCTGCAGGGCGCGGATCAGTCCATCGGCCAGAGCGGCGTCGTCTTCGATCAGCAGGATTCGCATTGCAAGCTTCGTGCAAGGTTGGGGCAAGTTTGGCGCAAGTGCATCACCTTACCGTGACGTGCATGAATTTCTCCCGTTGTCTTGCGGCCCTGCTGGCCGCCCTTTCGTGCGCGCCTGCGGCTTCGGCGCTGTCCCTGCAGGAAGCGCAGCGCGCCATGGAAGCACACAACCCGGACCTGCGTGCGGCGGCACTGGAGCTGCGCGGCGTGCAGGGCGATGTGCAGACGGCGGCGTTGCGCCCGGCGACCGAGTTGTCGATCGGCACCAGCAAGATCAGCCCCAAGCATGGCATCGGCTCCGGACGCTGGCAGGACAAGCGGGTGGACAGCACCGTGGGCCTGGGCTGGACCTGGGAGCGCGGTGGCAAGCGTGCGTTGCGTATCCGCCAGGCCGATGCGCTGCTGGAAGTGGCCGGGCTGGAGATGCTCGATGCGCGGCGCCGCCAGCAGGTGGCGCTGCATGAAACCTATTTCGCTCTGAAGGGCGCACAGGAGCGGGCGCAGATTGCCGAGGCCAACCGCCAGAGTTCGGCCGAGCAGATGGCGGCGGCGGACAAGCAGGTTGCCACCGGGGCGATGGCGCCGGTCGACCGCGCGCGGCTGGCAGTGGACGACCTGGCGGTGGCCGATGCGGCGCGCGAGGCGGCCCTGGATCTGCGCGATGCACGGCATGCGCTGGGGCTGCTGCTCGGCCGCGACGACAGCCATGACCTTAGCGCCGATGATCCTTGGCCGGAGGCCAGCAGCGTGGCCAGCGTGCGTGCGTTCGATCCGCAGCAGCGTGCCGATCTGCGCGCGGCACGTTCGCGCCTGGCCGCGGCCGACGCCGGTGTGGCACTGGCGCGCAGTGAGCGCCATCGCGACATCCAGCTGGGTGTGGAGGCCGAGCGCGAGCCGACCGACATCAGCGGTGTCACCTGGGGAGTGTCATTGACCATCCCGCTCGGCGGCCCGCCACGTGCACGCGGCGCGATCCAGCGTGCCGAGGCCGATCGTGACAGCGCCGCGCTGGAGCTGCAGGTACTGCAGCGCGAAGCACGCGCCGAGCTGGACCAGCTGCAGGCCAGCGCGCAGTCCGCCGCACAGCGCCGCAGCGACTATGAGGGACTGCAGTCCGACGCCGCACGCAGGGCGGTGCAGGGCATCGAACTGGCCTACCGGCGCGGCGCCGCCAGCCTGACCGATCTGCTGGATGCGCGCCGCAGCTGGCGCGACTTCGAGACGGCGCTGATCGATGCGCGTGCCGACCATGCCATTGCCCTGGCGCGCTGGGAAGCGGCCACATCCGTTGCTGAAGGAGAGTCCCGATGAAGTCCACCGTCGCTTATCGACCGCAGGCGCGACAGGCCGTGCTGCCGGCCTTCCTGGCGCTGGCCCTGCTGGGCGGCTGCGGCCGCGAACCGGCGCCGTATACCGAGGACGCGCCGAAGGTCAGTGCTGGCCAGATCCAGTTTCCTGCCGGTAGCCGCCAGCTGGACGTGCTACGCAGCGAGGCGGTCACCGCCGGCGCCAGCGCCAGCCTGCAGCTGCCGGGCCGGGTGGTCTGGGACGAGACGCGCTCAAGCGCGCTGCGTACGCCGTTGGCGGGGCAGGTGGCGCGTATCGAGGCACAGCCGGGGCAGAAAGTGAAGGCGGGCCAGGTGATCGCCTGGATCACTTCGCCCGAATTCGGCCAGGCCCAGGCGGAGGGCGTGCGCGGTCGCGCCGAGCTGCAGCAGGCCCGCAAGGAGCTGGAGCGCACCCGCGAGTTGCATGCGGCAGGTGTGGCGTCGGGGCGCGAACTGGACGAGGCCGAGGCCAATTTCGCCGGCAGCCAGGCCGATCACGCGCGTGCCACCGCCTTCGCCAAGGCCTATGGCAATGGCCAGCACGTCGATCAGCGCCTGCCGCTGCGCGCGCCGATCGATGGCGTGCTGGTGGAGCGGCGGATGAGCCCGGGCATGGCGGTCAGCCCCGACAGCGAACGGCCACTGGCGGTGATTGGCGATCCGGACCGCCTGTGGTTGCAGCTGGATGTACCGGAGGGCCTGGCCGGACGTTTGAAGGCGGGCATGCAGGTGAGCGTGCCCGGGGCCGATGGACAGCCGCTGCAGGCGACCCTGCAGCACGTGGATGACTTCGTCGACAGCGAACGCCGCGTGGTGCAGGCGCGCGCCGAGCTGGACAACCGCGCACGCGGCTTCAAGGCGGGGCAGTACGTGCGCGCCCAGGTGGCGTTGCCGGCCGAGGGCGGTGTCTCGCTGCCCGATGCGGCCGTGTTGTTGATCGACGGCAAGCAGGTGGTGTTCGTGGAGGAGGGCAAGGGCCGCTTCGTGCGCCGCGCCGTGCATGCCGAGGAGCTGGGCGATGGCCGGCTGTGGGTGCGTGACGGCCTGGCGGTTGGCAGCAGGGTGGTGGTCGAGGGCGGCCTGCTGCTGCAGCAACTGGTGGACAGCGCGCCGGCAACCGTCAGCACCGGCACGGGGCACGCCGCGCCATGATCGATCGCCTGATTGCCTATTGCCTGCGCCAGCCCTTGATGGTGATGCTGGCGCTGCTGTTGTTCATCGGCGCTGGCATTGCCGCGTTCCGCGTGCTGCCAGTGGAGGCCTTTCCGGATGTATCCGACACCCAGGTGACCGTGGTGTCGCTGCACCCGGGCCGTGCCGCCGAGGAGGTCGAGCGCGAGGTGACGATGCCACTGGAGGTGGCGTTGTCCGGCATCCCGCATTCGGTGCGGGTGTTCTCGCATACGCAGTTCGGCCTGTCGATGATCATCCTGACCTTCGACGACAAGGCCGATGACTACTTCGCACGCCAGCAGGTCCTGGAGCGCCTGCAGGGCGTGGAGCTGCCGGAAGGGGTGACCCCGGAACTGGAGGCGATGAGCTCGGCGGTAGGTGAGATCTACCGCTATGTGCTGAAAGGCCCGCACATGACGCCAACCCAGCTGCGCACCGTGCAGGAATGGACGATGGAGCGCAGCCTGCGCACCGTGCCGGGCGTGGCCGATGTGATCAGTTTCGGCGGCTTCGCGCGTACCTTCCAGGTCAAGCCGGACCTGGACAAGCTGCGTGATCGCGGCATCAGCCTGGGTGAGTTCGCCGAGGCGCTGGAGAGGGGCAGCTCGAATGCCGGCGGCGGCTACGTGGAACGCGGCCAGCAGCAGTTCCTGATCCGTGGCGTGGGCCTGATGCGCTCGCCGGCCGACATCGGCAACGTGGTGGTGGCGCAACGCGGAGGAACGCCGATCCTGGTACGTGACCTGGCCGGCATCGCCGATACCGGGCTGCCCCGGCAGGGCCTGGTCGGCCAGGACGACAATGACGATGCGGTGTTCGGCATGGTGCTGATGCGCAAGGGCGAGAACCCGTCCGACGTGCTCGACGCCCTGCATGCGCGCATCGCCGAGATCGAGGCCAACCAGCTGCCGGCCGGGGTCAGCATCGAGCCGTTCTACGACCGCTCATGGCTGGTCTCGACCACGCTGAAGACGGTCTTCCGCAACCTGCTGGAAGGCGCGGTGCTGGTGTTCCTGGTGCTGTGGCTGTTCCTGTACAACGCCCGTGCCGCGCTGATCGTGGCGGCGATGATGCCGCTGGCGCTGCTGTCGACCTTCCTCGGCCTGCATCTGTGGGGCGTACCGGCCAACCTGCTGTCGTTGGGTGCGATGGACTTCGGCATCATCATCGATGGCGCGGTGATCGTGACCGAGCACATCGTCTCGCGATTGTCGAAGCTGCCACCTGCGGCAGACCGGAAGACACGGTTCTCGACCATTCTCTCGGCCGCATCGGAAGTGGGGCGGCCGACGTTCTTCTCGATGCTGATCATCATCGCCGCGCATATCCCGATCTTCACCCTGCAGCGCCAGGAAGGACGCATGTTCGCGCCGATGGCGTACTCGGTGACCTCTGCATTGATCGGTGCATTGATCCTGGCACTGACCGTGGTGCCGTTGTTCTGCTACTGGTGGCTGCGGCGCGACCGCATGCGCGACGGCAATCCGCTGATGGACCGCCTGACCGGCTGGTACCGGCCGGTCCTGGAGCGCGCACTGGCCCGCCCGCGTGCGGTGGTACTGACCGCAGTTGCGCTGCTGGTCGGCACGCTGGCATTGGGTACCCGGTTGGGTTCGGAGTTCCTGCCGGAGCTGGACGAAGGCTCGATCTGGCTGACCGCCACGCTCGACCCCAGCACCAGCCTGGCCGAAGCGCAGCAGCAGTCGCGGCGCATCCGCGAGCTGGTGGGCACGTTCCCGCAGGTATCGACCGTGGTGGCCAAGCTGGGGCGCCCGGAAGACGGGTCCGATGCCAAGGGCGCCAACCAGATCGAGGCGCTGGTGGCGTTGAAGCCTGAGAAGGAATGGCCGAAGGGCGTGGACAAGCGGCAGCTGGTGAGCGATCTGCAGCGCACCTTGGAGCAGCGCATTCCGGGGCCGGAGTTCTCGATCTCGCAGCCGGTGCGCGACAACATCCTGGAGAGCATCTCGCAGATCAAGGGCCAGGTGGTGATCAAGGTCAGCGGCTCGGATCTGAACGTGCTCAACCAGCAGGCGCAGGCGATCCTGGGACAGGTGCGTAGCGTGGAGGGCGTAGAGAGTGCCTTCATCGACCGTGACGGTTCATTGCCGCAGCTGCAGATCGAGATCGATCGCGACCGCGCCGCGCGCTATGGCTTGAACGTGCGCGACATCGACGAGGTGATCGAGACCGCACTGGGCGGGCGCCAGGTCGGTGAATTGTGGGAAGGTGACCGCAGGTTCCCGATCACGCTGCGCCTGGACGACGCCGACCGTGACCTGCAACAGTTGCGCACGGTCCCGGTCGGCATCGGCGATGGCCACACGGTGACGCTGTCCGACGTCGCCGATTTCCGCATGGCCAGCGGCGCGATCAACATCTCGCGCGAGAACGCACAGCGCGTCAAGGCCGTGAGCATCTTCATCGCCGGCCGTGACATGGGCAGCGTGGTGGCCGACATGCGCAAGCGCGTGGACGCCAACGTGCAGCTGCCGGACGGCTACCGGCTGGAGTGGTCTGGCGAGTTCGAGAACCAGCAGCGTGCGATGAAGCGGCTGGGCTGGGTGATTCCGCTGTCGGTGCTGATCATCTTCGTGCTGCTGTTCGATGCCTTCAAGGACATCAGCAGCGCCGCGCTGATCCTGGCCAACGTGCCACTTGCGATGATCGGGGGCATCCTCGCCCTGTGGTTGACTGGGATTCCACTGTCGGTGTCGGCGGCGATCGGCTTCATTGCATTGTTCGGGCAGGCGGTGCTGAACGGGGTGGTGATGCTCAGTCGCTTCGCGCAGCTGCGCGAGCAGGGCATGGACCTGCTGCAGTCGGTCGTGCAGGGCTCGCTGCAGCGCCTGCGCACCGTACTGATGACCGCACTGCTGGCGATGTTCGGCCTGCTGCCGATGGCCACCTCGCATGCGATTGGTGCCGAGACCCAGAAACCGCTGGCGGTGGTGGTGATCGGCGGCCTGCTGTCGGCGATGCTGCTGACCCTGCTGGTACTGCCCACGTTGTACTACTGGGTGCATCGCCGCCGCGAGGCGCGCATCGCCTGACCTACCTGTAGAGCCGAGCCCATGCTCGGCTGCTTCTGGCCTTTGCGCGAAGAGCAGCCGAGCATGGGCTCGGCTCTACAAGGGCGTCGCGCCATGCGTGGATGCCACCTGTGCGGACTACACCATCCCGCCATTGGCGCGCAGCACCTGGCCGTTGATCCACCCGCCATCGGCACCAACCAGGAACGCCACCGCACCGGCGATGTCCTCCGGCGTACCCAGCCGCTCCAGGGGGTTCATCTTCGCCAACCGCTCGATCAGCTCGGGCGATTTCCCATCCAGGAACAGATCGGTGGCGGTCGGGCCCGGCGCCACGGCGTTCACGGTGATGTTGCGCCCGCGCAGCTCCTTGCTGAGGATCGCGCCCATGGTCTCCACCGCCGACTTGCTGGCCGCATACACGCTGTAGTTCTCCAGCCGGGTCCCGACCACGCTGGTGGACAGCGTGACGATGCGCCCGCCGTCGCGCACCCGTCGCGCGCTTTCGCGCAGCACGTTGAAGGCGCCCTTGAGGTTGATGCCGATCACCCGCTCGAACAGGGCGTCGTCGGTGTCGGCGAGCGGCGCCAGCTGCAATACGCCGGCGCTGTTGACCACCACGTCGATGCCGCCGAAACGGGCCTCGATGGCGTTGAACAGCTGGTAGACCGCCTGCGGATCGGCCACATCGGCCTGCAGCGCGATGGCCTGCGCGCCGGCTGCGTCGAGTTCGGCCGCCAAGGCTTCGGCGTCGTCGCGGCGGCCCGCATAGTTGATCGCGACCGCGTGGCCATCGGCGGCCAGGCGGCGGGAGATGGCCGCGCCGATGCCACGGGAGCCGCCGGTGACCAGAGCGACAGAGCGGGCGGGGGAGAGGGTCATGGTGGCTTCCACTGGGGCGCGCCGGAGCGGCGCAGGGCCATGTTCGCGCCATCGCACGTTCGGATAATCCTGCATAATCCGCCAACATCATCCGGATAGCCGAACAATGGACCGCTTTACGGCCATGCGCGCCTTCGTCCGTATCGTCGAGCGCCGTAGCTTCACCCGGGCCTCCGAGGACCTCGGCCTGCCGCGGGCCACGGTGACCGACGCGATCAAGGCGCTGGAACAGCGGCTGGGCGTGCGCCTGCTGCACAGGACCACGCGGCTGGTGGTGCCGACGTTGGAAGGCGAGGCCTTCTATGGCCGTTGCCTGCGCCTGATCGCCGACATGGACGATGCCGAGGCCGCCTTCCGTGACGCGCCGCCGCGCGGCCCCTTGCGCATTGAAGTGCACGGCACGCTGGGCCGGCACCTGCTGTTTCCGCAGCTGCCGGACTTCCTGCAGCGCTACCCGGAGATCGAACTGGACGTCAGCGAAGGCGACCGCTATGTCGACCTGCTGCGCGAAGGCGTGGATGCAGCGTTGCGGGTGGGGACGCTGGCCGATAGCGATCTGGCGGCGCGCCGGTTGACGATGCTGCGCGAGGTGACGGTGGCCTCGCCAAGCTATTTGCAGGTCAGCGGCGCGCCGGGCAGCATCGATGCCCTGCAGGACGGCCACCAGATGGTCGGCTATCGCTCCAGCGCCACCGGCCAGCTGATTCCGCTGGAGTTCCAGCAGGGCGGGCAGGTACGCTACGTGCCGCTGCCGGCGCGGGTGCGTGTGTCCGGTGCGGATGCGTTCCTCGGCGCCGCGCTGGCGGGCCTGGGCATCATCCAGGCTCCGCGCTACCGGATGGACCCGTATATCGCGCGCGGGCAGCTGGTGGAGCTGTTGCCGGACGCGCCGCCGACCCCAAGCCCGTTGAGCCTGGTCTACCCGCGCAACCGCACGCCGTCGCCGCGCTTGCGGGTGTTCATCGACTGGGTGGCCGGGGTGTTCGAGCAGACCGGGGTTGCCGGCCAGCGGCCGGCACTACCGGAGCGGCACGCGAAGCTGTCCGACCGCAGGGGGTAGTGCCGGCCGCTGGCCGGCATCACAGCGCGTGCAGCGGCCCCTGCATGCGATGGAAACTGCCATCGGTGGCGGTGAACCAGGCCAGCGAATGCCCGCACGCGAAGTCATCGACATGCACGACCGTAGCGCCATCGGCTTCCTGCCACGAAATGGCATAGACCCCGTCGCTGATCTGCTGCCACTCGCAGGCGGCTTCACCCTGTGCACCGGCATAGGCGCCAGAGACGATGGCATACTGCACATGGCGGCCATCGGCACTGTATGCGTTGTCTGCCGTCAGGCCGTCATAGCTGACGCGGAAGCGGCGGCCGGCGAACAGTGGCAGGGTGGACGCCGCGTTCATCGGATCGCCACCGGGTTTATGTTGACCTGGGTCGAGCCGACGTACAGCGGCTGGCCGAGCACGAACAGGAATTCCCAGGCCTTGTCGCGCACCAGCGCACGGCTGTCGATCAGCTCCAGGTTGTAGATGCCGCGCTTGGCCAGCATGTACTGGTTGATCGGGAACTCCTCGGCACCGTTCGGGTTCGGGTAGACCTCCGAGGCCCAGGTGTCGCCACCGAAGGCGACGATGCCCTGGTCGGCCAGCCACTTCGCCGCCTCCATGCCGATGCCCGGTTCCACTTCCAGGAACTGTTTGTCGTCCTTGCCGATCAGTTCCAGCCAGCCGGTGTTGAACAGCACCACGTCGCCCTTGCGCAGGCTCAGGCCCTGCTTCTTCAGCACGGCCTGGATGTCGGTCACGGTGAACTCGGTGCCACCGGGCACGATCGCCTTGCCGTAGTACGCGGTCATGTCCAGCACGACGCCGCGGGTGACCATTGGCGGCACCTTCTCGACGCCGAGCTTGCGCACACCGTCCACGGTGACGAAGTCGGCGGCCTTGTTGCCGTTGTAGTAGACGTTGTTGATGCCGATATGGCCGATGCCGTTGAGCTGGGTGCCAACGCCGGTCCAGGCGTTCACCAGTTCGTCGTTGAAGGTGAACTTGTTGGGGCCCAGCGACGTGCCGGCCTGCTGGCCGACCTGCACGTTGTACAGGCGGAAGCTGCGGTGGCGGAACGCGGGCAGGTTCTTGTCCACCGGCACCGCCAGCGGATAGGTCTTGCCGGTCCTGACCAGCGATACCGCGTGCTTGACCACGTCCGTGGTGAGCAGGTTGGCGGCGCCGATCTCGTCGTTGGCGCCGTAGGCAGAGGGGTACCAGTCCTCGGCGGTGGCCTGGAAGGACAGCGGCAGGGTGGCCAGCGCAAGCGCGGCCAGGGTCTTGATCTTCATGGCAAAGCTCCGGTAACTGTCAGGCCGTCGCGGGGGCGGCAAGCGGGGCATGCGGCGCAGCGGCGTCGGCATGGGCCGGGAAGTGCGGCAGCACGTACTCGGCGATCTCGTGGAAGGTCTCGGCCAACGGCCGTTCGTTGCGGCGGAACTGCAGGCCGATGTGGTCGACACCGGCCGCCTGCATGGCGTGCAGCTCGGCCAGCAGGGCCTTGCGGCCGCCGCGCAGCCCAAAGCGCCAGCGCTGCAGCGGGGCATCGGCATCGGCCACCAGGTCCAGGTGGATGAAGCTGGCATACGGCTTGTTGCCGGCCACGGCGCGCCAGGCCGCCACGCGCTGCGCATGGTCCTGTGGCGTGCCCGGGTAGGCCAGGCAGCCATCCATGTGCTGGCCGATCCACGCCGGTTGCTGCTGGGCCAGGCCTGCCACGAACAACGGCAGGGCCGGGCCAACCGCAGGCAGCACGTCCAAGCCCTGCGGCAGGTGCGCGGCGGCGCCTTCGCGCAGCAATGCGATCTGCTCGCGGAAGCGGCTGCCCCGCGTGTCGAAATCGCGGCCGAACAGCGGGTACTCCACCGGGCGGTCGCCACTGGCTACGCCCAGCAGCAGGCGGTCTCCGCTCAGCCGCTGCACGCTGCGCGCCGACTTCAGGGTCAGCAACGGCTCACGGATCGGCAGCACCACCGCACCGGTGCCCAGCAGGATGTCATTGGTGATGCCGGCCAGGTAGCCGAGGTAACTGAATACCTCGAACACCTGCGCCGCATCGCCGAAGGCCGGGTCGTACACCGGTACGTCGCGCACCCACAGCGCACGGAAGCCGAGGCGGTCGGCCAAGCGTGCCAGTTCTGCATGGCGCTGCAGGTCCGGTTCGCCGGGCAGGCGTCGCGCGGCGCGTCGTGCCTGTTCGCCCAGCGGCGTCCAGTCATTGTCCAGCGGTGCTTCGATGCCGATGCTGAAACCACCGGCCTGCAGCCGCGCCAACGCACTGCCCATGGCGAGGCTCCTCAGTCCCAGGCCGGGGCCAGGCCCGGCGGATCGACTTCGCGGCCGTTGCGGTCAAGCGCGGCGATCGCGGCCATGTCATCGGCATCCAGGTGCAGGTCCTGGGCGAGCAGGTTGCTGGCCAGGTTCTCGCGCTTGGTCGAGGACGGAATGACCGAGTAACCCCGCTGCAGCGCCCACGCCAGCGCAACCTGGGCCACGGTGGCCTGGTGCTTGCCGGCGATGGTGGCCAGCACCGGATCCTTCAGCACCTTGCCGTAGGCCAGGGTCATGTAGGAGGTCACGGTGATGCCCTGGTCCTGCAGGAAGGTGGTCAGTGCCGGGTTCTGCAGGTAGGGGCTCAGTTCGATCTGGTTGGTGGCGATCTCGCCGGCACCGACCACCTCGATGGCCTGCCGGGTCAGCTCGATGTTGAAGTTGGACACACCGATCTGGCGGGTCAGGCCCAGCGTCTTGGCGTCGGCCAGCGCGGTCATGTACTCGCGCAGTTCAACGCCATTGCCCGGCGCCGGCCAGTGGATCAGCAGCAGGTCGACATAGTCGGTGCGCAGCTTGGCCAGGCTGTCGCGCAGGCTCGGGATCAGCTTGTCGGCGGCGTAGTTGTCCACCCAGATCTTGGTGGTCAGGAACAGCTGGTCGCGTGGGACGCCGGATTCGGCGATGGCCTGGCCGACTTCGGCTTCGTTGCCATAGATCTGCGCGGTATCGATCGCACGGTAGCCGACGTCGAGGGCGTTGCGCACCGAATCGATGACGGTCTGGCCGGTCAGGCGGAAGGTGCCGACGCCAAAGGAAGGAACGCTCATGATGGACTCCAGGGACTTCGTTGAGAGCCGGTGGGCTCGGGACAGGGCGAAGTGTGGGCGCTTTACATTTGTTGATTAAGCCGTGTATACGGGAAATGCTTTTGCGCCGAGGTAAAAAATGAAAACCACCCTGGATGAGCTGAAGGCCTTCGTGGCCGTGGTCGACAGCGGTTCGATCACGGCCGCGGCCGAAGAGCTGGAGCTGACCATCTCCGCCACCAGCCGCACCTTGGCGCGGCTGGAGGACAAGCTGCAGACCACGCTGCTGCGGCGGACCACGCGGCGGCTGGAACTGACCGAAGAGGGCGCGGCGTTCCTGGAGTACGCGCGCACGATCCTGGCCACGGTGGACGAGGCCGAGGAACAGATGGCCGCGCGGCGGCTGCAGCCGGTCGGGCGCCTGCGCGTGGACGCCGCCACGCCGTTCATGCTGCACGTGATCGTGCCGCTGCTGGAGGGCTTTCGCGAGCGCTACCCGCAGGTGGAGCTGGAGCTGAATTCCAACGAGGGCATCACCGACCTGATCGAAAAGCGCACCGATGTGGCGTTCCGCATCGGCGTGCTGCGCGATTCCACCCTGCATGCGCGACCGATCGGTCACAGCCGCATCCGCGTGGTGGCCAGCCCCGAGTACCTGCGACGGCACGGCACGCCGACGCGCGTGGAGCAGTTGCGCGAGCACGACCTGCTGGGTTTTACCCAGCCCAGTTCGTTGAACGAATGGCCACTACACGATGCCGATGGCGGCCCTTTCGTGATCGCGCCGGCGATCGCTTCATCCAGCGGCGAGACGCTGCGGCAGATGGCGGTGGCCGGGCTGGGCATCGCCTGCCTGTCCGACTTCCTGACCCGCCAGGATCGGCGTGAGGGCCGCCTGGTGCAGCTGTTCGCCAAGCAGACGCAGGAGGTGCGGCAGCCGATCAATGCGGTGTACTACCGCAACACCGCGCTGGCCGCCCGCATCACCTGTTTCGTCGACCACGTGACGCAGACGCTCGGCCAGCGTCCGTTTGACGAATAAGGCGGGGTAGAGCCGGCCGCTGGCCGGCTGCCGGAAGTGCATCAGTAGATCCACGCCCTGCGTGGATGGTGTTTTTCCGTCCGGCCAGCGGCCGGCACTATCGTTTGCGCAGCGCGCGCCGGTTGCCGATGTGAGCGAACGCCAGCAGCGCGCCACCACTGGCTGTCGCTACGCCATGCCAGAGCAGCGATTCCTTCAGCGGCAGATACAGAGAGGCCGACAGCAGCAGGATGGCGCCGGCGCAGGCCAGCCGCAGGGGCTGCCAGCGCCCGTGCCGGTGCACCCCGGCCGAGGTGCTCGCCAAGGCCAGCGAGGAGGCCAGCAGCGCGAACAGCCACTCCCAGCGCGACATCATCAGCAGCAATGTCATCGCGCCATGGCCGGGATGCTGGAACGAGCGCAGCGCCATCATCGCTGCCGGTACGAAGGCCAGCAGCAGGGGCAGGGCGATGCAGTGGGCGGCGCAGGCCAGGGACAGCCAGGCACCGGCAAGATCGAAGCGGGGGTGCCAGCGTGCCGAAGTTGGCGGCTGGGCCAAGGCCCTTGCGGGCGTCGTGGGGATATGGTCCATAATGTTACATAGTAACAATTGGAGACTCCCCCATGAAGCTTCCTGCTGTTCTATTCCTGCTGCTGGCTGCCAGCGCCGCACAGGCCCATGACATCCGCCAGCACGCACCGCACGTGCATGGCCAGGCAACAGTGGATGTTGCGCTTGACCAGCAAACCCTGGAATTCGCCCTTCAGGCCCCCGGCATCGGCATCCTCGATTACGAGCGGCCGCCCGCCAATGCAGCCGAGCAGGCCGCGCTGGCACGGGCGACGTCATTGCTGAAGGGCGGCAACTGGGTCACCTTGCCCACCGCTGCAGAGTGCCGTCTGGCCACCGGTAAAGCCGATGCGGAGGGTTTCGACGCGACGGCCGCCGCGCCGCCGCCGGGACAGCACCGGCACGCAGGTTTCAGCGCAACGCTGCAGTACCACTGTGCCAAACCTGCCGAGCTGCGGGCGATCGTCGTGCGCTTGCCCGTGCTGTTCCCGGGCTTGCACGAAGTCATCGTCAACAGTGCAACCGCCAATGGCCAGAACCGCAGTGTGCTGACGCCTGACAACCTGCGCGTGGTGCTGGCACCGTGAGCGCGGCACCGGTGATCTCGCTGGAAGACGTGCAGTTCGGCTACGGCACGCGGCTGGTGCTGGACATCCCGCGGTTGTGGGTCGAGCAGGGCAGCAGCGTGTTGCTGCGCGGCATCAGCGGTGGCGGCAAAAGCACCCTGCTGGGCCTGCTGGCGGGCGTGCTGCTGCCCGGCAAGGGGCGTGTCGAGGTGGCCGGCCACGCACTGCAGGACATGGGGGGTGCGGCGCGGGATCGTTTCCGTGCCGACCAGTTGGGCGTGATCTTCCAGCAGTTCAATCTGCTGCCGTTCCTCACCGTGCGCGACAACATCGCGCTGGGCCTGCGCTTCTCGCGCCTGCGCAGCGCACGCATCAGCGGGCCGCTGGATGCCGAGATCGCCCGCCTGCTGCAGGCCCTGCAGCTCAATCCTGAGCTGATGCAGCGGCGGGCGGGTACGCTCAGTGTTGGCCAGCAACAACGCGTGGCGGCAGCGCGCGCCCTGATCGGCCGTCCGACGTTGCTGCTGGCCGATGAGCCCACCTCGGCGCTCGACCGCGAAGCGGCGACCGCCTTCCTGCAGCTGATGTCCGCGCAGTGCCAGGCGGCCGGCACCACGGTGCTGGTGGTCAGCCATGACGACAGCCTGCAGCCGTTGTTCGACCGCACCATTTCACTGTCCGAGATCAACCAGGCAGGTGCCGGCCATGCTTGAGCTTGCCTGGGCCAGCCTGCGCAGCCGCGCGTTGAGCGTGGGCCTGACCGTGCTGGTCATCACCCTCAGCGTGGTGCTGCTGCTGGGCGTCGAGCGTGTACGCACGCAGGCGCACGAGGGGTTTGCCAGCACCGTATCGGGCACCGATCTGATCGTTGGTGCGCGCTCGGGACCGGTGAACCTGCTGCTGTACTCGGTGTTCCATATCGGCGACCCGACCAACAACGTGTCTTGGCAGTCCTACCAGGAGCTGTCCGCATTGCCGCAGGTGAAGTGGTCGGTGCCGTTGTCGCTGGGCGATTCCTGGCGCGGCTACCGGGTAGTGGGTACCACTGGCGGCTACTTTGAACACTATCGTTATGGTTCCGGCCACGCGCTGGCCTTTGCACAGGGGCGGCCCTTCGATGATCTGTATGACGCGGTGATCGGCGCGGAGGTGGCTCGCGCGCAGAAGGTCGGCCTCGGCGACGAGATCGTGCTGGCGCACGGCACCGGCGCGGTCACGCTGGCCACGCATGCCGACAAGCCGTTCCGCGTTGCCGGCATCCTGCAGCGCACCGGCACGCCGGTGGATTCGTCGCTGCTGGTCTCGCTGCCGGCCATCGAGGCGATCCATGTTGACTGGCGATCGGGCGTGCAGCTGCGCAGCCAGAGCGTCAGCGCCGAGCAGGCGCGCCACCTGGACCTGACCCCGACCAGCATCACCGCCTTCATGCTCGGCCTGAACTCGCGCATCTCCACGTTCTCGGTACAGCGCAGGATCAACGAGTATCCGGACGAGGCGATGCTGGCGATCCTGCCCGGCGTGACCCTGCAGCAGCTGTGGCAGTCGCTGGGCACCGCCGAGCGAGCCCTGCAGCTGATCAGTGCAATGGTGGTGCTGCTGGGCATGGGCTCGCTGGTGGCGCTGCTGGTCTCCACCCTGCAGGAGCGGCGGCGTGAGATGGCCATCCTGCGTGCCACCGGCGCGCGACCGGGTTACATCGCTGGCCTGCTGGTGGTGGAGGCGGTGGCGACCAGTGCGGTGGCCTGCGTGCTGGCCCTGTCGCTGCTGGTGGTCGCCAGCATTGCCGGGCGCGGCTGGGTACTGGCCACCTTCGGTCTGTCGATCACCCATGTCTGGCCGGATGGCCGTGAACTGGCATGGGCTGCGGGCGTGCTGCTGATCAGCGCCGTAGCCGGGCTGGTGCCGGCGTTGCTCGCTTACCGGCGCACCTTGGCCGATGGCCTTTCACCGGGAGGCTGAGCATGCGATGGATGCGGGTAGTGGCAATGGTGCTGGCGCTGGCCGCCTGTGAGCGGCCGGTGGATACCGGCGTACAGGCCTTGCCACCCTCGCCGGTCGTCGACCGCGATGACCCTGCAGGCGCTGTGGAGCAGGAGCTGGACTGGTTGCAGATGATGCCCAAGGACGAGCTGGCCGCGCTGGAGCGGGGCGAGGGCCCGGAGGTCGAGCACAACGGCAGCCGGCGCATGCCGCAGTTCGGTACCTTCCGCACGGTGGACACGGTCCTGCAGCGGCCGGTGCGCCTGCCGGGTTACGTGGTGCCACTGGCCAACGCGCAGGACGGGCGGCTGACCGAATTCCTGTTCGTGCCGTACTACGGCGCCTGCATCCACGTGCCACCACCGCCACCGAACCAGATCGTGCACGTAGTGCTGCCGCGCCCGATCGAGATGCCGGACATGTACTCACCGTTCTTCCTGGCAGGCACCCTGCGCGCCGAACGGTTGGATGACGATCTGGCCGGTTCGGCCTACACCATGCGTGACGCACAGCTGAGGCCCTATGAACCGTAGTCACCTGTTGCTGGCGGTGGGATGCCTGTGGTTGGCAGGCTGTACGGCGCCGGGCGGCGATGCCGTGGTGGTCACGCCGCAGGACAAGCCGGCGCCCTCCGCCACGGCCGAAGCCCCCATCGACCGTTGGGACGCGTTGCGACCCGACGAAGTGACCTACCAGCGCCCACCCCCGCAGATCGGCCTGTCACGCAATGGCATGGAGGGCGTGGGTGGCCTGATCGACGACACCGGCTCGGGCACGCCACCGGGGCTGGAGATCGACCATTCCAGCCCGGACCGGGCCAAGCAGTTCGGCTCCTCGCGCGTGGTCGATGCTGTCGACGGTCGCGCGGTGGATCTGGATGGCTATGTGGTGCCGCTCGGCACCAACGATGCCGGCCTGGTCGATGAACTGCTGTTCGTGCCGTTCTACGGCGCGTGCATCCATGTGCCGCCGCCGCCACCCAACCAGATCATCCACGTGACCCTGGCGACACCGATCGCGCTGGGCGATCTGTGGGATCCGTACCGGCTTGCCGGCCGCCTGCAGGTGAAGCGTTTCGACGCGGACATCGCCAGCGCGTCCTACGATGCCGCGGCAGCCACGCTGACGGCGATCCGCAACTGATGCGCAGGCGATGGCTCATGGCTACCGCGGTGCTGCTGGGCGCAGTTGTGCTGCTGGTGTGGTGGCAGCGGCGGGCGGCACCCGCTGCTCCGCCGGCAGTCGCGTTTCCGGCACCGGCGTCCGATGCCAGCCAGCGTATCGAACAGCGTCTGGGTGATGACCCCGCGTTTCGCAACGACGTGCTCTTCCTGCTCGCAGCAACATTGCGCGACCGCTGCCAGCCGGCGCAGGCGGGGCTGCTGGCGCGCATGGCCAATCGTGCATCGCTGCCGGTGCTGGCGGCAGTCAGCGCGGTGACCCAGCAGGACCCATCGCTGGACCGGCCGATCTACCAGTACATCCAGCACCGCGCCGATGCGACGCCGTGCCGGCAGCCGCTGCAGATGCCGTTGGCCGGTGGGCGCAGCATGGCCGTGGACATCGAACAGTATGCGCGCACGTTTCCGGACAGCTACTTCGACCCGCAACGCAGCAGCGAACCGCGGGATTTTGGTGGACTGTCGCTGCAGCAGCGTGCCGGCAACGCCTGCAACAGCGTGGTGTATTCGGTGCTGCCGCTGGGTGGCGCCGACTGGCGGTGCAGCAGCCTGCGCGCGAATGCCCGTGCGCGGGTGCGCGGCCTGTGCGAGGACGAGCTGCGGCGCCAGCATGGGGGAACTGGCGGGGAACTGGACATGGCCGTGGGGAAGGGCATGCAGGCGGCAGTGGTATCGGCGATTGCCGCGCTGCCGGAAGATTGCCGGTGATGATCCCTGACACCGGGCACGACCCAGCATGAGGGGCACGACAACATGAACATTGCCCGGGCCCCAATCTGAATCGGTGGTGCTGTTTTCATAACTATACAGGACATCCTGTATAGTTATGATCGTACTCCACCCCACCAGGTTCTCCCATGGCTTTGTCCCAGCCCCTGGCCGGTGCTCCGGCCCTGTCGCGTGCCCGTCGCTGGGCACTGCTGTTCACCGTCGCCGCCGGCCTGCTGCTGGTCACGCTCGACAACTCCGTGCTCTACACCGCACTGCCCACGCTGACCGAAGAACTCTCGGCCAGTGCCGGCCAGGCGCTGTGGATCATCAACGCCTATCCGCTGGTGATGGCCGGTCTGCTGCTGGGTGCGGGTACGCTGGGCGACCGCTTCGGCCACCGCCGCATGTTCCTGATCGGCCTGGTGGTGTTCGGCGTGGCCTCGCTGGCAGCGGCGTTCGCTGACTCCGCAACGCAGCTGATTGCCGCGCGTGCATTCCTGGCGATCGGTGCCGCAGCGATGATGCCGGCCACGTTGGCGTTGATCGGACTGAGCTTCCACGAAGAACGCGAACGCAACATCGCCATCGCGATCTGGGGTTCGGTCGCCATTGTCGGTGCGGCGCTCGGCCCGATCATTGGCGGCTGGCTGCTGCAGCACTTCTGGTGGGGCTCGGTGTTCCTGATCAACGTGCCGGTGGTGGTGGTCGCGTTCGTGGCCACGCTGCTGCTGGCGCCGGAAGGACGGCGCGACACCTCGCGGCCATGGGACCTGGTGTCGTCAGTGCTGGCATTGGCTGCACTGTCCGGCCTGGTGCTGGCGATCAAGTCGCTGATCGCCACGCCGCCCTCATATGCGCTGGGCGCAGGCGCGCTGGTGTTGGCCGTCATCAGCGGTGCGGCGTTCGCGCGCCGCCAGCAGCAGCTGCCGTACCCGCTGCTGGACTTTGCGATCTTCCGTAATCCGGCGTTCCTGGCCGGCACGCTGTCGGCGGTGTTCACCCTGTTCGCGATGGCCGGCCTGCAGTTGGTCACCACGCAGCGCTTCCAGCTGGTGGCAGGTTTCACGCCGCTGCAGGCGGGCCTGCTGGTGTCGGTGGCGGCACTGGGCAGCCTGCCCAGTGCGCTGCTCGGCGGCAGCATCCTGCACCGGGTTGGCCTGCGCCCGCTGATCTGTGGTGGCCTGGCCGGAGGTGCGCTGGGCGTCGGCGTGGTGGCGTTCGGTTTCCCGCTCGGCCTTGGTTGGGTGGTGGCTGGCATGGCCATCACCGGCTTCGGTATGGGTTCGGCCATCTCGGTGGCGTCCACCGCCATCCTCAACAACGTGCCGGCGCACCGTGCGGGCATGGCCTCGTCGGTGGAAGAAGTGTCCTATGAGTTCGGTGGCCTGCTGGCGGTGGCGACGCTGGGCAGCCTGAGTGCCGCAATGTACAGCGCGTTCCTGCCGGTCTCGGCCGATATGCCCGCGCTTGCCCGCGAGGGTTTCACCCAGGCGCTGCATGCCGCGCGCGAGAGCGGGCAGGGCGAGTGGTTCGCACTGGCTGCGGCCGCGTATGACCGTGGCTACCAGATCGTGCTGCTGGTGATCACGGCGGTGCTGGCGCTGGGTGCGGCGATCATCGCGCGCCTGCTGCGCGGCCGCGTCGGCAGCCGCGAGGGCGCGGCCGATCGCGTAAAATGAGGCAATGAGAACCAGCAAGCGCGACCGCATCCTCGACGCCGCCGTCAACGTGATCAATCGTGACGGCGTGCGTGCGGTCACCTTCGAGTCGGTGGCGGCCGAGGCCAAGCTGACCCGCGGCGGCCTGCTGTACCACTTCCCGTCGCGCGAGGCGCTGCTGCGCGGCATCGACGAGCACCTGGTGCAGGCCTGGGAGACGTCGATGGAAGCGTTGCTGGGCAAGACCGCCGAGCAGGCCACTGCGTTGGAGCGTTACCAGACCTTCGTGCGCGTGTCTGCCCAGAGCGCCACCCGTGCCGAACTGATGTTCATGCTGGAATCGGCCGACCCGGACGCCGAAGAGCGCCCGTGGGGACCGGCGGTGCGTCGCTGGGCACCGCTGCCGCCGGAGGCGGGTACAGCGGAAGACAGCGCAGCGCTCGACAATTTCGTGGCGCGGCTTGCTGCCGATGGCCTGTGGATCTACGAGGCGATGTACCAGGGCCAGCTGGATGAAGGCGTGCGCGCCCGTGTTGCCGAGCGCATCGCCGGGCTGTTGGCGAAGTCTGACGGATCACCGCACTTGTAGAGTCGACTGTCAGTCGACTGCTCTTCGCTCAGACAACGAAACCCCGCGCTTCGCGCGATAGTCGACTGACAGTCGACTCTACCGCTCGCGCGTCTGCCCAGCCTGGCCCCCAGCCGCTTGCGGAACGCCTTCGACAGCGAGAATGACGGAACGTCCAGTTGAGCGGCCCGCCGGCGCGCAGACATCGCCCGTGGTAGAGCCGACCGCTGGTCGGCTGCCCTTCGGTCAGGCCACGAAAATGCGCTTCGGTAGAGTCGACTGTCAGTCGACTGCCCTTCGGTCAGACAACGAAAACCCCGCGCTTCGCGCGCTAGTCGACTGACAGTCGACTCTACCGCTCGCGCGTCTGCCCAGCCTGCGCGGCGCTCGCGGCCAGCCATGCCCTCGGCGATACCCCCAATCGCTTGCGGAACGCCTTCGACAGCGAGGCGGTATCGGCAAACCCCACCTCGATCGCCACCTGCTTGACCGCCACGCCTGCCCGCAGCTGCGCGCAGGCCAGGCTCAGCCGCCAGTCCAGCAGGTAGCTGGCTGGCGTTGCCTGCATCACGTCCTTGAACACGGCCGCGAACGCGCTGCGCGACATGCCGGCGGTCGCGGCCATGCGCGGCAGCGTCCATTCGTCCTGCGGTGCCTGGTGCATCGCCACCAGCGTGCGTGCCAGCCGCGCATCGGACAGCCCCCGCATCAACCCGTGGCTGACGCCGGCTGCATCCGGGTGGTCGACCACCCAGCGCAGGATCTGGATCAGCGCCACCTCGAACAGGCGGTTGGTCAGCAGCCGTGACCCGCAGCGCTGGCGATCGGCTTCGGCGAACAGCAGCTGCAGGGTGTCATCCAGTTCGGTGATCGCGGCCAGCGGCACCACCATCACCGGTGGCAGCGACTGCACGATCGGATTGCGCGCGCCACCATCGAAATCCAGCGTGGCACAGGTGAAATCCGGGCCGTCCAGCGGAGCGTTGAAGAACACATGGTGCAGCGGCTGCGGATACAGCAGGAGGCTGGGTGTATCGATCTTCAACCGGGGCAGCGTGCTATCGCCCCCAGGATGACGGACTTCCATCTCACCCTGGCGCAGGATGTGCAGGAACGCACGACCGGGCTGCGGCTCGAAGACATGCTGCCCGCACAGCGGGCCACTGTGGAACAGGGCCGCCTGCACCCGGAAGCGTTCCAGCAGAGAGGAGAGTCTATCTGGCGCAGGGGTGGCGGCGCGCATGCTCATGGACGTATGGACAACATATGTGGCGCATTGAGGATGTTGCGTCCAGGGAGTCTACCTAGGATGAGCGGGTCGTCCAATCCCGGGCGCTTTCCCAAGGAGATCCACCATGTCCCGTGTCCCCCTGATCGATGCCGCCAACACCACCGCCGACCGCCAGGCCCTGCTGGGCCAGGTCCACGCTGCCTTCGGCGCCACCCCGGCCATGTTCCGCGCCGTGGCCAACTCGCCGGCTGCCCTGCAGAGCATGTGGGGTTCGTTCGGCGCGCTGGGCGGCGGTCGCCTGTCGCCGCTGCTGGGCGAGCAGATCGCCGTGGCCATCGCCAACCGAAACGCCTGCGAGTACTGCCTGGCCGCGCACACGGCATTGGGCCGCAAGGCCGGCGCCAGCAGCGAGCAGATGGCTGCCGCGCAGATCGGCCAGTCCAGCGACCCGGCCACTGCGGCGGCGCTCGACTTCGCGTTGAAGGTGGTCGAGCAGCGTGCGCAGATCGCCGACGGCGACGTGCAGGCGCTGCGCGCGGCTGGCTTCGATGATGAGCAGGTCGTCGAGATCCTCGCGCATGTGGCGCTCAACCTGTTCACCAACTACGTCAACGTGGCGTTCGACGTGCCGGTGGACTTCCCGAAGGTCGCGCTGCGCTGAGGTGTACCGGGCCGGGGGACGCGGTGCTCCCGGCCATCCTCAGCGGGCGTGGCCGTCGTGCGCCTGCAGCCGCTCCGGATGGGTATACACATTGAACCCGCCTTCCCGCGCGAACCCGACCAGGCACAGGCCGGCGCTGCGGGCCAGATCGATCGCCAGCGCGGTCGGCGCGGACACCGCCGCCAGCACGCTGGCGCCGGCGCGCACTGCCTTGCTGACCATCTCGTAGCTGGCCCGGCTGGAAATCACCAGCAGGCCGCCTTCGATGGCGTGTTCGTTGTGGTGCAGGGCACCGATCAGCTTGTCCAGTGCATTGTGGCGGCCTACGTCCTCGCGTACCCAGCCGATGCGCCCACTGGCGTCGGCCCAGGCCGCGGCGTGGATCGAGCCGCTTGCCGCATTCATCGGCTGGTGCTGCGCCAGGCTGGCCAACGCCCGCTGCAGGGCGGTGGCGGAATAGCTGCGGCGCTCGCGGATCTGCGGCAGTGGGCGCAGCACTTCTTCCAGCTGGCGCGTGCCGCACAGGCCACAGCCACCACGGCCGGGCAGCAGGCGCCCATTGTCGGGGTCGAGGTTTGCGCCGGGCGCAGCCTCGTCCACGGTCATCTGCAGCTCGATGCCTTCCAGCTGTGGGTGGATATCGATCGACAGCAGCTGCGAGGGCGCGCTGATCAGGCCTTCGCTGAGCGAAAATCCGAGTGCGAAGTCCTCCAGATCACAGGGTGTGGCCATCATCACGGCAAAGGCGGCATCGTTGTAGCGCAGCGCCACCGGCACTTCCTCGGCCACCACGTCGACCTGCTGCTGTTGCGTGCCGCCGCGCCAGCGCTGCAACGGGCGTTGGGCGGTGCCGGCAGGCGGGGTGTGCGGCGGGATCGAATCAGGCATGCAGCGCGTCCGGACAAGGGAGAAACGCGGGCGGGCCACCGCCTGCGGTTTCGAGGATAGCGCAGTGGTCGCGCGCAGACGCGGCTGTAACCGTTGCCATGGCAGGTTGTGCTGAAAACAGCCTGTGCCCTCTGGCGAAGCGCCGCGGGCCGTGCTTGACTGTGCGGCTGGTCGTGCCACTGAATGCACCGCCGGACCGCGTTGTGCCGTTCGTTGTTGCGTTCCTTCCGCCAGGTTCCCGAGCATGTCCGAGCAGAAACCGCCGCGCTACAAGCCCTACAACCAGCCGGCCGGAGGCTGGGGTGCCGCTGGTGCCACCGCCAAAGTGCTGCTGCAGCAGAGTGTGATCGGCAAGGGGTCGAAGGCGCTGCTGGCGATGAACCAGCCCGGTGGCTTCAAGTGCCCCAGCTGTGCGTTCCCCGATGCCGACGAACGCAGGAAGCTGGAGTTCTGCGAGAACGGCGCGAAGGCACTGGCCTGGGAAGCCACGCAGTTCCGTGCCGGTCGTGAGCTGTTCGCCCGGCACACCGTGACCGAGCTGATGGCGCAGACCGACTACTGGCTGGAGATGCAGGGGCGGCTGACAGAGCCGATGCGCTACGACGCTGCGACCGATCACTATGTGCCGTGCAGCTGGGACGATGCCTTCGCACTGATCGGCCGTCACCTGCGGGCACTGGACAGTCCTCACCAGGCCGAGTTCTACACCTCCGGGCGCACGCCCAACGAAGCGGCGTTCCTGTATTCGATCTTCGTGCGCGAGTTCGGCACCAATAATTTCCCGGACTGCTCGAACATGTGCCACGAGCCGACCAGCCGCGGGCTGCCGCCGGCCATCGGGGTGGGCAAGGGCACCATCGTGCTGCAGGATTTCGATCACGCCGAGGCCATCTTCGTGATTGGCCAGAACACCGGCACCAATTCGCCGCGGATGATGAGCAACCTGGTGGAGGCACGCAAACGCGGCATCCCGATCGTGGCGGTCAACCCGATGCCCGAGCGCGCGCTGATCCGCTTCGCAGAACCGCAGGACGTGGTGCAGATGGCCACGTTCGGTTCGACAGAGATCAGCAGCGAGTTCGTGCACATCCGCATCGGCGGCGACCTGGCCCTGATCAAGGGCATGATGAAGGTGATGTTCGAGCGCGAGGCGCAGGGTGAGCGTGTGCTCGACCATGCATTCCTCGCCGAACACACGGTGGGCCTGGAGGCGCTGCGCGACGACGTGATGGCGCAGGACTGGGATCAGATCGTGCAGGTGTCCGGCATTTCGCAGGCGCAGATCCGTCGCTGTGCGGAGATCTACATCCGCTCCAACGCCACCGTGATCTGCTACGGCATGGGGCTGACCCAGCACCAGTACGGCTCGCGCCTGCTGCAGCAGGTCGCCAATCTGCTGTTGCTGCGTGGCAATTTCGGCAAGCCCGGTGCTGGCATCGGGCCGATCCGGGGCCATTCCAATGTGCAGGGCGACCGCACTGTCGGCATCGATGAAAAGCCGAAGCCGGCCTACCTGGACCGCGTGCAGCAGGTATTCGGCTTCGACCCGCCGCGCGAGCATGGCCATCACGTGGTCGAGTCGATCGAGGCGATGCTGGCGGGCAGCGCCAGGGTTTTCATCGGCCTGGGCGGGAATTTCATCCATGCAGTGCCTGACACACCGCGCGCGTACGAGGCGATGCGTGGCCTGGACCTGACCGTGGGTATCGCCACCAAGCTCAACCGTGGGCATCTTGTTCATGGCCGCGATGCGCTGATCCTGCCGGTGGTGGCGCGCTCGGAGCGCATCGTCACGCCGGCCGGCGAGCAGTTCGTCACCATTGAAGACGCGATGTCCAATGTGACCGCCTCGCGGGGCGTACTCGAGCCGGTCAGCCCCGATGTGTTGCCCGAGGTCGAGATCGTCTGTCGCATGGCGATGGCCACGCTGCCACGCAGCAGGGTCGACTGGGCAGGCTGCATGCACGACTACGCACACATCCGTGAGTTGATCGCGGCCGTGTACCCGGAGATCTACACCGGCTTCAACCAGCGCATCCAGCAGCCGCACGGCTTCCATCTGGATATCCCGCCGCGTCGCCGCGTCTGGCCCACGCCCAATGGCAAGGCCAACATCCTGGTGATGCCTGGCCTGGACGTGGGTGATCCGGTTCACGACCCCGACATGCTGCGGCTGGCCACCGTGCGCTCGCACGATCAGTACAACACCACCATCTACAGCTACAACGATCGCTATCGCGGCGTGTATAACGATCGCATGGTGCTGTTCATGAACATCGAGGACCGGCTGGCGCGCGGGCTGCGGAAGGAGGCGCTGGTCAGCCTGGAGACGATCAGCAGTGATGGCGTGCAGCGACGCATCGAAGGCTTGACCGTGCTCGATTACCCGATGCCGCGCGGCGCGCTGGCCGGCTACTACCCCGAACTGAACCCGTTGCTGCCGCTGGATTACCACGACCGGATCAGCGGCACCCCCGCAGCTAAGTCGATCCCGGTGCGGATGCGGGCGATGCCGGCGGTCACCTAGCAGTGGATCAATCCAGTCCTATGGGCTTCCGGCATGTGGATTGGGTTCATCCAGCGCAAAGGAGCAACGGAAATAGTTGGCGGTATCCCGCCAGGCGCCAACGATCGGTTCCTGGATCTGCGCCAGCAGTTCACGGGCCTTGACGGGATCGTTGGCCTGGCAGGCGAAGTACGCGAATGATTGCACGTTCCATGGCGAGGGATAACGTGACAGCACGTCTTCGAAGCCGCGTTTCATGGTCGGCCAGTTCACTTTCGACTCGGTGAACAAACGGTCCTCGTACTCCCGCTGCGAGGCGACCCAGTAGATACGGGCGTACAGCATGTATTGGTCCTGCGGTGGGGCCGCAGCCATGACCCTGCGTGCATAGGCTTCCAGGCCAGCCGGATCGCCGCCCCACTTCGGAGCGAAATAGCGCACGGCAGCAAAGTAGAGCGGGAAGTAGCCTGGATGGCGCGCGATGCCTTCGTCATGCAATGCGAAGAAGCGGTCTGCATCCCAACTCTGTTCGATCGCCCGGTGTTCCATCGACTCGTACCAGTACGGGTCCGTGCTGGCGATGTCCTTGTACTTCAGCAGGTAGTCAACGGCCTGCTGCTGCAGCGCCTTGAACGGTGCCCAGTCCTCTTCCTTCACCGTATTTGCATAGCCGGGGCCGCGGATGCTCCAGCCTTGGCGGCTGAGCATCTCAGCCATGGCCAGCCGCGCCGACGGCGACCTGGGGTAGCGCGAGATCCATGCCTGCACGAGTTTCTCGCGACCTTGCCAGTAGGCCGGGTCACGGTTGCTCATGCTGAAGGCATAGCCGATGCCAACGTAGTACGCCGAGAGCTTCCAGACACCGCTGCTGAAGTAGCGATCCGTATCCCGGTAACGACTGGCGAGTTGCTCCAGTCTGGCGAAATCCTGCTTCTCCAGCAGTTGCTTTGCTTGCCGGGAGACTTCTGCGCGTTCGCTTGCTTCATCTTCACCGGATGCACCGGCGTGGGCGATGGTCGCGCACGACAACAACAGCATCACAAGCAGTGTTCGCATGAATCCATTCATGGGAGAAACTCCGTGTCAGGGACAGGGGCATGGCAGGGCAGTGGGCCACGATCGCCATCTCGCCATAGCAGGGGCCGTCGCGCAAGTCGGCAGCGTGGCTGCCAGGCGGGCGTGGGCGCTGCCACCCCATGCTGTGCAGTTGTGCATCGGCTATCATCGGCGGGTGAACCTGCCTGGCCTCATACTGCGATGGATGCTGCTTGTTGCCCTGGTGCTGAATGCACCGGCGCTGGCGCTCGCCGCGTCTTCCTACAGCGGTCCGGCCAGCCAGGACCATTGCGTGGCACCGCACTCGGCCGGGATAGCTTCGGCGGGGTGTTGCGATGATGCAGGTCCGGCGGCTTGCCAGAGTGGCCAGTGCGAATGCCCGCCGGCGTGCTTGGGCATGTTGGCAACGCTGAACGGGACACCAGCCTCCCTTTGGCGCGGGGCGCCCGCTCCAGCCAGTAGCCAGCAGCGCGCGCCCCCGTTGATGCCGGATCCGTTACGTCCCCCCATCGCGTGAATTCATGCAGGCCTCAAGCGCCTGCCATGACTGTTCGACTTTCTCTCGACGCTACCTGCGCCTTCAATGCGTGGGTGGCGGGCCGCTTTGCCCGCCTCTGCAAAGGAATCACTCAATGAACCGTACTCTTTCCCTCGGCCTGCTGCTGGGCACCGTGCTGGCCACGACCGCCTGCGCTCGTGCCGCCGAAGAATCCTCCGCGGCACCGGTCGCCAGCGAAGCACCGGCACCGGCCCAGGCCAGCCCGGCCAAGATCGATCCAGCCTTGCCGGTCGCCATCGTGCACAAGACCGCCAGCTGCGGTTGCTGCGGCATCTGGGTCGACCACCTGAAGGCCGCCGGCTTCCAGGTCGATGTGCGCGACGCCGATGACATGAATCCAATCAAGGTCCGCCTGGGCGTGCCGGTCGGCAAGGCCTCCTGCCATACCGCCGAGATCGGCGGTTACGTGGTCGAGGGTCACATCCCGGCCGAGGACATCAAGCGCCTGCTGGCCGAACGCCCGGCCGCGCGCGGGCTGGTGCTGCCCGGCATGCCAGCCGGTTCGCCGGGCATGGAAATGCCGGACGGCTACGTGCAGCCGTACACCGTCGAGCTGGTGCGCACCGACGGCAGCACCGAGCCGTTTGCCCAGCACGGTCAGGGCGGCTGATGGACGGAGGGTGCCGGTCGTCCTGACCGGCACTCTCCGACGCGTCTTGTGTAGAGCCGAGCCTATGCTCGGCTGTGTTTGGCCGGCAAGCCGAGCATGGGCTCGGCTCTACAGGATCAGCGTGCCGTGGCCGTTTCCTTGGCCAACTGCGCGTCGAACTTCTTCTCGGCCGCATCCGCGTAGGCTTTGCAGCTCAGTACCTTCTCGCTGGCGTTGCTGCCAGCAGCATAGTTCCAGTTGCTGGCGCCCGGATGCGGAGTCAGCAACAGGTCGCAGGGCAGGCCGCGCACCATGGCGAAGCTGCGTCGGTAGTCCTGGACCAGGCGGGGATAGCGGGCGTTGCCCTGGAGCTGGTAGCCCGGCGCGCTCAGGCTGTCGGCATAGGCGATGCGCACCGGCTTGCCATCGCGGGTATCGGTCCAGGTCCAGGCAGTGCTGCCCGGGGTGTGTCCCGGCATGAAGTGCGCGGTGAACGCGATGCCGCCCACGTTGACCACCTCGCCATCCATGATGATGCGGTCGGTGCTGACCGGCGGAAAGGTGATGCTGTCGCCAAAGTGCAGGTCGTTGCTGCCACCGCGCGCCAGCAGCGCGGCCGATTCGGCGTTGGCCACCACTTTCGCACCGGTACGGCGCTTCAGTTCCGCCACCGGGCCGGCATGGTCGGCATGCGCATGGCTGAGCAGGATCAGCCGTAGATCCTGTGCTGCCACCCCGCGTGCCTTCATGTTGTCCAGCAGGTGACCGGCCATCTGCGGCATGCCGCCGTCAAGCAGCACCGCACCGTCGGCGGTCTGCACCAGTAGCGCGGTCAGATCCTCGGTGCCGATCTGCCAGGTGTGGTCGGCAATCTGCAGCGGTGCCATCGGCTGCAGCCATGAACTGTCCACCGTGTAGGCCCGGAGCTGGGGCAGCGGTTCGTCGGCGGCAGTGACATCAAAGGCAAGCGTGGCAGCCAGGGCGAGGGTAGTCAGGCAGAGGCGCATGGCAGAATGGTGTCTGGACTGGGGCCGATGAAGCTAGCACGCGGGCCGCGCCGGCCGTTTCGCGAATAATTCATGGCTGCCATAAGCTCCGCCGCAGTCGATGCAGGGATTGTTCGCTTGCTGTGGATTGTGAATCCATCTCCACAGGCTGGAGCGCAGAATCGGCCGGGGCTAGCCTGCTTTCAGGCTCAAGGAGGTGGACCATGCATGTGCTCATGGTGATGCTGGGTGGCGTGCTCCTGCTAGGGGTGTTCCTGCTGTTTGGCCGCCTCTGGAGCGTGGGCACCTCGCAGCTGCCCACGGCGCTGATCGCCTTCATCGCCACCTGGCTGCTGGTGGCCGTGGCCAACATGTGGGTGGGGGTCAGCAGGGCCGGTTACGCAGTACGCGAGGAGCTGCCGATCCTGCTGCTGGTGTTCGCCGTGCCGGCGCTGCTGGCCGGTTTGCTGTACTGGCGCCTGGCGCGCTGAAGGAGTTGCATGAGTACCCGACTGCGCCTGCCCGCGCTGCGCCACCGCGATGGCCATCATGCCCGCGTGACCTACGAAGAACTGTTCTTCGACCTGGTCTACGTGTTCGCGGTCACCCAGCTCAGCCACCATCTGCTGCATCACCTGGACCTGGCCGGCGTGCTGCAGACCCTGGTGCTGTGGTTCGCGGTCTGGCTCGGCTGGCAATACGCGTGCTGGGTCAGCAACTGGTTCGACCCGGAGGCGCCGCGCATCCGGGGCCTGATGTTCGGCACCATGCTGCTGGCGTTGTTGATGTCCTCGTCCATTCCCGAGGCATTCGCCGATCGTGCGTGGATCTTCGCCGGGGCGTACGCCACGATGCAGGTCGGACGCACCGCGTTCGTGTTGCTGGAGGTCGGCCGTAACCATCCGTTGGCGCCGAACTTCCGCCGCATGCTGGCCTGGGTCAGCGTGTCGGCCTGTTTCTGGCTGGCCGGCGCGGCGGCCGAGGGCCACCTGCGGCTGGCACTGTGGGCGATGGCGGTGGCCTGCGAATACATCTCGCCGATGTTTGGCTTCGCGTTCCCGGGCATGGGTCGTTCGCACACTCGCGACTGGACCATTGAGGGGGGGCACCTGGCCGAACGCTGCCAGCTGTTCGTCATCGTCGCACTGGGTGAGACGTTGCTGGCCACCGGGGGTGTGCTCAGCGACGTCGAGCACTGGGACCTTGAAGTGGTATCGGCGGTGCTGGCCACCTTCGCCGGCACGATTGCCATGTGGTGGCTGTACTTCGGCATCTCCAGCCACGATGCCACAGAGGCCATCACCCACGCGGAAGACCCCGGACGGATGGGGGCCAACTTCCATTATGTGCATGCATTGCTGATCGCCGGCATCATCGCCACCGCGGTGGGCAACGACCTGGTGATGGATCACCCGGAAGCGGCGGTGACGCCGGTATATGCAGCGGTGCTGGCCGCCGGGCCGTTGATCTACCTGCTTGGCAGCGCCCTCTACAAGCGCGTTGTGTACGGGCGCGCCCCGTATTCGCATCTGTTCGGTGCCATGGCGCTGGTCGTGTTGGGCGTGGTCTTGCCGCACAGCCATCTGCTGGCCGCCGGTTGGCTGACCAGTGCGGTGCTGCTGGCCGTGGGGTTGATGGATACGCGGTTGAAGCGTCGCCTGCAGCGGGCGTGATCCGTTGCGTCAGCAAAGCGCTCCAGCCGCCATCGAGCGCAAGCGCTGAGCAGTCGATTGAGACTCGACTTCAGCACCGCTGCACAAGAAATGCTGGCAGGCTAGGCCAGCGCGGCGGCCATCGCTGCAAGCTTGCCCACCGTGTTCATGTTGCGGGCAGTGCCTTGCTGGGCATAGGGCATCCGCAGGCGCGAGTCGGCCATGCCAGCACCGTAATGAACGAAGATCTCGCGCGTGCCGAGTGCGAGCTGTTCGTCACGCCGGCCGGTCACGCCGTCCAAGGGATCGGCGGGGAGGCTGGCATCGAGGAACAATGCCACCACACGGTTACCGGCGGCCTGCGGAAACGGATTGCGCGCCACCACGCCGGCGATCTCGTTGGCCGAGCGCACCAGCACGCCCACCGGCTTGCCAGCATAGACCTTGAGCCGCTCGCCGAGGGCCTGGCGCACGCCCGCCTCGTCGAGCGGGCTGCGGAACACCACGTTGCCGCTGGCGATGTAGGTGCGGACATCGGCGAAGCCTGCGTCCTCGCACATGTCCACCAGTTCGCGCATCGGCAGCTTGCCGGTGCCGCCGACGTTGACCGCGCGCAGCAAGGCGACGTAGGCGTTCATGGCGTCCCCGCCTGCAGGCGGTCGTACATGCGTACCAGGTCAACCAGGGTGCGCGCGCCCATCTTGCGCATCACCTGCGCACGACGCACCTTGACCGTGATCTCGCTGACCCCGAGGTCAGCGGCGATCTGCTTGTTGAGGCGGCCGCGCACCACGCCATCGACCACCTCGCGCTCGCCCGCGCTCAATGAATCCCAGCGCTGCTGCAGGGCGCCCAGCACGTCGCCGTCGCGGCGGCGCTGGCGGTCGATCTCGATGCCCCTGTGGATAGCATCGAGCAGCTCCTGGTCACGGAAGGGCTTGGTCAGGAATTCGATGGCGCCGTCCTTGATTGCGTTGACACCCATGGCGATGTCGCCGTGGCCGGTGATGAACACCACCGGCAGCCGCAACCCATGGTTGCCCATCGTGCGGTGGAACTCCAGGCCGCTCTGGCCGGGCATGCGCACGTCCAGCACCAGGCAGGCCGGTGCGTCTACCAGGTCGTGTTCAAGGAACGCCTGGGTGGATGCAAAGGCGTGCACCCGCAAGCCCATCGATGCCAGCAGGTCTTCCAGCGCCGCGCGCACCGACGGATCGTCGTCGACCACATACACGATGGGTGCCGGATCGACGGCAGGGGTAGCGGGCCTACGCATGTTGGGCATCCGTGACGATGGGCAGGTCGAACACGAAGCAGGCACCGCCGCCTGCCGGCCGTTCGGCGCGGATCTGGCCGTCGTTGGCTTCGATCATCGAACGGCTCAGGCTGAGGCCCAGGCCCAGCCCGTGTGACTTGGTGGTCCAGAACGCATCGAAGACGCGTTCGGGATGGTCGGCGGGCAGGCCGACGCCACGGTCGCGTACGCTGAGGCTGACACGCTGGCCGTCGCGCCGGGTCAGCAGCGACAGACGCCGGTCGCCTGCGGGTATGGCTTCCATTGCATCCACTGCATTGAGGATCAGGTTGCCGATCACCTGCTGCACCTGCACGCGGTCGGCGTGTACCTGTGGCAGGTCGGGGTGCAGCAGCAGGGCTACGGCCACGCCATGCCGGTTCAGTTCGCTGCGCGACAGCGCCAGCATTTCCTCCACCGCCTGGTTCAGGTCGAAGGCGCGTCGTTCCGGTGCCGCGCCCTGGGTCAGACCGCGGATGCGGGCGATCACGTCACCGGCGCGGTGCGCGTCGGCGAGGATGCGGGCTACGGTCTGCCGGGCCTTGTCCACGTTCGGCGGGTCCTGCGCCAGCCAGCGCTGGCAGGCTTCGGCGCTGCTGGCGATTGCAGCCAGTGGCTGGTTGACTTCATGGGCGATGGAGGTGGTGAGCTCGCCTACGGTGGACGCGCGTGCCACCCGCAGCAGGCGGCCCTGCGCTTCCTGCACTGCGGCCTTGGCCGCTTCCATGTTCAGAGCGAGATAGGTGGTGATGCCGATCACCAGCATGCCGATCACCGAGTTGACCAGGCCGATGCGGTAGGTGCCGAAGCGGGTCAGGAAGAAGCTCAACCCCGTCAGCGCGATGCAGGCGATGGCCAGGGTGATCAGCCCGCGCGCGCCCACCACGCGCGACGCCGCAAGGATGACCGCTGCATAGAAGCAGGCCGCGGCAACCGCATAATCGGTGACGGTGTCGATCAGGAAGATCGCCGCCATCACGACGATCAGGGCCAGCAGCACCAGCGGGCGGCGGGGCGACAGCGATGGCATCGGGGAGCTCCCTGGTGTGGGGGAAAAGGATAGCAAAGCCATCACCGTTGGATGCCGACCTTGGTCGGCGTGCTCTCGTGCGGTGGGTGCCGACTCCTGGTAGGTGCCGACCGTTGGTCGGCACAGCAATTGAATGGCGGGGGCGATGAGGGTTTGTGCCGACCAACGGTCGGCACCCACCAAAGCGATGCACGGTGCGTCCGGGGATCATGGGGTTGCCGGCCGGCGGCCGGCACTACTCCTCAAGGCTGGCGTTCCAGAAGCCCTGCAGTACGCCGGGCGTGGTCGCCAGCGTGGCCAGCACGGCATCGAGCTCACCGGCATCCACCGTGGTGGCATACAGCACCGCTTCGATCTCCACGTCACGCTCGCCGAATGGCCGCTGGTCCACCGCGCGCACCGGGTACTGCGCCTGCTCAAGCAGCAGCAACAACCGGTCCAGTACCTCGGCCTGCTGCTCGCGCTGGCAGACCACGTTGATCGCATAGGTGCCTCGCTGAACGCTTCCGGCAGCGGCTGCCGCTGGATGCGGTTCACCACCGGCCGCAGCAGGGTGTTGGCGGCCAGCACGAACACTGCCGCCAGCACCGCTTCGGGCAGCAGCTTGATACCGGCACACGCACCCACCGCCGCCGAGCCCCACAGGGTGGCGGCGGTGTTCAGGCCGGACACCTGGGCGCCGTCCTTCATGATCGCGCCGGCGCCGAGGAAGCCGACGCCGGAGATCACATAGGCCACCACATGCAGCGGCGAGGGTGAACCACCGTACAGGTCATGGAAGCGCACCGCCAGATCGACGAACACTGCCGCGCCCACCGCCACCAGCGTGTTGGTGCGCAGGCCTGCGGTGCGCTGGCGCAGCTGCCGCTCCAGGCCGATGACCGTGCCCAGCACGAACGCCACCGACAGGCTGATCAGCGAGCTCAAGGTCGCGCCGGCGTTGAAGGCCGGCAGGTTGGGATTGATGTCCATTGTGTTTCTCCCTGGACAAGCGGCGGGCGTTTACTGCCAGCCGTACCGGCGGATGTAGAACTTCTTCAGCGCGGTGGTCAGCACCGCATAGCCGAACAGGATCGCCACCAGGAACGGCCAGTAGCCGGCCGGCAGCGCCTGCAGCTTGAAGTAGCCGGCCAGCGGGCTCATCGGCAGGGCCACGCCAATGGCCATGATCAGGCCGGTCATCAGTAGCAGTGGCGGCGCGGCGATGCTCTGCAGGAACGGCACCTTCGGCGTACGGATCATGTGCACGATCAGGGTCTGGGTCAGCAGGCCGACCACGAACCAGCCGGACTGGAACAGGCTCTGGTCGCCGGCGGTGCGCGCATCGAACACGTACCACATCAGCGCGAAGCAGGTCAGGTCGAAGATCGAGCTGATCGGCCCGAAGAACACCATGAAGCGGCCGATGTCCGCCGGGTTCCACTTCAGCGGCTTGCGTACCAGTTCCTCATCCACGTTGTCGAAAGGAATGGCGATCTGCGAGATGTCGTACAGCAGATTCTGCACCAGCAGCTGCAGCGGCAGCATCGGCAGGAACGGCAGGAAGGCCGAGGCCACCAGCACCGAGAACACGTTGCCGAAGTTGGAACTGGCGGTCATGCGGATGTACTTCAGCATGTTGTTGAACGTGCGCCGGCCCTGGATGACACCTTCCTCCAGAACCATCAGGTTCTTTTCCAGCAGGATGATGTCGGCCGCCTCCTTGGCGATGTCCACCGCGCTGTCCACGCTGATGCCGATGTCGGCTGCGCGCAGCGCCGGTGCATCGTTGATGCCGTCGCCGAGGAAGCCGACTACCTTGCCCTGTGCGCGCAGCTCGCGCACCAGGCGCTCCTTGTGCAGCGGCGTCAGCCGGGCAAACACGCGATGGTGGTGCAGCGCCCGCGACAGCGCGCCATCATCCATGCGCTCGATCTGAGGGCCGGTCAGGATCGTGTCGGCGTCCAGCCCCACCTGCGCGCAGACGCGGGCGGTCACCAGTTCGTTGTCGCCGGTGAACACCTTGACCTCCACGCCGTGCGCGGCCAGCGCCTGCAGCGCCTGCGCTGCCGATTCCTTCGGCGGGTCCAGGAAGGCGACGTAGCCGACCAGGGTCAGGCCACATTCGTCGGCCTGCGAATAGGTGGTCTGGCTCGCGGCGGTCTCCTTCATCGCCACCGCCACCACGCGCAGGCCCTGTTCGTTCAGCTCTTCGGTGGTCTGCCGCACGCGGGCCAGGCGATGTTCGTCCAGTGGCATGTCCTGGCCGTTCTCGCGCACGGTGCTGCACACCGCCAGCATTTCTTCCACCGCGCCCTTGCAGATCAGCTCATGGTGGTCCTCGCGCTCGGAGACCACCACCGACATGCGGCGGCGCTCGAAGTCGAACGGGATCTCATCCACCTTGTGGTAGTCCTGCGACAGCCGCAGCGAGCTTTGCAGCTCCACGTGCTCCAGCACCGCACGGTCCAGCAGGTTGATCAGCCCGGTCTGGAAGTGGCTGTTGAGGTAAGCGAACTTCAGTACGTCTTCCGAATCGTGGCCGAACACATCAGTGTGGCGCTCCAGCGCGATCCTGTCCTGGGTGAGGGTGCCGGTCTTGTCGGTGCAAAGCACTTCCATCGCGCCGAAGTTCTGGATGGCATCCAGGCGCTTGACGATCACCTTGCGCCGCGACAGCAGCACCGCACCCTTGGCCAGGGTGGAGGTGACGATCATCGGCAGCATTTCCGGCGTCAAGCCCACCGCCACCGACAGCGCGAACAGGAACGCCTCGGTCCAGTCGCCCTTGGTCCAGCCGTTGATCAGCAGCACGAACGGCACCATCACCAGCGCGAAGCGGATCAGCAGCCAGCTGACACTGTTGACGCCGGCTTGGAACGCGGTGGGCGCATGGTCGGTGGCGGTGCTGCGCAGGGCCAGCGTGCCGAAATAGGTGCGGTTGCCGGTGGCCAGCACAACGGCGGTGGCAGTGCCGGACACCACATTGGTGCCCATGAACAGCAGGTTGTGCTGTTCCAGCAGGCCAGCCAGGCCGTCGCCCGGGTGCGCGAACTTCTCCACCGGCAGCGACTCGCCGGTCATCGCCGCCTGCGCCACGAACAGGTCCTTGGCAGTCAGCACGCGGCAGTCGGCCGGAATCATGTCGCCTGCCGACAGCACGATGTGGTCGCCGGGCACCAGTTCACGGATCGGCAGGTCCAGCAGGCGTGCCGGGCGACGGCTGTGCAGGCGCGCGCCGAAGTACTGGTCGGCCACATCGGCAGCCTCGGTGCCGGGATTGCGGCGCAGCACGCGCGCAGTGTTGCCGACCAGTGCCTTCAGCCGCTCGGCCGCTCGGTTCGAACGACCCTCCTGCACGAAGCGGATCAGCGTGGACAGCAGCACCATTGCACCGATGACGATCGTCGCCTTGATGTCCTCGGTCAGCCAGGACACCGCCGCCAGCACGGTCAGCAGCAGGTTGAACGGATTGCGGTAGCACTGCCACAGGTGGCGCCACCACGGCAGCGGCTTCTCGTGATCCACCTCGTTGGGGCCGAGCGTCGCCAGCCGTTCCTCGGCCTCATGCGGGCTGAGGCCATCGGCATGCGACCCCAGCGTGGCCAGCAGCTCGGCTTCCTCCTGCTGGGCCAGGGTGACCAGGCCGGTGGTGAGCGCGAACGGTGCCGCGTCGGCGCTGCCCGGGCCAAACCCGGCTTCGGGCATCGCACGGCGGCGGAACAGGTTGCCTGCGCGACGGCTGCGCAGGAAGGCATTGAACCAGGCGTTGAGCAGGCTCATGGGACTCTCCTCGAATGTCAGAGCCGGCCGAGGCCGGAACACGAACGGAACGGATGCAACCGATCAGGCGTGGCGCATCGCCAGCACCGCCGGCGACCACGGCTGCATGTGCAGGCGCTGGCTGCCGCCGATGCACAGCGGCTTCATCGCATCACGCAGCGGATAGGGCAGATGACGCAGCACGGTGATGCGCTCGCTGATCGGCAGCAGCGACAAGGCGTCGGCCACCACGCGTGGCGAACCGAGTGACAGCGAACGGGCAAACATCACGGGGCCGTGCTGCAGCAGCTGGCTGCGCAGCGCGGCAACATCGCGCTCGCCGATCAGGCGGCGCAGGGTGATGTAGAGGATCTTGTAGGACATGGGGGTGCTCTCCAGGCAAACGGCGCCTGGCGGCCCCCCGTCACTCATGCAGGCAGGGGCCGGCGGGCAGGCGCCAGGAACAGGCAACAAGCGGTCATCCGGGGCGCGGTGCGCCCGGCAGGGTCGGGGTCCATCTGCGTTTCCATGAGGGGAGGGTGCCGGCCAGGATTGCCCTGGCCAGTGGCGCTATTGTCCGCCCCTGAATGGGACGGGCCTAGAGGCTCGTGGGTTAGCCCGGCTATACCTTGGTATAGCCGGCATGCGCAGCGCCAGTCGAGGGCTCAATGATGGATCAATGCGAAGCGCTGGTCTGCTTGCACACGTCGTACTCGCCGCGGCTCAGCGTCTTGTTGCGGTCGGTGTCGCAGGCGTGCAGTCGTTCGGCCCAGTCCGGTGCCACGGCATCCACCTCGGCCAGCGTGACGATGCCGTCCTTGTCCTTGTCCAGCGATTCGTAGGCAGGGATGAGCCTTACTTCTGTCACGTCCTCGGCGGCGGTGGCCTTGCTGGCCTCCTGGGGATTGGAACAGGCGCCCAGCAGCAGGCCCGCAGATAGCGAGAGAGCGATGGGAAGGCAGCGATAACCGGTCATGGCGTGCTCCTGGGGAAAGGGCGAACCACCGGTGCGGTGGTCACCGCCGGATCTTCTGCGCGGAGCTGTAAGCGGGCTGCGAAGAATGGGGCCGTGGCTCGTTGCCGGTGGGTGGCCATTCACCTGGCCGCGCAGCAGCGATTGCGCGGAGTCGACGCTACCCTCGAACGGTGGGATGCCGGCCAGCGGCCGGCACTACCATCTGCTCAGAAACGGTCGGCAAAGGCATCCGTCGCCCGCACCAGCGCATCCACCGTGGCCGGCTCGTTCGCGCTGTGGCCGGAGGTCACCATCTCCAGCCGGGCTTCCGGCCAGGCCTTGGCCAGGTCCCACGCGCTGCGCGGCGGGCAGATGATGTCGTAGCGCCCCTGCACGATCACGCCGGGCAGGTGGCGGATGCGATCGATATCGCGCAGCAGCTGGTCAGGTTCCAGGAAGATGCCGTTGCGGAAGTAGTGCGCTTCAATACGAGCCTTGGCCAGCGTATCCAGCGGATCGTCGGTGGACTCGGCGTCCACATCATGCTGCAGGGTGGCCGCGTTGTCTTCCCAGCCCAGCCAGGCCTGCGCGGCTTCGATGCGGGTTGCTTCATCCGGGCTGTCCATGCGGGTCCAGTAGGCCGCAATCATGTCGCCCCGCTCAGTCTCCGGAATGTGGGCCTCATAGCGGTCCCAGCGCTCCGGGAAGATCCAGCGCGCACCGCCGTTGCCCTCGGCAAACCAGCGGTTCTCCATCTCGCGGCCGAGGAACACGCCACGCACGATCAGGCCGGTGGCACGCTCGGGATGCGCCTGCGCATAGGCCAGCGACAGCGTCGAGCCCCAGGAGCCGCCATAGACAAGCCAACGCTCGATCCCCAAGTGCTCACGCACCTTCTCGATGTCGGCCACCAGGTCCTGCGTGGTGTTGTCGCGCAGCTCGCCGAACGGTGTGGAGCGGCCGCTGCCACGCTGGTCGATCAGCACGATGCGGTATCGCGCCGAATCGAAGAAGCGGCGGTGGGTTGGCGAGATGCCGGCACCCGGGCCGCCGTGCAGGTACACCACCGGAATGCCGTCCGGTGTGCCGCACTCTTCGACATGCAGCGTGTGCAGATCGCTCACCGGCAGGGTGAACTGGCGGTAGGGTTCGATGGCGGGGTACAGGGTGCGCATGGCAGGTGTCTCACAAGCTGGGGCGGCCAGCATAGCGCCGACACCTGCGGGCTGCAGCGACGGGCTCCTGCTCGGCGCTGGAAATGGGCTGGCCGATGCGCATAAGCTTCCGCGATGCAAGCGACCACGACCGGGACGTCAACCTTCAACTTCACCCTCTGCAGCGGCGCGCGCGAGCTGCTGAAGTGGATCGCACTGCTGGCCATGACCGGTGATCACGTGGCCAAGGTGGTCTTTGGCGGCTACGTACCGGTGGTCAGCGAACTGGGGCGCATTGCCTTCCCGCTGTTCGCGCTGGTGATGGCCTGCAACCTGGCCCAGCCCGGGGCCGACCTGCGCAAATCGATACGCCGGCTCGCGTTGTGGGGGCTGATCGCGCAGCCATTGCACGCATTCGCGTTTGGTTCCTGGCTGCCGCTCAACATCCTGCTGACCTTTGCCCTGGCTGCGGTGGCCGTTCATGCGCTGGCGAACCATCGGCCCGTTCAGCTGTTGCTGGCTGCCGGCGTGCTGCCGATGTTCGTGGATTACCAGTGGGCGGGTGTCGGCTGCGTGCTGCTGGGATGGATCGCGTTCCGGCATCGCGCTTGGTTGCTGCTGCTGGTCGGGCTCGCAGCGGTGTGCTGGGCGAACCACAACGGCTGGGCATTGCTGGCCGTACCGGTGGTGCTGCTGGCCGCGCGGGTGACATGGCCACTGCCGCGCTGGCGGTGGGCGTTCTATCTGTACTACGTCGGGCACTTGGCGGTACTGGCCGCGTTCGCACAATCGCGTCCCTGATGCGGGTCGTCAAGGCAGCAGGCAATCGTCCCTGTCCGATGGAACCGGTTCGATTCCGCTCCCACGATGCATGTCGTGGCCGCGTCCGCGGCCGCGCAACCACGCAAAGGGAGCATTCCATGAGCATTGAGCAGATCCTTTACACCGCCCAGGCCACCGCTGTCGGCGGTCGCGAAGGCCATGCCGCGTCGTCGGACAAGGCGCTGGATATCGCACTGTCGACGCCGGCGGAGCTGGGGGGCACTGGCGGCAAGGGCACCAACCCGGAACAGCTGTTCGCGGCAGGCTATTCCGCGTGCTTCCTGGGTGCCCTGCGCCATGTGGCCGGCCAGGAGGGCGTGAGCATTCCCGACAATGCTGCGGTCACCGGTCGCGTGGGCATCGGTCCGGTCAGCACCGGCTTCGCCATCGACGTGGCGCTGACCATTTCGCTGCCGGGCGTCGACAGCGAGCAGGCACGTGATCTGGTCAGCAAGGCCCACGTCGTTTGTCCGTACTCGCATGCCACCCGCAACAACATCAACGTCGCGCTCATCGTAGCCTGAGCCAACAGCCGCAGCGGGACCCGCCCGCTGCGGCTTTCAGGTTTACCCCGGCGCCATCCAGTCCAGCGGTGATGCCGCAAGAAATGCCTGTACCGCGCTGTACAGCGCGTCCAGTTGCGCAGCGCTCCCATCCAGCCGGAACTCACCCAGCACGTGCAGGGTGCCGGCGCCGTCGTCATCGTTACGATGCGCGGCAAGCAGCACTGGCACGCGCGCCAGTCGTGCCAGCCGCAACGGTGCGGGTTGGCGATGGCCCGGCAGGGCGGAATGTGCCATCAGCAGTGGGTCCAGCAGCGCGATGATCGTGGCGCCGCGTCGCAGTTGCCGCCAGCCCTGGCCGGGCCTGGGCGATGATCCGATGTCCAGGCGATGGCCCTGGCCCTGCAGTGCCGCCAGGATTCGATGCTCGGCCGACCCTGGAGCGTGCGGGCTGCGGATGAAATAGTGCGCAGGCGCACCGGGTCGATCCAGGACCGCTGCGATGGCCAGCTCCACATCACCGGTGGGCAGCAGGCAGACCACACGGCGTCGGCCCGCGCCGGACGCCCAAAGTGCCTGAGGGTCCTTCCAGGCGATCAGGCGCGCATGCCGCTTCACCGCGTGGAAGGGGAGTGTGCGCAGGTGGCGCAGGCGCATTCGTCGCAGCCACGCGTGCGCCAGCACGATGCTGCCCAGCCTGCTCGCCGTGCCGGCGGGCAGGCCGAGCCGTTTCAGGGCGCTACAGGCGCTCTGGTAGCGACGGGGCTGCAGGCTGGGCCCCAGCGCAGCAGAAATGCGACAGGCGACGCGCCGTTGTTGCGACGGTGACAGCAGGCGCGCGGCGAAGCCGCCCAGGCGCAGGCTGGCCTGATCGAGTGCATGCCGGCTGAGCAGCCGCAGCAGCCACCAGCGTTCGCCCATGCGTCGTGCCCACATCGCGGTCTCTCCGTGTCCTGGGGTTCGGGACGGACAGGGTCGCGGCGGGTGGGACGGGCAGAAACCGGACAAGTACGAATTGTGAGGGGCGTGAAGATTTGGGCGGAATACGACACATCAAACGTCGAATTTGGACATCGTCCTACATCGATAGGGGGTGCGCGACTGCATGCTGAGCGTCCCCGATCTGTCTGCGAGCCTCCAACGCCGCCTCCTGCCATGCCGTCGTCCCCTACCACCGTCGCAGCGTCCCCGTACCGCCTGCACGCCCGTGCTGGCGCGGGTCCGGCCGATGGCGGCGAGCTGCTGGCACTGCGACGCTACCCACGTCGGCTGATGCTGGCGTGCGGGGCGGTACTCAGCCTGCTGTCGATCAGCGTGCTGATCACCCTCATCGTGGTCCAGGTGAACGCCTACGAGGCCCGTCGCATCGCCGATTTCCGCCGTGCCCACAATGCATTGCAGATCCAGCTGGCGCGGCAGGATGCCAGCTACGCCCGCCTGGCCAACATGGCCGAGTACGCCTGGGGCCACGACGCGCGATTGGGCCAGGCCAGTTCCGATGCGATGTACCAGGCGTACCTGCAGGGTGGCCAGCGGCTGCTGGTGGTGGCCGACGACAGCAGCCGGCCGCAGATGGCACTGGGCCTGCAGACACTGCAGTGGCAGCCGCGGGAGCTGAAGCGCTACCTGCAGCTGAGCGCCGCCGTCTCGCTGATCCAACGCCTGACCCGCACCTCTGATGAAGGCGAGCCAGTGGGGGCTTCATACTTCTTCGACCCCAGCGGACAGTACCTGTCGCTGGACAACGGCCTGACCGAGCGCAGCCTAGCGGACGCGCTGGGCATGCGCTCGCGCGAAGAGATCTTCGCGCACCTGCGGGCCCCGGCGCAGCTGCTGGCGCCGGCCTCGCTGCATGACCAGGTGCCGTTGCTGGAGAGCCTGGCGCGCAGCGACGCGCCGCAACGTACCTTCGGCCGCCATCCGATCAGCGGCGAATCCTCGCTGGTGTCGGTGTTCCAGGCCAGTGCCGGCGACGCCCCCATTGCCACGTTCGTCGCGTACGAACCCCTGGCCCGCTTGCAGGACCTGCTTCGCCGCAACAGCCAGGGCCACCTGATGCTGCTGGACCGTGACGGCCTGCGCGTGCTGTCCAGTCGCGAGGATGCTCATGATGTTGCCAGCGCCGATGTCGACTGGGTGCTGCTCGGCAATGCCACCCGCGCACGCTTCCACAACGGGCGCTTCACCCTGGCGCTGGCGGTGAACGGCACGCCCTGGACGCTGGTGGAAACCTATCGCTGGCGCGACATCCTGCGTGGCATCGCGCCGATGCTGCTGTCGGGTGTGGCCTCACTGATCGCCGCGCTGGCCGTGCTGTGGGTCTTCCTGCTGTGGCTGCACAAGCGCATGTACATGCCAGCGTTGAGCCAGGTGAAGGCCATCTATGCGCGCGACCAGCGGCTGCGATTGCTGCTGGAGTACGTCCCGGTCGGGGTCGCGCTGCTGGACGCCCGCAGCGGCGAAGTGCAGGACCTCAATAGTCCCTTGCAACGGATGGATCGCGCCTGTGGTGGCCGCTTGATTCCACAGCTGCGTGCCGCGGTGGAGCAGGCTGATCTGGCCGATGGCCCGGTCACCCTCGGCGGTGAGCTGCCGCTGGCCAGCGATCCGCAGCAGCGCCTGTTCCACCGTACTCATGTCCACTGCGGCGGGCACGCGTGGCCGGGCGGGGTGCTGCTGATGGTGGAGGACATCAGCGAGGACATGCGCGCCCTGCTGGCCGAGCGGGCGCAGACCGCTGCCGCCGAATCATGCAGCCGCGCCAAATCGCATTTCGTGGCGGCGATGAGCCATGAGATCCGCACGCCGTTGCACGGCATCATCGGCCACCTGGAACTGCTGGCGCGCGCGCCCCTGCCCGCAGAGTCGATGGAACGGGTGCTGCGCCTGCGCCAGTCCGCCGATTCACTCATGGACATCATCACCGACGTGCTTGACCTGTCGCGCATCGAGTCCGGCCAGTGGACACTGACGCCCGAGCGCTTCTCACCGGCGGCGATGCTCGAGCGGGTGGCGCTGCTGTATGCCCCGATGGCCAATGCCAAGGGCCTGCAGCTCGATTGCGTGGTGGGTGCCGACGTGCCGGAAGGTGCCGTGGCGCCGATGGCGGCGATCGAGCGGGTGCTGCGCAACCTGGCCAGCAATGCGCTGAAGTTCACCGCGTCCGGTCGCGTGCAGCTGGGTGTGTCGTGCCGTCGCGAGGACGCGCTGGCGTGGCTGCGCTTCGAGGCGACCGACTCCGGCATCGGCCTGAGCCAGGCCGAGTGCGATCGCCTGTTCCAGCCGTTCGTGCAGGCCGACACCACCATCCTGTCGCGGTTTGGTGGTTCGGGCCTGGGGTTGGCACTGTGCCAGCAGCTCTGCGAGCGCATGGGCGGCCGCATATGGGTGGAAAGCACCCCCGGGGTCGGCAGCCGTTTCGTGTTCGAAACCCCGCTGGCGACCTCGGTCACGCAGGCGGCGGCGGTGCCCTTGGCGGGCCGGGTGGTGGGCCTGCTGGCTGCGGCCGGCCCGTGGCGCGCGGAACTTGAACGGCGCGTCCGCGGTTGGGGAGCCCAGGTCGTCACTCCGCAGCTGCTGGCGACGGCGCCGTGGCTGGATCTTCCCGAAGGGGCGGTGGTGGTGATGTTTGAGCCTGCTCCAAGCGAGTGGGAGGGCGTGCAGCGCTCCGGCCACGCGTGGGTCAGGGTCAGTCGCGACGGGCCGCTGCGCCCACAGTGGGACGGGAGAGGGCAGGTGGTGTCCTGCTACGCCAGCGACTCACTGTATCAGGCGCTGATTCAGGTCATGTCAGAACCGCCAGTTAATGTCGCAATCGGATAAATTGCATGGGCACCCACGTCAGGATCAACGTCATGGCAGGTTCCGCAACCGCGCCTACCGCAGGAAGCTCGGCTGCCGCAGCGCGCCTGGACGACCTGCGCCGCCTGCGCAAGCGCTTGCTGGTCGGCGGCGGCGCCCTGATCACCGTGCTGGTGCTGCTGGCGGCCGTCGTCAGTTCCATCGCCGACGTGGAGGAGTTCCATGGCCGCGAACGCCAGTCGTTCATGGAAGCCCGTGCCGCGCTGGACTACTTCCTGTTCCAGCGCGATCGCGCGTACGCAACAGTGGTCAACGGCAACGACGTGCTCTGGCGCGACCAGCGGGCGGTCCTGCAGCACGCCGGTGGACCGTTGGCCGAGCGCTTCCAGGCGCAGGACCAGAAGCTCCTGGTGCGCGCCGAAGGCCGCACGGCGGTGCCGTGGCTGGTGCTCGGCCTACGCGACAATCCGCTGCCGGCGGATGAGCTCAGCGCCTATCTGGGCATGATCGAGATCTACTCGGCCTACACCGCCGATTCGATCACCTCGCAGGAGGCTCCCGGCGCGGTGATGGTCTACGCCTACGAGCCACAGGGGCGGTTGCTGGCCGTGTCCAACGTGCGTGATGAGGCGCAGCTGCTGCAGACGCTTGGGGTGGCGACACGGCAGCAGGCCTTCGCACGGCTGCTGCGCGACGAGCCCGACGTGCGGCGGTTGGCAGCGCGCCCCGGTCCGATCCGCTCGGCGTCGCGTGAAGGACGCCTGCGCTCGCATTTCGCCGTGAATCCGTTCAATGGCCAGGCATCCCTGGTGGGAACCGTGACCATGGCCGAAGGCACCACCCCGTATTTCAGGCGGGTCGTGTTCGAGTCCATTGATACCATCCGTGCACGCCTGGAAGCGCGCGAGGAAGGCCGCTACCTGGTAGCCACCGGCGACCATCGCGTGGTGCTGAGCAGCGGCGGGCTCACCGCTGACGAGCAGGCGCTGGCACTGGCTGCCGTCGCCAGCGGGCTGGGCACCAAGCCTGTGCGCCACTACGGGAACGGCCGTTTCATCCTGGCCTGCGCGCTGCCCGGCGTGGACTGGACGCTCAGCCACGTCTACGACTGGTCCGACATCTGGCAGGCACAGGGCAACTACCTGCTGGTACGCTGGAGCAGCGCGCTGTTGATCATCGTCCTGCTGTGGTGGCTGCTGCGCCGCATCGACCGGCGGGTGTTTGCACCGGCGCTGGCCGATGCGTCGCGTGTCTACGAAAGCGAGGCCCTCAGCCGCGCCATCATCGGTACTGCACCGATCGGGCTGGCGCTGCTTGCCCGCGACAATGGCCGCCCACTGCTTGAGAACGAAACCGCGCGGCAACTGGTGCGGGCCGTTGAGGAGGAGGATGCCGAGGAAGGTGAAGTGCCGCCGTTGTACGCGCGCCTGGCCGAAGCCGGGCGGGGCGTGCAGGGTGACGAATCATTGGACCTGCATTGGTCGGCCGAAGAAGGCAATGCCACCCAGCTGCAGATCAGCCTGGCGCTGGCCAGGTACCACGACCAAGCGGTGTGGGTGTGTGCGCTGCGCGACGTCACCGCACAGGTGGAACTGGAAGAGAACCTGCGCCGCGCGCGCGAGGACTCCGAAGCCGCGCGCGAGTCCGCCGAAGCCGCCACCCGGGCCAAGTCGGCCTTCGTGGCCACCATGAGCCACGAGATCCGCACGCCGCTCAACGGCGTGCTGGGCCATCTGGAGCTGCTCGGCCGATCGCCGCTGCAGCCGAGCCAGCGCGAGCGACTGGACCGCATCCGGTTCTCCGCAGACGCGCTGATGCGGATCATCAGCGACGTGCTGGACTTCTCCAAGATCGAGGCCGGGCAGCTGGATGTCGAGCTGGCCCCGTTCCCGCTGCGGCCACTGATCGAGAGTGTGGCCCTGCTGTACGCACCCGACGCCCTGCGCAAGGGCGTGCGCCTGTACTTCGCGGTGGAAGCACCGGCCGGCCAGGACTGCATCGGCGATGTGCACCGGCTACGCCAGATCCTCAACAACCTGGTCAGCAACGCGGTGAAGTTCACCGCCTCCGGTCGCATCCTGCTGCGTGCGGAACTGCTGGTCGACGGCAGCGCATCGCAGCTCCGGGTGCAGGTGGTGGATTCCGGCATCGGCATGACCGCCGAACAGGCCGAGCAGTTGTTCCAGCCTTTCCAGCAGGCCGATGCCAGCGTCTCGCGCCGCTACGGCGGAAGTGGCCTGGGCCTGGCCCTGTGCCAGCAGTTGGCGCACGCCATGGGCGGCCAGGTGTCGGTGCAGAGCACGGTGGGCGTGGGCAGCAGTTTCACCCTGTGGCTGCCGGTGCGCACGCAGGCAGCGACCGCAGCGTGGCGGCAGCCGCTGCGTGGGCGTCGGATCACCGTGCTGTCGTCGTCACCGGAATGGCGCGGCGAGTTCGAGCGCCTGTTGGTGCAGTGGGGTGCGGCTGTCACCGTGCTGGATCATCCGCAGGCCGATACCGGTGGCGATGTGCTGCTGGTCATTGGTGATCACCGCCCGTGGGACCGCGAGGAGGAACGGCAGCTGGCTGCCGCCCATCGCCATGCCGTGCTGGCCTACGCACAGGGGCCGTTGAATCCCGAACTGCGCGGCGGCTATACCGAAGTCACGTGCTATGCCAGCGATGCGCTGTTGGCGGCGATCGGGGCCGACGAAGGCGCCGCGCCTGCGCCACAGCCGATCAAGGTTCCAGCGGCGAACGCGCGCGGCCGGGTGCTGCTGGTGGAAGACAATGCAGTGAACCGCGAACTGATCCAGCAGCAGCTGGAGGAGCTGGGCTTTGCCGTGGACGCCGCCGAAGACGGCCAAGCGGCCCTGGCGATGTGGCAGGACGACACCTACCTGGCGGTGCTGACCGACATCAACATGCCGGTGATGGACGGCTACGCGCTGGCGCGCGAACTGCGCAGCCGTGGCCACTCGCTTCCGATCCTGGCCATCACCGCCACCGCGCTGGCCAGTGAGCGTGAGCGCTGCCTGGCGGCCGGCATCGACGACCTGCTGCTGAAACCCTTGAACCTGGACCGCCTGGAAGCCGGACTGACCCGGGTGCGTGTGGATGCAACGCCCGCCATGGACGCGGCTACGCCCACAGCGACCGTGTCGCCCGCGATCCGCCGCATCTTCGTCGAAACCGGTGACAAGGACCTGCGTGCGATTGCACAGGCCCGTGCAGATGGCGATGCGCAGCGCCTGCTGGAACGCGTGCATGCCTTCAAGGGCGCACTGCAGATGCTGGGCGAGAAGACGCTGGCCGAGCAGTGCGGCGTCATCGAACGTGCGTTGCGTGACGGCGAGACGGTCGATGCCCAGGCACTGGATGCCCTGCAGCACGCGTTGCAGGTGCGCCTGGACCAGTACAGGCAGACGCTGGAGGGGGCCCCGTGATCCCCGCAGCGCGCCGAACGGACTCAGCTGCCGAGCAGGTTCAGGCCCAGGTCAACGGCAAACTTGTGCAGCTCGGCGTCATTGGTGGCGTTGAGCTTGCGCATGGCATTCATTTTCTGCGTGCTGACGGTCTGCTTCCTGCGGTCCAGCCGGGCAGCGATCTCGGCAACGGTCAGCCCATTGACGAACAGGGCGACGACTTCCTTTTCGCGCGGCGACAGCTCGGTCACGCGCCGCGCCTCCTTGCGCTGCAGCAGCTCGGCCACGCTGGGCGAAAAGTAGCGGCGGTGGGCATACACGGCCATCACCGCAGCCTGCACGTGATGCAGGTCGTCGCCCTTGCTGAGGATGCCGGACACGCCCAGGGCGTCCAGCCGGTTGAGCAGGCTGGGCTGGTCCAGGCCGGTCATCACCACAATGCGCAGCTGTGCGAAATGCTGCTGCAGGTACGCCAGCAGCTCCAGGCCATCGCCATACGCACCACCAGGCATCGCGTAGTCGGTCACCACCACATCGCAGTCCGCCTGTTCCAGCAGCGCCACCAGCGCCGTCGAGTCTTCCACCGCACCGATGCAGTGGATGGCGGGCGCCTGGTCCAGCGCGCTCTGCACGCCCAGTCGTATGACCGGATGATCGTCGGCGAGCGCAACACGGATGGCGAGCTGGATCATGAGGGGAACTGTCCGGTCGTAAACGGGATGGCTGGCAGCGCAGCAGGAAACACGAACCGCTTCAAGGAGAACGCACCATGAGTATCCGTATCGTTATTGCCGATGACCATCCTGTCATCCTTGCTGGCGTGCGCGAAGCATTGGACAAGGTAGCCGACATCAAGGTCGTAGCGAGCGTAGAGGATTCTACGGCATTGATCGAGGCGATGGGCCGCTTTCCGGTGGATGTGGCGGTCACCGATTTCTCGATGCCCGGAGGGCAGTATGGTGACGGTGTCGCCCTCGTAGGCTTCCTGCGCCGCCGCTTCGCCGCCGTCCCGCTGGTGGTGCTGACCGCCGTCGGCGGCCGGCAGGTTCTGAGCAGCATCCGCAGGGCAGGGGTGAACTGCATCGTGGCCAAGACCGACCCCATCGACGAATTGGCCGAGGCGATCCGCTGCGCCAAGCAGGGCGTGCGCTACCTCTCGCGCGACGTGCGCCACCAGTTGGGCGATGATGATGATGCGCCACCGGCGGTGCTGACCAAGCGCGAGGCCGAAGTGGTGCGGTTGATTGCCGAAGGCAAGTCGCAGAAGGAAATCGCCGCACAGCTGCAGCGCAGCCGCCAGACCATCAGCACGCAGAAGCACTCGGCCATGCGCAAGCTGAAGCTCGATCGCACGGCTGAAATCTTTGAGTACGCCGTGAGCGAAGGCATGGTCTCTGCATCGCAGGGCGCACGCCTGGCCCGCGGAACCGGCAGCAAAGAAGATGACTGACGCCCTGCAAATCAGACGTCGTCCGATGGAACTGGCCGCTGCACTGGATAGGGTGATGGGAACCCCTCACTCTCATTCCGGAGCCGCCGTGTCGCGTCTGCTCGATGTTCGCATCGCCGCATTGATGTCCAGCTTCTCCCGCTTGTCGCCCCAAGGGCAGAAGCGATTCCTGGACCTTCTGAATGTGTACCTGTATGCCTCGCCCGCACAGCGCAGGCAGCTGCGCAGCACGTGGCCGGACGTGGTGATCGAGCCGTGCGGGTGCCACGAGGATGTGCCACAGTCACCGGCAAGCAGCAGGGTTGGCTGAGACAATTCGAAGTTGATCGAAGGCAATCTCGTACTCGTCAGAAGGATCCTCCGGTCTGCCTTCTCCATTGTTGAGCGGCCAGCGCCTGCATGCGCCGTGAGGGTTGCGGGCAATCCCTTGACTGGAGAACTCCTGATGAATCCCTTTTCTCTTGTGGCGGCGGTGCTGTTCGCACTGGCCGGCGCCGCAACGTCAGCCAAGACCGTCGATGCCTGCCTGTCGCCAAACATCCATGGCGGCAGCGGCGCCACGCCGTCGGCCAACGGCACCCCGTATTCCGGCCTGCAGAATGGCATCGGATCGTGCAGCTGACGCTGCCCGCAACAACCCTCGCTTCCACGTCCCGGAAGCTGCGTGAAAGACCTGTGAAAATCGTACTCGTCAGACAGATGCGCGTCCGTACAGGCGGCATCGTTGTGGGCGCCATCCCGCCGCACCCGTGTGCGAAGGGGGGGTATCCCTCAACTGGAACCACGAGACACCATGATTTCACGCAAGCTCCTGTGTGCCGCCACCCTCCTGTGCCTGGCCCCGTTTGCCGCCAGTGCCGCCGAAGCCCATCTGACCCCTAAGTCCAATGGTGGTAGCGGTGCCATGCCGTCGGGCTACAGCACGTTGTTCTTCGAAATTTCAGACAGTGATTTCGTGGCTGATCTGAAGCTGCCGGCCAATCCGCGCAATCTCGACCAGGTCGTGTTGACTTCGGTGGCAGGCCGTCGCGATGCCATGTTGGACGCCGCAGGCACCAGCGTGGCCGATATGGTCTACATTCCGGCGACGCGCCTGAGCAGCTTCGTGTTCACAAAGAGTGATGTCCTGGGGCGTTGGTACGCAGCTGGCCACGGCACGGATGAAACGCGCATCGTGCTGAGAGACGGCCCGCACGCCCAAGCGCCGGCGACTGATAAGACCCTCATCGACCTACATGTCACCAGGAACGTCTCCAGTATCGGCCTGCCGCCGCAGGCTCCGGCGCGTGCCGTGCTGGGTCTGGTGAATTACACCCAGAACGACGTGACGATCAAGGGGCCGGAAGTGGCTGGCGGGGAGCAGACTTGTGCTGTCGCGCAGACCTGTGGCTTCGTCTTTGATGGTGCCGATGGCAGGTGGCACGCACGTCGCGGCCGCGCACACTTTCAGCCGACCACGGCGCAGCTGCCGAGAATGCAGCAGCGCTGGACCGACATCGTGCTTGCCGGGCCGGCCGAAGATGTGATCACTCCACGCAACATGACGCTGCCGGTCGAAGCGGTGGATGGTGATGTCATCCAGTTCACCGATCTGTCGAACTCGAACTTCTACAGCGTCAATGGCGCTGTTTTCAACAGCAGGACCTACCGCTATTTCGCCAGCGAAGGCCGCTGGCGGCCCGGCGTTTTCTAAGCAGCGCAATCGGCGCAGGGTCGTTCGGCCCTGCGTCGTGTTCTCTTCATTTGCTCCTGAAGAACTCCCCATGAATACCTCTCTGCTGGCGCTGTGCGCCATTGCGGCCTGTGCGCTGCCATCGGCGGCCTGCGCCGAGGCCGCGGCAGGCTATTACGCGTCCGTGCGCATCATTGACGCCCACCACCAGGCCCGCAACATGGATGCCAGCGCGCGGCCGGGCATCGGCCAGTTCGTGGCCGGTGACCAGAAACAGCGATTCGCCACCGGCTCGGCTGCACTGGGACATGCCTACGGTAACGGCTGGCGCACTGAAGGCGAGTATGTGGTTCGGCGCACCGACACCTACACCAGCGGCTCCTCCATCTTTGCCACCAGCCACAACCATCACGATGTGCGCTCACAGCGGTTGATGCTCAACGTCTACCGCGATGTCGCCATCAACGAGGCGTGGTCGGTGTATGGCAGTGCCGGCGCGGGACTGTCGCACCTGCAGTCCGGTGGCTGGCAGGGCAATGAAGGCCGCCGGTATGCCAAGGCCACCCGGACCGGCCTGGCCTGGTCGCTCGGTGTGGGCATCTCGGTGGCAGCCGGCAGCAATGCCACCGTCGATCTGGGCTATCGCTATGCGGACCTGGGGAGTACTGAAAGCGGCTGGAATACCTTCAGCAACGCCCGCGGCCTGCAGGACGAAAGGATGAAGCTGGACCTGGTGTCGCGGGAGGCGACGCTGGGATTGCGGTACGCGTTCTGAATCAACCGCCGGGCAGGGAGCCTGGCGATCGAAAATTAGTCGTTGTCCTATGCCTGCAGATGCGGGCCATCCCTAGCATTTCCTCTCGAAGGGAATGCCCTTCGGTCAAGCCCAGACATAGCGCGGCTTGAACGCAGTACACCTATCAAACATTGGATATTCAACCTCATGAACAAGCTTGCAATCGCTCTTTCGGCCGCGCTCTCGATGGGTGCGGCCGCTTCGGCCCACGCTGCCGACGCCACCATTACCTTCACCGGCAAGGTCGTCGCATCGACCTGTTCGGTCGATATCGGGGGCGGCGGCAGCACGGCTACCGTGCCGCTTCGTCAGATCAACGCGGGCGCTTTCAAGACTGACGACACCGTGGGTAGCACCCCGTTCACCATCACGCTCACGGCAGCAGGCAGCGGCACTGCAACCTGCAGCAAGGACAACGCGCGCCTGTACATCGATACGGCCACAAGCAACCTGACCGCAGACGGCATGATCGAGAACATGGAAACCGGCAGTCCGACCAGCGCGGTGGTCAAGTTGCTGGATGCGGACAATGGCGACCGCGTGATCGATCTGAGCGACAGCAATGACGTCAGTCTGGTGCGTACCAAGGCGTCCAGCAAGTTCGAATACAACCTGATCGCCCGCTATCACAACCCGACCGCAGCCGACCTGACCGAAGGTGACTTCAGCGGAAAGCTGGCCTTCGACGTCGACAACTACTGATCCGTGCTGCCGGGGGCGTTTGGGCCCCCGGCATGCCCCGAGTCTGGAGGGCCTTTTCCATGCGCTTCAACAATCGAATGCTGATGCATTGCGCGTTGACTACAACTGCGCTTCTGGTCGCACCGTTGGCTGGAGCAAAGGTTGTTGTTGAATCCAGCCGGGTGATCTATCCAGCCGGAGCGAAGGAAGTAAGTGTGCGGGCGCGTAATGCAGGGACCGGCCCGGTGCTGGTACAAGCGTGGACCAGTGCGTATGGCGCCCGAACCTCGCCCTCGGACAGCCATGCACCGTTCGCAATGCTGCCGCCGGTGGTCCGGATCGACGAAGGGAAGGGCCAGGTGTTCCGCTTGCGCCATGTCGGCGCGGAACTGCCGCAGGACCGCGAGAGTGCCTTCACGCTCACCCTTGCCGAGATTCCGGCTACCACCGCGGGCGAATCGAAGCCTGGGGGCGTGCTCAACATTGTCATCCGCAACCGGCTCAAGCTGTTCTACCGGCCCCAGTCGATCAGCAAGCTCAATGCTGCGAGCGCCATCGACAGTCTCCGCTGGTCTGTCGTGCCTCAAGGCCAGGGCTGGGCGCTGCAGGCAGACAACAACAGCCCCTTCAACGTGAGCACGGTCAAGGCATCGGTAACCGTGAATGGCCGCAAGACCGATGCCAACGATGTTGACATGCTTCGCCCCTATTCCAAGCAAGTGTTTCCGTTGCCGGGTGCCGCGTCAACTCCAACCGGTACGGTCACCTTCAAGTACATCAATGACCACGGTGGCGTTGTCGAACGCACGATGCCGCTGACCACGAACTGATCCGTCGTACCCCCGCTGACGTGCTCCACCTGGGCTCCGCCTGGGCTGGCAGCGCCTTGCCCGAACACTGGACCATGACCATGACTCGACATGCCATGCACAACTCGCTCTGCCGTCGCCCATTGGCGGCCGCAGTGGTGGCCGCGCTGCTGCCGATGTCCGCATGGGCCGCGCCGAAGGTGGAGTTCAATCCCGATCTGCTGTTCGGCATGGGCGGTGAGCATGTAGACCTCAGTCGGTTCGAGCGTGGCGATCTTCTGCCGGGCACCTACAACGCAGATATCAGCATCAACGGCCAGGTCGTTGACCGACGGGATATCGTCGCCCGTGTTGCCCAGGACGATGAGGTGCGCATCTGCTTCGATGCAGCGCTCTTTGAACTGATGGGCCTGGACGAGAAGCGGCTGGAGGCCGAGCGTGCCTCTGTCGACGATGTCGCAGGCACCCTGCAGCCGCTGCCGGCGGAGTCCAGTTGCGAACGCCTGGACGCCTTCATTCCGGGTGCAACGAGTGAGTTCGATGTTGGCGAACAGACGCTGCTGATCAGCATTCCGCAGATCTATCTGAGCCGCACCCCGCGTGGCTGGATAGACCCGGCCAGGTGGGACCAGGGCATCACTGCCGCCACGCTGGGCTACAGCCTTAGCCACGATCGCTATCGCAACGGTGGCACGGAGAGCCAGAGCACCAGCATGACCGTGGATGCCGGCCTGAACCTGGGGCAATGGCGGCTGCGCCATAGTGGCTATCTGCACCACAGCAATGACGATGGCGTGCGCTATGCGGCCGGGCGAAGCTACCTGCAGCGCAATGTGCCGTCGTTGAATGCGCAGTTGACGGTAGGTGAGTCCTCCACCAGCGGTGACATGCTGCAGGGCGTGAACTACCGTGGTGCGAACATCACCACCGATCCGCGCATGTTGCCGGATGGTGCCAGCAATTTCGCGCCCGTGGTGCGCGGCGTCGCGCAGACCAATGCACGGGTAACCATCCGCCAGCGCGGCTTCGTGATTCACGAGACCAGCGTCGCGCCGGGTCCCTTTGAGATTGACGACCTGCAGATCTATGGTTCCAGTGGCGACATCGAGGTGGAGGTTACCGAGGCCGATGGCCGCATCGAGCGCTTCGTGGTGCCGTTCACCGCCATGCCGCAGCTGCTGCGCCCTGGCCAGCAGCGCTACAGCATCACCGCCGGTGAATTGCGTGACGACCAGTTCGTGCAGAAGCCGCGCTTCATTGAGGCGACGCTGCGCCGGGGCGTGAGCAACCGGTTCACCGGCTATGCGGGTACCACGGCAGCGTCGGGCTATACCGGGCTGGTGCTGGGCGGTGCCTGGTCGACGCCCATCGGTGCGTTCTCCGGCGATGTCACCTTCAGCGACGCGCGGATTCCGGGCATCGACGGCGGCGTCGAGCGTCGCCGTGGCCAATCCTACCGCGTTGCATACAACAAGGCGCTGTTCGACGACAACACCAACATCACGATGGCGGCCTACCGCTATTCGACCAGCGACTTCCTGACCTTGGCCGACGCCATGCGCCTGCGTGGCAATGTAGGCCAGGAGGCTGGCTATGACATCGTGGGGCGCCAACGCAGCCGCCTGGACCTGACCGTCAACCAGCGCCTGCAGGACGGCAAAGGCCAGCTGACCTTCACCGGCAGCACCAGTGACTACTGGGACCAGAACCGACGCCAGACCAGCTTCTCGCTGGGCTATGGCAGCCGCATCGGGCGCGCCAGCTATACGATCAGCGCCCGCCGTACGCTGGAATCGTCGCTGTTCTCCAGCGACGCGGCGAAGGCCACCAACAGCGTGTACCTCAGCGTCAACGTACCGCTGGGCGTACCGGCCAGCGCGCCGCGCCTGGATGTGAATTCAAGCCGCGACAGCAGCGGGCGCAGCGGCTATGGCGTGGGCGTGATCGGATCCCTTGGTGACACCGGCCTGGGCAGCTACAGCGCCTCACTCAATCGCGACGGCGACCGTTCCAGCTACGGCGTAAGTGCCAACTATCAGCTGCCGGTGGCACACGTCACCGGTTCCTTCAACCGCTCAACGCAGAGCAGCAGGCTCTCGCTGGGCGCCAGCGGCGGCCTGGTGGTGCACGGTGGCGGCATCACGCTGGCCCAGCGCCTGGGTGAGACCGTTGGCCTGGTGCATGTGCCGGGTGCGGCGGGCGCCAAGATCGACAGCGCCACCGGCGTGAAGACCGACTCGCGTGGCTATGCCGTGGTACCGCACCTGAGCCCGTTCCGCCGCAACGAGTTGGGCGTGGACCCCAGTGACCTGTCACTGGACGTCGAGCTGAGTGCCGGTTCCGTGTCTGCCATCCCCAACGCGGGTGCGGTGGTGAAGATGGTGCTGCCGACCGCCGTGGGCCGCAACGCACTGATCGAAGCGCGGCTGCCGGACGGCACTGCGTTGCCCTTCGGCACCGATGTGCTCAATTCACAGGGCGACGTGGTGGGCGTGGTGGGGCAGGGCAGCCGGCTCTGGGTGCGCGGCCTGGATGAGCAGGGCGAGCTCTTTGTTGCACACGGGGCAGGTGAAGGTGCGCAGTGCCGCATTCCTTATGACCTGCGCGACAGCCAGGGCGCCGATCTTCTGGTTGCGGCTTGTGTGCTGCCATCGGGGGATCAGGCTCAGCTTGCGGCTGAATGAATTACTTTCGGCGTAGAGGACACGTAACATGAGATTTCACGTACGGAAATGGACCAAGCGGGGACTGCTTCCCATGATGGCGGTGGTCGCCATGAGTATCGCTGCTCCAGCCATGGCGCGTTGCGACTTCGGGAAGCCTGGTCGCGCTACCCTCACCGGCGTTCGGCTCACAGTCAACGGGACTCAGGTCGGCAGGCCGGTTTCGTCGTGGTACAACCTGTCGTCCGTCAATGACGTCGGTGGCTGCACCGACTATGGGTGGCTCGAAGTGACTGGCCGTGCCACCACCCTGGGGAACTACACCGAGGGCCGGACTACCTATTCGATCTATGAGACGGGTGTCCCAGGACTTGGCTTCGTCATGGCATTCCGGGACGAGGCACGGGAAGACGGCATTGACTATCAGCCGGTGGTTGCAGGCTTTACCAACTCAAACGTCCGCATCCGGCATTGGCCGACGCTCGATCTGAGAATCCGCTTCATCAAGGTCGGCGATATTCCTGAGGGCAACCTGGTTGTTCCGGACGTCGCTGCGGCGGACTTCGTTCTGCGCGACACCACCAGCGTGTCTACCGGGGATAGGCTTCTGCTGGCCGCAACTTCGATAGAAGGCGTCTACCGGAAACTCTGCTATCCCAGGAACACATCGGTGAACATGGGCCGTGCGCTGCAGACGGAGTTCTCGACGCGCTACAGCCACAGTGCACCGCGTACCTTCGATATCGTGCTGGACTGTGAGGAGAAGGTCGGTGATGTCCTGTTCTACCTCGAAGAGAACGCGGCCAGCCCGCTGCTTGATCGTGATCGGGGATTGGTTGAAGTCAGTGGTGGGGCAAAGGGCATCGCGCTGCAGATGACGGACGTGGGCGGAACGCCGATTCCGTTCGACACGCTCAGGCCGTTCGGCCACAGCGGCGATGCGGCCGGTGAGCTGCGACGCACGTTCGAGGCGCGCTATGTGCAGACGGTCGGTAATGCCGCTGATATCGTGCCGGGCAATGCGAACGCCTCCATTTCCATCGTGATGGCCTACCCATGAGCCGTCGACTGGCAGCCTGCGGCATGACGGTGGCACGGGTGCTGGTGGCCTGCCTGCTGCTGAGCAGCATGGGTGAGGCCGCAGCGCAGGTTGCTCTGCCCAGCACCCGCGTCGTCATCCGGGCCGAACAGGGCGCGGTAACCGTACCGCTGCACAACATGGGCGAGGTGCCAGTGCTGGTACAGGCGTGGATTGCCGAAGGTGACCCGAATCAGCCGCCGGAGCAGTCAGCTGCACCATTTGCGATGGCGCCACCGTTGATGCGGATTGACCCCGGCAAGGACAAGCCGCTGCGCATCAGGGTGCTGGAAACGCGCGCGCCCACCGATGCGCGCGAGCACCTGTACTGGTTGAACGTGCACACCATTTCATCACGTTCGGACCTCGCGCAAGGCGATCGGCTCGAATTGCCGGTGCGCAGCATCTACAAGCTGCTGTACCGGCCTGAAGGCCTTCCGGCGCCAAGCGTGAAGCGGGCAGAGGCGGTCGCGGTGCAGTTGCGGCGCGAGGGCGCGGCGCGATCCCTGGTCGTGACCAATCCGACGCCGTACTACCTGAACCTGGGCGACGTAACGTTGGTGCACGCGTCGGGCGATACCCGCTTGGGCAACCCCCATGTGGCACCGTTCGGCAACGTCGCGATTCCGATACCCGGCGATGCCCCGGACGGACAGCTGAGTGCGCGCTTGAACTGGATCGATGATGACGGCCGCCTGCTGCCGATCGTTCGCGACCTGGGCCACGCGGGGTAGGGGGGAGCTGCAGGCGGGCGGCAACCGGGACTGTCAACGCGCCGGGCCGCGCCGGACTTGCGCAGGCGACGTGCAGGAGGGTATACCCTTCGGCATCACGGTTTGAGGCGGCACGTTCCTGGCTATGGACCCACCCGCTGGCGAGGTTCTGAACGAGGCTCCTGCGCGGCGGCCAGTCGTGCGTCTAGGGCTTTTGCTGGTCCCCTGTGTGCTCGCGCCTGGCATCGCCATGGCGGCCTCCTGCAGCGGCGGTGGCGGCCACACGGACTTCCAACCACCCGCACTGGTGGAGTTCACCGCGCGCGACGTTCCCGTAGGCGCGGGCCTTACACCGTGGCTGCCCGTCAATAGCGGCGCATCCAGCGGCGAGTTCCGCTGTGATTCGAACGTCTCCATCGACTACCGGATGGAGACGCACGGCGGGTTCATCCGTGAGCGCTATCACGAAAGCGGCGCAGAGTATGTGGTGTATGAGACCGGGGTTGCGGGGGTCGGCATGGCCTTCCTGGCGGAATTCGATCGCAGTACCCGCGGACGCCCATCAGCACTGGGCTACGACGAGGTGGTGCTGCATGCCGGCGACAGCGGCACCGGGCCGGTGGGGGCGCGGCTGAAGGTGAAGTACATCCGTACCGGCAACATCGCCTACGGCAGCGCTACCAGCACGCGGGAAATGGTGATCGAGTCACGCCTGTATGAAGGCGGCGCCGGTCCACTGCGGCATCAGCTGTGGGTAGGTGCAACGACCCTGAAGGTGCAGGACCGCCCCAGCTGCCGCATGCGCACGCAGGAGGTCAACATGGGTTTCGTGCCGGTGGCGGCGTTCACCGGCGTGGGGTCCATCGCCGGCGAGCGCAGCTATCAACTGGTGCTCGACTGCGAAGCCGGTGTCGGGCGGGTTGACTATCAGGTGGTTCCCACCACGGCGGTGCTGGATGCCGCGCAGGGCATCGCCGAGGCCAGCGGTGGCGTGGTCGGCGTGGGCTATCAGTTCCTCAACGGCGATGGTTCGCCGATGCGCTTCTATGGGTCCGATGAGTTTGGCCGGGGCTCGGCCAACGCCGAGATCCTGCGCAAGACATTTGGTGTGCGCTATCGGCAGACACTTCCGGCCATCACGCCCGGCCCCGCCAACGCGGGGCTGACCTTCAGTCTGACCTTCCCCTGAGGCCTCATGCCCTATCACGTGCAAGCAAAGACTGGATTGCGCGCGGCCTGCTGGAGCAGCGCCTTGTGGCTGCTGTTCCTCGCGCCTGGCGCGCAGGCCGACGTGACCGTGGAAGGCACGCGGTTGATCTATGCAGCAGGCCAGCGTGAGGCGGCGCTGCGATTGAAGAATGACGGCGAACGCGCGTCGCTGGTGCAGGCATGGGTGGCCGACGGAAACCTTCAGCAGACCCCGGAAGCCTCCGCAGCGCCGTTCGTGCTTGATCGCCCGATGTTGCGGCTGGACCCCGGTGCATCCCACGCACTGCGGATAAGAGGCATCGCACCGCGGCTGCCGACGGGCGACCACGAGCACCTGTACTGGCTGAACGTGGTGGATGTACCCGCACGCGAGGCCAAGGACGGTGACAACGTAGTGCAGGTGGCCATCCGCCTCCGCATGAAGCTGTTGTACCGCCCGCAGGGGCTCGGGGCGCCGGTGAATCCTGACGGCCAGGTGAGCATGGCAGCAGGCGCGGGCGGGCTGGCGCTGCGCAATGCGGCACGGCACTACTTCAACCTGGCGGGTATGACATTGGTCTCCGCGTCCGGCGAGCGGGCGGTGGACGCGTTCTACCTGGCCCCGGGTGAGAGCCGGACATTGGCGCTGCCCGAGGGGTTTGCCGGCCCGCTGACGGCGGTGCGCTATGAGTGGGTGGACGATGATGGCGTGCTGCATGCGGTGACGCGGACGCTCTGACGCGGACGCTCTGACGGCACTGAGGGCGTGGACATGTCGGCATCGGCTTGCCCGTGGCGCTGCTGCGGGTTCGAGGCGCTGGCAGTTGGGGATGTGCCGGGCCCAGTTGGGAAGCGTGGCAGCGGCACGCGCGAGCCCTGAAACACGGGCGTCTGTGGGTGTGCGACAATGCCGCCCGCTGCATGAATGTCTCCGTCTGTGCACCGCAGCGCTTGCTGATGGCAAGCCGGTTGTGCGCATGATGGGTTGCCACCGGAAAAGGGTGGCCGGGTGTGGAAACCCGTTTGGTCGATTGATGTTTGATGTCTGCGCTTGCCAGTCGGCGTCGCCTCGTGTGGCGCCGGCTGGCAATCCGCTCGCGTTCCATGGCGGGCGGTACGTGGGGTGTACGCAAGTGCGCCCACCGGCCGATTAATCGACCACCGGTTTCCACACACGTACCGTCCCGCCGCCTTTGTTAAGGGCGGTGGCACCGTAGCTTGTACGGAGACCTGCCATGAACCCATCGGACATTCCCCCTCTGCGCAGCCGGTACGCCCCGGCCAACGCCGATGAGGGCGAGGAAGCGAGCGCGAAGCCCGACCCCAACAACCTCATCGCGCTGCTGCACCAGATCGGCCTGGGCGTGGCCGCTGACGGCCAGCCCTGGCCCGAGCGGCATCAGCTGCCCGGCCGTTGCCTGGCGCTGGCCGACAGCGACGGCGCCTTGGCCGGCCTGCGCATCGTCAACGAGATCCTGCTGGCCGCCGAGCGCGCCCGCCAGAATGGCGGCCCGGAACACTACGTGGGCGACCGCGTGATGGAAGGGTTGAAGCTGGCCGCGCTGGCGCTGACCAACCACGCCATTTTCCGGCTGCACCCCGAGTAGACCTACGCCGAGCGTGGATGCTGTTGGTGTAGAGCCGAGCCTGCGCTCGGCTCATCGGGCAAAACGCAGCCGAGCGTGGGCTCGGCTCTACAGGATATTCGCATCCTGCCTGGATGCCGTTGGCGGATGGCCCCGCGCTCTGTAGAGCCGAGCCTGCGCTCGGCTCACCGGACGAAACGGAGCCGAGCATGGGCTCGGCTCTACAAGGGGTCCATGCCAGCTCAGAAATCCAGGGTGGCCGACAACAACACCGTCCTCGGCGCACCCAACGCCAGGCTGGAAAGCAACGGCATGCCCCAATACGCCTTGTTGGTCACGTTGTTGACGGTGGCGCGCAGCGCCAGCGGCCTGCCGGCCAGTGTGGTGCTGTAGCGCGCGCCGACATCGAACAACGTCCGCCCAGGCACCGACAGGCGGTTGTCGGCACTGATGTACTGCTTCGACATCGCCGTGGCATTGCCGGTGAGGGTCAGGCCTTCCAGCGCGGGCACATCCCATTCCACACCGAGTTTGGCCTGCCGCTGCGCAATTGCCGTGGCCATGCGGCCTTCATTCACGCCGCCAGCCGTCCGGGTCAGCTTCGGCTGTACATAGGCCATGCCACCGAGCAGGCGCACGCCGTCCATCGGTGCACCGAAGAAGCCCCATTCCACACCCCGGTTACGTTGCTCGCCGCCAAACGAGAAGATATTCGTGACCGGGTCGGTGTAGCTGCTCGGTCGCTTGATTTCATACACGCTGAAGGTGTGCGCGAAGGTGCCCAGGTCCAGCTTCACGCCCAGCTCCTTCTGCTTGGTGCGGAACGGTGCGAACACATCGCCGGCATTGGCGGCGGTCATCGGCGCGGTGGCGCCCTGGCTAAGGCCTTCGATGTAGTTGGTGTAGAGGGAGATCGTGTCGGTGGCCTTCAGCAGCAGCGCCGCAGCCGGGGTGGTGGCGCTCTCGTCGTAGCGTGAGGTGCGTGCGCCGCTGGCCACGTTGAAGGTTTCGCTGACCACCTGCTGACGGCGTATACCCAGCGTCAACTGCACGCGATCATCGGCGAAGGCCAGCGTGTCGGCGACGCCGAGGCTGTCCAGCCGCAGTTCGGTATGCGAGATGTGCGGTGCCAAGAACGGCGCGGCCGGGCCCCATACCGGGTTGTACAGATTGGTGGTCCAGTCCCAGCCGGGTACGCTGCGCCGGCCGTAGTCGTTCTGGGTGTGCTGGTAGTGGGTCACGTTGGCGGCCCACTGGTGGCCGACAGCGCCGGTGCGGAAACTGCCACGCAGACCAGCATCTGCGGATTGCTTCTTGATATTGAAGGCGAGCTGGCCGATCACCGTGGTGAAGTCGCCAGCTGGATTGAGGATCTGCGCGCTGATCGAACCGTTGTAGCGGTAGTCGGTCTTGCTGGTGCCGTAGGCCAGATAGGCCATCAGGCTATCGTTGATGTCCAGCTCGCCGCGCAGCATCGCGCCCTTGTCCTGGCTGTCCACGTAGGCCCAGTCCGGGTTGATCAGCGTATCGCCGCGTGGCGGCCGCGGAATGGCGACGCCGGGTGCCAGACCGACGCCACGCGCGGGGCCGTCGACGCGGTCGTCGGCGCTGTACAGATCGGCCGACAGCCGCGCACGTTCGCCGCGCCAGTCCAGTGCCAGCGAACCGAGCTGCACCTTCTTGCGCTGCTTGCCGACCGCGCCGTCACCATCACGGTAGGCACCGTTGAAGCGGATGCCGAACTGCTTGTCGGCACCGAGGCGGCGACCCATGTCCACATGGGTACCGAACTGAGCATCAGAGGCGAAATTGGCACTGACCCGCAGCAGCGGTTGCTCGCTTGCGCGCTTGGGGACCAGGTTGACGCTGCCACCGACCGAACCACCCGGCGGCATGCCGTTGAGCAGCGCGGAGGGGCCCTTCAGCACTTCGATGCGCTCGAACATTTCCGGCGAGGTGCGGTAGTAGGGCGCCATGCCGCTGAGGCCATTGAAGGTGGTGTCGCTGGTGTTGGAGGCAAAGCCTCGGATCGCGTAGTTCTCGCTCCATGCGCCGGTGACGCCGTTGCTGAAGACGGTGGGGTCGGTGGCGGCGATGACGTCGGTCAGGTCCTTGGCCTGGCGGTCGCGGATGAAAGATTCGGTGTAGCTGATCGTGCTGAACGGCGTGTCCATGAAGTCCTTGTCGCCGAGCAGGCCGACGCGGCTGCCGGCGGCCACCTGACCGCCGGCATAGTCGCCGGTCACGCGGCGCTGTTCCTGCACCTGAACCGAGGGCAGGGTGGATGGCGCGGTTTCGGCCAGCGCTGCTGGCGATGCCAGCAGGGCCAATGCCAGGGCCGAAACCCGGTAGCGCCGGGCCACGCCCGGCGGATGCCCCAGGACAGGGTCTGCAGGGGGTGCGGGACGACGCGGCGGGGAAGTGAGGTTGAACACGGTCATGCCAGGTTCCTGTGGATCGCAGGTGCGACGGCGCCCGGCGCGCGGCCATCGGCTCGCACGGGATTGGGGCGCGGTGCAGGGTTGTTGGCTGGGTGGAAACCTGGCGGGAAGGTGAGCATTGGGCTCGGTTGCCAACGGCGCGCCGGTGATGAACCAGACGCATTCCGAATTAGTTGAGTAAAATAAACTAAATTGAGCGAAGCGGACAAGAGGGTCCTTTTGCTGGCACCCTCAGCAGGGTATGAGCACGCACCCCGATCCAACGGCGCCGACCCGTGGCCGCCCGCCCACCATCACCCCGGAGCGCCTGGCCGACATCGGCATCCGTCTGGGCCTGCCCAACCTGACCATGGCCAACGTGGCCGCCGAACTGGCGGTGACCCAGGCGGCGCTGTACAAGCGCGTGGCCAACCTGGAGGCGTTGAAGCGGCTGGTGGCCGAAGCGGTGTTCCAGCGCTGGCAGATCCCCCGCGCCTCGGCCGATGCGGCGGGTGGCCTGCAGGGCTACCTGACGGTGTTCGTGGAGTCACTGTGCGCGGTGGTGAAGGCGCATCCCGGGCTGCCCCCGTACCTGCTGCGGCGCACGGTGGCGACCGCGCCGATGCTGGAAAAGATCGCCTCGCACCAGGCGCACGTGGCCGAGGTGTTCGGCCTGCCGGTGGACAAGGCGCGCTGGCTGCTGGCCACGATCGCGTTCTACTGCATCGCCGGCGCCGACACCATCTACGCGATTGCGGATGACGAGGAGGGGCAGGTGATCACCGAGTTCAAGCAGGGCATGCGGGCGCTGGTAATCGGGTCGTTGCAGTTGTTGGATGCGGACGACGGGGACGGATTGCCGTGACCCCATCCACGCATGGCGTGGCTCTACAATGCGGCCATGCCTGCCACGCCCACTCTCGATGACCTTCGCCGCTACGCGGTGGCGCGCACCCTGTTCAAGCCGACCACGCTGCTGACCGCGATACGACGGTTGGGCTTCGTGCAGGCCGACCCGATCAGGGCACCGGCGCGCGCGCAGGACCTGACCCTGCGGCACCGGGTGAAGGACTATCGCGCAGGCGATCTTGAGCGCCGGTATACCCGCCTGCCGGTGGAAGAGGATTGCCTGGTGAACTACGGCTTCCTGCCGCGCGAGCATCTGGCACTGATGCACCCGCGCGTGTCCAAGCGCGAATGGGACGCCGAGACCCAACGCCGCGCCGCCGACGTGCTGGCCTTCGTGCGCGAGCGCGGCAGCGTGCACCCGCGTGAGGTGGACCAGGCGTTCGCGCATGGGCGGGTCACCAATTACTGGGGCGGCACCAGCAACGCAAGCACGCATCTGCTTGACGGCATGCACTACCGTGGCCTGCTGCGGGTGCAGCGGCGCGATAGTGGCACCCGCATCTATGCAGTGGCCGAGCACGCCGAGCCGGACGCCAGCGAACAAGCGCAGGTCGAGCGCGCCGCCGCCCTGATCGACCTGGTGGTGCGCAAGTACGCGCCGCTGCCGTCGGCCAGCCTGACCTATCTGGTGCGCCTGCTGGGCTATGGTGCACCGCATCTGGCCGAGCAGACCCGCAAGGCATTGGCGCTGGCCAAGCAGCAGCTGGCCAGCTGCACGCTGGAGGGCACCACCTGGTACTGGCCGGCGGACGAGAATCCGCGTTCGCGCCGCTATGCACCGGACGAACAGGTGCGCCTGCTGGCGCCGTTCGACCCGGTGGTGTGGGACCGCCGTCGCTTCGAGCTGCTGTGGGGTTGGGTGTACAAGTTCGAGGCCTACACGCCTGCACCGAAGCGCCAGTATGGCTACTACGCACTGCCGGTGTTGTGGCACGACCAGGTGGTGGGCTGGGCCAATCTCAGCGTGCGCGAGGGTGAGTTGGTGTCGAACGTGGGTTATGCCGGCAAGTCGCTGGCCCGCGACAAGGTGTTTGGTGGTGCGCTGGACGACGAGCTGCAGCGCATGGCGGAGTTCCTGTAGCGTCAAGCGGCGCATGGGTACCTATCTGGTGCTGGCCGCGTTGATGTGTTGGTCTGTGATCGGGCTGGGCTTCGGCTGCTTCCCGGCACACAGTGCTGCACAGTTGGACCCTATCCAGGCATTGACGGCGGAATAGGGCCGCCCGCTATGCACCTGTAGAGCCGAGCCCGCGCTCGGCTGCACTCCGTTCAGGTCGCGCCGTACCGAGCGCTGCGCGCAGCAAGCCGAGCATGGGCTCGGCTCAACAGCTACTCAGCGCACCTTGCCTTTGATCGGCACGCTTCCCGGCAGCTGAGAATAGCCGCTGTCACCCCAGTGGCGGGTGATGCGCTGGAAGAACAAGGAGTTGGGCACGCGCAGCAGGCAACCGCGCGCGCCTTCGCCACGATCACTCAGCGTGGTGTAGATCAGGTTGATGTCAACCACCTGACCGCACAAGCCCGGCTTGTCCACGCTTTCCAGCACTTCGATGGTGTCATTGATGCGGAACGGGCGCGTAGCCACGATCAGGAACGAACAGAACAGGTTGGACAACACGCTCCACGCTGCAAAGAACGCCACCGCACCGACCGCCATGAACCCGGTCAGCGCGGTCCACAGCACCGAGCGCGAAACGCCCAGCCGCTCCAGTATCAGCAGCGCGGCCGCCAGATACAGCAGCAATGCACCGCCGCGGCGCAGGCCCACATGAAGCTCTGGAGCCAGCCTGCCGCGCTGCCGGGCCTGCACCAGCAGCCACGCCAGCGCGCGCACCATCACCCACGCGACGCCGAGGATGGCCAGCACCTCGGCCACCGGCACAACCACGGTCAGCCAATCCTGGATCCAGGCGGGCAATCCGGCCATGAGGGGTCACAGTGTTGCCGCGCCGCCGGAGATGGTCAGCAGTGCGCCGGAGGTATAGCTGGCGCTGTCCGAAGCCAGCATCACATAGGCTGAGGCCAGCTCGGCCGGCTGTCCGGGGCGGCCGAACGGCGTCTGCGCGCCGAACTGTTCGACCTCTTCGGCGGCCATGCCAGCGGGAATGAACGGCGTCCAGATCGGGCCGGGTAGCACGGCATTGACGCGGATCTGATGTTCGGCCAGCAGGCCTGCCAGCCCCAGCGTCAGGTTGGCGACGGCACCCTTGGTTGCAGAATAGGGAAGGATGTTCGGCGTCGGCCGCTTGGAGTTGACCGACGCCGTGTTGATGATCGCGCCGCCACCGCGAAGATGTGGCACGCACAGCCGGGTCAGATTGAACACGGCATGCACGTTGGTATCGAACGTCCGCTTCCAGTCATCCAGGGTGATGTCGTCGAAATGCTCGTAGTAGCGTTGGTAGGCCGCGTTGTTGACCAGGATGTCGAGGCCGTCAAGCTCGCTGGCCACGCGGTCTACGAGCGAGCGCGCCTGCGCCGGGTCGCTGATGTCACAGGGCACCAGCACGGCCTTGCGCCCGGCCTGTTCGATCTGCTGCTGCACATGGCGGGCGTCGTCCTGCTCTCCATCGAGGAATGCGATGGCAACGTCGGCGCCTTCGCGCGCGAACGCGATCGCCACCGCCGCGCCGATACCGCTGTCACCGCCGGTGATCAGTGCCTTCTTGCCCTGCAGCAGGCCATGCCCGCGATAACTGTCCTCGCCGTGGTCCGGCCGGGGCTGCATCTGCGCAGTCTTGCCGGGGAAGGATTGCTGCTGGGCCGGGAAGGGCGGGCGTGGATAGTCGGGCAGGGCCATCGTCACTCTCCGGAAGGAAACCGGCGCCAGTCTCCCTCCAACCGGGTAAACGGCTGGACGGCGCGGTGTCGTTGCAGCGTGGACGCCTGCGCGCGCGGCTTCACACTGGATGCGCGATGGTGGTCATGATGCTGTTGGCCGGTTGCCGTGAATCCAGCCGCGTGTGCTGCACGATGATCGGCTGGTCGGATTCGACGAGGGTGGCGAAGCCGGTGCCGCGCGGTACCGGCGCCGGATCCTGCAGGTCATTGAAGCGCAGGTGACAAGTGCGTCGTGCCGGCACGGTGACCCGGTAGGGGCCCACGGGATCTCGGTCTTCGAAGTAGAGGGTCAGGGTGACATGCGCGTCCTCGTTGCCGGCATTGAGGACACAGCAGGTTTCGTGACTCTGCATCTCCGGTGACGGGCCGGTGCTCCAGGCTGGAATGTAGCCTTCGGCGATAGCCCAGCGTCGATGCCCGATGCAGGAAGCGTTCGTTTCCATGACGCCGTTTTAGCCCGGCGGGTGTTGCCATCGTGTCCAGTCCCCGCACGGAATCCGTGATGACCATCGGCTACCACGCATCGCATGAGCAGTTCCCGCCCGCCACTTTGCTGGGCCTGGCACTGCGCGCCGAACAGGCGGGATTCGAGGCTTTGATGTGCTCGGACCACTTCCACCCGTGGACGACCGCGCAAGGGCAGTCCGGCCACAGCTGGGTATGGGCCGGCGCGCTGGCGGTGCAGAGCGCGTTGACCCTGGGCATGGTGACCTGCCCGATGCTGCGCCAGCACCCGGCCTTGGTGGCACAGGCAGCGGCGACGCTGGAGCAGTTGGCGCCGGGCCGGATCTGGCTGGCGCTGGGCACCGGCGAGGCCCTGAACGAGCGCATCACCGGCCAGCCGTGGCCAGCCAAGCGAGAGCGGCAGAAGGCACTGCGCGATGCGGCCGAGGTGATGCGGCGACTGTGGGGTGGCGAGCGAGTCGACCACAGCGGTGGCTTCCAGGTGCGCCAGGCGCGACTGTACAGCCGACCGGCGCTTCCCCTGCCGCTGCTGGGTGCAGCGGTCACGGAGGAGACTGCACGTTGGATGGGGGGCTGGGCCGATGGCCTGATCACCATCAGCCAACCGCTGGCGCAGTTACAGCGTGTGGTGGCAGCGTTCGAGGCAGGCGGTGGCAGGGGCAAGCCGATGTACCTGCAGGCCAAGCTGTCCTACGCGCGCGCCGAACAGGCGGCGCTGGAAGGTGCGATGGAGCAATGGAGCGCCAACGTGCTGCCACCGGAACTGGCCGAAGGCCTGGACCAGCCCGAACAGTTCGAAGCACAGGCCCGATCGGTCAGCGCCGAGGTGGTGCGCCAGCACGTGCGTGTCTCGGCAGACCTCGGCCAGCATCGGGCCTGGCTGCAGGAGCTGCAGGGACTGGGCTTCGATCGCATCTACCTGCACAACGTGAACCGCGAGCAGGAACGCTTCATCGATGATTTCGCCGAGCACGTACTGCCTGCGCTGCGCACTCAGGCACCCTCGGCGGCCAGCCACGTATAGCCATGGCCCTGCAGGTAACAGCGGCGATCCTGCAGCTTGGCGCCGCGGCCAACCAGCGTGTTCAACGGACCGCGCAGGGGCACGTCCACCTCGACCGGCTCGTCGCCGAAGTTGATCAGTGCCAGCGCCTGATGGGGTGCCTCACCGTAGCGGAGCATCAGCAGCGCGGGAGATGGCGGGTCGAGCGTGTGAGGACCCTGCTGCAGCACGGGATGAGCATTGCGCTGCTGCAGCAGCTCGCGCACCCGCAGCAGCAGTGAACCTGGCGTCGCGCGTTGCGCCTCGACGTTCACCGTGCGGTAACCGTACGGGCCGTCTGCCGGTGGTGCGCGCCAGGCATGCCGCGGTTGATCGGTAAACCCCGCCGCTGGTCCACCGTGCCAGTGCATCGGCATGCGCACGGCATTGCGCTCTGGCAGCTCCAGGCAGTCACCGAGGCCGATCTCTTCGCCATAGCGGATCACCGGTACCTGGCCCAGCGACAGCAATGCCGCCCAAGCCATACCCTGCCATGCGATGTCGCCCTCCAGCATCGGCGCCAGCCGGCGACGGATGCCACGGCCATAGATGCGCATGCCACGCTCAGGGGCGAAGCGCTCCATCACCGCTTCGCGCTCCTCCGGCTCCAGCTGCTCCAGGTCAAGCTCATCGTTGTTGCGCAGCCAGGCGATGCGGGTGTGCGGCGGCGCCTGCGGTCCGTATTCGGCCATGACCCGGGCCACTTCGCTGGCGTCGCCGCGCGCCAGGGCCAGGAAGAAATGATTGTTGAGGTGGAAATCCAGCAGGTGCGAAAGCCGCCGGCCATGGCAGAGGAAGTCACCGTAGCGCGACGCGGGGACGTCCGCTTCGCCGATCAGCGGCAGGCCTGGCTGCTGCGCGTCTGCCGTGGCGCGCATTTCCTCCAGCAGCCACAGCCCGTCGTCGCGGGGGTCGGCGTGTCGCGCGCGCTCGACCATGTACGGAGCAGCGTCCACGCGGAAGCCGGCCACGCCGCGCTGCATCCAGAACGTCATCACCCGCAGCAGTTCCTCGCGTACCGGCGCATGGGCCAGCTCCAGGTCTGGCTCGTGCCGGTAGAACATGTGCCGGTTGAACGCGCCGGCCTCGGCGTCCCATGTCCAGGCAGAGGCCTCGATCGGCGGGAACATCGGCTGCAGGCCGTCGTCGGGCACGTGGTCGCTCCACAGGTACCAGCGGCGCCATGCCGGGTCGCCCCGCTGCGCGGCGACGAACCACGGGTGGGCGCTGGCAGTGTGCTGCATCACCAGCTCGACGATGATGCCGATACCGCGTGCGGCGGCAGCATCGACCAGGCGCTGGAACGCCGCCTCGTCACCCAGGCGTGGATCGATGCGGTAGTGATCGGTGACATCGTAGCCACCGTCACGGCCGGCGTTGCAGTAGAACGGCAGCAGCCACAGGTGGCTGATGCCGAGCCATTGCAGGTAGTCCAGCTTTTCGGTGATGCCATCCAGAGTGCCCCAGCCGCGCCCATTGCTGTCGCGGAAGAGGTAGGGGTCGACCTGGTAGATCGCGCGCAGCGGACGCACCGCCATTGGGCCGCTCCAGCACCGTTCAAGGGTGACCAGCCTGCTGCGCGACATGGCAGCGGTCCGTGAACCGGACGGCACCGCATCATGACGCGGCATCCACGGCCCCTGCATGCCCGGACGCGCACTGTGAACGCTCACTCGATGCGCCGAGGAGCCTCTAGCCATGTCCCGCCGCAAAACGCTTCGTATTGCGACGTTCAACGTCAACGGCATCGGCACACGCCTGCCGCAGCTGTTGGAATGGCTGCACATGGAATCGCCGGATGTGGTTGCCCTGCAGGAACTGAAGGCGACCGACGCCGCGTTTCCCGCTGCGGCATTGGAAGAGGCCGGCTACGGTGCACTCTGGCAGGGTGAGGCGCGCTGGAACGGCGTGGCGCTGCTGGCCCGGGGCACCATGCCGGTCGAGAGCCGCCGCCGATTGCCGGGCGAACCCAAGGATACGCAGAGTCGCTACCTGGAGGCAGCGGTGCACGGCGTCATCGTGGGTGCCCTCTACCTGCCCAACGGCAACCCGCAGCCCGGGCCGAAGTTCGACTACAAGCTGCGCTGGATGGAACGCCTGATCCGGCATGCGCGCAGCCTGGTCGAGCTGCCGCACCCGGCGCTGCTGCTGGGTGATTTCAACGTGATTCCCACCGAAGCCGACGTCTACGACCCCAAGGCCTGGCGCCGCGATGCGCTGTTCCTGCCCGAGGTTCGCGATGCCTTCGAGCGGCTGCTCGCGCAGGGCTGGACCGATGCGCTGCGAAAGGTGCACGGCGACGCCACGATCTACACCTTCTGGGACTATTTCCGCCAACATGCCGAGCGCGACCGTGGGCTGCGCATCGATCATCTGCTGTTGAATCCGATACTGGCGGAGCGACTGAAGGATGCCGGCGTCGACCGCTGGGTACGACTGCAGGAAAAGGCCAGCGACCACGCGCCAGCCTGGGTGACGGTCAGGGCGTGATCAGCGTGCGGCTGGGTCTTCGCGCCGCTCGCGGCGTACCCGCGCGCGGGTGCGGTACAGGCGGCTGTCCGCCTTCTGGATGGTGTCGGCCACGGGTTCGCCGGGCGTGTTGATGGCCGCACCCATCGAGAACGCGCTGGGCGAAAGCGCGGCGTGGTCCTGGTACCAGTGTTCCAGTTCGCTCAACCGGCCATTTTCGGGCGCGACCAGCACCACCATGAACTCGTCGCCACCCAGCCGTACCACGGTCTCGTCCTTGCCCAGCGGCGAGCGCAGGAAGGTGGCGAACTCGACCAGCACGGCATCGCCACGGCGATGGCCCTGGGTGTCGTTGATGTGCTTGAAATGGTCCAGATCGAACATCACGCACGCCCAGCGCTCGTCAATCAGTTCATCCAGCCGGTGCAGGTAGCGCCGGTTGTAGCACTGCGTGAGCGGATCCTTGAAGGACATGTCGCGCAGCTGCTGCTCCTGCATCCTCAGCGCGGTGACGTCCTGCGCATGCCCCAGCACGTAGGGCGGGCTGGCTTCGTTGTCGAGCACGTTGTGGTACGCCCAGTAGTGGCGCGTACCATCGGCGGCAATCAGCTCGATCACGCCAGCGTCGGTGTGGTTTGCCTGGATCCGGGCGAGGTAGGCCTTGAAGCCCTCGCGTTTTTCCGGTGGCATCAGGTCACACAGGCTGCGCCCGATCATCTGGCTTTCCTCGAAGCCCAGCGACTGCACCGCCGCCGGATTCACCGAGGTCAATGTCCCGTCCAGCGTGTGGGTGCAGATCAGGCCCAGACTGTAGTGGAACAGTCGCCGGTAGCGGGTTTCGCTGGCTTCCAGCGCGTCGAGCGCGGCTCGCTCATCCGTGATGTCCTGGATGGCCCCGACCAGGCGCGGATGGCCGTCGACCTGTTGCCGGCTGCCGACCACCCGGGTCCAGATCGCGCGCCCGTCGGCGGTCGTCATTGGCAACTGCACCTCCCAGGACGTGCCTTCGTCGATGCAACGCTGCACTGCCGCGCGGATGATGTTGCGGCTGTCTTCGCGATAGAACGACAGCGCGGTGTCGAGCGTCGGTTCAAAGTTGCTGCGCACGCCGTGCAACTGCTTGGTCTCGCGGGTCCAGCGCACTTCGTTGGTGACCAGGTCCATCTCCCAGCCGCCCACCCGCGCCGCGCGGTTGGTGCGCTCCAGGAAGTCTTCGCTGCGTTTCAGCTCGCGATGCAGCGCTTTCGCCTGGCCAACCTGCGCCATCAGGGTACTGCGCTGTTCCAGCACCTGGGTGGTGACCCGCGCCAGATGCACCATCAGTTCGCGCTGGGAGGGGGACAGCACGCCGGGCATCGGGTCGAGCAGGCACAGCGTGCCGATACGTGCGCCGTGCGCCGAGCCCAGGGGGATGCCAGCGTAGTGGCGGATGCGCGGCCCACCTGTCACCAGCGGATTGGTGGAGAAACGTGGATCCTGGCGCGCATCGGGTATCTCGAACAGCTGGTCCTGGCGTATGGCATGGGTGCAGAAGGAAATTTCGCGAGCCGTCTCGCTGACGCCCTCAAGGCCGATGTTGGCCTTGAACCACTGGCGGTCTTCGGCCACCACGGTGATCAGGCCCATCGTCAGGCCGGTCGCGGCGCGGGCGGCGGCGACGATGGCATCGAACACCGGCTCCGGGGGCGTATCCAACAGGTGCAGTCGTTCGATTTCGAGCAGTCGTTCGGCTTCGTCCATGGCGCTTTTCAGGGCTGGGTGGCGAGGGCGGTTGCGGCGGCTGTCTTGGATCACGGTAGTGCGTGCGGCGTTATGTATCGCCATGGCAGGGTGATGCCGGCGTGAGGCGCGCGCACCGGCTCAGTGTTGCCGGAGCGATGCCTGCAAGGCGGTAGCCAGCGCGGCATCACCGGACACCAGGTCCTGCCAGCGCAGCGTGATGCCCTTGCGGCGCCCCTTTTCAACCAGCTTCAGTCCTTCGGGGTCCACGATGAGGGTGTAGGGCTGGCCATCGATGTCCAGTTCGCGTCGCAGCGGTTTGTCGAGCGGGGTCATCATCGTTTCCTCGCCGGGGAGAGAGCGCGGCGTGGCTGTATCGATACGTGACGATGATCACGGACATGCCAACGCCAGGGGAAATCAACAGCGCGGGTGATGCCGATGCGGGGCCCGACCACTGGATCCTCCGGCGGCGGCATCCCATCGCTGGCGATGACGACGCCGTGGCTGCCGGTCACCAGGTCGGCGCCGTCGAAGCTGCGGTCCAGCCCGAAGGCCTGCGAGAGCTTGCCGGGCCCGCTGGCCAGATCGTGGTCGCGGCGCGCAGCGGGGCGCAGTTCGCGCATGCGCTCCAGGCCCAGCAGCGGCTCGATGGCCCGCAGCAGCACCGCTACGCCTTCGCCCACTTCGCCGCAGACAACGTTGCTGCCCCAGTGCATGCCGTAAGTGAAGTAGACATAGAGGTGGCCGGCCTCACCGAACATGCTGGCCGTACGCGGCGTCTGACCGCGATAGGAGTGTGCGGCCGGATCGACACTGCCCGCGTAGGCTTCGACTTCAACAATGCGGCCGGCTCGGCCATCGTCACGGACCAGGAGCTTGTTGAGCAGCTCGGGCGCAACCTCGACGGGCGGGCGCCGGTAGAAGCTGCGGGGGAGGATCTGAAGAGAGGCAGGCAACCAATCCGGCACGGTAGAGGCAGGCTCGGGCAAACGGTGATGGCACTGTGGCACCAAACAGGTGAAACGGGCGCAGACGCAGTGTCATTCCGGCGCAGGCGGTGCGGCCAATGCAGCGCGCCGGGCGGCATACACCTCCGGCGTCTGCGGCTTGATGAACAGTGCCACCAGTTCCGGATACTCGCGCTTCACCGCCGTTTCGATGCGGGTGATGCAGGCTTCGATCTGCGGGGTCCGCCGATCATCCTCGAACTCGGCGCTGAGCATGGCCACGACCTGTTCCGGGCCCATCTGCATGGTGGTCACGCCATTGGCGCGGCGCAGATCCGGATCGGTTTCGGCCACCGCCATGATCCGCTCGGCCACTGCGGGATGGGCAGGCTCTCCGACCAGCAGGCCCTTGGTCTCACGGGCCAGGAGGAAGGCGGTGGCGGCCAGCACGCCAGCGATGCACAGCGACGCAACGCCATCAAGCACCGGCATGTCCAGCACCTGCGCGGCCACCAGGCCGATCAGTGCGAAGCCCAGCCCGAGCAACGCAGCGCTGTCTTCCAGCAGTACGGTGAAGGTGGAAGGATCCTTGCTGCGGCGGAAGGCTTCGAAGTAGCCAAGTTTGCCTTTGGTACGCCGGAACTCGCGCAGCGCCACCCACCAGGAGCCACCCTCGAACAGGATGGAAATGCCCAGCACGCTGTAGCTCAACGCATGGTTGGTGGCCGGCTCCGGCCTGCGGATATGCTGGATGCCCTCGTAGGCCGAAACGCCGGCACCGGCCGCGAACACCAGCAGGGCGACGATGAAGCTCCAGAAGTACAGCTCGCGGCCATAGCCGAACGGATGCAGGGAATCCGGCGCCTTGCTGGCACGGCGCAGCCCGTACAGCAGCAGAAGTTCATTCAATGTGTCGACCAGCGAATGCACGCCTTCGCTGAGCATGGCCGAGCTGCCGGAGATGCCAGCGGCGATGAACTTGGCGATCGCAATGGCGAGGTTGCCCGCGAGCGCGGCATAGATGACAAGGCGGGAACCGGTGGGAGCGGACATGTCAGCAGCGGGGCACGGAGGACGGCTGATCTTCGCGGTCTGCCCGTGCCCATCGCGTGCACGTCGCGGTCAACGCCCCCTGGGATTGAGATAAAGCCGGGCTCCATCCGACTCGCGGAACCCCGACCAGCGCCCGCTGCCCGACGCGCGGAAACGCCCGTACACCGTATTGCTGGTATCGGTCAGCAGCAGCTGGTTGCCCGACAGTACCCAGCGGTTGGCCGAGAAGAAGCCGTCCGGGCAGCCGGCAGGCACGTAGGCGCTGTAGCCACCGAACCACTCACTGTTCTTCAGCTCGATGGTGCAGGTGCTGCCGTTCTCCTGGCCCAGCGTCCAGCTGCCGAACAGATCGCTGTCGCGCACATCGCGGTCGCCGCGGTGGCGGTCATGGTTCCAGTCGTCGTTGTCGTCGTGGAAACCGAAGCCCACGTCGATCTCCTTGCTTTCGGTGCGCGACTCGGACTGGGAGCTGCCACTGGTGGTGGTCTGCGTGGTCATCGAACCACTGGTCTGGGTCTGGGTGCTGCTGGATTGCGTGGTCTGGTCGGTGTGGGTGGTCTGTTCGCCGAAGCCGAACGAAGCGTCCTGGGCAAGGGCGGGCAGGGCCAGGAAGTACAGCGCCGACAGGCAGCTACGGGCAAGCAGAGCAGCCATCGCAGGATCCTCGGAAGGGTGGATCGCGCGAGTATCGAACCGGTGGGGTGGGAGACGGTGTGAGGGCGCGCCCTGAGGCAAGCCAGCCAAGAACAGGTGCTGTCCGCTGAAGGGTAGTGCCGGCCGCTGGCCGGCTCCCCTTTGACGCCCAGAGCCGAAGGAATGCCGGCCCGCGGCCGGCACCTCCCGCAGCCAGGCATGGCTTGGCTCTACTGGTCGGGTTTCACCCTTACCACCCGTTTCCGGTACTCGTACACGTTGTCACCGCGGATGCGCTTTTCCTCGGTGCCGGTGACCCGGCCCACCTGCTGGTCCGAACCGGTCACGGGCTGTGCCTCGATTTCGGTCTCGTGCTCGAAGGAATGCGATTTGTCGGTGTTGCGGTAATAGCGGTACAGCGCCCAATACAGCGCGGTCGCGCCGGCTGGACCTGCCGCCAACAGCCAGAGTCCACTGTCGTCGCTCATGTCGATGCTACCAGGAAGGCAATTGCGAGGGCTTCAATGATGGTGCCGGTGGCCAGTGCCGCCAGCAGCATCTTCCATTGCTGCACGGGCACGCTGCCCATGGTTTCGCCGGTACGGCCGTTCACCGCGATGTAGTGCAGCATGCCGCCGTTCTTTCCGGGCTGGTGATACGAGTACAACCACACCGGCAGGTACATCGACACCCAGCGCGTTCCATGCACCTCCAGCTGTTCCTGTTCCCAACGCACGCCACGGTTGTAGCGCCTCACCGAACCTTCCACCTGTGCGCGGGCAATCGACAGAAGCTGGTCTTCCAGCCGCGGCCGCAGCTTTTCCACGTCGAGATTGCGTTTTTCAGAGGTGAAGCCGGCCAGGTACGAAGCGTTCCATTTCACCGCGTTCTTGGTGTCGAATGGCAGGATGGTGTTGATGATGTTGTTGGTGTTGGCCCGGGTATCCAGATTGCCGCGCTCGGCCGAGGATTCCAGGGGCAGGTCATCAACGGTGAAATCGACCTGGCGTTCGACCTGGTAGACATCTGCGTCGTACAGGGTGCGCTTGTTCTTCTCGGTGCCGACCGTGTATTGCCGGGTCTGGATCTCGCCCTTGCCGGCCACGGCCGCGCTGACATTGCTGTCGACGATCATGTAGGGCAGGAACACGCCCACCACGTTCTCCGGGGTGAACTGGTCCTTGAACGCCTTCAGCGCGAACATGGGGCGCTTGTCGACGAACTGGCGGATGCGCGCGACCGCATCGTCCTTCTTGATATGGAAGGGCAGCACCGCATCGGGCACCGCGCCGTTGGCGATCTGCTCGTTGACGCCGAAGACGTGGCGGCACCAGTGGCAACGCGCCGTCATCGTACTCTCGGTATTGACCGTGACTTCGGCGCCGCACCCGGTGCACTTGAACGTCATCAGTGCCGAGGTGTCGGCATCGATGTCACGCGCGCCGGAGGCGATGACCGTACCGCGCAGCTGGTCGATGGCCTCGCCCAGCCCGAATTCCTCCTCCACGCGCGCGCCATGCCATTCGTGACGGCAGTACAGGCAGACCAGGATATCTGTGCCGGCCTTGGGCCGGATGTCGGTGGCGCCGCACTTCGGGCAGCGGTTGAGACCGTCTTTCAGCTCGCTGGCCGAGGTATCGAGGGCCACAGGATCGGGCGCTTCCACTTCCTCGCGGATGGCCTGTGGCAGAGTCGACGTGTCCAGCGGGAAGCTGCCGGGCAGGGGAGGGACGTCCTGCGGCGAACCGGGCCCATCCAACGACGCCGCCGGCAGGGGCGGCGGCGTCGCGGGCACGGATCCGGGCAGCGGCGGTGGGCCGTTTCTGGGATCGGACATGTGGGTTGTGCGTTCTGCTGTTACAGGCCCAGTGCCTTGGCTTTCAGGGCGTCATAGTCGCCTTGGGTGATCAGGCCCAGGTCCAGCATTTCCTTTGCCTTCTTCAGCTTGGCCACCGGGTCATCCGCAGCCGGGGTGACCGGCTGCTGCATGCCGCCCACACCGAACATGCCCGAGGCCATGCCGACACCGACCAGGCCCGCCGCACCGCCGTTCTCGCCGGCCGACTGGATGCCCTGGGCGACGCTGGCCTGCAGGTTGGAATTGCCGCGCGAACCGGACAGCGCATCGGCGCGCTGCACGGTCTTCAGCAGTTCGCGGGTGTTGGCGTCGTACTCGATCGAGACGATGGCGGTCTTGACGATGGCCAGGCCGCGGTCGGACTTCCACTGGTAACCCTGCTCGACGGCGGCGGACAGGCTCTGCGCGAAGCCCAGCGAGTCCTGCTGCAGCTTCGTGATGCGGTTGCCCTTGCCCGGATCGTTGGTATACAGGCTGAAGGCCGGGGCCAGCGAACCGACCACTTCATTGAACAGTTGGCTGGCAGCGGCGTTGTCCAGATCGGTGAAGTCGAACACCTGGCCCGGCCGCAGGTAGCTGGCCGGCACGAAGTTCTTCACGAACAGGATCGGGTCGACGATCTTCAGGGTGTACGAGCCGCGGGTGATCGCACCGACCTGGGTATTGAGGAATCCGTCGTCCCAGTAGATTTCCGACTGGGTGCCGAAGCGGTTGTCCGGCAATTCCTTCAGCGAGACGAAGTAGGCCGCCTGCTGCGCGCCCGGCTGGCCGCCGAACTTGAAGCGTTCCCAGCTCTGCTTGATGAAGGTGCTGACCAGGCCGTCGCCGGCGAAGATCGACTGCGAGTTCAGATCGTCCGAACGCCATTCGTAGCCACCCGGTTCGGCGACGAAGGCGGTGATCGCACCGTCCTGGAACAGCAGCAGGCCGTAACCTTCGGGCACGATGATTTTCGAGCCGTTGGTGATGATGTTGGACGAGCCGCTGGTGTTGGAGCCGCGGCCGGCATTGGTGCCCTGCGGCACTGCCGCGAACAGGGCGGCAGTGGACGGCAGGCCCGCCGGCACGGTGTAGAAGTCCTTCCACTGGTCGGCCAGCACACCGCCAACCGCCCCCTTCACCGCCTGTACCAGACCCATGTCCAACTCCCTGTGATTCGAGGGCAGGCACCATGCCTGCCGAGCTGGACTGAATATAGCAGCGGTGGAGGACGGCAGTAGTGCCGGAACATGAATCCGGATCAGCGTCGGCCAGTGCCGGTTGGCCCGGCCCGTACCGCCTGCAGCACGGCCGCCATGTCCAGCGCCCCCGATCCGGACGCCAGTGCCTGTGCGAACAGCGCGTCGCTGGCGTCGATCAAGGGCGCATGCATGCCCACCTCATGGGCGGCAGCGGCTACCAGCCCACTGTTCTTGCGCACGTCGGTGATCGACGCCTGCACGCTGAAGTCACCACGGATCATTTTGTCCAGCTTGATTCGCGATACTTCGCTGGCCATCGGCCCTGCGTTGAGCACCTGCGCGAAGCGGTCAAGCTCGATGCCGTGTGCTTCGGCGAAGTACACCGCTTCGGCCAAGCCGGTGACCAAGGTGATCAGGTACAGGTTCACCGCCAGTTTCATGCGCAGTGCGGACGGCACTGCACCGCAGCACACCGTTTGCCTGCCCATCGGTGCAACCAGTGGGGCGGCTGCCGCGAGGTCGACATCGGCACCGGCCAGCAGGATCACCAGCTGCGCCGCTTCGGCCTGCACGCGTGAGCCAGACACCGGCGCTTCCACGTAGCGGCCGCCCGCGGCACGGATCTGTTCGGCCAGCGCCTGTGAGTACGCTGCCGAGCTGGTACCCATGTTGATCAGCAGGCGGCCCTCGACCCGCTCGCCAAACGCCGCGCCATGCCGATCGAGCACGCTGTCGATGGCATCGTCATTGGCCAGCATCAGGATGAGGGTGTCGCAGGCCGCGAATACCCCGTCCACCGCCTCGCAGACGTTGATGCCGGCGGTGCGCGCGGCCGCATGGTTGCGGTCGGAGCGCGACCAGCCGCATACCTCGTAACCTGCGCGAGCCAGATGGGCCGCCATGGGCGTTCCCATCACTCCAAGTCCCAGGAATCCGATGCGCATGATGGACGTCCGCTGGCCGCAGAGCGCCCATCATGCCATGGGCAGCGGCCGCTAGAGCATGTAAGGAATCTTGAACGCCAGCGTGAAGTCCGGTGCGTCCGGGGTCAGTCCGATGCCCAGCAACGTTACCAGCGTGGTGTGCTGGTTCAACGCATAGGTCACGCCCAGGTTCAGTGATGCCGCATTGGCGTCACTGCCGATCACCTTCATCCACTTGCCACCCTGGAAGCGGGTGGAGGCGCGGGCGCTGATGCGGTCGCTGAAGGACAGGCTCAGGCTGGTCCGCTCGTTGAATGCGAAGGCAACACCTGCACCGAAGTACACCGAGCCGCCCAGCTTCACGTCGCCTGGGTTGACCGTATCCGGATTGCTGTCGATGTCGTTGAAGCCGCGAGGGATGGAGTGCACGTACCCGATGTTGGCGAACAGGATGGCCGGGTCGGCGGTCTTCACCATCGACAGGCCGAGGTTGGCCTGCCATACGCCGTTGCCGGTGGGTTGCTCGCGCGGCACGGCGAAGCGGATGTAGTCGTCGTCATCGCGTTCGATCACCTTCCAGTCCAGGCCGTAGGGCGCGCGCCCGGTGGGGGCGGTGACACCGGCCGTGAGCACGGTCTCAGGGCGCCAGCCGCGTTCGCCGAACAGCCGGTAGTTCGCGCTCAGGCCAATGTCGCCCAGGCCGTTGCCGTTGGTCTGCTCCTGCGCGACGGCCGCCGCTGCACCGCCGGCGCCGCCTTTCTGGTACACGGTGCGCCTCGCCAGGTAGGGCACATCCAGGTTGAGCGTCAGGTTCGGGCTGACGCTCCAGCGGGCTGCCACGTTATAGGTCAGCGAGTCGGACTCCACGTTCTCGATGGCGATATTGCCGAGGAAGATCGCGTCCAACGCGAGGAAGCCGTTGAGGGTGAGCTGCTTGCGGTCATAGCGGGCGTAGGTGAGGCTGTTCTCGACGGTGAAGCGACGGGAGAACAGGGCCGATTGCTGCTGCTTCACGTCGTCCACGCTGCGCCGCGACTCCTGCCTGGCCTGCTGGGCCTCGGCAGCGGTACTGGCGTAGCCCTCGCTGCTCGGTGGAACCGCGGCGGCCGCCGCCTGCGCCAATGGCGCGGCCGGTGGGGTCGAAGCCGGGCCAACCCGCCCGCCCAGGCGCGCCTGCATGGCCTGCACCTGCATGTCCAGTTCGCGCAGCCGCCGCACTTCCTGTGCGTAGTTGGCTTTCAGCTGTTCCAGCTGGTTGGCCAGGGCCTGCACGTCGGCGCCATCGTCAGGCGTCGGCGGCACGGCAAGGGCGGTGCCCGCCAGCGCCGCCAGCGCCAACGGGGTGATCCTCATCAGGGTGTGCATGTTCGTGTCCTGCGTTGTGGAGCGTTTCCCCCAATGCCAGGCCCTGCTACTGGCCCGGCCCCATGCCGCGGTTCAACGCAATCGCCTGGGCCACGTTCTGGCTCAACGGCAGATTGCCGCCCACGGCGTTGCGCACCAGCTCCAGCCGCAGCTGGTTGCTGGCGATCTGGCCGTCACCGGTAAGGGCGATGCCCTGGCCGACGCTGCCATTGCGGATCCACTGCTGCACCAGCCCCTGGCCATCCACCTGCAGCAGCAGGTGTGCCTGGTTGCCTTCCAGCACGGCCGTCGCGCTGGCGCCGGCCGGCTGCGCGGTGACGTTGCCTGCGCCATCAGAGAGAACAGCCGGCACGCCACCCTCGCGGACGGTCAGCGTGGTGACGTTGCGCGCGACATTGCCATCGCCGGCCACCTGCACGCTCTGCACCAGGCCGCTGGCATTGGCCAGGCCGCTGCTGTCGATGCTGCGTCCGTGGGTATCGGGCAGCGGCGCATCGGCTGCCGTGACATGCACGCTGGGCTGGAAGCTGAGCTTCGGCGCGCCAGCACCACGGAAGTCCATGCCCAGGGTCAGGCTGCCCTGCAGGGTCGTGCCGTTGCTGGCCTGCCACTGCGACACCATGGTGACCCCGAACCAGGCAACGTTGTTGCCACCCACGGTGTAGCGCCCCCGCATCAGGCTCAGCTCCGGGTCGGGGATTTCCGTGAGTCCACGCCCCGTCCTGCCGTCGGCGGCCTGCAGGGGCAGGGCAGGGGCCATCAGCAGCAGAGCCATCCATACGTGTTGACGGAACATGGTCGTACCTCCTCAGAACAGGTCGGCGTGGCTGAAGCCGAAGTCGACCAGTTCGGCATCGGTGATCGGCCCTTGCCGCGCGTAGAGCGCGCGGGCGCTTGGCCGTTCGCTGGGTTGCAGAAGAACGGTGTTGCGATCGAAGTCGCTGCCGATCACCACGAAGACCGCGCGCGATGGCCAGGCGGCCAGGAACTCCGGCAGCGCCACGCTGCGGTTGCCGAGGATCGGGTCAGCCACTTCCACGATGCCGTTGCGCACCTGCTTGAGCACCACGAAATGGCGGAAGCCGCGCACGTCCATCAGCACCAGTCCTGGCACGCGAAGGGTGCGCAGTCGTGTTTCATCGATGCGGTAGCCCCGGCCACGCATGCCGAGCGATTCCACGTAGCGCTTGATGTCGAGCAGGGAGAAGCCGCGTTCGGCCACCAGCGCTGGATCGGAAACCCCCATCATTCCTTCGATCACCGTCGCTTCGTCGGTCTGCAGGTGATAGGCATGGCGCAGGATGGTCGCCAATGCGGCTGCCCCGCAGCTGTAATCGGTGTGCTGGCGCACCACGTTGCGGTAGCGCCGCTCCTGCATGCTTTCGACCTTCTGCTGCAGCAGCGCGCCGTTGGGCAGCACGCCGGCGAAGTGGACCTCGCCGGCCCACGCCGATGCGGTGCCCAGCAGCCACAGGCAGGCCAGCAGGCGCATCGATGGAGGGCAACGGATCATCTACGTTCTCCGGCAGCAGGGGGGAGCCCCCGTTCCAAGGGGGAGGAGGAACAGGGGCTCCCGGGGACCCGGCCATTGGCGGACGGCCGGGGTGTTGCGCTTACTCGCCGCTGCCACCACCGCCGCCGGTGCTGGGCTGGGCGACTGCCAGGGCCAGGCTGTTGGCCTGCAGGTTGCCGGTGCCCGCAGCAACGTTCACGCCGATGTTGCCGGAGGCGCCCGAGAAGGCACTGCCGGACAAGGCCGAGGTGTTGGTCGCATTGACGTTCACCCACCGCGTGGTGCTGACCGTGCCGCTGAGGCTGGCATACAGGTCAGCCACGCCCAGTTCGACGAACTGGCTGGTGCCACTCTCACGCGTATCGAAGCCCAGGCCGCCCACCCCCGGCCGGTTGGGGTTCATCGTGGCGTTCTGGATCTGGTTGTCCAGATCGATATGGCCGGTGCTGTTGCCACCCGGGTGCGGCAGCTCGCCACTCCACGTATCCAGGTAGTAGTTGGCCATCTGGTAGGCGTTGCCGGTGCCGCGGTAGGTGCCCGCGCCATAGGCCAGTGTCAGGCCGCTGACGCCGCCACGCATGCCGACCTGCACGGTATCGGTGTAGGACTGCACGAAGCCGGCGTTGCTGACCGTGTTGCCGGTGGAGACCTGGTTGGAGCTGATGCTCGACTGGGCCACCGCCGTGGTCGCGACCGAGGCCGCGAGGGCGTTCTTCTGCTCGTTGTTGTTGCCCGAGGCGATGTTCACGCCGATGTTGCCGGACGCGCCGCCAAAGGCGTTGCCGCTGAGACCTGCGGCGTTGGTGACACCGGAGTTCATGGTGGCGTTGCCGAAGCCGGCCTGGTTGACGAATACCTCGGCGTCGGCCATGCCGAAGCTGAAGGACGCATCGGCCGCAGATAGTGAGGCCGCGTTGTCCTGCGCATTGTTGTCGCCGGAGACGACATTGAAGCCCAGATTGCCCGAGGCACCGGCGCCGACGCTGTCACCGATCGACGCGCTGTTGGTGACCAGGCTGTTGCTGGTGGCGTTGTTGCTGATCGACTGCCGGTTGTCGATCACGGCAATGGCCGCCGAGTCGAGGTCGATGTCGCCGGTGATGTTCGGGTCGCCGGAGAAATTGATGTCGGTGCTCAGGCGCAGGTCCTTCTCCAGGTTCACGTCGACGCCGTGGTTGTTCTTTTCCTTGCGTTCGTCGGCCTGGATGTTGCTGTGCTTCTGCACGTTGACGTTGACGTTGACGGTGCGGTTGCGCGCGTCGTTGTCGGTGTGGTTGTGCGTGTCGTTGCGGGTCTCGCTGACGGTGTGGTTGTGGTTGATGTTCGCGTTGGCGTTCTGGTTGTCCCAGCCATTGGCCGCAGCGGCGGTCGAGGCAGTGGCAATCGCCATGGCGAGCATGGTCTTTTTGACGGTCGCTTTCATGGTGCCCTCTCTCTCATCAGGTGGTGCATCGGTTGGGTGGTTGTCACGGGCGGTCCTGCACGACCAGGCCCAGTACGTTGGCCGTGTCGTTGCCGTTGCCCGCGATCTGATTGAGTTGCAGGACCCCGTCGAATCCCCGCAGTGCGGTGCTGGCTACACCGGCGCTGCGGGTGCCCGTCGCGACGCCGTAACCGGTGTCGTCCCGCCCCCCTGCCAACGCGGAACCCTCGGCGGCCAAGGCCGTATCGTCGGTTTCGCGTATGCCCTGTCGGGCCAGCGTCGCGCTGACGACGTTGAGTGTCGTGTTGGCGATGCCGCTGGCCTGGTTGATGGATGCGATGCCACTGGCACCGGCCAGTGCGTCACCGCCAATGAACGCGGTGGCCTGCAGCGGCCCGGACAGCACGCGGTTGCCCTGCTGCATTTGCCGGGCATTGATCGCCACGTCGGCGCGATCGCCCTTGGCGATACCCCGCAGGTTGGCCTGCACGTTGAGGTCGCCGGCGGGCTGGTTCACGGCGATGGCCCCATTCGCCCCGGCCAGTGCGTGGCCGTCGATGCGGGCCACGTCGAGATAGGCGAGCATGCCGCCGTAGTCATCGGCCCGGGTCGCCCAGGGCGCGGCAGCGAGCAGCAGAAGCAAGCCGTGCAGGGCCCTCATTTTCCACCTGCCGGGGCCGTGCCCTGCAGGGGGAACTGGGCCAGTGCGCCGCGCACGGTATCGGCGATACCGCGGGTGCTGCTGCCGACCGCACCGAGCGGACCGCTCATGGCGCCCCCGAGGTTGCTGCCGACCATGCCATCACCACCGCGGCCAAGCGTGCCGCCCAGGGCCTGCTGGGTGACCCGTTCAACGGTAGTGCCGCCCGGTGTCGCGACGGACGCTGCCTGGCCGGCACCCATGCCGGCATAGTCCTCATCGCTCAACTCGTCCATGCCGTTCGTCGTGCCACCGGCGCCCAATACGGTGGCGATCTCGCGCTGTGGCTTCGGGTCGGCAATCAGGGCCATGCCCGGTGGTGCCATGCGATAGGCCGGCCGCGCGGAGACGTCCCGCAACAGGACGATTTCGCCCGGCTGTGCCTTCACGCCCTGGCGGGCGCCCGACGCGGATGCGCCCGTGCCAACCGACAGCAGGGCGATTGCCAGTGCTGCGGCCAGGCCGCGAATCAGGGTGATGCCGTCCATGTCGATCTGCCGCGATGGGGTGCGGCGGAACCACGCATCAACCGTGCCAACTTCGACGGGCCCACGCGCCAACAGGGTGACCGTGCAGCACCTGACCGGGTTGCTGCCATGCTGTTACAGGCACGTCGCGGAATTGTCGGGATTTCGAAGCGCCAGGCACCGCAGGGCAAGGGTTGCGGGCGACTGTCGCATCGGTGTTACAGGTGGCGTCGCCGTCTGCTACGGTGCCGCTTCAGTCAGGAATTTCTTGACGCACTGCTCATTGCGCCGCCATCTAGGGAAGCGCTAGGATCCGCCCAACAAAGCCACCCCGGTGGCCGTAGAGGTCCCGGCGGAGGGCGGCACGCCGGTGATTGCCTGACAGTCCGCCGACGGTGTCCGGATGCTGGGGGAAGCATGGCAGCGGTCCCGGAGGCTTCTACGTCACGTTGCGTGCTCTGGTTTGGCGAGCCGTTGGCGAACGAGCGCAGTGCGCTGGCGGCAGCAGGCTGGCATGTGCGCAGCATCCATCCCGATCCCGCCATGGCGATAGGCCTGCGTGGGCGCGATCGATTGCTCGCCGTGCTCGATCTGCGCCATCTCGATGCGGTCGCGCTGCAGCTGCTGGCGCCGTGGATCGAGCAGCACCAGCATCTGCCCTGGCTGGCGGTACTGCCACCGGGCGCCGGACCCACATCGCCGGCCTGGCTGCCGTTGCTGCAGCGATGTGGCGCGCGCTTCACGCTGCCGTTCGGCCTTCAGGACCTGGTCTGCGCAATGCGCCAGCAGTTCGATGCGGATGATCCGCCTGTCGACGCAACCTGCGGTGGGCACGGACCGCACGCGCTGATTGGCGAAAGCGCCGCGCTGCATGCGGTGCGCATGGTGCTGCACAAGTTCGCGCCGGTGGAACTGCCGGTGCTGGTCACCGGCGAAACCGGTACAGGCAAGGAACTGGCTGCACATGCGCTGCATGCGCTGTCGGGGCGCGCCGGCAGGCCTTTCATTGCGGTGAACTGTGGTGCGATTCCGGCCAGCCTGGTGCAGTCGGAGCTGTTCGGCCACGAACGTGGCTCGTTCACCGGTGCCGACAAGCGGCAGATCGGTGTGTTCGAATCCGCCCATGGCGGTACGGTGTTTCTTGATGAGGTAGGCGATCTGCCGGCAGAAGCGCAGACCAGCCTGCTGCGCGTGCTGCAGGAGGGGACCTTCGAGCGCGTGGGCAGCAGCCAGCCGCTGCGCGCGGACGTGCGGGTACTTGCCGCGACCCACGTCGAACTGGAACACGCGGTGGCGCAGGGGCGGTTCCGCGGCGATCTCTACTACCGCCTGAACGTGCTGCGCCTGCTGATGCCACCGCTGCGCGAGCGCGGTGCCGACGTGCAGCTGCTGGCCGAGCACTTCCTGCGCTGCTTCCGGTTGCGCCACAGCGTGCGTGCACGCGGCTTCGCACCGGCCGCACTGCAGGCGATGCGGCGCTTCGACTGGCCCGGCAACGTACGCGAACTACTGAACCGTGTGCAGCGTGCAGCGATCATGGCCGAAGGCGAGCTGATCAGTGAGCGTGACCTGGAGCTGGGCGCATCGGTAGCGGCCCTGCCCGCGGCGATGCTGCACGATGCGCGCGGCCAGGCCGAGCGCGATGTACTGCTGCAGACCCTGCGCCAGACCGGCTACAACGTCTCCGAGTGCGCGCGGCAGATGCAGATATCGCGGGTCACGGTGTATCGCCTGTGCCGCAAGCACCGGTTGGAACTGCCTGCACAGCGCTGATCAGCCGGCCGCCAGGTGCTTGAACAGGCGCACCGGTTTGCCCGCGACGCGCTCGATCACGCCCTTGGCTTCCAGGTCCAGCTGCACGGCCTTCAACCACCAGCCGGCGGTGGCACCTGCCGGGAACAGCGCGGCGGGCAGGTGTGGCAGCAGTGCCTGTTTCGCCTGCGCGACGGTCAGGCCGGGCGGTTGCGCGGGCAGCGCCCGCAGCAAGGCATGGCGCATGGCGAGGTACTTGGCGCGATCCACGCGCTGGATGTGCCCGGGCGTGGTGATGCTTTCGATCTCGATCCGTCCTGGCTCAGGCATGGGCATCTCCCGCGACCTCGATGCGTGGGCTGCGGAAGCCCATGGCGATCCACGCCTTCATCAACCGCGCATAGAAGCGCAGCGACCGGGTTTTCAGGTTCGGCACATCGTCAGGAAGCACAGACGCATCAGGAAGATCGCTGACCATGGTCCGCATCTCCACGGCAGGTCTTGTCGATGCCGGCCACAACAGGCCATACAGGCTCAGCCAATGGCCGCCGCTGAACTCCAGGAAGAGCGGCGTATTGCAGCAGCCGGCCAGCACGCGGCGGCTGCCGCCCCTGCTGGACAATCGCAAGGCACGCAGCATGGCATGCCCGGCATCGATGCTGACGCGATCCTTGCGGTGCATTACGAAGAGCGTCTGGCCGTGCGGGCCCAGCACGTCCGGTGCTCGGGGCATCGACTGCAGCATGGCGCCGGCCTTGCGGCAGCTGTCGCAGCAGCATTCGACGGTGGCAATCGGTTGGCCCGTGGCGGTCAGGCGCACCTGGCCGCAGGCGCAGGCAAGGGACTGGTGTGAGGCCATCTGCGTTTTGTCCTGGGGTTTCATCCTCTCGACGAACCGGGGCGCGGAAAATCGACAACATCTGCCTTCAAGGGCGCATCATCCGATAGCGGATGCGGTACAGGTCCAGCCCTGCACCGTCCGCGCGGCGCGCCGAATAGGTCAAGGTGTCGGGTTGCGAGCCATCCAGCATCGCGCCGTAGCTGTCGCCGGAGGCCTCGTTCAAGGGGGAGGGCAATGCAAGGCCCGCGTCATAACGGCCTCCACGCTCGTAGGCGATGAACTGGCGTACCGGTGCACTGCCGAAGTCCAGGGCGCGGGCAAACACCAGCGTCCGGCCGTCGCCCAGGAAGGTGGCATCTAACTCCTGCGCTGCGGTATTGAGGTCTCCCGGCAGCGGCCGTGCCGGCTGCGCCATGTCGCGGACCATCGCTGCGACGTAGAGGTCATGGCCACCCGCACCGCCTGCGCGATCGCTGGAGAACAGCAGCGTGGCTGCGTCCGGCGAGAGCATCGGCGCGAACTCATCGGCCGCGCTGTTCACTGCCGGGCCAAGATTGACCGGCTTCCCGAATCGACCGTCGCTCCCAATGCTGACCCGGTACAGATCGTCGCCGCCCAGGCCGCCTGCGCGATCCGAACAGAAATACACCACGCGGCCATCGGCGGAAAAAGCGGGATCGAAGTCGCGCCCCGGCGAGTTGAACGGCACCGGCATCGCCGGCCGCCAGCGCTGCCCATCGTTGTGGGAGACCCAGATGTCATACCCACCCGGCCCGCCGGGCCGGTTGCGGCTGAACCACAGTGCGGTTTTTCCGTCCGGGCTCAAGGTCAGTCGAATCTCGTCGTATAGCGTGGATGCAACGCCCGGGGCAAAGCGCTCGGCGGGGCCGACGATCCGCAGCACCCTGGATGGCGACGCGGGAGGCGACGCAGCAACCAGCAGCATCACGGCCAGCAGCGCCTTCATGCCTGTCGCTCGAAGTCGCTGACCCAGTTGGTTTCCCAACTGCGTCCACCATCGGTCGAGGCCGCCTGTTCCCAGCGCGCCGAACGCGGGGTGATGTGTGACCAGATCACCCGTGTCTGGATTGTTCGACCGTCGTGCTGGTCTTCGCCGAAGAAGCGGCCGACACCGGCATGGAAACCACCACGCAGTGGCGCGCCGATCCGGGTTGGCTCCCGGCCATCCAGCCACCAGCTCAGCCAGTGCCGCTCCGCCGCATTCCAGGCGCGGATGCCCATGCCTCGCAGCGGCGCTCCAGGCATGTCCATCAGGTTGTCACCCACGTTGCCGAATCCTCCCAGGACCGGCCAGTTGTGCAGGGTGCCGTTGAACGCGTCCCATGCATCGCTGCCTGCCAGCCGAGCGCGCAGGCGACGATGGCGCACGTTCCAATGGCCCACCAGGAAATCAAAATCGCCCGGTGCATCCGGCAGCTTCGGAAGCGGAGAGGGGACCGCAGCAGTGCGGCGGAACCAGTTGCGCCAGTTCACTTCCCAGTGCGCACCGGCATCGTCGGAGAACGCCTGTTCCCACCACGGCTCCTCGCCGTGGATGTCATGCCAACGGAACCAGACCTCGACGGGGCGCCCGTCGATCCGGTCGGTGCCGCGGAAGCTGCCGGCATCGCCCTTGAAAGCGCCGCGCACAGGGGCTTCGATATGGGCAGGGTTGCGACCATCGATCCACCAGATCGACCACGTGGAAGACACCGGATCGAATGCACGCACGCCCAGGCCCCTGTAGGGGCCCGAAGGCAGCGCCATGACGTTGTCATCGATGGTGCCGAGTCCGCCCAGGGTGAGCCAGACCGCGCTGGAACCGGTGAAGGACTCCCATCGGGTATCGCCGACCAGGCGCTCCTTCAGGCGTCGGTGCCGGACCTGCCAGTTGCCCTGCAACCATTTCCAGTCTTCGCTGTGGCTGGGCAGGGCCGACCCGGAGGGCAGCGCCGTAGATGCCGCCGCGGCGGCCAGGGTGGCCAGGAACTGCCGTCGATCCATGTGCGTGATCCCCTGTCGAAGGTGCCTCCATCGTTGCGCGTACCAGGGGGATTGACCACGCAGATATCGGGGCTCAGGCTAAGTCACACTTATGGTCACCAAACGCCAGCTGCCATCGCTTGCCGCCATCCGTGCCTTCGAGGCGGCGGCGCGGCTGGGCAGCTTCGCGCGTGCCGCCGAAGAGCTCGACACCAGTGCGGCATCGGTGAGCTACCACGTGCGGCGGCTGGAGGCCCAGACCGGTACCTGCCTGTTCCTGCGCCATGCACAGCACGTAGAACTGACAGCGACGGGTGCCAGCGTCGCCCAGGAGGCCACCCGGGCATTCGATGCACTGCGCGCCAGCTTCATGCGCGCCGCAGACGCGGATGCGGCGCGACTGCGCCTGTCCGTGCTGCCCACGCTGGGCACCAGTTGGCTGACGCCGCGACTGGGCACGTTCCGCGCCCGCCACCGGCAGCTTGTGCTGGAACTGGACCTGTCGGCAGCGCCGCAGGATCTGGCCGCCGGTCACTTCGATGCCGCCATCCGCAATGGCCAGGGCGAATGGCCGGGTCTTCAGGCAACTCCCTTGTTTCCCAGCGTGTTCACACCGTTGTGTGCGCCGGCGCTGCTGCCAGCGGCCCGTGGGTTGGGGACCAGCGCGCTGGAGATTCCCCTGCTCGGGCGGCCGGACTGGTGGGCCCTGTGGTTTGCCGCGCACGGGCACATCCCACCGCCGGCAGCGGAGAGTTTCGTCGCGCCCTTTGCCGTCGAGCATCTGGATGTCGGCGCCGCGATCGCCGGGCAAGGCATCGCCATTGGTTCGCCGATCCTTTTCCAGGCCGAGCTGGACAGCGGGCGGCTGGTGCAGGCGCATCCGGGTGTCGCCAGCGACGGTCGCAGCTTCTGGTTCGTGGCACCCACGGCGCGAAATGGCAGTGCCAAGGTGATTGCATTGCGTGACTGGCTGGTCGAGCAGGCCGCTGAGGCGCGGCACGCGGCACGCCACTACCTGGCCCAGGCGGTGGTGCCATGAACCAGAGCCCCGAACTGCTGCGGCGCCTGCTGCGTGCCAAGGACCGGATGGACCGCGCCAGCCATGAGGAATGGCCGGTCGCGCGCCTGGCCGAGGTCAGTGCAGTGTCGCCGGCGCACTTCGCCCGCTCGTTCAAGCAGGCCTTCGGGCTGCCACCGCACCGCTATCTCCTCAGCCGGCGCATCGAACGGGCCGTGGCGATGTTGCGTGACACCGAGTTGCCGGTCACCGAAATCGCCGCGCAGACCGGGTGGAGCAGCCTGGGTACCTTCGGCCGCATCTTCCGTGCCATCACCGGTGACAGCCCGGGCAATGTGCGTGAGCGTGAGCGTGCAACCCGGGCGGCGTCGGCCAGCGTGCCGGAATGCCATGCACGCGCCGCGCAGCGCCCGGACCTGAAGATCGCAGTTTTGGAGAAGCGCCGCCGCGAGGCGGTTGCTAACGTGGACCCCACCTGAGGGAGGTCCCATGACGAACACTGTGAACACGGTCGGCCTGTATGTGCGCGACCAGGATGAGGCGCTGGCGTTCTACGTCGGCAAGCTCGGCTTCGAAGTGCATACCGACGTACGCAATGGCAGCTACCGATGGCTGACGGTCCGCAGCCCGGGCCAGGACGGTTTCCAGCTGGGCCTGTTCGTGCCAGGCCCGCCCACCCACGACGCCGCTACCGCACTTGCGCTGCAGCAGCTGGTGGCCAAGGGCGCAATGCCGCCGCTGGTGCTGGCCGTGGATGACTGCCAGGCGCGCTACACGCAATGGCTGGCACAGGGCGTGGAATTCACCCAGGAGCCGATCGAGCGCTATGGCGCCGTCGACGCCGGATTCCGTGACCCGTCAGGCAATGGCTGGAAGATGATCGAAGCCCGCTCCGAAGCGAGGCGCCGCCAATGAGCCGGGGGGCTGGGCACGGCCCGTGCATCGCTGGACCTCGATCGTGTTCACCCTGGCGGTGATCGCCAATTTCGCCGTTCGCGGGCTGGGGCAGGGCGAACCTGCAGCGTGGATCACCTATGCGCCGCTGCCGCCGCTGTTCCTGCAACTGTTCACCGGGTTGTACCTGTTTGCGCTGCACTACAGCGGCAGGTGCCGCAGCGCCGGGCAGGGCGCTGCGGGTTGACGCCGGGTCAGGCGGCAGCGTCGGCGGCGTAGGCCGCCAGCAGTGCGGGAAGATCTTCCATGCGCTGGAAGATCACCTGGGCACCGGCCGCGCGCAGAGCTTCGGGTGTGCTGTGGTGCGGGCCGCCCTCGCTGAAGCCGAACACGGTGGCACCTGCCGCCACGCCGGCGGTCGCGCCGGTCACGGTGTCTTCAATGACCGCGCAGCGCTTCGGATCCACACCCAGCGCGGCAGCGGCCGCCAGATAGACGTCCGGGTGCGGCTTGGTGTTCGGCATGTCCTGGCCGCTGTAGACGTGGTCGCCGAATGCATCGAGGATGCCGACCTTGCCCAGCTGCAGTTTCACCTTGATCAGGTCGGCACCGGACGCGCAGGCAATGCGGCCACCGGTCGCTGCGGCGATCGCACGCACGGCCTCGGGCGCCCCCCGGATCGGCTCCAGATCCCGTTCCAGCGCCCGGTTGCGCTGCTGGCGGAACTCCTCCAGCCATTCCTCGGTGAACGGCTTGCCGGTGCGCTCTGCGATCAGCCCTGCCAGATGGGCCACGGACTGCCCGAGGAAGACTTCACCCGCCTGCGCCGGGGTCAGCGGCCAGCCGCGTGCGGTCAGCATTTCCGAGAGAACGCGGGCGACCAGCGGCTCGGAATCGACGAGTACGCCGTCGCAGTCGAACAGCACGGCATCGAAGGGGAAACAGGACATCTACAGCTCCAGGGGGCAATGCGGTGGTGCAATTGCCCGCCATTTTCCCACAGCCATCCTTGCGTGGCACCCGGACCGGGTGCCACCCATTCCCGGCAGACCGGTCAGCCCAGATCACACCCTGAAGGCTGTGGCCAGGTGCTGGCCGGCAGCATGTTCTTCAGCGAGGCCGGTGCGTTGATCGCCACATAGCTGGCGCCCAGCAGCTCCTCCAGATCGGCGATGGTTACCAGGTAGCTGTCCAGGCTGCCCAGGTTCGCTTCATTGGGGATGATCCAGCTGATCGCCTTGGCCGTGCCGGTGTTCGGATCGCGGGTGATGATCGTCTTCCAGAAGAACTCCGGCGTCGGGATGCCGTGGCTGGAAAGGAAATAGTCGTTGGAGGCGTCGCCGTAGACCACGCCACCATAGACATCCACCGGTGCGATGTCACGGTAGCACTCGGCCACGTTCTCGGCCTTCACCCAGATGCCCTGGTTGAAGCTGGAGACCTGCGGAACGATGTTGGTCATGTAGTTGGCGCGGCGGATGTAGGTCGCGTTGTAGTCCATGTGATTGGACGTCACCAGATGGCCCCGGTCATAGCCGGACGTGATGCTGGCGTAGGAGGCGGTGCTGGTCTGGCCGAGGCAGCCTGCCGGCAGGTCGGGGTCCTTGTAGAAGCTGGACGGCCGGGCAGCCGAGCCGGTGTCGGCGGTCAGGGTGTATTCGTAGCGGGTGGCGCTGTGGGTGCTGCAATCGTAGGTGAGCACGAAGCCGCCCTTGTTGAGAGTGACGACCTGGGCTTGGGCAGCGCCGGCGACGGCACTGAGGACGAACGCGAAGAAGAAGCTTGCAAGGCGCATTGCGGTTCTCCAGCAGAAGTTCAGGGCGCGGCTGTCCGCCACGACCTGGCAGGGCGAGGTCATGGGGAGACGGTGCGGAGTCGGGTGCAGCGGATTGCGGTGGGACGTGACCGCGTTGTTGGGCTGTGGAGGCCCTGCGGTGTCGTAAGCGTCACAAGCTGTCGTCTTTCGGTCAACGACGAAAAGACGAAGCTGTGACCGCCCGCAAGCACTGGAGAGGTGTCAGATCACACGGGGCGTGGGTGACATGCGCGCGTGCTAGGGCGTCGTAGCGCAGGGGGTGTACGACTCGATATCCTGCGCAGCAGGACCGGAAACCGCAGGATCGAGCAAGGCGAATGATCAACAGTGAACTGCTTGCAGGGGGCGCTGCTGCTGCGCTGATCGGGGTTGCAATCGTGGCTGCGCTGCGTCGGCACAGACGCCCGCCACATCGCAGTTTCAAGTGTGGGCGCTGCGGCAACGCCGCCCTCCATGACGAACGTACCCGTGGCGCTTGGCGCGCCGGGAAGCAGCGCTTCTACTGCAGGGCCTGTCATGCCGCTTGGCTGCGATCGCATCCACAGGCTTCCGCGCCGCACCGCGGGGCGTCCGGATGCCTGGGCGTCGTTGGCACACTTGCATTGATGCCACTTGCAGGCCTGGTGGCGTGGGTGATCCACCGCGCCTGAATGTGGTCCTGCATCGATCCAGCCGGGCGCCGGGTTCGAAAGCGCCATGCTGCGTCGCAAGGTGCCACCCACCATTCGCACTGGTACGGTCCGATCCGTTGCACCACCACCGACGGGGAGAGACCACGATGCGCAAGGTAGTGCTGCTGTTGATCCTGCTGACCGGGCTGGCGCCCACCGCCTGGGCGGCCACGGTCAAGACCACCCATCGCACCATTCCCAGCTGGGATGGAACGCCTCTCGGGGCTTTCGTCATCGAACCGCAGGACGCGGGCAGCGGGCTGTATCCCTTGCTGGTGATGCCCAGCAGCTGGGCGGTGCCCAGCGTGGAATACGTGGGCGTGGCGCAGTCACTGGCCCGGCGCGGCTATGTGGTCATCAGCTATAGTTCGCGTGGCGTCTGGGAGTCCGGCGGCAGCATCGACATCGCCGGGCCGGCCACGGTCGAGGACGTCAGTGCGCTGATTGACTGGGCGCTGGACAACACTCGCGCCGACCCGTCACGAATCGGCGTATCGGGCATCTCCTACGGGGCCGGCACCAGTCTGCTGGCGGCGGCACGCGATCCGCGCATCAAGGCAGTGGCTGCACTGAGCGGCTGGGCCGACCTGCAGGCCTCGCTGTACAGCAACGACACCCCCAGCGCGCAGGGCATCGCGCTGCTGGTTGCCGCGGGCCTGGCCACCGGTCGCCCGGGACCGGAGCTGTCCACCATCAATCGCAATGTGCTGGTCGGCAACTACCAGGGCGCGGTGGACTCGCTGCTGCCGGTGGCGGCGCAGCGCAGCCCCGGGTCCAGCATCGATGAGATCAACGCCAACCAGCCAGCGGTATTCCTGGCCAACGCCTTCAACGACAGCCTGTTCCCGCCGGGCCAGCTGGTGGACTTCTTCAACCGTTTGAAGGGCCCCAAGCAGCTGCAGCTGCGCCATGGCGACCACGCCCTCAACGAGGCCCTTGGCGCTTTCGGTATTCCCAATGAGGTGTATGCCGCCGCGGGCGACTGGTTCGACCACTACCTGAAGGGGGTGACCAATGGAATCGACCGCCAGGCGACGGTGCAGCTGAAGTCGCAGAAGGGCAGCTGGAGCTACTATCCGGACTGGCAGGCTACCCGGACGGGCGCGGTCAGCTACGGGCTGACCGCGCCGAGCGGGCTGTTGCAACCCACCGGTGGACTGGTGGCGAACGGTGGCGGCACCGGCTGGAGCTACCGCATCGGCAGCGGCCTGCTGACGGCTGCCAACTCCGGCGTGGTGATGGCGTCCGGCGCGCTGCAGATGATCAACCTGCCACCGGGCGCGTATGTGCCGTTCGTCGGACGCAACGCCGCGGGAGTCTGGCAAGGGCCAATCTACTGGAGTGCGCGCCGTCTGGATGGCGCGCCGGAAGTGCGGATGACGGTCACGCCAAGCCGCGCCGACACCACGTTGTATGCCTATCTCTATGCCGAGGACGCGCTGGGCAATGGCCAGCTGATCAGTCACAAGCCCTATACGCTGCGGGGTGCCACGCCGGGGCAGGCGAAGACCATCGACCTGCGGCTGGAGGCCAGCAGCTGGGAGGTGCCGGCCGGCACTCGCCTGACCCTGGTGGTGGACACGGTGGACCTGCGTTATGCGGGCATCAGCCAGTTGGGTGGCACGGTAACCTTCAGTTCACCGGCGAACGCGCCGTCGGTACTGAAGCTGCCTTTGCACTGATGGGTCATCGCAGGTCCGGTGGATTCATCGAAGCGTCGCGGACACAGGGATCACCGGCGTCCGGTGTCAGGCGCGCCTCGATGTCCGGTGGAAACCGCGGAATCCTGCTGGTCTGCATCACCACCCAGCGCATGATCGTGTGCAGGTAGTTGAGTGGCAGCATCGTGAGCCACATGAAACCCGGGAGCTGCGCGTCTTCGGCGAAGATGCGCTCCTTGCCGGACGCGAAGCTCTCGCGCTTGCCGTCCAGCGGCATGCAGCAGTGCACCGCGTCCACGACGGCTGCCGGTCCTTCTTCCATGTAGCGCCGCAGGAATTCCCAGTGGGCATGCGCGTTCTCGATGCGGGAGGTCGCGATGCAGAACGCGAACGTCTCCCGTACTGTCACGCCATTCGCGTCCAGGATCAGTCCGCGGACATCCCAGTTGTACCATCCGAAGGTTCCGGTTCCGCGGCCCAGCGTGAAATGGACCCGGTCCCAGGGCACGCTGAGGGTGGTGCCATCCAGCCGGAACACGTGTATCTGCCGGTGCTTGCGATCGAGCGCGATCGGATAGTAGGTCCAGCGGAACAGCTCGAGGCAAGCCACCCAGATGCTCGCTGCAGTGAAGGCGGCCAGCATCGCCATGCCGATGAATATCGCCTCCCACAGGCCGTTTTCGTTGGGTAGCCTGTTCACGACCAGCGACCAGAGCAGCATCAGCATGCCGCCCAGCCCAAAGGCAATGCCGATCGCGCCCAGCAGGGCTGCAAAGCCACGCGCGGCGAACCAGCGATCCACCGAAACCAGGACGTTCGAATTCATCTTCACCACGCACAGCTGCGCCAACGGCACGACATCCAGCCGCTTCTTCTGCAGCAGGCGGTGCTCGCGTTCAAACGCATTCAGCGGGCGGTTGTTGGGAAACTTGCGCGTGTATCCGGTGTAATCCATGGGCGATCCCTGCGCGATTCCAGCGCCCGTTGGATTCTAGCGGGATTCTCCCGGGGCAAGATCAGCGACGAACGTCGAACGGGTGGCTCTCCATCAGTGCCCCGACTTCAGCTTCGCGAGCAGGGCTGAAGTCGCCGTGAATGGCGTGCTTCAACGCGCCCGCGGCCAGTCCGAAGCGCACGGTGCTTTCTGCGTCCAGCCCGGACAGCAATCCGTGCAGGATGCCGGCGGCAAAGGCATCGCCACCGCCGATGCGATCAACGATGCCGGGCAGCGGCCTCGGAGCGGCCTGCGCGCGGGTTCCATCGCGTCCCAGCAGCAGCGCGCCGAGCACGTGATGGTCGGCGCTGATCACCTCGCGCTGGGTGCAGGCCAGCCACCGCAGGTGCGGGAACGCGGCAAAGGCAGCGGCCGCAGCGGCTTCGGTCCGAGCGACCGCATCGTCCTGCGGAAAGTGCAGCCCCAGCACCAGTTCGATGTCCCGATGATCGGCAAACGCAATGTCGGCCTCGGCGAAGATCTCACGCAGCATCACCGCTGCGTCGCCACCCCAGCGTCGCCACAGTGAGGGACGGTAATTGCCGTCGAAGGACACCTGGACGCCGGCCGCACGAGCCGCACGCACGGCCCCCCGCACCGACTCGGCCACGTTGGCGCCCAGCGCCGGACTCACGCCCGAGACATGCAGCAGGTGCGCGCTGGACAGCAGAGTGGGCCACGCATGATCCTTGACACTGCTGTTTGCGAATGCAGAACCCGCCCGGTCATACACCACTTCAGTGGCGCGCTGCACCGCACCGGTGGCCAGGAAGTACAGGCCCATGCGGTCACCCTCCACTTCACGCACGCCGGCCACGCCCACGCCATGCCGCCGCAGCTCGGCCACGGCATGCCGGCCCAGCGCGTTGCCGGGTACTGTGCTGACCATCTGCACATCGTGGCCCAGGCAGGCCAGCGAGACCGCCACGTTGGCCTCGGCGCCCCCCACATGGACCTGCAGCTGTGGCGTCTGCAGCAGCAGTTCACGACCGGGTGCGCCCAGGCGCAGCAGTAATTCACCGAAACAAACGACGCGGCTCATCGGTTCTCTCTCAGTCGGTGGCGGTGCAGCCCAGCATGCGCAGATCGATCGCATCGGCCATGCGCCGGTAGCCTTCGTCGTTGGGATGCAGATGGTCGCGGGTGATGTCGTTGGGCAACGATTCCGCCGCTTTCGGATCACGCAGGGCGGCATCGAAATCGATGATGCCATCGAACCCGGTCTGCCCACCGCGTGCCCACTGGTTGATCGTGATGCGGGTGGCGGCGGACACGGGCTCGTAGCGCTCGGAACCGCCGAACGGGGTCAACGTACCCAGCCAAGCGCGGATGCCGTGCGCATGCAGCCGCGCCGCAACCTGTTGATAGCCCAGCAGCATGTCCGCCGCACTGCGTCCAGGCAGCGGCTGCGCGCCACCGCCGTGGCGGATGTCATTGATGCCTTCGAACAGGATCACCTGATCGGCATCGGCCACGGCGATCACATCGCGATCCAATCGAGACAGCGCACTGTGGCTGCGGCCATGGTCAAGCAGTTTGTTGCCGCTGATGCCCTGGTTGAGTACCACGAACCGGTTCGGGCAGGCTTGCTGCAGGCGCTGCGCCAATCGCTCCGGCCACTGGTTGAAGGTGCCGCGACGTGCGGTGGCGCCTTCCGTGATGGAATCGCCCAGCGCCACGATTACCTGGGGACGATCATCACGCTGCACCATCACTGCCGAGAACACGTTCTGCTGGTAGCTCAGCCGCACGCTGTCGGCGACGGCTGTCTGCCTGCCATCTGCGACCCGCAGCTCGGTGCGGCGCACGGCGGGGCGGGTGGGCTGCGGGAAATAGGCACTCACGCTGATCTCCTGCAGCGCCGCCACCGGCATCCGCACCGGGTCGCTCAGCAGCGCGGCTCCGACCGGTACCTCGATGATCGCGCGGCCATCCACCGTTACCGGCAGCGGTGCGGCCTTGCCGTTCTTCACTCCCACGCGCAGGTCCTCGACCCGCAGCGGCGCCGTGCCGAGCTCGTTGCTGATGCGCAGCCGCAGCGCATCGCCACGGCTGCCGACACGCATGTCCTGGCGCACGGTCTGCGCGGCGAACTGAACCGGCGCATCGGACGTTCCGTCCTTGCGGTCGGGCGCGGGCGCGGCCGTCCAGGCAGTGACCCACACGGGTGCGGCCCATGCAGCGGGCGCCGTCATGGCGGAGCAGAGCGTCAATGAAAACAGAAGTGTCCAGCGCTGCATGGGCAGGATTCCAGTCAGGAGAAGTAGGTGCCGCCGTTGACGTCCAGATTCGCACCGGTAATGAACGCCGCCGCATCCGAGGCCAGGAATACAGCGGCGTCAGCGGCTTCGTCCGGCGCACCCTGGCGGCGCAACGGGGTGGCGCCGGCAACGGCCGTGCGTACTTCCGGCTTGGTGAATTCATCGTGGAAGCGGGTGGCGATCATGCCGCAGCACAGTGCGTTCACCCGGATACCCTTCGGCCCCAGCTCCTTGGCCATGGCGCGGGTGAAGGTCATCACCGCCGCCTTGGCGGTGGCGTAGATCGATGCGCCCGGGCCGCCACCATCACGACCGGCCTGCGAGGCGAAGTTGACGATGGCCGCGCCTTCGCGCATGTGCGGCACCACCGCGTGCGTGGTCAGGTAGGTCGAGGTGAGGTTCAGGTCCATCACGGTGTGGAAGAACGCCGGGTCGATGTCGGCCAGCGGCCGGCGCTGCACCATGCCACCGGCCACGTTCACCAGCAGGTCGATGCGCTCGCCGAACGCGGCCTGTGCCGCAGCGACCAGGCCGGCGACGGCCGTGGCGTCGGTGACGTCGGCACGGTGCACGATGGCCTGGCCACCGGCCGCACGGATCTGTGCCAGCGTTTCCTGGGCACTGGCTTCATCATTGGCGTAGTTGATGCAGACGCGTGCACCGGCGGCAGCCAGCTTGATCGAAACGGCGCGACCGATATCGCGGCCACCGCCGGTGACAATGGCCACCTTGTCCTGGAACGACATGCGGAAAACTCCTTGGTTTGCGGGGGAATGGACGTACTTGGAAAAGAAGGAGACCCAGGCTCAGCCGGCGCGGCGGTCGAGCTTGTGGATCGGGCCGGTCCACCACCACAGCGCGGCCAGCGACAGCGGCACCAGGGCGGCGACGAGGATGAAGATCGGCGCATAGGAGTGGCGGGTCAGCACCGGCACCAGCCAGGTGGTGATCAAGGTGCCGGCCACGGCGGCCAGGCCACCCAGGCCTGCCAGCGTGCCCACCGAGCGGCCGTCGAACAGGTCGCCCGGCAGGGTCTGGACGTTGCCGATGGCCACCTGGAAGCCGAACAGCACCGCAGCGATTGCCAGCACCGCCAGCAGCGGCTGGTTGGCCAGCACGGCACCCAGCAGGGCAGGAGCCATGACCACGCAGCCCAGCGTTATGGACAGCTTGCGGGCGCGGTCCACGCTGTGCCCGGCGCGGATCATCCGCCCGGACAGCCAACCACCGCTGAGGCTGCCCAGCATCGCGCCGACAAACGGCACCCAGGCGAACAGGCCGATCTGCTTGATGTCGAAGCCGAAGGTTTCAGCCAGATAGATCGGCAGCCAGGACACGAACAGCCACCAGATCGGGTCGAGCAGGAAGCGGCAGGCCAGCATGCCCCAGCTCTGCCGATGGGCCAGCAGCGAACGTACGCTGGCCTTCGGCGCCACCACCGCCTGTTGCCCGGCCTGGTCTTCCTGGATCAGCCGGCGCTCGGCATCGCTCACCCATGGGTGTTTGTCCGGCCCGGCGCGGTAGACAAACAGCCACGGCAGCAGCCACAGAAAACCTATGGCACCGACCAGCACGAAGGTACCGCGCCAGCCCAGCCACAGGTAGAGGCCGGCGATGGCCGGCGCGGAAACGATCGCGCCGATCGACGCGCCGGCGTTGAACACGCCTTGCGCCAATGCGCGCTCGCGCGCCGGGAACCACTCGGCATTGGCCTTGACCGCGCCCGGCCACGCCCCGGCTTCGCTGATGCCGAGCATCGCCCGCACCAGGCTGAAGGAGAGCATCGAATGGGTGATCGCGTGCAGGGCGATGGAGATCGACCACACGCTGATCGACAGGGCGAAACCCAGGCGCGTGCCGATCATGTCGAACAGGCGCCCGAACAGGAACTGGCCAGCGGCGTAGAACAGCATGAACACCGTCACCAGCAGGGCGTAGTCATCCTTGGTCGCGCCCACTTCCCTGGCGATTTCCGGCCACATTACCGCCAGTGCGTTGCGGTCGATGTAGTTGATCACCGTGGCCACGGCGATCAGGCCCACGATCAGCCAGCGCACGGCCGACCGTACCGGCACCTTGCGCAGGTTGGCCACCACCGCAGGGCCGTTCATTTGCCGTCAACCTTGCTGCGGTCCATGCGTGCATGGCTGCCGCTCCAGCGGTAGGCATGGCCGTCCACGCTCACGCTGTGCTCGCCCTTGGCGCTGCTGTCGTCGGCCACGCCGAGGGCGATTCGTGCACCGCTGGCCAGGCGCAGCTCGATCACCTCGGCATCGTTGCCCCGGCTGCGCACGATGTCCTTGATGCGGCTGTCCGCGCCGTGCACGTATTCGGCGGTGCCGTTGTACTCGCCGTGCGGCTCCAGCACGCTGAAGAAGGTCACGTCCTTTTGTCCGTCCACGCGCTGCAGCAGGGCCGGTTCGCGGCGCAGGTTGAATTCCGGATCGTTCGCGCCGCTTTCCACCAGCAGCGCCTGTGCCGGCGCACTGCTGCCGAAGCGGTAGGTGTAGAAGCGCCCGTCCAGCAGCCATGCCAGCGACCGCGGCTCGCTGCCGGGTTTGCTGCGTGCATCCAGCCACAGGTGCTGGTAGCCGTTGTCCTTGCCCAGCACCGGGCGCTGGGCGGGGAAGTGTTCGGCTTCGAAGCCGGTGGTGACGATGTGGCCGTTGAAGTGCAGCGGCAGGTCGTAGCGCGCGGCCTTGCCGCCGTGCACCTGCAGCAGGTCCAGCGCGACCGGCAGGCCCAGGTCGGGATGGCGCAGCAGCGCCTGGGTGCGGGTGAACACCACGCCGGGGTAGGCGTCGCGCATCGTTGCCGAGGCAATCTGGGTATCGGCATCGGCCTGGAAGAAGCGCACCTGCGGCGCGTGTTCCTCGCCGCGTTTCCAGTCGCCCTTGAAGTGGCTCTGCTCGTCCACCACCAGGGTGTTGTGCGCCACGGTCTGCTTGGCCCAACTGCGGTTCTCGGCCAGGTAGATGCCGCCGCGCTTGGCTTCCACGTTGAGGAAGCGGGCCGCGCCGTAGTCGGTCACCACTGGATTGCCGTTGTCGTAGAACAGCCAGTTGAGCTTGTCGAAGTGGCCATGACCCATGCCCTGCATCGTGTCCTTCTGCACCAGCGCCTGGCCGCGTTCGCCGTTCATGCGCAGGATCGCCAGGCCGCCGCGATCGCCGTCGGGGCCATCGCGCAGCAGCATCGGCCGATAGTCGAAGGGCCTGGTCTTGTTCGCCGCCAGCGCCTGCGCCACCTGCAGGCCCTCGGGCGACAACAGCAGGCGCTTCTGCTGCTGGGCCACGGACAGCAGGCGGTCATCACCGGTACGCGCATAGGCGATGCCGATGCCGGCCACCAGCTCTTCGGTGTCGATGCCCTTGTCCAGGATGGCGTCGTTGATCGGGAAGAACAAGCCGTTGTAGCTGGACTGCACCAGCACATCCACGGCCTTCAACAGCACGCCGTCGCGGCGCGCGAAGATCTTCCGCTGCGGTTCGTTGCGTTCGATGGCATTGGCGAACAGCAGGAACGGCGCCAGTGCATAGCGCTGGTAGTAGGGGCCTTCCTCGTAGTAACCATCGGGCGAGAACAGCAGGTCGATCTGCCGAAGAAAGCCGAATTGATCGTCCTTCCGGCTGCCGCGCAGGGATTTCTCCACCAGCTCAGGGTCACGCAGCACGTAGCCGGTCATGCCGGTGGCGGCCACCGCCCAGGTGGCGTGGTTGTGGATCTGGTCGTAGTTCTTCGGCTCGCTGACGAGGAACTCGGCCATTGGCCGGAACACCTTCGATTCGATGGTGTTGCGGTCGTTGGCGGACAGCGCGTCGCGGATCGCGTCGTAGCCCTGGATGGCGTTGACCAGCCATACCGAATCGTTGAGCACCTGCCAGAACACGCGCCCGGGGATCTGCCCACGGCCTTCCGGGTGCGGGCCCAGCGTCGGGTAGAGCTGGGCATACTGCAGCAGCATGTCGCGCGCATAGTCCACGTAGGCCCTGTCGCCGGTCAGCCGGTACAGCGTGCCCGCCGCCAGCAGCGCCTGGTAGTTGCGCTTGTGCTGTTCATGGGTGCGCCCGCCGCCCTTGTCCTTGGGTACCGGCACGTCGATACCGGCCTTCATCATCTTCTTCAGCGTTGCCTCGGTGCGTGCCTGCTCTTTGGCAAACCACGGGTAGCGGCGGCCTTCGCTGGCCATCTGCTGCCATTGTGCGGCGGTGACCAGCACCGGCGCGGCTTCGGCCTGTCGCACGGCAGCAGTGGGGGCTGCGAACAGCGATGCGCTCGGCAGCAGGGCGAAGGGGGCGGCCAAAGCCAAGGAAACGAACAGCGGCTGCAACCTCATCGATCAACTCCATTGCGGGTGCGTGACAGGGCAACTTCGCCCACCTTGGGATACCAGGCGACGCCGGTCGCCTCGCGCGCGGTCATCGCCAGGGCAGGATCGGCGCCCACGGCGGGCAGGGCAGACGTGGCCACCCACAGTCCGCTGGCAGCCTGCTGCAGGCTGACGCCACGGCCCTCTATGCCCCCCGGGAACACGGCGCTGGCTGCCGGCGACTGCACGTTGCCGCTGAAGTCGATGCCGGCCAGCGAACTGGCGGCAGTGGGCGGATTCCGGTTGTCGCGGTTGACGATCAGGTTGCCGGTGAAGCGGCTGTTGCTGGCGGCCACCACGATGCCCTTCGCCTCATCATGGCCGACGCCGAAACTGATCTTCGCCACGTCCACGAAGGTGTTGCGGCTGATCGTGGCATTCACCACCGGCGCATAGCCGGACAGCGGCGGATTGGCCTGCGCATCCATCACCGCCAGTGCCGAACGGTTGCTGGACCCGGCCAGCCGTTCAAAGTAGTTGTTGCTGACGGTCTGGTCGGCGTTGATGATGCGTACGCCGCCGGTGCCGGCCTTGTCATCGCCGAGGAAGACATTGTCGATCACCCGGTTGCCGTTGCCGTGGCGCAGGGTGAGTGCGCCGGCGGAACGATAGAACACGTTGCCGCGGTAGGTGTTGCCGCCGGACTTGTTGCTGATGATCTCGGTCTCGCCGTCGCAGCCTTCGAACCAGTTGTTCTCCACCGTGCTGTTGGAATCGCTCAGTGAGCTGTCGCTGGTGCCGACGCGGAGGGTTTCGCCGCCATTGACGCCCAGCGCCGGGCGCGGCCCGAACCAGTTGTGGTCGATGCGGTGCTGGTTGTCCAGGCCCTGGGTTGCATCGCGCACCACCACGACTGTGGGTCCCGCATTGGTCTTGCCGCGCAGCTGGCTGTGGTCCAACCGATTGTGGCTGCCATACAGCGACACCCAGTAGTCCTGGTCGCTGGCATCGGGGGTGGTGTAGTCGTCGATCACCAGGCCGGTCACCCGGCTGTGGCTGGCCACCGCCTTGCTGGATTCGCGGAACGCCACCACCGCATCACCCGGCGCATAGCCGCTGCGGAACACCAGGTTGGACACCTGCAAGTAGCTCCCCGCCAGGCGCAGGTCCGAGCGCCCGCTGAAGATGACCTTGCCGGCGGTCTGCGCGCGCAGCACGATCGGGGCATCCGCCGTGCCCTGGCCCTTCAGCAGCAGCCGGGCGTCGGTCCAGGTGCCGTCAGCCAGCACGATCTCATCGCCGGGCTGCAGCGCCGAGGCGGCGGTAGCGAACTCCGCGACATCGTGGACGAGCCAGCTGGCTGCACTTGCTGCTGGAGTGGTCAGGCACATTGCCAGACCAGTGGTCAGGCAAAACAGCCATGAACCATTGGATCGGTGACGCGCCAGCGAGTGAATGCGCATGAAATCCTTCCAGGGACGGCCCGGCCGTCGTTTCAGGGTGGGTCTGCATACCACTTTCGGGTCTGTTGTAAGCCAGCTTTCGCGCAAAGTCATGCTGCAGAAGCACATTAAATTGCGATCAACTGGTATGGATCAAAGGCATTTGAACAATCGCATACCAATTGGTTGACATTTTCATGTCGCCGTGCCGAAGCTGCGTCCCACGCCTGGCATGCAGGCGATCCTTTGGGAGGAGGAAACCATGCGGCGACCCGCCGGAGCAGTGCACAGCATCTCGTTGTCCCCTACACCCCTGATCGTGGCGCTGCTTGCCGCATTGGCTGGCCTGCCCGCTGCCCACGCGCAATCCGGCAAGGACGCGGCAGGGCAGGATCCCACCACGCTGGACCAGGTGCAGGTCACCGGCATCCGCGAATCGATGCAGAGTTCGATCAACAAGAAGCGCGACGACACCGTCATTGCCGACGTGCTCTCGGCCGATGACATCGGCGACCTGCCGGCGCCATCGCTGGCCGATGCGATCGAGACCCTGACCGGCGCCGCTTCGACCCGCGACAAGACCGGCGCCTCGGAAATCTCCATCCGTGGCCTGGGGGCCTTCCTCAGCAGCACCAACTTCAATGGCCGCGAGATCACCAACGGCAGCGGCGACCGCTCGGTGAACTTCAACATGTTCCCCGCCGAGCTGATCAATACGGTGGCCATCTACAAGACCCAGCGCGCCGACATCATCGAAGGCGGCGTGGCTGGCACCATCGGCCTGGAAACAGTGCGCCCACTGGAGTACGGCAAGCGTGCGGCGCAGCTGAACCTGCGCGGCAGCTGGGCCGAGTATGACAAGAAGTACCGCGACGACGACGGCATCGGCTATCGCGGCACCGCCAGCTACATCGACCAGTTCGAGTTCGGCAACGGGCAGAAGCTGGGCATCTCGCTGGGCTTCCAGCGCCTGGATGGCACCGACCCGGAAGAGAGCATCACCAGCGGTTCCACCTGGTATGCCTGCGATGGCACGCAGAACGTGAGCAATGCCAACTGCAATGAAGTGTCCGCGCAGGCCATCGCCAACGGCGCACCTTATTACCTGGTGCCCAGCAGCCGCATCTACCGGCTCAAGCAGGAGCGCAACGACCGGCAGAGCGAGTTCGCCGCATTGCAGTGGCGGCCCAATGACGTGGTTGAAGTGAACCTCGACTTCGAACACACCGAGCGCAACTGGTACGAGAACCGCAGCGACCTGAGCCTGTCCAACGCCCGCCGTGGCATCACCCGGCGCGAGGTGGACGAGGACGGCATCGTGCGCCACCTGCATGGCAGCACCTCGATTGATTCCACCTCAAACCGCTACTGGCGTGGCGAGGAATACACCGGGGGTGGCCTGAACCTGATCCTGCGACCGACCCCGGCCTGGGAACTGTCCACCGATCTTTCGTACTCGCACACCAATCGCCTCGACAGCGAGCGCATGACCCGCCTGCGCGCCAACCAGCGCGACGTCACCAATGCCATCGTGCCGGGCATCAGCAGTGGTGCCACCGGCTACGTGGACTATGACTGGGACTGGCGCGGCGAAGTGCCCAGTGTTGCGCTGGCGCCGAACTTCGACCCCAACAACTGGGACGCCTACACCGGCGCGGCGCGCGTCACGTCCAGCGCAACGGAGAACGACCACAGGATCAAGGCCGGCCGCTTCGATGCCAGCTTCATGCCCGAGTCCGGTTTCTTCACCCGCATCAAGGGCGGCGTGCGTGCCAGCCAGGCCGACTACCGCCTGCGCGACAACACCCTGGTAACCGACTACGACCAGCGCGTGGCGGCCGACAAGGCGAAGATCATCGCCGCCAACCAGGCCTGCCGTGCGCCGTTCCCGCAGGATGACTTCATGGATGCCGCCAGCGGCAACACGATCTCCTCGTGGGCGTACTTCGATCCGGACTGCCTGTACCAGTCGTTCCGTGGCAGCCTCGACAGTGGGTTGGATCCGGGTTTCCAGGATCCGAACAATGTCGATATCACCGAGAAGACACGCGCGCTCTATCTGATGGGTGAGTTCAGCAGCAGCCTGTTCGGCTTGCCGGTGACCGGCAACCTGGGCCTGCGCTGGGTCAAGACCGACGTTCGCTCCGAAGGCGTGCGTACGGGGCTGCGTATCGAGGACAACGGTGACGGCACGATCCGCCTGCAACCCACCGGTGCGTACAGCACGCAGGTGTTCAAGGCGGGCAACGACAAGCTGCTGCCCAGCCTCAACGCGGCCTTCGAACTGCGCCCGGACGTACTGCTGCGGGTCGGTGCATACCGCGCTATGTCACGGCCGGACATCGCCGCGCTGGGCGCCGGGCGCACCATCAACGTCAGTAGTGATGCCACCTACGGCAATCTGGCCGACGCGCTGGATGACATCAGTGCCAGCGGCAACCCCGCTGCGCAGCCGCTGATGTCCTGGAACGGTGACCTCTCCCTGGAGTGGTACCCGAACCCGGACACGATGCTGGCCGGCGCGGTGTACTGGAAGCAGTTCAACGGCGGCACCGCCACCGCGCTGGTGCCTGAGACCTACACCATCGACGGCCGGAGCGTGACCGTGCCGGTGCGGCAGCAGGTAACCACCGACGAGGACAGCACGCTGACCGGCTTCGAGCTGACCGCCACCCATCGACTGTCTTACCTGCCCAAGCCGTTCGACGGGCTGGGCTTCAAGGTCAGCTACAACTATGCCGATGCCGACTACCAGACCCAGGATTCACGGCTGGGCGAGCAGTTGGCCGGTGATGGCACGATCATTCCGGCGATCGTGCCGCCGGCCGGTCTCAGCGGCTTCTCGCGGCACGTCCTGTCCGGCTCGATCTACTGGGACGTCGGGCGCTTCAACATCCAGGCCATCGGCAAGTTCCGCTCGCACTACTACCAGGACTTCACCGGCAACACCGCGCAGCAGAACCGCTACTACGATGACAACACCAGCGTGGACCTGCGCCTGCGCTACCGGGTGAACAAGCAGTTGTCGCTGTCGCTGGAGTTGATGAACCTGACCAACGAGCCGCGCGTGGCCTACCAGCCGCTTTATGGGAACTTCCGCGAAGTGGTGACCTACGGGCGGCGTGCGTATTTCGGTGTACGATACAAGTTCTGAACAGGGCGGCGCGGCCAGTGGTCGCGCCGTCGCTCCAACCGGACCCTCGCCGGCCGCGGTGGCAGGGCAGGGACCCGGAGGGAATCGCCAAGGGTCAGCCGCATGTCCGCCAACCGCCTTTACCAGACCATCGCTGCCAAGCTCCGCAAGCTGATCGAGGACGGCGAATTCCCGCCGGGCTCGCGGCTGCCGGGCGAGCGCGAGCTGGCCGAACGGTTTGGCGTCAGCCGGGTCACCATCCGCGAAGCGGAGATTGCACTGGAGGCACAGGGCTGGATTGCAATCCGTATCGGTTCGGGCGTGCACGTGAAGCCGCGCCCGACGCAGGCGTCCGGCGGGCTGCCGGATGTCAGCGCCTTCGACCTCACCGCTGCCCGCGCGGTATTCGAGGCCGAGGCCGCCGCTCTGGCGGCAAGCAATCTGGATGATGCCGGCATTGCCGAGCTTCAGGCGTTGGCCGAAGCGCTGTGCCGTCGCGACCTGAGCGACGCGGAAGCCGGCGAGTACGACCGCCGCTTCCACCTGGCCATCGCACGGCTTTCCGGCAATCCGGTGGTGGAATTTTTCGTGCAGCAGATCTGGCGCATGCGCAGCGAACTGCCGCGGGTGACCGAGGTCTATGCCCGGGTCTGCCACGATGATGGCGCCAGCCGTGCCGACGAGCACATGGCCATCTTCGAAGCATTGCGCGCACGTGATCCGGTGGCCGCACGCAATGCGATGCGCCATCACTTCCAGCGCCTGTTCGAGGCCATGCTGCAGGCGACCGAAAGCCAGGCGCTGGAGGAGATCCGCCGGCGCACGCAGCAGGATCGTGAACGGTTCCTGGCCACGACGCGGATCTGAACGACGGAGCGGACACCGGCCGAGCGTCTGCGTGCCGCGACCTGGCCAGCGCCGGGGGTAATGGCTGTTGCATCGTTGAGTATGGCCGCGGGTGATCGCCGGTGATGTGTCATGCCAATGATGCATGCCGGTGCCGAGAGGGCAGCGATCATACTGCACCGTTGCGTTTCCATTGAACGATTCACGGCCGCGGCTACGTGCCCTTTCGAATCTCATTCCCTGCGACGGCAGCCCGTACCCTTCCTGCACGCATTCCTTCTCCGATCTTCGCGGTCTCCCGGCAGTCCCCGCGTCCTCCGGCTGGGTGCAACGCGGTGAGCGCTGGGATCTATGGTGGAGCGGCCGCATCGTGGCCAGCATCGTCCCGCACGCAGTGCTCGGCTTCCAGGTGTACCTGGATGCACGCAGGATGTCCCCGGCCAAGGGGGTGCACGCGGTGAATGCGCGGCAAGCCCGGCGCTATGCCGAGCGCTGGTGCGCGGCTCGGCTTTGCCCCCGGTTGCGGCTGCGCGACGCGGTCGCCTGTCTTGTGGGCGCCGCGCCTTCGGCAGGCGCGGCGCGGCCGCGGCCGCTCACACGGGAGCAGCGCCAGCAGGCGCGCCGCCTGGCCGAGGCCGGGACAGGGGAGGTGGCACGCATCAAGCAGGCGCTCGCACCGCGGCAGCCTGCCAGGCCCTTGGGGCAGTTAACGTGTCAGGCGTGGTCGGTACCCGGCAGGACGCCCACAGCCCTGGCAAGCGCTACGCCGAAAGCTCCTCACGCACGATCCTGGCCCCTTCGCTGAGCGCGCGCAGCTTGCCCCTGGCCACGGTGCGGGCCAGCGGCGCCATGCCGCAGTTGGTGCTGGGGTAAAGCTTGTCGGCATCCACGAACTGCAGCGCCCTGCGCAGGGTGTCGGCCACTTCTTCCGGTGTTTCCACCGCGCTCGAGGCCACGTCGATCGCGCCTACCATCACCTTCTTGCCACGGACCAGCTCGATCAGGTCGATCGGCACGTGCGAGTTATGGCATTCCAGCGAAATGATGTCGAGGCTGGAGGCCTGCAGTTTCGGGAACGATTCCTCGTACTGGCGCCATTCCGATCCCAGCGTCTGCTTCCAGTCGGTGTTGGCCTTGATCCCGTAACCGTAGCAGATGTGCACGGCTGTCTCGCACGTCAGCCCTTCGATCGCGCGCTCCAGGGCGGCCACGCCCCAGTCGTTCACTTCGTCGAAGAACACATTGAAGGCCGGCTCATCGAACTGGATGATGTCCACGCCGGCCGCTTCCAGCTCCTTCGCTTCCTCGTTGAGGATCTTCGCGAACTCCCAGGCCAGCTTCTCCCGGCTCCTGTAGTGGGCGTCGTACAGCGTGTCGATCATCGTCATCGGGCCGGGCAGCGCCCACTTGATCGGCTGCGCAGTCTGGCGGCGCAGGAACTTCGCATCCTCCACGAACACCGGCTTCGGACGGCTCACGGCGCCGACCACGGTGGGCACGCTGGCATCGTAGCGGTTACGGATGCGCACGGTTTCGCGCTTTTCGAAGTCAACGCCGCTGAGATGCTCGATGAAAGTAGTGACGAAGTGCTGCCGGGTCTGCTCACCGTCGCTGACGATGTCGATGCCCGCGTGTTGCTGTTCCTGCAGCGACAGGCGCAGCGCATCCTGCTTGCCTTCAGCCAGGCCTTCGTCCTGCAGCTTCCAGGGCGACCAGAGCTTTTCGGGTTCTGCCAGCCAGGACGGCTTGGGCAGGCTGCCGGCGGTGGAGGTGGGGAGCAGTTTCTTCATCGGTGTCGGGTTGTCCTGGTATGCGAAGGGGAAATCGATGGATCAGCGCGCAGCCCACTGCTCAAGCACGGCGCGGTACGGCTTGATGAAGTGTTCTTCGGTGAACCGGCCCTGCTTGACCGCCAGCTGGCTGCGCTCTTCGCGGTCGTAGACGATGCGGGTGGACGAGTAATCCTGGTGCTTCAGGCTGGGCTGGTAGACCTTGCCGGCTACGGAATTGGCGTTGTAGATCTCCGGGCGGTAGATCTTCTGGAACGCTTCCATCGTGCTGATGGTGCCGATCAGCTCCAGGTTCGAGTAGTCGCCCAGCAGGTCGCCCTGGAAGTAGAACGCCAGCGGCGCGACGCTGCCCGGCGGCATGAAGTAACGTACCTGCAGGCCCATCTTGTCGAAGTAGTGGTCGGTGGCGGAGAACTCGCCCTGCCGGTACTCCACGCCCAGGATGGGGTGATGATTCTCGGTGCGGTGGTAGGTCCTGCTGCTGGAGACGCTGATGCAGATCACCGGCCCCTTGCGGAAGCTGGCGCGGTAGGCGTCCGATCCCAGGAAGTGCTTGAACAGCTTGCCGTGCAGGTCGCCAAAGCCTTCCGGAAGACCGAAGGTGGCCTTGCCCTCGTTGCTGGCCGGCAGCACCACGCTGAAATCATAGTCACGCACGTAGGACGAAAAATTGTTGCCGACGATGCCTTCGGTACGCGCGCCGGTCCGCGTGTCGACGATGGTCGGTTGCAGCACCTCGATCAACGGAAACGGATCGTTGCCGTCGGCGCCGTCGATGTGCATCTCCACCGAGATGATGTCCAGCTCGACGGCATAACGATCGGCGCTCGGGTTGTCCCAGTGCGCCAGGTCGTTGAAGCGGTTGTTGATCATGCTGAGGGTGTTGCGCAGGTTTTCCCGCCGGGAAGCGCCGCGCGCCAGATTGGCGAAATTGGTGGTGATGCGCGTGCCCTCGGCGGGCTGGTAGTCCTCGTTGAAGGGGATGCGCGTGATGCTGAAGGTGAAGGTGTCGTTCGTCATGGGCGGCGTTCCGTGATGCGGGGTGACATCCGGATGCGGGGCGAGCGCATCCGGCATTCAGGGTGCTGCGGCAGCCTCGAGGGCGGCGACGGGATGGCGGGCCAGGGCCAGCAGTGGCATGGCTCGGTGGACCGCCAGTCGAGCGCGCTCGATCAGCGGTTCGTTGTGCACGCGGCCGTCGGCGAAATCGCGGTCGGTGGCATAGACGCCCAGCGGCAGGGTGCGGGCCTGGAAGAAGCTGAAGAGCGGCCGCAGCTGGTGATCGATCACCAGCGCATGGCGCTCGCTGCCGCCGGTCGCGGCCAGCAGGATGGGGGTGTCGACCAGCGCATCCTGGTGGATGAAGTCGAAGAAATGCTTGAACAGCCCGGTGTACGAGCCGCGATAGACCGGCGTGCTCACCACGAGGACATCGGCCTGCTCGACGGCAAGCAGCTGGCGCTCGACAGCCTCGGGCAATTGTGAGCGCCACAGGGCGCCGGCCAGCTGCGGGGCGAGCTCGCCGAGCTCGATCAGATGGTGTTCGCAATGGACGTCGTTGCCGATCACGCCCAGCAGATGCTCGGCCAGGAGGGTGGCCCGCGAGGGGCGCTGCAGTCCGCCGGACACGGCGACGATACGGAGAGGGCGGTGGGATGAAGGCATGACCCGATCCTAGTCATGCCTTTCCATGACGTAAAATGGTATTACTTCACCTATCCATGAGTGAGATTCATCGTCATGCTGGAGCGCATCCACCTCAGCATCGTGCAGCAGGTCGAGCAGCAGGGCTCGCTCACCGCCGCCGCCGGCGTGCTCAACCTGACCCAGTCGGCGCTCAGCCACAGCATGAAGAAGCTGGAGCAGCAGCTGGGTACCGAGGTCTGGCTGCGTGAGGGTCGCAGCCTGCGGCTGACCCAGGCCGGACAGTACCTGCTGGCAGTGGCCAACCGGGTGCTTCCGCAGCTGGACCTGGCCGAGGAGCGCCTGCGCCAGTTCGCGCAGGGCGAGCGTGGCGCGCTGCGCATTGGCATGGAGTGCCATCCCTGCTACCAGTGGCTGCTGAAGATTGTCTCGCCCTACCTGGCGGCATGGCCGGACGTGGATGTGGACGTCAAGCAGAAGTTCCAGTTCGGCGGTATCGGCGCATTGTTCGGCTACGAGATCGACCTGCTGGTTACCCCCGACCCGCTGCTGAAGCCGGGCCTGAAGTTCATTCCCGTGTTCGACTACGAACAGGTGCTGGTGGTGGCCGGGAACCATGCCCTCGCCAAGGTGGACTACGTAAAACCGCGCCAGCTCGGCCAGGAAGTGCTGATCAGTTATCCGGTGCCGTTCGAGCGCCTGGACATCTACAACCAGTTCCTGCTGCCGGCCGGCATCACGCCGCGGCGCCACAAGGCCATCGAAACCACCGACATCATGATGCAGATGGTGGCCAGCGGCCGCGGCGTGGCTGCCATGCCGCGCTGGCTGGTGGAGGAGTACGCCACGCGCATGGACGTGGTGCCCGTGCGCCTGGGCGCCAAGGGCATCCCCAAGCAGATCTACCTGGGCGCGCGCGAGGCCGATACCGGTATCGACTACCTGCAGGCCTTCATCGAACTGGCCCGCAACAGCTCGCCGCTTGCCGGCAATGCACGCGAGGCGCGCTGATGCCGGCCGGTACCTCAGCGCACGCGGAAGCCTTCATCAACGCCTTTTCACTGGAAGTCAGCGCGAAGGCCATGCCCGCGCTGCGCGCCGAGGCGGATCGGATCCCGCGCGGTACGGTCATCTCCATTCCCTGGCTGGCCAGCGAGGATGACGACGCCCGCCTGGCCGCCGTGCGCACCGTGCGCGCGCTCGGATTCGAGCCGATGCCGCATCTCTCCGCGCGGCGCATCGGGTCACGCACAGCGCTTGGACGCTTCCTGGAGCGCGCCACCAGCGAAGCCGGGGTGGAGCGCTGCCTGCTGATCGCCGGTGACCTCGCGACGCCTGCCGGGCCGTTTGCCGACAGTGCTTCGATCATCGAGACCGGGCGTCTTGAGCGTTTCGGCATCAAGGTCGTAGGTATCGGCGGGCATCCGGAAGGCCATCCGGCGATGAGCGGCGACGCTCGCTGGCAGGTACTCGAACGCAAGTGCCAGGCCATCGAAGCGCGCCGCATGGCGCCTGTGATCGTCACCCAGTTCGCCTTCGATGCCGATGCCGTGCTGGCCTGGCTGGATGCACTGCGCGCGCGCGGCATCAGCGTTCCGGTGCTGGTCGGCGTGCCGGGCCCGGCCAGCGTCTCTCGCCTGCTGCGCTACGCCGCGATGTGCGGCGTGGGCGCCAGTGCATCGATGTTGGCCAGGTATGGCATCTCGATTGGCCGGCTGCTGGGAACGGCGGGGCCGGAGGTGTTCGTTGATCGCCTGGTGAAGGGGCTGACCAGCGCCCATGGCCCGGTCAGCCCGCATTTCTACCCGTTCGGCGGTGTTGCACCATCGCTGGACTGGATGGCGCAGTACCGGCGGCGCATTTCCATCAGCCAGCGCCGATGATCTGCGTCATGGCATGGATCGCGTTGTCCGGGTGCCGGGTTGATCCAGCGAAGGCGCCGGCCTGGAAAGCCTCCCATTGCAGCGACGCATGCCCAGGTCGAGGCGCTCTGCAATGCCCTGCGGGTTGATGTCTCCGGCGCGATTGATCAGTACGACGAGCGTTCTTCGATCGGTGGGACGGTGCCGGAGATACCCGGTAAAGCCTGCGGTCCCGCCGCCATGGCCGACTACCTTTCCGCCATCGGAAACTTCCCAGCCGGCCCCCCAGCCCGCCTTGCTGCCATTGGCGAGGAGTGTGTCGCACCACATCCGCTTCAGGGCCGCCTCGGGCAACAGTCGATGCTGGTCCAGCGCCACAGCAAAGCGCGCCATGTCGTCGATGCTGGCGAGCAGGCCGCCGGCGGCCCATGCCGAGCCCGGAGCAGTGGGCGGTGGTGCGCGCCAGTGGCCATCCTGGAACAGATGCCCCTGGGCAATCCGGCGCCGATCGCCTGCACGACGCGGTCCCGCATCGCGCATGCCCAGCGGCGACAGTATCTCCTCCTGCAGAACCCGCCAGTAGTCCATGCCGGTTGCATGCTCTATGGCCAGGCCGAGCAGGATGTAGTTCGTATTGGAATAGGCGTGCCGCGCACCGGGCGCAAACGCCAGCGGCCGCTCGGCCACCTCTGCGAGCAATTCACGGGGGGCTGGATTCGTCGGCATCAACCGCAGGAAATTTTCTTCATTCAGATAGTTGGGAATGCCTGAGGTATGGCTCAGCAGCTGCAGCAGCGAAGTGGATGCCCATGCGGAAGGCAACCCTTCCACGTACTGGCCGATGGGCGCGGTGACGTCGAGCAGATGCCGCTGCTGGAGCCGGAAAATCAGCAGGGCCGTGAACAGCTTGGTGATCGACCCCAGTTCGAACACGGTATGGCGATCAATCGGTGCAGGCCGGGTGTCATTGAGCCGCCCGGTCGTGCACAGCGCGGCAATGCGCCCGTGATCAACCAGAACGGCCGCCATGCCAGGCTGCCGTTCGGCCTGCAGCAATGCGGTCAGCGAACCGCATCCCGCCAACGTCGCCCGGCTCGCCAGCGCCGATGGTGCTGACAGGCCGAAGCCAGTGGCCAGCAGCGCCGCACACAGGCGACGTCGAACAGGGTCGTGGTACATGCACGTGGCTCGCAGCGGCGTCGTGGTGATGGTAGCGCGGACTGAGGGCCGGCCCGCGCAGGGTGCACCGGGTGAATCCACCCCGACAGCTGCCGGGGACGCGCAGCATGCCGGCGGGTCATCCGCGATGGCTGACAGCTGTCACTGGCTGCAACCCGGGCGGAAGCGAATAGTGAGCGCCAATGCGAGGGCACCTCGCCACCCTTCAGCCACCACTCATCAAGGGGACCGCTCATGAACATGCTCCAGCAACTCGCCTCGCAGACGCCGGTCTGGGTCTGGCTGCTCCTCGCCTTCCTGGTCACCCGTGGCATCGCCGCCATGAAGCCTGCAGAAACCTCGCTGCACAAACTGGCGATCGTGCCCGCGCTGTTCGCCGTCTGGGGCGCGTGGTCGGTCAGCCATCGCTTCGGCGCGTCGCTGGCCGCCTGGAGCGAGTGGCTTGCCGGCATAGCCACGGGCGCGGCACTTGCCTGGCTGCTGCTGAATCGATTGAAGCTGACGCTGGACCGCAGCACCGGCAAGCTCTGGCGCAGCGCGGACTTCAGCCTGCTGCCGCTGCTGCTGGTCACCTTCCTGGTGAAGTACGGCTTCGAAGTCGCGTTTGCGGTGTCGCCGTCGCTGTCCGCCAGTGCCGGCTTCAGTGCCGCTTACCTGCTGCTGGCAGGCGGATTCACCGGCATCTTCGTCGGCAAGTACGCCCGGTACCTGGCCTCGCTGCGGATGGATGCGGCAGGCAAGGGGCTGGAAACCGCAGGCTGATCGCCCGGGTAGTGCCGGCCGCTGGCCGGCTTCCCCATGCAGGGTTGTGCGGGGCTGACGCAGGCGTCACGATGCCCGCCACTGGCCAACACCGGAAACGCTGACGTCATGAAGACCACATCCTGGTTCTGGATCAACGTGGCCAGTCACTTCGGTATTGTCGCAGCCCTGGCCTGGCTGCCCGCACGGTGGACGGGCCAGCTTGTAAAGGCTTTGGCCGGCACTCAGCCGGCTATTGGCGATGCCCAGCATGTGGCCCTCATTGGTTCCATTTTGGGCTTCTGCGTGACCGCACTGATCCTGATGGGGGTGTTGACTGTCACCGGCGAACTGCTGGGTTTCTCCAGGCCCTATGCGCGACGGTCGGAGGCCCAGAACGAAGCGCAGGCCGTCCATCGGAAGGTACTGCTGACTGCATTCGCCACGCTCTCATGGGTGGCCGTGGGATCGCTTGCAGGTATTGCGTCGATCTTCGCGGCCTCGTCATGAAGGGCGGCCCCGTCAGCGCCCCGTGTGCCGGAACGGATGGGTGCGTGAACTGCGGGGCTGCTCACGCCTCCCCACGCCACTGGCTCATCAGCATCTGAAGGAATCGCTCCGCCGTGGGCGAGAGCAGGGCGCCCCGCCGGCGGACGATGCCGATCGTGCGCGACACTACCGGGTTGCCGATCGCGCGTGTCACCAGGGTGGGGTGATCCCCGTCCGGCGTGGCCATCTTCGGTAGCACCGACACGCCGATGCCCGCCTCGACCATGCCCAGTGACGTCGACAGGTGCGTCACTTCATAGTGCCAGCTCAACTTGAGGTTCTCGCGCGCCAGCGCACCATCCAGCAGCGTGCGGTTGCCGCTGGTGCGATGCACGGTGATCAGCTGGTGCTCGGCCAGATCGGCCCATTCCACCTTGCGCTTGCGGGCCAGCGGATGATCGCGCCGGCATGCCAGCACGAATGGATCTTCAGCGAGCACGTCGAAATCGAGATTCGGATCGTTGGCGCCCATGAAGTTGATGCCGAACTCGACTTCGCCACGTTCCACTGCCTGCAGACCCTCCGTGGCCGGGATATCCAGAATGCGGAAGCGAACGTTCGGGTGCGCTTCGTGGAAACGCGCCATCACGCTGGGCAGGAAGTAGAACGCCGCCGTCGGCAGGCAGGCGATGGTCACTGTCGCGCCGCGGGTGTCTTCGCGGCCGCGCAGCGAGAACAGTGATCCATCGAATTCCTCCAGCATGCGGCGCACCAGTGGCAGCAGGTTCTCGCCGACAGCGGTGGTACTGACGCTGCGCGTGGTGCGCTCCAGCAGCGGCGAACCCACCGCCTGCTCCAGTTTCTGGATCCGGCGGCTGAGTGCGGGCTGGGAGACGTGAAGGATTTCCGCGGCCCGATGAAAGCTGCGTGTCTCCGACACCAGCAGGAACGCACGCAGATCGAGGATTTCGCAATTGATGCTCATCAGGTATCAATCATCCAAAAATCAGCAATTCACAGATCAATTGGGGTCATGCCAGTATCGAATCACAGAGGGGTCATTCATCCCCTATACGCATCAATCTAGCACACGTATGTCCAACGATCTGCTCAGCATTCCCTGCGTGCTCATGCGCGGCGGCACCTCCAAGGGCCCGTTCTTCCTGGCCAGCGACCTGCCGGCGGACATCGCCGAACGCGATCGCCTGCTGCTGGAAGTGATGGGCTCGGGACATCCGCTGCAGATCGACGGCATCGGCGGTGGCAACGCGCTGACCAGCAAGGTGGCGATCATCGACCGCTCCAGCCGCCCGGACGCCGATGTCGACTACCTGTTCGCCCAGGTACGGGTCGAGCAGCAAGTGGTGGATACCTCGCCCAACTGCGGCAACATGCTGGCGGCCGTAGGCCCGTATGCCATCGAGCGTGGGCTGGTGCAGGCGCAGGATCCGCAGACCGAAGTGCGCATCCACAACGTCAACACCGGCAAGTTGATCATCGCCACGGTGGAAACGCCGGGGGGCAATGTGGCCTACCGCGGTGATACGCGCATTGCCGGCGCGCCGGGCTCAGCCGCGCCGGTCAGGCTGTCCTTCCTTGATGCGGCAGGCGCCCGCACCGGCAAGCTGCTGCCCAGCGGGCATGCGCAGGAAACCATCAATGGCGTGCCGGTCAGCCTGGTGGACTGCGCCATGCCGATGATGCTGGTGCGTGCCGAAGACCTGGGCGTGCGCGGTGATGCCTCGCCCGCCGAACTGAACGCGGACGCGGCGTTCATGCGCCGGCTGGAAGCGCTGCGCATCGAGGCGGGCGCCCGCATGGGCATCGCCGACGCCGGCAACAAGGTCATTCCCAAGCCGGTGCTGCTGTCGGCGCCGCAACAGGGCGGCGATCTGCAGGTGCGCTATTTCATGCCGCACCAATGCCACACCGCACTGGCCATTACCGGCGCGGTCGGCCTGGCCACCGCCGCCGTCACGCCGGGCACGCTGGCCCACACTTTGGTCGGATGCCGGTCCGTTCCCGGCAGCATTACCCTCGAACATCCGAGCGGGGCCCTGGAGGTGGGCCTCAGTCGCAGCTCGGGCGATTCGCCGGTGATTGCCAGCGTGGTCCGCACCGCACGCCGCTTGTTCGAGGGGCGCGTGTACGCGACTTCGCCCGCGCCCGCCACGGCCAGTGCCACCCAAGCCCGCCAATGGACGTCAGCGGCATGATCTGAACCCGGACGGGCCTGCGTAGACGCGCATGCCCGCCATTACAACGTAGATGCTTCACTCCTGGGAGGGATGATGTACAAGCAGTTCTTGATGGCCGCGCTGTGCGTGGCCGGGCTGGCCGCGGCCGGATGCAGCAACAGCGGGCGCGTGGAAGGCGCGGCCGCCGGCAGCAGCGACAACGCACCGGTGCGCATCAGCGTCGGCTCCTACAACCTCAACAACCTGCCGTTCTTCATTGCCGACGCCAAGGGCTACTTCAAGGACGTCGGCCTGCAGGTGAAGACCGAGAACTTCGCCCAGGGCGGCTCCAAGGTGCTGCAGGCGCTGGTGGCCAATTCCACCGACGTAGCCGTCGGCTTCTACGACCACACCATCCAGATGCAGGCCAAGGGCAAGGACGTGGTGGCCTTCGTACTGCTCTCGCGCAACTCCGGCCTGGTGATGGCCGGCCGCGAGGATGCCACCTTCGATCCGGCGCGCCCGGAGACCATCAAGGGCCAGAAGGTCGGGATCACCGCACCGGGCTCCTCGTCCGACTTCTTCGTCCGTCACTTCCTCGCCCAGCACGATATTCCGGCCGACAGCATCTCATTGATCGGGGTCGGCTCGGGCGCCGCAGCAGTGGCCGCGCTGGAGCAGGGCAAGATCGACCTGCTGGTCAACTATGATCCCGCCGCCACCCTGATCACCGAGCGCAAGGTCGGCAGGATCCTCCTCGACGCGCGCAGCGATGACGGCGCCCGCCAGGTCTATGGCGGCCTGTACCCGACCTCGGTGATGTACGCCAACCAGAGCTTCCTGGACAAGCGCCCCGAAGCGGCCGAGAAGATCGCCCGCGCCGAGCAGATGGCCTTGAAGTTCATCGCCGACAACAGTGCTGAAGACATCGTCGCTGCGCTGCCGGACAGCTACGTCTCCGGTGACCGCGCCACCTATGCCCGCGCGGTGGAGAACGCGCGCGCGATCTTCACCCGGGACGGTCACTTCACGCCTGCCGATCTGGAAACACCGCTGAAGGTGCTGCGTGAGTTCAACACGGATGTCGCCAAGGCCGATATCGATCTGTCCCGGACCTACACCAATGCCTTCGTCGAGCGTGCCAACGCTGCGGCGCCGGCTGCCCAACCGTAAGCGGAGGTAACCCATGGCCCTCAATGCCACCGTGCGCCAGTTCAATGGCGCGCCGCAGCTGGAGCCTGCACAGACCATGGTCGCCATCAACAAGGTGACCATGTCCTTCGGCGAATTCACCGCCGTACGCGATGTCGACATCCAGGTGGGTGACGGCGAGTTCCTTGCCATCGTCGGGCCGACCGGCTGCGGCAAGAGCACCATCCTCAATTCCGTGGCGGGCCTGCTGAAGCCGTCGTCGGGCCAGGTCAGCATCGATGGCCGTGCCGTCAGCGGCGTGCAGGAGTCGGTCGGCTACCTGTTCCAGCAGGACGCGCTGCTGCCGTGGAAGACCGCGTACCAGAATGTTGAACTCGGCCTGCGCTTCCGTGGTGTGCCCGAGGCCGAACGCAAGGCCAAGGCCAACGCTTGGCTGGCCAAGGTCGGCCTGGCCGGCTTCGAGCATCGCTACCCGCACCAGCTGTCCGGTGGCCAGCGCAAGCGCGTGCAGATGGCCCAGGCGTTGATCGTCGAGCCGAAGGTGATCCTGATGGATGAGCCGTTCTCGGCGCTGGACATCCATACCCGCCACCTCATGCAGAACGAGCTGCTGCGGTTGTGGCAGGAAGACCGGCGCTCGGTGATCCTGATCACCCACGACCTGGAGGAAGCGATCGCCCTGGGCGACCGCGTGGTGGTGCTGTCCTCCGGCCCGGCCAGCCGCGTGGTGCGCAGTTTCGATGTGGATCTGGAACGGCCGAGGAACGTGGCCGAGATCAAGCTGGATGACCGTTTCACCGACCTGTACCGCGACATCTGGGCCTGCCTGCGCGGCGAAGTGGAGAAGAGCTATGCACGCCAAGACTGACAAGTTCATCCAGCTCGCGCTGGTGGTCGCCGTGTTCGGTGGCTGGGAAGGCGGCATCGCGCTGGGCGTGATCGATCCGTTCTTCTTCCCATCGCCAACCGCCATCGTGCAGCAGGCCTGGACCTGGCTGTCCGATACGTCGTTCTATCAGCATGTCTACATCACGCTGACCGAAACCGCGCTGGGCTACATCATTGGCACCGGCCTGGGTGTGGCCGGCGGCGTCTGGCTCGGCCTGAGCCGCCGCTCGGCACGCATCCTCGATCCCTTCATCAAGGGCTTCAACGCGATTCCGCGCGTGGTGCTGGCGCCGATTTTCGTGCTGTGGCTGGGCCTGGGGCTGTGGTCGAAGGTGGCGCTGGCGGTCACGCTGGTGTTCTTCACCACGTTCTTCAATGCCATGCAGGGCGTGCGCGAGGTGAATCCGGTGGTGCTGGCCAATGCCCGCATCCTGGGGGCGAGCCGCAGCGACCTGCTGCGCCATGTCTACTTCCCCGCAGCGGCGAGCTGGATCCTGTCTTCGCTGCGCACCTCGGTGGGCTTCGCGGTGGTCGGCGCGATCATCGGTGAGTACCTCGGGGCCTCGGCGGGCCTGGGTTACCTGATCGCGCAGGCCGAGGGCAACTTCAATGCCGTGGGTGTGTTCGCCGGCATCATCATCCTGGCCGCCTTCGTGCTGGTCATCGACGCGCTGCTGGACGTGGTCGAGAACAAGCTGATCACTTGGCGTCCCAACGCGCAGGCACAGGCCACCAACTGACCGGGCCGGGCTGAGCCCGCCTGCCGCGCCGCCGGGCCGATCCGGCGGCGCGCGCTTCCTCCCCCGATCTTCCCCCGCACCACCGCAACAGGCCAGCGCCGGGCCAGGCGGCCGGCTGGCCGGAGAGAGAGCCCATGAACCATTCCACCGTGCTGCCGCTGGCAGCGCTGTCGGTCGCGCTCGGCCTGCTGTTGACCAGTGGCCATGCCGACGCACAGTCCACGTCCTCGCTGCCCGCGCCGCTGAGCCAGGCTGAGCTGTCACGCCTGGTGCAGCAGCAGGCACTGCAGATCCAGCAATTGGAGGCGCGCCTGCGTGCCGTGGAGGGCGGGCAGGGCAGTGCGGGCGCACCGTCAACGCCGCCCCCGCCTGCGCTGGAAACGCGGGTGGCCGCGCTGGAAACCAGCCAGTCCAGACTGCCGAAGGTCTCCTGGGCCAAGGGTGCGCCGGAGTTCAGCAGTGCCGATGGCGCCGTGGCGTTCCGTCCGCGCGGACGCCTGTTCGTCGACGCATCCAGCACCGACGGATCCTCAGTGAGTGACCGCAATATCTCCGGTACCGAGATCCGCTCGGTGCGGCTGGGTGCCGAAGGCCGCTACGGTATCCTCGGCTGGGCAGTGGAAGGTGACTTCGCGGACAACGCGGTGGCGTGGAAGTCGGTCTACGCCACCGTGGAACACCGCCTGTTCGGGCTGCCGGCCGACCTGACCGTGGGCAACCGCCTCAACGACCGGGGTATCGACGGCTCCAGCAGCACGTCCAACACGCCTTTCCAGGACCGCAACGTGGTCGGCACGCTGATGCTGCCGCAGCGCGGCCTGTTCGGTGTCGGGCTCACCGAGCGGGTGTATGGAAAGGGCTGGCATGCCAGCCTGTCGGTAGCCGGCAACGACCTCAACAACGCCGGCGCCGACAACGACAGCCAGACCTGGGCCACCCGCGTCCACTGGAATCCGCTGGACACTGCCGACGCCACGGTGCATCTGGGCGCATGGGCCTTCCACGAGAAGATTCCCGCCGGGGCCACCGGCGTGGTGCGCAGTTCGGCCATCGCGGGGCATTTCAACGATCTGGTCAGGATCACACCGGGCACGCTGGTGGGCGCCGAGCGCAGCACCGCCTACGGTGCGGAACTGGCCGGCTTCTTCGGCCCGGCGTGGGCAACCGGCGAGTGGGGTACGCGAAGCCTGCGCGGGGCCGATGCCGGCGGGCGCTATGATCGCGACCACGAGGCGTGGGCGATCTCCGCTGGCTGGTTCCTGGTGGGCGCGCTGCCGTCCTACTCGGGCAAGGCCGGCACGTGGGGCAAGGTAAAGGTGGCCGATCCGGTGACGCGCGGCGGCAGTGGCGCGTGGGAGCTGAAGGGCCGCTATGAGGACGTGGACTATGCCGAACTGCCCAGTGGTGGTACCGGCCACGCGTGGACACTGGGCGCGAACTGGTACCTCAACGATTTCAGCCGGGTGATGTTCGAAGCCGTGCGCTGGCAGACCCGCAACCGCAGCGGCACCGGCCAGGGCAGGGATGAAGGCACCACCTTCAACACCCGCCTGCAGGTGGCCTTCTAGCAGCGCATGCCGCTTGCGCGCCGATCAGAGCAGCAGCAGTGCTCCGATCAACGCCGGCGGCATCACCAGCGCGCCGACGCGCAGGAAGTCGAGCGCGCTGACATGCTCGCCTTCGCGACGCAGCGCCACCAGCCACAGCATCGTGGCCAGCGAGCCGGTCACCGACAGGTTCGGGCCCAGGTCCACGCCGATCAGCAGTGCGGCACGGGTCTGTGCGGGCAGTTCAGCCATCTGGCCCAGCGAACCGGCGGCCAGGCCGATCGGCAGATTGTTGGCCACGTTGCTCAGCAGCGCGGCCGCGCCACCGGCCAGCCAGCTGGCCTGACGGGGAGATGCCTGCGCCACGGCCTGCAGTGCGCTGGCCGCGCTCTGGATGATACCGGTCTGCGCCACCGCTTCCACCAGCACGAACAGTCCCGCCACCAGCGGCAGCACGCCCCAGGACACGTGGCGCAGCAGTGGCAGCGGGCTGCGCCGCTGGCGGATCGCCACCACCGCCACACTCAGCGCGCCCGCGCAGAACGTGGTCAGGCCCAATGGCCCGTTCAAGGCGGACGTGACCAGCAACACGGTGCCGGTGAACAGCACGCCCAGTGCGCTCAGCCGGCCGCCGTCGGTCAACGGGCGATGTGCCGGCGCGGCCACCAGCGGCTGGGCGATCTCGCGCCGGTGCACCCAGCGCAGGACCAGGTAGGTGGCACCGATCGCCGCCGCCGACGGCAGCGCGAACTGCGCCAGCCACTGCAGCAGCGGCGGCATGTGCTGGCCGTACACCACCAGGTTGGCCGGATTGGAAATGGGCAGCACGAAGCTGGCCGCATTGGCGATGAAGGCACAGACGAACAGGTAGGGCAGGGGATTGGCGCGCGCCGCCTTGCAGGCGGCGTAGACCGCCGGCGTCAGCACTACGGCCGTTGCATCGTTGGACAGGAACACCGTCACCAGCGTGCCGACCAGGAACACCAGGTCGAACAGGCGTCGCCCGGATCCGCCCGCATGCCGCACCGCGTACAACGCCAGCCAATCGAACAGGCCTTCGCGCCGCGCCAGTTCGGCCAGCACCATCATGCCGACCAGGAACAGGTAGACGTCGCGGCCTTCGGCCACTGCGCTCCATGCGGTGTGCAGCGACACTGCGCCCAGCAACGGCAACAGGGCAGCAGCGCCCAGCGCCCACACATATTCGGGGATGCGGAAAGGACGGAACAGCAGACCGAGGGTGGCAACGGCGACCGCTGCCCAGATCACGAGGGGGGCTTGGGGGGCGAGCATGGAGTGGGGCTTCAGCGGCACCTGCAGCGACCCCGGCGCAGGGGGGGGGGGGCCTGGCGCGCGCGATCAGCGGATGGGCGGCCGCTGCAATCATCGCAGGTTCCGGGTCGCCGCATCATACCGTGCGGCGCGGCATGGCGACCGCTGCAGTCGACCGCGCTGCAGGTGGGCCGGTGCGGCGCCAGCCCACGTTCAGCACTCAAGCACGGCATGACTTCAGGCACTGCAGTGTGACTACACATGTAGTCAAGCTGCACACACACACACACTCATTGGACGAGATTGCGATGCCAAGATCCTGCTGGTTGTCCTGCGCCCTGGCCCTGGTGTTCGGCATCGCCGGGCCCACCCAAGCGGCGATGCGTGCCGAAGCCCTTGCCGCGATCGAGCGCAACGCGCGCGCCGCGCATTCCGATGCGGTCCTGGTGATGCACGACCGGAAGACGCTGCTTGAGCTGAAGCCCGCCGCGGGGCAGGAATCGGTTCACCTGATGTCGGCCACCAAGTCGGTCGTCGCGCTGGCCATTGCGTTGCTGCTGGACGAAGGAAAGCTGGCTTCGATCGATACGCCGGTCAGCCAGATCTATCCCGAATGGAAGCAGGGCAGGAAGAGCGCCATTACCGTGCGCATGCTGCTGGACCATACCTCGGGCCTGCAGAACGTGGCGAACGCGGGCGAAGAGCTGGAAGGGGCCCCGGACCTGGTCAGGCTGGCACTGGCCGCCGAGCTGAGCGATGGCCCAGGTACCGTGTTCTCCTACAACAACAAGGCCACCAACCTGCTGCCCGGTATTGTCGAGCGCCTGGCAGGCGAGCCGCTGGATGCCTATCTGGACGCGCGCCTGTTCAAGCCCCTGGGCATTGCCCACTACACCTGGATGAAGGATGAGGCAGGCACCCCGCTGGGCATGGCCGGGCTGTCCCTGCGCGCGGCCGATCTTGCCGCCATCGGGCAACTGTTGCTGGACGGAGGCGTGGCGCCGGATGGCAAACGTCTCCTGAGTGAGCAGTCGGTCGCGTTGATGACGACCGAAAGCGCCCGTGCGCCAGATGTTGGGCTACTGTGGTGGCGGGTACCGGCCTGGGAACGCTACCAGCTCAAGCCCCGGCTACGGGATCTGCTGGTGAAAAGGGGCGTGGACGACGACGTACAGCGCGCACTGCAGGCCAGCGCAGGGCGAGTATTCGAAAGCCGCAGCACGCTGGTCGCCTTCCTCGCCGATCAACTGGGCGCGGACTGGTCCCAGCGCTACGGCAGCCAGATCTCCGCGCGAGGGCTGAAGCTTGCCGATCTCTACGACATCACACGGGGGCCGGTCGTCGGCTTTGCCGCCAACGGCTACCTGGGCCAATACCTGATGATCGTTCCGGAACAGCGTGTCGTCGCAGTGCGCCTGATCCACCGGCGCGAGAGTCACAACGCTCCACAGGACGACTATCCCTCCTTCTTCGCCGATGTCCTGCAGTTGGCGCGGACACTGCAATAGGCCCTGTCGCCATCATGTCCACACGCGCTGAACATCTTCCTGGAGCGTTCTTCACTGGCATGCCGCCTAAAGTGGGATGACATCTTGGCCGCACACCTACTGAAGCATGTTTGATTATCAGGACTGGACCTTCCACGCCAATGGCCGAACGGTAGTGGCGCGGGTAGCGCTGGACGGTGAAGGTGGCGGCACCATCAATCGCTACCAGCTGGTGCCGGGACCGGCACAGTCGGGGTTGTGCATCAAGGTCGCCTCCCAGGACGAGGCCGCGCAGAAACTGGAGGCCGAAGTGACGAAGCTGCTGGGACCGGTGTGGTAGCCACTACGCCATGCCGGCCGCGCATCCGCATGTTGACGGCGGCATGACCGGCCCGGGCAACGGGCATCGCGCCGGATGCCCGTTGCATGAGGACGCCTACTTGGGCATCAGCACGGTGTCGACCACGTGGATGACGCCGTTGGACTGGCTGACATCTGCAGTGCTGATGCCTGCCTTGCCACCCTTTGCGTCGATGATCCAGAGCTTGCCATCGTGGAGCGCCACGGTGAGAGGCTCACCCTGCACGGTCTTGAGGGTGGCCTTGCCGCCGTGCTTGCGGGCATCGGCCAGAAGCTGCGCCGAACTGTAGCTGCCCGGGACGACGTGGTAGGTCAGGATCCGGGTCAGCTGTGCCTTGTTTTCCGGCTTCACCAGCGTATCGACAGTGCCTGCAGGCAATTTGTCGAAGGCCGCATTGGTGGGCGCGAAAACAGTGAAGGGCCCGGCGCCGTTGAGGGTGTCGACCAGGCCGGCTGCTTTGACCGCTGCAACGAGGGTGGTGTGATCCTTGGAATTGACGGCGTTCTCGACGATGGTCCTGGTGGGGTACATCTCTGCCCCGCCCACGATGACGGCGTTGGCGGCGAAAACTGAGGAGCCGGACGAAACGAGTAGGGCGAAGCCGACTGCGGCGGCGATGCGCTGAAGAGCGTTCACGGTGCGTTCCTTTCTGGATGACCCGCAAGTGCGGGCATCCTTCCTACGTCAGGTGCGCCTGACCGGATGCAGCAGCAGCCGGGTCATGAGCTGTGCCGCGCGCTGCTGGTTTGCTGCGCTGCATGGTGACAAGCGCGAACCGGGGTGATTACTCTCCGCTGCAACGCGATGGTAGCGCTACCAGTCGGACGGGGATCCAAGGTCCAGGGGCTGCCTTCTTTGCCGCGTGTTTGTCCTGGCAGGCTTGAAAAGCAAGTGTAAGTCGCGGCGTGCCCGAGCACCCGTGCTGTTCGGTTTGGAATGCGGGCCACGCCCGTGCGTGCCCCTGGGAGGGGGCGGTACATCCATTCGATCGTATGTCAGAGGGGACTTTCATGAGCACTTGCAGTTTCCGCGGCACCCTGGCCCCGAGGTCCGGTTCATGAGCCGCGCATTGGCGAAGTTCCGGTCCCGGGCCATGTTCACCTTCGTGGGTGGCGCCCTGGTCATCAATCCTGCCTTTGCGCAGGACGCAGCACCGGCGACCGGGCAGCAGCCGCAGAGCCAGTCGCAGCCCACCCAGCTCGACGCAGTGCAGGTCACGGGCATACGCAACAGCCTGAGCCAGGCCATGGACATCAAGCGCGACTCGGCGGGCGTGGTCGACGCGATCAGCGCCGAGGACATCGGCAAGTTCCCCGATACCAATCTTGCCGAATCGTTGCAGCGCATCACCGGCATCTCCATCGAGCGCCGTGACGGCGAGGGTGCGCAGGTGACCGCGCGTGGCTTCGGCCCCCAGTTCAACATGGTCACGCTCAACGGTCGGCAGATGCCGGGTGCCGATGCATTCGGTGCCTCTGGACAGGTCGCCATCGGCGGTGTCGACGGCGGCACCCGCGCCTTCAATTTCGCGCAGCTGGCCGCCGAGGCCATCAATGGCATCGAGGTCTACAAGACCAGCCAGGCACAGGTGCCCAGCGGTGGCATCGGCGCGACGATCAATATCCTGACCTCGCGCCCGCTCGATCACGCCGGCATCGTGGCCAACGCCGGGGCGAAGCTGGTCTCCGACCAGAGCCAGCCGTTCGACAATGACCTGACACCGGAGCTGTCGGGCATTTTCAGCTACAGCAATCCGGAAAAGACCTTTGGCGTCAGCCTCAGCGCGAGCCAGCAGAAGCGCAAGGGCGGCTCGGTCCAAGCCACGGAGAACTACTGGAACGTGCAGCCGTGGACGGGGTCGATGCCGGGCAACCCGACCGTGGTCAATGCCCCGGCCGTCGGCCAGCTTTACGCGCGGCCCAACGACCTGCGCTACGCGTTCTCCGAATTCGAACGCGAACGCGTCAACGGCCAGGCGGTGCTGCAGTTCGCACCGACGGACAGCCTGACCCTGACCGTGGATTACACCTACTCGACCAACGAAATCACCGAGAATCGTGGCGAGCAGGGCATGTGGCTGCAGAACAGCAACTACACCAACGTCGAGTTCGACACCAGTGGCGCCGTCGCGACGCCGGTTTACATCCGTGAAATCGCCGGCACCAAGGATTTCGGCCTGGAACAGCAGCGCAGCATGCAGGAGTACAAGCTGGGCTCGCTGGGCTTCAACGCCGTCTGGAATGTCAGCGACCGCTTCAAGCTCAGCTTCGATGCGCACAACTCGAAGAACGAGAGCCGCCCGAATGATCCGCTGACCGGCGGTGGTTCGATCTTCATGAGCATCGCCGGCACCAACAACTGCACCCGTGGCCCGCATTGTGGCGGCTCCTGGGTGCAGGAATTGAACTTCAACAATGGCCTGCCGGTTGGCACCCAGGTCTGGTATCCCAGCACCGCCGATGCGCTCGCCGGGACCAATGGCGTGGTCAATCCGGGCTTCCAGGAAGGCGAGGTCGGCACGCAGGTGCTGCGCGTCAACGCGCAGACCCAGATCAGCGAGATCAAGCAGGCGCGCGTCGATGGCGAATGGAACTTCGACCACGGCCGCTTCCAGTTTGGCGTGGACACCAACAAGTCCACCACCCACCGCATCCAGGCCGCCGAGGCCTATTCGACCCTGGGCGACTGGGGCGTGGCCAACGTGGACCGGGATACCGCCGCAGGCCTGATGGACCTGCTGCAGCCGGTCAGCATCGTCGGCCTGTTCGACGACTACAGTGCCAACAGCTGGCCCGCCTGGCGCGGCAATGCCGGGCAGCTCGCGCAATGGGCATCGCGCGAGTACGGCGTCGGCCTGGGTGTGAACCCGCAACGCGCGGCCGACAACTTCGTGGAAGAGAAGACCAAGGCGGCGTACTTCCAGGTGGAGTTGGACGGGGAGCTGGGTGGCATGCGCACCAACACCCGCCTGGGCGTGCGCTATGAAACCACTGACGTGGTGTCGACCTCGGTCATTGCCATCCCCGAGTCCATCGAGTGGCAGGCCAACAACGATTTCCGCATCGTGCTGTCCGATGAGCAGCAGCCCTTCACGGAGAAGGCGCGGTACAGCTACATCCTGCCCAACCTTGATTTCAGCATCGACTTCACCGAGGAGCTGAAGGGCCGCGTTTCGTTCGGCAAGAGCATCGCCCGCGCGCCGTACGGCAATCTCTATGCGGGACCCGGGGCCCAGCAGCCGTTCGGCTCGGTGCTGATCGATCCCTCGTCGCGCGCCAGCGGAAATTCGCAGAACCCGAGCCTGAAGCCGTTGGAATCGGACAACCTCGACCTGGGGCTGGAGTGGTACTTCGCCGACGCCAGCTATGTGTCATTGACCTACTGGAACAAGTCGGTCAGCAACTTCATCGGCAACACCGTCGTGCAGGAAAGCCTGTACGGCCTCACCGACCCGACCTCCGGGCCGGATGCGCGGGCGGCGTTGGACTTCCTGACCAGCGGCGCCTGCGTCGCCCAGGTCGGGCCGGCCAATGCCGCTGCCTGCTCGGCCAACGACACCTCGCTGTTCACCGCACTGGCGTTGCTGCGCAACAATCCCGCCGGGCTGGGTGCCTACAACGGCACCGATGCGCAGGTGCTGGCCACCGAAGCGGCCTACGATCTGTATGGGCAGGCCAACGATCCGCTGTACCAGTTCAACGTCAATCGCCCGATCAACCAGAACAAGTCCAAGCTGCACGGCTGGGAGCTGGGCGGGCAGTACTTCTTCGGTGACACCGGGTTCGGCGTACTGGCCAACTACACGGTGGTGAAAGGTGATGTCGGCTACAACAACGGCGGCGATCCGGGTATCGACCAGTTCTCGCTCACCGGCCTGAGCGACACCGCCAACGCCATGCTGATGTACGAGAAGTACGGGTGGTCGGTGCGACTGGCATGGAACTGGCGCGATCAGTACCTGATCCTGGCCAACCAGGGCTCCAGCCGCAATCCGTACTATGTGGAGCCGTACGAGCAGTGGGATCTCAGCGTCAACTACGCGCTCGATGACCACTGGTCCTTCAGCCTGGAGGCGATCAACCTGACCGGTGAGGATGTGCGGTGGCGCTCGCGCACGTCGCAGATGATTGTCAAGCTGGCAGACCAGAGCCCGCGCTACATGCTGGGCGTCCGCTACAAGTTCTGAACCTGGTTGCCGATGCGTCCGGCACGGCACCGCTGCCCGCCAGCGGTGCCGTGCCGGGACGGTGTCGCCGCACCTGTCGCGCCTGCGCTACCCTGCCGGCCAGCAACCCGCATTGGACTGGATACCCTGATGGCCCGCTACGAAATGCTCAACAACATCGCGCATCGGGACCTGAAGGTCGCCACCGGATTCGGGCCGCAGTTCGGCGATGCGGTGGGCATGGTGCCGGCCTATCCCAGCGAGTTCGCTGAACTGCAGCGTGAGTATCCGATCTTCCTGCGCAGGGAAACCGGGTCAGAAGCGTGGCAGTCCGTGGCCCTGCTGGGTTTCGAACAACACGAGAACCTGTTCCTGCAGGACGGGCGCTGGAATGCCTCCTACCTGCCTGGTGCGGCCGCCAAAGGGCCGTTCCTGATCGGGTTCCAGGAGCACTACGTGGATGGCCTGCTCACCCAGGATGCGGTGATGCACGTGGACCTGGACCATCCGCGCGTCACCGCCGGCGCCGGTGAGCCGGTGTTCCTGCCGCAGGGCGGCAACACGCCCTACCTGGACCACATCGCCGGCGTGCTGCGCGGCATCCACGAGGGCAGCGCGTACGCGGCCGCAATGTTCGCGATGCTCGACGACTGCGGCCTCATCCAGCCGGTCACGCTCGACGTGCAGATCGCGCCGCACCACCGGGTGAGCGTGAGCGGATTGCACGGCATTGACCGCGAGCGCCTGGCGGCGCTGGACAGTTCGCGCCTGGCTGCGTTGAACCGCGCCGGTTACCTGGAAGGTGCGTACCTGATGCTTGCCTCGCTGCATAACATGCGCCGCCTGATCGCCGAGAAGCAGCGCCGCCTCCGCGTCCAGGACGGCACCGCGCAGGCGGTCAGGAACTGACCGGTGCACGCCCGCCTGCCGATGCGGATCCTGGAAGGCATCGATCCTGCCGCCTTGCCATTGGCTGACCTGGTGGAGGCCGGTGAGCCGGTTGTACTGCGCGGCATCGCCAGCGGTTGGCCGCTGGTCCAGGCCGGACTGGGCGGGGTGCAGGACGCAATGGCGTACCTGTGCAGCGTCGATGCGGGTGCGCCCATCCAGTACTCGTTCGGCGGCCCCGAGATCGCAGGCCGCCCGTTCTACAGCGCGGACTTCACCCGGCTGAACTTCGAAGTGCGGCGTGGCGGTCTGGCCCAGGTGCTGGAAGAGATCGCCACGACGCTGCATGCGCCTCGGCCGCCAACCTATTACGTGGCCTCGCTGCCGATCGAGCGGGCACTGCTGCCGGCATTCGCGCAGGCCAACGACGCCGGGCTGGCGAAGCAGGGCATCGACGCCACCGCCAGCATCTGGATCGGCAACCGGGTGACGGCCTCGTGCCATTTCGACACACCCGACAACCTCGCCTGCTGCGCGGTGGGGCGGCGTGAGTTCACCCTGTTCCCGCCCGCCCAGATCGACAACCTCTATCCGGGCCCGCTCGATCCCACGCCGGGCGGACAGGTCGTCAGCGTGGTGGACTTCGAGCGCCCCGACTTCGATCGGCATCCACGTTTCCGCGAGGCGCTGGCGCATGCACGCACCGCGGTACTTGGACCCGGCGATGCGATCTTCATTCCCAGCATGTGGTGGCACTATGTACGCAGCCTGGAGCCGTTCAACGTGCTGGTGAACTACTGGTGGCGAAGCTCGCCGGCCTGGCTGGGGTCGCCGCTGGCGGCGCTGCAGCACGCGATGTGGTCCGTGCGCGACCTGCCAGCGCGTGAGAAGCAGGCCTGGGAAGGGCTCTTCCGTTACTACGTATTCGGCCCCGGCGAGCGCGCGGGGCAGCACCTGCCTGACGCCGCGCGCGGGGATCTGGCACCGTTCGACGAGCAGCGCGCCCGCCGCATGCGCGCGATGCTGCTGGGCAGGCTCAACCGTTGAGAGAGGGCACCGCGTTGGATACCGAAAGCACGCCTGCAGGGCGCATCCGCAAGGTGGTCATTGCCGGTGGCGGTACAGCGGGATGGCTGGCCGGCTGCGCGCTGGCGCATCAGTTCCGTGACCAGCTGCAGATCACGCTGGTCGAGTCCGAGCAGATCGGCACGGTCGGCGTCGGTGAGTCCACCGTGCCGCCGATCCGCACCTTTCATCGCTTCCTGCAGATTGACGAGCAGGAGTTCCTGCGCGCGGTGGCCGGCACCTTCAAGCTGTCGATCTCGTTCGAGAACTGGCGGCTGCCGGGGGATCGCTTCTTCCATCCGTTCGGCACCATCGGCCATGGCACCTGGGCGGCCCCCTTCCATCACTTCTGGCTGGACAGCCTGCGCCGCGGCATGCCCTCGGACCTGGGCGACTTCTGCCTGGAGAGCATCGCGTCGCGCGGCGACCGCTTCTCGCTGCACACCCAGCCGCAGGCCAGCTATGCGTATCACTTCGATGCCAGCCTGTATGCGCGGTTCCTGCGCGGCAGGGCCGAGGCCAACGGCCTGCGCCGGATCGAAGGCAGGATCGCCCAGGTCAGGCAGCACGCGCACGACGGCTCGGTTCAGGCGCTGGTACTGGACGACGGCCAGGTGATCGAGGGCGATCTGTTCATCGACTGCACGGGGTTCCGTGGCCTGCTGATCGAGCAGGCGCTGGGCACCGGCTACGAGGACTGGCACGAATGGCTTCCGTGCGACCGGGCCGTGGCGGTGCAGACCGAAGCGGTGGCGCCGCCGGTGCCCTATACCCGGGCGATCGCCCACGAGGCGGGGTGGCGCTGGCACATCGCGCTGCAGCACCGCGTTGGCTGTGGGCTGGTGTATGACAGCCGCCATCTGTCTGATGACGAGGCCGCCGCGAAACTGCTGCGCGATGCAGGGGCTCCACCTTTGCGCGACCCATGGAACGTGCCGTTCCGCAGCGGGCGCCGGCTGAAGGCCTGGAACAGGAACGTGGTGTCGCTCGGGCTGGCCAGCGGTTTCATCGAACCGCTGGAGTCGACCAGCATCCATCTGACGATCAGCGCGGTGGTGCGCCTGATCCAGTTGTTCCCGTTCGACGGCATCAGTGCGTCGCTGGTGCAGTTGTACAACGATGTCAGCCGCCAGGAAATGGAGCACGTGCGCGACTTCATCATCCTGCACTATCACGCAACGCAGCGCACCGAACCGATGTGGAAGGCGTGTCGCGAGATGAGCGTGCCCGGATCGCTGCAGCAGCGGTTGCAGGCGTGGCGCGAGCGTGCGCACGCCTGGCAGGACCCCGGCGAGCTGTTCCGCATCGAGTCCTGGACCAGCGTGCTGCTCGGGCAGGGCATTCCGCCAGGCCCGCCGCATCCGCTGGCGCGGGCAGTGAGCGACGCCGATCTGCGCACCCTGTTGAAGGGCATCCAGCAGCCGGTGCAGCAGGCCGCCGCGCAGATGCCGACCCAGGCGGAGTTCATCGCGCAGTACTGCAGGTCCGGCGTTGACGTGTGGCGTTCGACGGCAGCAAACGCATAGCAGGTTTTGCGTTGCAGCACGCTTTTTCTGCTGCAGCTGGTTACAGTGCGGGAACACCGCAGGCGATGACGCATGCGGTGGCAACGAGGGGGCCGGACACCACGCCCCCTTTTTGAGTCCACGGAATGTTAGCGCTACCTTTTTGTTGATTGGAGGCGGTTTCGATGGGTCTGGTTGCAGGGATCGATGCAGGGACGCAGAGCCTGAAGGTGCTGGTCTACGACCCGCAGGCGCAAGCGGTGGCCGCCGTCACCAGCGCGCCGCTCACGCTGGACAGCGGTGCCGACGGCAGCCGTGAACAGGCGCCTGCCGACTGGGGGTCGGCCCTGCGCGACTGCTTTGCCAGGATCGACCCCTCGCTGCGCGCTCGCATCGTCGCACTGGCGGTATCGGGGCAGCAGCATGGGTTCGTGCCGGTTGATGATGCTGGCGAGGTACTGGCGCCGGCCAAGCTGTGGTGCGACACCAGCACCTCGGCCGAATGCATCCAGATCATGGACGCCGTGGGAGGATTCCAACGGACCATCGCGCTGGCGGGCAACCCGATCCTGGCCGGCTACACAGCGTCCAAGCTGCCCTGGACCCGGATCCACCGTGCCGACGCCTATGCGCGGCTGGCGACCATCCTGCTGCCACACGACTACCTGAATTTCGTGTTGACCGGGCAGCGGTTCTGCGAGCTTGGCGATGCGTCCGGAACCGGCTGGCTGGACGTGCGCACACGCACCTGGTCGCAGGAACTGCTGCGCGCCACCGATCCTGATCGTGATCTTGCCGCCTGCCTGCCGCCGATCGCCGCACCCGACGCCCTGTTTGATATCGCGCCGAAGGCCGCGGCCGCGCTCGGGCTTGCAGCGGCGGTGAAGGTGGCCGTTGGCGGCGGCGACAACATGATGGCCGCGATCGGCACTGGCTGCGTCACCGAAGGACGCCTGGCGATGAGCCTGGGAACGTCTGGAACGCTGTTCGCCTATTCCAGCGCGCCGGTGATCGACGCGGACGGCGCCTGGGCCGCGTTCTGCTCGTCCACGGGAGGATGGCTGCCGCTGATCTGCACCATGAACTGCACCGTGGCGACCGAACAGGTGGCCCGTGCCTTCGGCTTCAGCACTCGCGACGGCGATGCACACCTGCGCGCGACGCCACCGGGAGCAGGCGGGCTGGTGATGCTGCCCTTCCTCAATGGCGAGCGTACGCCGGACCTGCCGTTCGGCAAGGGTGTGCTGGCCGGCCTGGAAACCGCCAACTTCACTCCGGCGCACCTCTACCGCGCCGCCATGGAGGGCGCGACCTACAGCCTGAGGTACGGCTACGACGCCTTCGTCCGCGCGGGCATGCAGTTTGATCGCATCGTACTCACCGGCGGTGGCAGCAACAGCGCTGCCTGGCGTCAACTGGTGGCCGATGTGTTCGGCCTGCCCGTGGAGGTCCCGGTGCAGGCCGAAGGCGCGGCGTTTGGAGCGGCGCTACAGGCGCTATGGTCGCTCGCCCGATCGCAGGGCAACGCCACTTCGATCAGCGACATCACCGCACGGCACGTCACCGTCGATCCCACGCTCTCCGCGCGCCCGGATCCGGACCGCAGCGATGCCTATGCACGGGCCTACGCACGCTTCCTCAGTCATCTTGATGCCATCACGCCGCTGCAGCGCGGCTGATGGCGCCTCCACGACACCCCGTACAACGACAGGAGCACGCACCATGAGCACGCAGCCCTTCATCGGCGCCAAGGAGTACTTCCCCGGCATCGGCCGCATTCCGTTCGAGGGCAAGGGCTCGGACAATCCGCTTGCCTTCAAGGTCTACGATGCAAATCGGGTCATCGGTGGCAAGACCATGCAGGAGCATCTGCGCTTTGCCGTGTGCTACTGGCATACCTTCTGCAATGCCGGGCACGATCCGTTCGGCCCGGGTACCCGGCAGTTCCCGTGGGAGGCGGGCTCGCCGCTGGCCACGGCCGAAGCGAAAGTGGACGCGGCGTTCGAGTTCTTCACCAAGCTGGGCGTGCCGTACTGGTGCTTCCACGATATCGACCTGGCGCCGGATGCCGACGACATCGCCCAGTACCAGAAGAACCTCACGCACATGGTGGGCCTGGCCAAGGCGCGCCAAGAGGCCACCGGCGTCAAGCTGCTGTGGGGCACGGCCAACCTGTTCTCGCACCCGCGCTACATGAACGGTGCATCGACCAATCCCGATTTCGCCGTGGTGGCCCGCGCCGCGGTGCAGGTCAAGGCCGCCCTGGAGGCCACGGTCGAACTCGGTGGCGAGCACTACGTGTTCTGGGGCGGGCGCGAGGGCTATGCGTCGCTGGCCAATACGCAGATGAAGCGCGAGATCGAGCACTTCGCACGCTTCCTGACCATGGCCCGCGACTATGGCCGCAGCATCGGCCTGAAGGGCAACTTCCTGATCGAGCCCAAGCCGATGGAGCCGATGAAGCACCAGTACGACTTCGACAGTGCCACGGTGGTGGGCTTCCTGAAGGAACACGGGCTGGACAAGGACTTCAAGCTCAACATCGAGGCCAACCACGCCACGTTGTCCGGCCATACCTTCGAGCACGACCTGCAGGTCGCGTCCGATCATGGCCTGCTCGGCAGCATCGATGCCAACCGCGGCAACGCGCAGAACGGCTGGGACACCGACCAGTTCCCCAGCGATCTGTACGACACCGTGGGCGCGATGCTGGTCGTGCTGCGCCAGGGTGGGCTGGAGGGCGGGTTGAACTTCGATGCGAAGGTGCGCCGTGAGTCGACCGACCTGGAGGATCTGTTCATTGCCCACATTGGTGGCATGGACGCGTTCGCACGCGGCCTGGAGGTTGCCCATGCACTGCTGACCGAGTCTCCCTGGGAGCAATGGCGCAAGGAGCGCTACGCAAGTTTCGACAGTGGCGCCGGCCAGGAGTTCGAGCGTGGCACGCTCAGCCTGCCGGACCTGGCGGCACTGGCCGCCCGCCTCGGCGAACCGCGCCAGGCCAGCGGCAAGCAGGAGCGTTACGAAAACCTGCTCAACCAGTACCTGCTGCGCTGAGCGCGGCAACGGCGCACTCAAGGGGACGGGGATGAACCAGGCAGCAGGCAGCGGTGAGAACACGCGGCTGATCGTACTGATCAGCGTGGTGGCGACGATTGGCGGTTTTCTGTTCGGCTTCGACAGCGGCGTGATCAACGGTACCCAGGATGGCCTGCACCAGGCGTTCCGGTCCGGTGAGTGGATGCAGGGGTTCGAGATCGCGTCGATGCTGCTGGGCTGTGCGGTGGGCGCGTTCAGTGCAGGCCGGCTGGCCGACCGCTTGGGCCGTCGCAACGTGCTGATCCTGTCGGCAGTGATGTTCCTGCTGTCGGCACTCGGGGCCGGGGCGGCGGTGTCGTCGGGCTGGTTCATTGCCGCGCGGGTGGTGGGTGGATTCGCGGTCGGCGCGGCCAGCGTGATCTCGCCGGCCTACATTGCCGAGGTCGCTCCGGCCCGCTATCGCGGCCGACTGGCTACGGTGCAGCAGATCGCCATCATCACCGGGCTCACCGCTGCCTTCCTGTCCAACTACCTGCTGGCGGCTGCAGCGGGCGCGTCGACCGAACCGCTGTGGGGTGGGCAGGCCGCCTGGCGCTGGATGTTCTGGATGCAGGCCGCGCCATCGCTGCTGTTCCTGCTGCTGTTGCTGACCATTCCTGAGAGCCCGCGCTACCTGGTGGTGAAGCGGCGCAAGGACGATGCACTGCGGGTGCTGACCCGGCTGCTGGGTAGCGACAAGGCCCGCGCCACGCTCGAGGAGATCGATGCCTCGTTGTCCAACGACCATCATCGCCCTCGACTGTCCGACCTGAAGAGCCGGGCGACCGGGCGGATCCGCCCGATTGTCTGGGTCGGCGTCGGGCTGGCCTGCTTCCAGCAGCTGGTCGGCATCAACGTGGTGTTCTATTACGGCGCCGTGCTGTGGCAGGCGGTCGGCTTTTCCGAAAACGACGCGCTGCTGATCAACGTGCTGTCCGGCGCGCTGAGCATCGGTGCCTGCGTGGTCACGGTGCTGCTGATTGACCGGATCGGCCGCAAACCCCTGCTGTGGTTCGGCTCGGCCGGGATGTCGCTGTCGCTTGCACTGGTGGTGGTGGCGTTTGCCAGCGGTTCGCTGGCCGACGGGCATCTGCAGCTGCCCGGCCGCATGGGCACGCTGGCACTGGTGGCGGCCAATGCCTACGTCGTGTTCTTCAATCTGTCCTGGGGACCGGTGATGTGGGTGATGCTGGGCGAGATGTTCCCGAACCAGATCCGCGGTTCGGCACTGGCAGTCGCCGGCGCGGCGCAGTGGACCTCCAACTTCGTGGTCACGGTGACGTTCCCGATGCTGCTGGCCGCGGCAGGGCTGGCGGCCACCTACGGCATCTACCTGGTGGCTGCCGTGATCTCGGTGATCTTCGTCGTCCGGCATGTGCACGAGACCAAGGGCAAGGAACTGGAGCAGATGGAAGGATGAGCATCGTGACATCGCAGACCTTCGTAATCCGCAGCGGCGCGCTGGTCGCCGCACTGATGCTGGGATTGCTCGGCTGCCGCGGCCAGGACCGGGCTGCCGCCGCCGCAGCCACCGACAAGGATCCCTGGCCGGAGGTCATCTGGCCCCTGGCTGCGGACCCGGCGCTGGAGAAGCGCATCACCGACCTGATGGCCGGAATGACGGTGGAGGACAAGGTCGGCCAGCTGGTGCAGGGCGACATCGCCAGCGTCACTCCAGATGATGTGCGCCGCTACCGGCTCGGCTCGATCCTGGCCGGGGGCAACTCCGATCCCGGTGGCCGCTATGACGCGTCGCCGGCCGAATGGCTGGCGCTGGCCGACGCCTTCTACGACGCCTCGATGGACACCTCGAAAGGCGGCAAGGCCATTCCGCTGCTGTTCGGCATCGATGCCGTGCACGGGCAGAGCAACATCATTGGCGCCACGTTGTTCCCGCACAACATCGGGCTGGGCGCCACGCGCAATCCAAAGCTGCTGCGGCAGATCGGTGACATTACCGCGCTGGAGACCCGCGTCACCGGCATGGAATGGACGTTCGCGCCGACCGTTGCCGTACCCCAGGATGATCGCTGGGGACGCACCTACGAAGGCTACTCCGAATCGCCGGACGTGGTGGCCAGCTATGCCGCCGCCATGGTGGAGGGATTGCAGGGCAGGGTGGGAACGCCGGAGTTCCTCGATGGCCGCCATGTGATCGCCTCGGTGAAGCACTTCCTCGGTGATGGCGGCACCACCGACGGCAAGGACCAGGGCGACACCCGCATCAGTGAGCCGGACCTGGTGCGCATCCACGCCGCCGGATATCCGCCGGCAATCGCCGCCGGCGCGCAGACCGCGATGGCGTCGTTCAACAGCGTCAACGGTGAAAAGATGCATGGGCACCGGTACTACCTTACCGATGTACTCAAGGGCCGCATGAACTTCGGTGGCTTCGTGGTGGGTGACTGGAATGGTCATGGACAGGTCAAGGGCTGCACCACCACAGACTGCCCGGCCACCATCATCGCGGGCCTGGACATGGCGATGGCCTCGGACAGCTGGAAGGGGTTCTACGAGACGACGCTGGCTGCGGTGAAGGATGGGCGGATCACGCCGCAACGCCTGGACGATGCGGTGCGCCGGATCCTGCGGGTCAAGTTCCGCCTTGGGCTGTTCGAGGCCGGCAGGCCATCCACGCGGGCCGTCGGCGGGCAGTTCGCACTGATCGGCGCGCCGGCACATCGCGCGGTCGCCCGGCAGGCCGTGCGCGAATCGCTGGTCCTGTTGAAAAACCAGGACCACGTCCTGCCGCTGTCGCCGAAGCAGCGGATCCTCGTGGCCGGCGACGGAGCCGACGATGTCGGCAAGCAGGCGGGCGGCTGGACGCTCAACTGGCAGGGCACCGGCACCAGCCGCAGGGACTTCCCCAACGCGGACACGATCTACGAGGGCATTGCGCGCCAGGCCAGCGCGGCGGGTGGTGAAGCCGTGCTTGCCGTTGACGGTCGCTATGCAGTGAAGCCCGATGTGGCGGTGGTGGTGTTTGGCGAAGACCCCTATGCCGAGTTCCAGGGAGACCGGCCGACGCTGGCCTACAAGCCCGGCAACGAAACGGACCTGGCGCTGCTCAAGCGGCTCAAGGCCGAAGGCATACCGGTTGTTGCGGTTTTCCTGAGCGGGCGGCCGCTCTGGGTGAACCGGGAAATCAATGCCGCCGATGCCTTCGTGGCTGCATGGCTGCCGGGCTCGGAAGGCGCCGGCATTGCCGATGTACTGCTGCGCGGAAGCGATGGCCGCGTGCAGCACGATTTCAAGGGCAAGCTCAGTTTCAGCTGGCCGCGCACCGCCACCCAGTACGCCAACAACGTGGGCCAGAAGGACTACGATCCGTTGTTTGCGTTCGGCTTCGGCCTGACCTACGCCGACAACGGCGACCTGGCCGCGCTGCCGGAGGCATCGGGCTTGACCGGCAACGAGGGCGCGACCGGCGTGTTCTTCGCCCGCGGTGATGCAGGCCCCGGCATGGCGCTGCGCCTTGAGCAGGCCGCAGGCCAGGGCCTGACCGTGACCCGCGTGCCGGATGCATTGCCCCATGATCGGCTGAAGATCACCGGCGTGGATCATCTGGCGCAGGAGGATGGACGACGTCTGGCCTGGTCGGGCAATGGCGAAGCCGCCGCGGCACTGCAGTCGCACACGGCGTTGGACCTGCGGCGTGAATCGAACGGCGACCTGATGCTGCTGACCACGCTGCGGGTCGACTTTGCGCCGCAGGGTGAGGTGTGGCTGTCGGTCGGTTGCGGCGTGGGCTGCTCGGCACGCATCGCCATCGGGCCGTCGCTGGCGGCGCTTCCACAAGGCCAGTGGAAGCGCGTTGGCGTGCCGCTGAAGTGCCTGGCCAAGGCGGGCGCCAAGCTGGACGCGATCGACCGACCGTGGTCAGTGGTGACGGGCGATGCGATGACGATTTCCGTATCACGCGTCGCGCTGGGCGCACTGAACGAAGCCGAGGTCACCCTCGGATGCGGTACATGATGCCTCCGCTACCGCTACCGGGGCGGCGCGGCTACCGAACCGCGTGCGATCAGCCGATGCGGCATCACATGATCGCGCAGCACCGTTGCGTCCCCCGCCGGACGGCGGATGGTGCGCAGCAGGATGTCGACGGCCGCGTTGGCCATCGAGGCGATGGGCTGGTGGATCGTGGTCAGTTCCGGCCATACGGTGGTGGCGGCCGAGGTGTCATCGAAACCCACGACCGACAGGTCGCGCGGCACTTCCAGCCCGCGCCGGTGCGCGACGGAGATGGCGGCGGCGCCCATGTCGTCGTTGCTGGCGAAAATCGCGGTCGGTGGGCGGCGTTGGGACAACAGCTTTTCGGCGGCAGCCAGGCCGGACCGGTAGGTGTAGTCACCGTGCTGGACCAGGCCGGGGTCCACCGCCAGCCCGGCCTCGCGCAGGGCGGTGACGAAGCCGTCGTAGCGGAGCGCACTGGCGCTCAGGTCATCGCGCCCACGGATGAAGCCGATGCGGGTGTGTCCCTGCCGGAGCAGGTGCTCGGTCATTTCCCTGCCCGCACTGAAATCGTCGATGCGGACGCAGGACAGGGCCTCGCTCAGGCGCCCCGATGCGATGGCCACCACTGGAATGCCAGCCTTGACCAGTTCGCTTACGGCGGCCTGCGATTCGCACAGGGGCGGCGGCAGGATCACCCCGTCGACGCGTCCGGCGAGCGCGCGCGCCGCCCTGCGTTCGGATTCGGCATCCAGGTTGTCCCAGTAGTCGATGACCAGCTGGATGGCGGAACTGGAGGCGACGCGCAGCAGGCCCACCAGCAGTTCGCGCAGGTAGGCGCCGCTGGGGTTGGTGTAGATCAGCGCAATGCGCGTGTGCTGTGCGGCGGCCAGCGAACTGGCGGCAAGATTGGGCGTATAGCCCAGCTCACGCACGGCGCGCAGCACGCGCTCGCGGGTGACGTCGCGCACCTTGCCCTGGTTGATCACCCGCGACACGGTCATCGGCGAAACGCCGGCAAGGGCCGCAACCTCGTCGATCGTCACGCCTGCGGTTCTGCGGCGAACCGATTTCTTCGGCTTGTCCAATGCACGATCCCTTTGTTCTTGGTGGCGCTGCCGCGGGGGTGCGAAGGACGATGATGCGCTGCCCCGGGCCCGGACGTAGTCTACAAAGGCGCATGTTAACGCCCTTGTTGCGTGCTGTCGGCACGCGCCTGTGGGCCGTGGTCGTGCTGCTGGCCTGTGCTGGCGTGGCGCGGGCGGAGGATGGCTACGGGCTGTGGATGCGCTACCAGCCGATTGCCGCAACGGTCGCTGCCGATTACCGGCGGCAATTGGCCGAAGTGGTGGCCCCGGATGGCACGCCGATGCAGCGCGCTACCCGCGACGAGCTTGCGCGCAGCCTCCCTGGATTGCTGGGAACGGCGCCGCCAATGCGAACGGCAATCAGTACTGACCATGCCCTGGTGCTGGGTACGCCGCAGTCTTCGGCGCTGGTCGCCGCGTTCGGCAACGAGGTTGCCACGATGGGCGACGAGGGCTTCCTGATCCGGCGGGTCCGGATCGAGGGGCGCGATGTACTGCTGGTGGCGGCACGCCGGGATGTCGGCGTGCTGTATGGCACGTTCCATCTGCTGCGCCTGTTGCAGCGTGGCATGCCGCTGCAGGGGCTGGACGTGCGGGAGTCGCCGCGGGTCGCACTGCGTGTGCTCGACCATTGGGACAACCTGGATCGTTACGTCGAGCGTGGCTATGCAGGCAGCTCCCTCTGGGACTGGCAGACGTTGCCGCAGTGGCGTGACCCGCGCTACACCGACTACGCCCGTGCCAACGCCTCGCTCGGCATCAACGGCACCGTCCTCAACAACGTCAACGCCAGTGCGCTGAGCCTGTCGCCGGCCTATCTGGCCAAAGCCGCCGCGCTGGCCGACCTGTTCCGCCCCTATGGCATCCGGGTCTACCTGAGCGCACGCTTCAGTGCGCCCATCGAGCTCGGCGGCCTGGCGACGGCTGACCCGTTGGATCCCGGCGTGCGGCGCTGGTGGCGCGACAAGGTCGATGAGATCCATGCGCGCATTCCGGATTTCGGCGGCTTCCTGGTCAAGGCGAACTCGGAGGGGCAACCCGGCCCGCAGGATTACGGTCGTTCCCATGCCGACGGCGCCAACCTGCTGGCCGACGCGCTGGCACCCTACAACGGCGTGGTGATGTGGCGGGCCTTCGTGTATTCGCACGAGGTTCCCGAAGATCGCGCCAAGCAGGCGTACAGCGAGTTTGTCGGGCTGGACGGTGCCTTCCGCCCCAACGTGATCGTGCAGGTGAAGAACGGCCCAATCGACTTCCAGCCGCGCGAGCCGTTCCATCCGCTGTTCGGCGCGATGCCACGCACGCCGCTGATGATGGAACTGCAGATCACCAAGGAATACCTGGGTTTTGCGACGCACCTGGTCTACCTGGGAACGCTCTACGAGGAAGTGCTGCAGGCCGACACCCATGCCCGCGGCGAGGGCTCCACGGTTGCCCGCGTGATCGATGGCTCGCTGGAAGGCCACGCACTGACCGGTATTGCCGGCGTCGCCAACATCGGCGTGGACCGCACCTGGAGTGGCTCGCACTTCGACCAGGCCAACTGGTACGCCTTCGGCCGGCTGGCCTGGAACCCGCAGCAATCCGCGCGCGCGATTGCCGAAGACTGGGCAGCGTTGACGTTCTCGCCCGACCCGCAGGTGACCGGCCCGATCGTGCGGATGATGATGGACTCGCGCGAGGCGGCAGTGGACTACATGACGCCGCTGGGCCTGCACCACCTGATGGCACGCGGCCATCATTACGGTCCCGGCCCCTGGGTGGACGGAGGCCCACGTGCGGACTGGACGTCGGTGTACTACCACCGCGCAGACAGCCAGGGCATCGGTTTTGACCGCAGCGCCGGCGGAAGCAACGCCGTGGGCCAGTACGCCCCGCAGGTCGCCGAGGTCTATGGCGACCCCGAGCGGGTGCCCGAGTCGCTGCTGCTGTGGTTCCATCATGTGCCGTGGGATCACCGCATGCGCTCGGGCAGGACGCTCTGGGATGAGCTGGTCGGGCGCTATTCGCGGGCGCTTCGAGGCGAGCACCGCGATGACCCCGCCAGCTTCCGGAGTTGCCGCCGGTCTGGCGGCGTTCCAGAGCGAGGCGTACTGGTACTTCCTTGGCGTTCGGGACCTTGGCGGGGGGCGTCTCTCGCTCTTCCTCGAAGCGCGCGACGGTGGCCGCAGCACGCGGACGCTGGCCAGCCGTGAAGTACCGGTGCCTGCAGCACTGCGCCTGAAGATTGCCGGCAACGAGGGCGACTATGCGTTCTCGTTCGACACTGGCGATGGGCAGGGCTGGCAACTGCTCGCAGGCGAGGTGGACGGCACCGTCCTGAGTACGGACCGGGCAGGCGGCTTCGTGGGCGCACTGCTGGGTCCTTTCGCGCGCGACGAGCGCAACGGGAGAAGCAAATGAGGCTGTCGATTTCGTCCAAGGCCCGCCGCCATACCTGGCGCGGTGGGATCGCCCTGTTCGTACTGACCTGTGTGGCGGCCGCCGCATCCGCAGCCGCGCCGCGGCCCTGGCTGGATGTTTCGGCCAGCTTCGAGCAACGGGCCGCGGCACTCGTCGCGCAGATGACGCTGGAAGAGAAGGCCGCGCAGATGCAGAACGCCGCGCCGGCGATCGAACGGCTGGGGGTACCCGCCTACGACTGGTGGAACGAGGGACTGCACGGCGTCGCACGGGCAGGGCAGGCCACGGTGTTTCCGCAGGCAATCGGCCTGGCCGCGACCTTCGATGTACCGTTGATGGGGCAGGTGGCCACGACCATCAGCGACGAGGCCCGCGCAAAGCACCACCAGTTCCTCCGCGAAGGCGCGCATGGCCGATACCAGGGCCTGACCTTCTGGTCGCCGAACGTCAACATCTTCCGCGACCCGCGCTGGGGGCGCGGACAGGAGACCTACGGCGAGGATCCCTACCTCACCGCGCGCATGGGCGTGGCCTTCGTACGCGGCCTGCAGGGCGACGACCCGGTCTACCGCAAGCTGGACGCCACCGCCAAGCATCTGGCCGTGCACAGCGGACCGGAGGCCGACCGCCATCACTTCGATGCACGGCCCAGCCGGCGCGACCTGTATGACACCTACCTGCCGGCGTTCGAGGCGCTGGTGAAGGAGGGCGAAGTGGATGCGGTCATGGGCGCCTACAACCGCGTGTACGGCGAGTCCGCCAGTGCCAGCCGTTTCCTGCTGCACGATGTGCTTCGACGCGACTGGGGTTTCAAGGGCTACGTGGTCTCGGACTGCTGGGCCATCGTCGATATCTGGAAGCACCACCGTATCGTCACCACGCGCGAAGCCGCTGCGGCGCTGGCGGTGAGGAACGGCACCGAGCTGGAATGCGGCCAGGAGTACGCCACGCTGCCTGCCGCAGTGCGCCAAGGGCTGATCAGCGAGGCGGAGATCGACGATGCGGTGACCCGCCTGTTCACCGCACGGATGCGCCTGGGCATGTTCGATCCGCCGGAGCGGGTGCGCTGGGCGCGCATTCCGGCCTCGGTGAACCAGGCGCCGGCCCATGATGCGCTGGCCCTCAAGGCCGCGCAGGCATCGCTCGTGCTGCTGAAGAACGACGGCATCCTTCCACTGTCGCGCGACATCAAGCGCATTGCCGTGGTCGGACCCACTGCCGACGACACCATGGCACTGCTCGGCAACTACTTCGGCACACCGGCGGCGCCGGTGACGATCCTGCAGGGCATACGCGAGGCGGCCAAGGGCGTTGAAGTGCGTTATGCCCGCGGCGTCGACCTGGTGGAGGGCCGCGACGATCCCGGCGCCACACCGCTGATCGAGCCGACCTACCTGCGGCCCTCGGCGGAGTCGCCCGAGCGCGGCCTGCGCGGTGAGTACTTCCGCACGCCCGACCTGTCCGGCACTCCGGCCCTGGTGCGTACCGACGCGCAGATCGGCTTCCGCTGGGACCGCGGCTCGCCGACCGACAACCTGCTGGCACGCGGCGAAGCGGCACCGGGGCAGGGGATTCCCAACGACCGCTTCAGCATCCGCTGGAGCGGCCAGCTGCTGCCCCCCGTGTCCGGTCGCTACCGGCTGGAGGTGGCCGGCGATGATGGCTACCGCCTGTATCTGGACGGCAAGCGCGTGATCGATCACTGGGTGAACACGGATCGCCTGCATGCCGAGGGTGTCGAACTCGACCTGCAGGCCGGGCGTGCTTATGACCTGAAGCTGGAGTACTACGACGACCAGCGCGATGCCGGCGTGCGCCTGGGCTGGCGCATGCCCGGCGCCAAGGCACCGTTCGATGAAGCGCTCGATGCCGCACGCGATGCCGATGTGGTGGTGTTCGTTGGTGGACTCACCGGCGATGTCGAAGGCGAAGAGATGACGGTCAACTACCCGGGCTTTGCCGGTGGCGACCGTACCGACCTGCGACTGCCCGCGCCGCAGCGCACCCTGCTGGAGGCCCTGCACGGCACCGGCAAGCCGGTGGTGATGGTGCTTACCGGTGGCTCGGCCATCGCCGTGGACTGGGCGCAGGCGCATCTGCCGGCGATCCTGATGAGCTGGTACCCCGGGCAACGCGGCGGCACCGCAGTCGGTCAGGCGCTGTTTGGCGACGTCAATCCCGCCGGCCGTTTGCCGGTCACGTTCTACAAGGCCGGCGAAGCGATGCCGGCATTCGACGACTACGCCATGGAGGGCCGCACCTATCGCTACTTCCGCGGCCCGCCCCTGTATCCGTTCGGTCACGGTCTGTCGTATACCCGATTCGACTATGGAACGCTTCGCCTCGATGCAGACAGCCTCCGCGCCGATGGCCGCCTGGGCGTGGCGCTGGATGTGACCAACGCGGGCACCCGCAGCGGTGACGAAGTGGTGCAGCTGTACGTGCGGCGCGAGCACGCTGGCAGCGGCGACGCCGTGCAGGAACTGCGTGGCTTCCAGCGCGTCCAGCTGGCCCCGGGCGAACGCCGCACGGTGACGTTCACCCTGGAGGCGGCGCAGGCCCTGCGCCACTATGACGAAGCGCGCGCGGCGTACGCGGTGCAGCCCGGTGCCTATGAGGTCAGGGTGGGGGCGTCCAGTGCCGATATACGTGCGCAGGGCAGGTTCACCGTGGTGCCCGCGCATGACTGATCATCCCCGCCGGCATCGATTCCGCTTCGACCAGATTCCTTTTCAAGGACGTCCGCTGCATGGCAAGCACTGAACACGCGCTATCGGTACGCGAGAAGCTCGGCTACAGCCTGGGCGATCTCGCCGCCAACCTGATCTTCCAGACCCTGATCACCTACCTGGCGTTCTTCTACACCGACGTCTACCGCCTGCCGGCTGCCACCGCGGCCACGATCATCTTCGTGGTGGGCCTGCTGGGTGCGTTCGTGTTCACGCCGTTGATCGGCATCGCGGCGGACCGCACATCCACACGCTGGGGCCGCTTCCGCCCATGGATCCTGTGGACAGCCATTCCGTTCGGCGTGCTGTCGCTGCTGGCGTTCAGCACCCCGGACCTGGGCGAGCGCGGAAAAGTGATCTATGCACTGGCCACCTACGCGCTGCTGGTCTGCGTCTACGCCGCGAACAACCTGCCGTACTCGGCGCTGAGCGGCGTGCTGACCGGCAGCATGGCCCAGCGCAACAGCCTCTCGGCCTACCGCTTCGTGGCTGTGATGGTCGCGCAGTTCATCATCCAGGTGCTGCTGATGCCGCTGGTGCTGATCCTGGGCGATGGCGACCGGGTGCGCGGCTTCGAGCAGGTCATGACCGCATTCGCCATCATCGGCACGGTGTTCTTCCTGATCACGTTCGCCACCACTCGCGAACGCATCGTGCCGACGCGCGAGCAGACCGGGGGCGTACTGCAGGACCTGTCGGACCTGCTGCACAACCGCCCGTGGCAGGTGATGCTGGCCCTGACCGTGCTGGTATTCATCAACCTGGCGCTGAAGGGCGGCACCTACATCTATTACTTCCAGTACTACATGAGTGAAGCCGCGCTGGCCGGCTTCCTGGACGGCTCAGGCTTCAACGGCCTGATCAGCGCCTTGAATGCTGCCCTGGCCAGCGCCGGCTTCGCGGCGTTCACCTGGCCGAAGGACGCGGCCACCTCGGCGTTCAGCCTGTTCAACGCGTGCGGCATCCTCTGCATGATCCTGGGCATCGGCGCATCACGACGGCTGGCGGATCGCTTCGGCAAGCGCGACGTCTTCGGTGGCGCCCTGTTTGTCTCGACCCTGTTCCTGCTTGCCTTCTACCTGTTTCCACCCACGGGCGTGGCGGTGGCCTTCGCTGCCTTCATGCTGCATGGCTTCTGCTATGGCATCACCATCCCGTTGCTGTGGGCGATGATCGCCGACGTCGCGGACTACTCGGAGTGGAAGAACCATCGGCGGGCGACCGCGATCATCTTCTCGGCGATGCTGTGCGGACTGAAGATCGGCCTCAGCGTCGGAGGCGCGCTGGTCGCGGCCATCCTTGCGCACTACGGCTACCAGGCAGGACTGGCGCAGCAGCCTGAGGGCGCGGTGCAGGGCATCCGCTTGACCGTAAGCGTCTACTGCTCCCTTCCTTTCCTGCTCGCCGTGGCGCTGCTGTTCTTCTACAGGATCGACAAGCGCACCGAGACCCGCATCGAGCAGGACCTCCACCTGCGTCGCCGTTCCGCCGACGCTTCCGCGTAAGGCCAAGATGACAACCATGATCGACCTCCATGCCGGCGAAGACGGCCAGGCCAGCGAAGCCCGTCTTGCGCAGCTCACCGCACACGCCATTTCGCAACCGCTGGTGACCCACATCTACACCGCCGACCCTTCGGCGCACGTGTTCGAGGGGCGCCTGTACATCTATCCGTCGCACGACATCGACGGTGGCCAGCCGTTCGACGACGAAGGTGGCCACTTCGGCATGCAGGATTATCATGTGCTGAAGATGGATACGCCCGACAGCACGGCCGTGGATTGCGGCATGGCGCTGCACGTGCGCGACGTGCCCTGGGCGCGGAAACAGATGTGGGCCCCCGATGCCGCCTGCCGCGATGGCCGCTACTACCTGTACTTCCCGGCCAAGGACGCCGAGGGCCGGTTCCGCATCGGCGCGGCGATCGGCACGCGGCCGGAGGGCCCGTTCGTGCCCCAGCCGGAGCCGATCAAGGGCGCGTACTCGATCGACCCTGCCGTGTTCGAAGACGAGGATGGCAGCCACTACCTGTACTTCGGCGGCATCTGGGGCGGGCAGCTGCAGAAGTATCGTGACAACCAGTACAGCGAGGCCCACGAGGAACCCGAGGGCAGCGCGCCGGCCCTGGGGCCGCGCGTGGGCCGCCTGGACGCCTGCATGACCGAGCTGGCCGAACCCACCCGCGAAGTGCAGATCCTGGATGAGCATGGCCAGCCGCTGCGTGCGGACGACCATGCGCGCCGCTTCTTCGAAGGCCCGTGGCTGCACAGGTATCAGGGTCGCTACTATCTGTCGTACTCCACTGGCAATACCCATCAGCTGTGCTACGCCATCGGCGACAGCCCGTATGGCCCGTTCACCTACGCTGGCGTGATCCTCACCCCCGTCGTGGGCTGGACCACCCACCACTCCATCTGCCAGTTCGAAGGGCAGTGGTACCTGTTCTATCACGATGCACTGATGTCCGGCGGCATCACCCACCTGCGCTCGGCCAAGTGCACACCGCTGCACATGGAGCCGGACGGAAGCATCCGCACGATCAATCCGTATGGGGCCTGAGCGCATGCTGCCGGTGGATGATGCGCTGGCCCCGCTGCCGGCTGGTGAACTGCACTGGCTGAGATGCGGCGAACTGGAGGTTGCGCTCGCCGCAGGGGCGGGCGGGCGCGTGGCGCACCTGCGTTACCGGGGCGTGGAGTGGCTGGTGGATGCGCAGGACGGCGGGGTGGCTGCGATCGCCTGGGGCTGCTACCCGATGGTGCCCTGGGCCGGGCGCATCCGCCATGGAACGTTCCACTTTGGCGGCAGGCCGCATCGGCTGCCGCTCAACTTCAACGGGCACGCCATTCATGGGTTGGGCTTCTCACGACCGTGGCAGATCGATCGGCTGGATGCGGCGGCAGCCAGGTTGTCGCTGGCGTTGCCGCGCGACGGCTACTGGCCCTTTGGTGGCATTGCCATGCTGGACCTGCAGCTGCAGGCTCACGCCCTGCAGATGCGCCTTTCGGTCCAGGCCGGCGAGCAGGCGATGCCGGCGGTGCTGGGCTGGCATCCCTGGTTGCGGAAGCCGGACCGGCTGCTGTTCACGCCTCGTGCGATGTACCCGCGGGACGGGGAAGGTATTGCCACGTTGCCCTGTGTGGCTCCCACTACCGGTCCCTGGGATGACTGCTTCATCGCCGACAGCGACATCACGCTGATACGCGGAGGCCAGCGCCTGCGGCTGCGCTCGGACCACGACCATTGGGTGGTCTACGACGGCACGCCGCACGCCACCTGTGTGGAGCCGCAGAGCGGTCCGCCGGACGGCTTCACGCTGGCGCCGCACCGGCTGGAGCCCGGCCAGCGCCTCGCGTTGACGTTCGACCTGGCGTGGGCAGCGGACAGGGCGTGAGCCTGGCACTGGCATGCGTCTCCCCGAACCCGCGGTGCCGGCACAGCAGGACGACCGGCTGCGGATCCTGAACACGCCGAGGAAAGGTGCACCGCTGGTCGGATAATGGCGATCGGATCACGGAATACACACGATGGGAACATCCCAGGTCCTCGGATGGGCTACGGTGAGGCCATCGGAATCTGGGGGGATTCGTCACAGGAGCAACCGATGCCTATCAGGGCAGTGGTATACGTCAGCGAAGCCAGCCCAACTGTTGTGGGCGACAACGGGCGCAAAGAGGGCAACAGGCTGGACCAGCTGGTCGACGACGCCGCACGTTTCAACCGGGACGCCGGCGTTACCGGGGTGCTTCTCTTCGATGGGGGGCGGTTTCTCCAGTACATGGAGGGACCGGAGGACGGGTTGCGGGTGGCGTACGCGCGTGTGCTGGGCGCAACCAGCCACGCAGGGCTGGTGGAGCTGCAGCGGGGCAGGGTGGGCAACCGGCGCCTGCCGTTCTGGCCGATGCGCTGGCTTCCGGTAGATCCCGGGCAGTTGAAGTCGCTGGCCCACGCGGACTGGATTGGCTTCGTGCAGCGTGGTGATACGTCGGCCGGTGGGCAATCGGCAATGGATCTGCTGGTGGGACTGGTGGAGCCGTACGCCCTTGCCGCATAACGCAAGGGGATTGCCAACGTACGCTACGGGCGAGCAGTCATCTCCTGCAGTTCCAGTCAACCCGCACTGCCCGCGATCACTGCATCGTGCAGATCATGCTGGCGTGCCGGTTCATTGGACGGGTCCGGACGGACGATGCAGGGCAGGTGCCATGCGCTCTCCGCGTGAAGACCCTGCACAGTCGTGACACGGTGCTTTCACTGCCGCCGACATCCGTGATGGCCACACTGCAGGCTCCTTCCAGAGCAGGAGGTGCCCGATGGCTACCTGTGATGTCTGCGGCAACGACTACGACAAGAGCTTCACCGTACAGCAAGGCGGGCGTAGCGGCACGTTCGATTCGTTCGAATGCGCGATCCATGCGTTCGCCCCGCGCTGCGCCCACTGCGATTGCGCCGTCATCGGACACGGTGTCGAGGGAAACGGCCGGATTTTCTGCTGCGCACATTGCGCCGGTCATGCCGGTGTAAAGGGTGTCGCAGACCGGGCTTGAGCCGAATACTGCTCCATCCCGCTGGTCATGCCGGCACCAGAGAAGCAATTCGTGCCACCCGGGCTGCTCCCGAATCGGCGAGCAGCGCCATTGCCCGCTGCTTCTGTGACGGTATCCCCGCCACGGCCTCCCTTGCCAGGACGACGTCGAACTCCCTGGCGTTGGCGTCCAACGCGGTTGCCAGCACACACGAATCGGCTGTCATCCCGCTGAGCCAAAGTCGGCGCACGCCCAACTTGGCCAGCAGGACCGGCAGCGGGGTGGCGAGGAACGCCGAGTGCTTGGGCTTGAGTACAAAGTAGTGATCGGGCAGGGGCGAGAGCAGCTCGGCTATCCGCCCGGCTGCGCCCCCGTCCCGCCTGCACTGCGCAACCTGTTGCCGGAAGTCACGCTTCCAGTCGGAGAAATTGTCATTGGCATAGATGACCGGCCACCTGCGGTCATCGAAGTGGTCTCTCAAACGCCGGATCTGTCTGGCCGCCCGCTCCGCAACGGGCGCAAGATCCTGCGCGCCGGGGAAGTCGAAACGGCTGAACATGTCGATGATCAGCAAGGCCGTCGATGGATCCTGTCCCATGGCTCAATCACCTGTCTGTGCGTGCGGGGCCTCGACCGGCTTGGACTGCGGTGAATCCTTCTGGCGCAGGAAGATCGTCAGTACAACCAGGGACAGCACGGCGAGAAATTCGCTCTGCCAGTTCTGCATCGATTCAAACCAGAATGTGCTGCTGGCCAGGTGCTGCAGGAAGCCGGGTGCGGGCAGGCCCCGCAACAGCTGCTCGGCCTGCTCGGCTCGCCAGCTTCCCAACGCATGCAGCGTGAAGCTCAACAGGAACAACAGCCCGAAGGCGATTGCAAGCGAATGACCGTACAGCACCTTCCAGACGCCGCCACGCCTCACCGGCCAGGGCGTAGGTCCTGGCTCGACGCGGCTCTGCTCCTGTGCAGGATCCAGCGGCCGCGATTCAGCCGAGCCACGCTGGCGAAGGGTGACGGTCAGGAGGACATACATGCCCATCTGCAGGAATTCGCTCTCCCAGTTCTCGAATGTGGCGCTGACGAAGTGGCCGGTCGCCAGGTAGTGCCATAGATCGATCGGCGCGCGCCCGTGCTGCGTCAACTCCTGGTTGTGGACATGGTGCCCCGCAACTGCCTGCCCAACGATGAACACGACGGTGAGTGCAAGCAGCACCAGCGAGAGACCGTTGCGTTTCCACATGCAACACCTCAATCAGCTGTTCCAGAGACCGTGCGGAAGCATGCGCGGGCAAGAGGGCAGGGCTCGTGATCACTGCGCATCGAGGATGTGAGGCGGGCTCAACGCTTGCCTGTCGGGTCAGGATCCGGGCGCTCGTAGTCTTCAGGTACCGCCTTGGGGCCGTCCCCATCGTCGGGCATGTCGTGGTCCTTCCACCTGGCCTGGTCGTTGCGACGCTTGTCCGGCGTGTGGGCCTTCGACTGATCGTCCACGTCCGTGGTTGGATTGAAAGGCAACTTGTCGTTCATGAGCAGCTCCTGCGGCGAGAACCTGAAGCCTGCACCGCGCCGGGTTAACGCCACGACGCCGCGGAATGAACGCCGCGCACACCCGGATGTCACCGCAGCAGGGGGACAGCCCTGCCATGCTGATGTTCCGATCTTTCTGGAGAACCGCGATGCAGGCATTGACCTATCACGGCCGCAGGGATGTGCGCGTCGAGACCGTGCCGGACCCGGTGCTGGCGGCCGAGGATGATCTGATCCTGAGGGTGACCGCCACCGCCATCTGTGGTTCGGACCTGCACCTGTACCGGGGCAAGATTCCTGACCTGCACGATGGCGATGTGCTGGGCCACGAATTCATGGGCGTGGTGGAAGAGGTCGGCAGCGGCGTGACCCAGGTGAAACCCGGTGATCGCGTGGTGATCCCGTTTGTAATTGCCTGTGGCGAGTGCTTCCACTGCCGGCTGGCCGAGTATGCCGCCTGCGAGACCACCAATCCGGGCAAGGGCGCCGCACTGAACCAGAAGGGCATACTGCCTCCGGCCGCATTGTTCGGCTACAGCCATCTGTATGGCGGCGTGGCCGGCGGGCAGGCCGAATTCGTACGCGTGCCGAAGGCGAATGTAGGCCCGCTGCGCATCCCGGAAGGCGTGGCCGACGAGCAGGTTCTGTTCCTTTCGGACATCCTGCCCACCGGCTACCAGGCCGCGCTGAACGCTGGGGTCAAGCCCGGCTCGACGGTGGCCATCTTCGGTGCCGGGCCGGTGGGGCTGATGAGCGCAGCCTGCTGCCGGCTGCTGGGGGCCGAGACCATCTTCATGGTGGACCATCTTCGCTACCGCCTTGACTACGCGCGTCGCGCCTACGGGGTGACCCCCATCGACTTCAGGGAGATCGAGGACCCGGCCGATTACATCGTGACCCAGACCAGCGGGCGGGGCGCAGACGCCTGCATCGAGGCCGTAGGCTTCGAGGCCGAAGGAAGTGCGCTGGAGTCAGCGCTGACCGCCGTGAAACTGGAAGGCAGCAGCGGGGTGGCGATCCGGCAGTGCATCGCCGCGGCCCGCCGCGGCGGCGTTGTCAGCATCCCCGGTGTCTATGCCGGCTTCATCCACGGTTTCCTGCTGGGTGACGCGTTCGACAAGGGCTTGACGTTCAAGATGGGGCAGACCCACGTTCAGGGACTGATGCCGGAGCTGCTCGACGCCATCTTGGAAGGAAAGCTGGATCCGGGTGACATCATCTCGCACCGGATGCGCCTGGCCGATGCAGCGCAGGGCTATGCGATGTTTGATGCCAAGGATGACGACTGCCGCAAGATCGTTCTGACACCGTGAGCGTGGCGCCATGAGTGCGATTGTCGTGGGCTGTGTGTACGCACTGTGGTTGGTGGCCGGTTCGCTGGACTTCCATTTTCACCGCCGGACCGACCTTCCACACACCTCCGCGATGCGCGAAAGCCTGTTGCATGGGGTGCAGCTGCTTCTGATCGGCAGCGGCGTGCTGGCGTGGCTGCTGCTGGAAAACACGTTGTCGCTGGTCACGCTCCTGGCGCTTCTGGTCATTGCTCACGCAATCGCCGGCTACCTGGACACCGTCAGCGCAGACGGCCGCAGACGCATCAGTCCGGCGGAGCAGCATGTGCACAGTGTGCTGGATGCCGCGCCGTGGGTCCTGTTGGCTTGGGTGGCCTGGCAGGTCCACCCCCGGTGGTCGCTCGACGTGAAACCTGCAGCACCCGACGTCTGGTGGTTCACCCTGTTGCCGGCACTGGGCCTGGTGGTGCTGCCATGGCTGTGGGAACTGCGGCAGTGCGTGCGTGCACGAGAGCAGCGCACGCAGACGGGTCCGTGAGGATCACGGTACCGGGCATTCATGTGCCCGCCACGCGGTCAAGACAGGCATGTGACTGCCTGCCGCCTACGTTCATGGCGTATCTCCATTGCAGGTCTGCCACCCATGCAGGATGTGACGTCATCCTCTTCGCTGTTCAATCGCGCACGCCAGGTGCTGGTACAGCAACCGGCATTGCCTTTGCCCGGGGGCGGCCAGACGCTGCAGCGTTGGCAGGCGCTGGCAGCCTGGGGGGCAGAGGATCTCTGCCTGGCCAAGGTACTGGAGGCCCACTATGACGCCCAAGCGATTGCTGCCGAGTTGAAGGCGCCCATCCATGCTGAAGACACGTTGCTGGCGGTGTGGGCTGCAGAGGGTCCGGCCAACACCGTTCGCATCGATGCCGGCGGTGGACTGTACGGTGATAAACCCTGGTGTTCCGGCAGCGCATGGGTGGATGGGGCACTGGTAACGGTTCGCAACCCGCAGGGAGTGTGGCTATGCCAGGTAGCGGCGGAACACTGGCACACACTTGCGGGCGAGCCATGGCCTGCCGTGGGCATGGCCGCAATCCCTTCCACCACGGTGCGCTTTGACGGCGCACCGATGGTGATCCTGGGGACGCGCGATGACTACCTGCAGCGCCCGGGCTTCTGGCACGGCGGGGCAGGCATCGCGGCGGTCTGGTTTGGTGCAGCGGCCGCTTTGGCCGAGCGCATGCGACCGACCTGCACCGAGGGAAATCGCGCGCGGCTGCTGGGTGAAGTGGACCTCGCCCTGGGCCCGGCAGCCGCGCTGCTTCGCGAACTGGCGGCGCACATCGACGCCGCGCCCGAACTGGCCCATCGCGAAGATGTAGTGCGCGTGCGCTGTGTCGTTGAGCGCGCGGCAACGCGTGTGCTGGACCTGGCGGGTCGGGCGCTGGGCCCGGGCCCGATGTGCCTGGAGGACGCCCATGCCCGGCGCTGCGCGGACCTGACCGTGTTCCTTCGCCAGAGCCACGCCGATCGCGATTGGGAATGGCTGGGCGAGCAGCGTGCAACACAGGAGGCAACATGGGCGCTGTAGCCAGGACACCCCTGCAAGGGGAAGGAACCCAGGAGCAGGCCTGGCTGCACTGCGATTGGCTCTGGCAGCAACCGACCATATCGGCAACCGCACTCTGCAGCGGGCATGACCGCATGGTGGTGGTCGCGCCGCATCCGGATGACGAAATACTCGGCTGTGGCGGGCTGCTGCATCACGCTGTGGCGCAGGGTATCGACGTCAGTGTCGTTGCCGTGACCGACGGCGAAGCATGCTATCCGGGCGAGCCGTGGTGGACGCCCGAACGCCTGCGATCAGCGCGCCGAGCGGAGCTTGCCGCGGCATTGGGCGAACTCGGTATTCCGGTCGGCTCCATCTTCCACCTGGGTATCGCCGACGGCGCGGTCAGCGCGCACGAGCAGGGGCTGGAAGGCTGGCTGCAGCAGTATCTGCAACCGCGCGACCTGGTGCTGGCGCCATGGCGGTTTGATGGCCACCCCGATCACGAAGCCGCAGGGCGCGCTGCCTGCCGCGCCGCGCGGGCGGTCGGTTGCCACCGGTTGGAGTACCCGGTGTGGGGCTGGCACTGGCTTGACCCTGCCTGCGCACATATGGCGTGGGAGGTTCCGAAGCTGATCGACATTTCAGCGGTGGCGTCCGCAAAACGAAACGCGATCGCGCATTTCCGGACGCAGACGGGCGACGTGGCGGGCCTGAACAGCCCGCCGGTGCTGCCCGCACATGTACTCGCCCGATTCTTCCGAAACTACGAGGTATTCCTGGCATGAGCGCGCAACCGTACTTTGATGGCCTGCATGAGCAGGAGGACCCGTTCGGCTACCGCAGCCGATGGTATGAAGAGCGCAAGCGTGCGCTGCTGCTGGCAAGCCTCAGCCAGCGCCAGTTCGCTCGCGGCTGGGAACTGGGGTGTTCCAACGGCGTACTGACCGAGGCGCTGGCGGCACGTTGCGAACGCCTGCTTGCAACCGACATCAGTCCACGCGCGGCGTTCCAGGCGCGCCGCAACCTGGCCCATCTGTCGCACGTGCAGGTCCATTGCGCCAGCCATCCCGAGCAATGGCCGCCAGGACGCTTCGACCTGATCGTCTGCGGCGAAATGGGCTACTACCTGGGGGCAGGCGCACTGCGCGAGCTGCGCGGTGGCATCGATGAAGCACTTCGCGATGACGGCCTGCTGGTCGCCTGCCATTGGTTGCCCTCGTTCCCGGGACGCGCGAGCCGGACCGAGGTGGTGCATCGATGCCTGGGGGAAGGCCTGCAGGAAGCCTTCCACTACCGCGATGCGGACTTTGTGCTTCAGGGATGGACACGGGGCCCCTTGTCATTGGCCCGGAACGAGGGCTTGCGGTGATAGGCGTCCTGATACCCGCCCACAATGAGGCGGACAGTATCGCGCGGTGCCTGCAATCCATCCGGGTGGCGGCCCTGCACCCAGGCCTCGGCGGCGAAGCAGTGGAGGTAGTGGTCGCGCTGGACGCTTGTACGGATGCAACGGGCACCATCTGCCACCGATACCGGGTGGGAAGCGTACAGCTGGATGCACGCTGCGTCGGTGTCGCCCGGGCCGCAGCCGCTGCTGAACTGCTGTGGCGGGGCGCCAGGTGGCTGGCAAGCACGGACGCTGACAGTGAGGTGCCTCCCGAGTGGCTGGCCGCACAGGTTCAGGGCAGTTGTGACGCTTTCTGCGGACTGGTGGACATAGCGACGACCTGCCAGAGTGAACGGCGCCTGCGCAGGGCATTCCAGGCAAGACAGCAGTGGGGCGACCATCATGGGCGCATCCACGGTGCCAACCTCGGCGTCTCTGCCTGTTCCTATCGGGCCGTTGGCGGCTTTGCTCCCCTGCACTGTAGTGAAGACGTGGCGCTTGTCAGAGCGCTGCAACGCTGCGGTGCGGTGGTGCGATGGGCCGGCGCTCCCGTGGTGATGACCAGTGCGCGTCTGCAGGGGCGCGCTACAGGCGGATTCTCCGCTTATCTGGCGGCGCTGGGTGGCGAGCGCTCTGGCGCGGAAGCATCGGTCCCGATCACCTGAGGGGCAGCCACTCCGTCACGCAAACGCCCCGTGTTATCGGAGCGTGCGGTTGAGGAGAGCGTTGGGACAGGGCAGGCTGCGAAGGCCCTCATCCCTGCCTACCTCCGCGAAGCGATGATGGACGAGCAGGAAATTTCCTGCGCCAGAAGGAACGAATGTGCCCCTCCGTGCAGTCGCCTACGCAAGTGAGGCGACATCGGAGCTTTCAATGGACCATGTGGATGACCTCGCCAGGGCCGCCGCCCGCTTCAACCTTGAAGCCGGCGTTACGGGTGTGCTTCTTTATGACGGGCTCCGCTTCCTGCAGTACATCGAGGGGCCGGAAGACAGCATCAACGTGGTGTACAGCCGCATTCTCAGTGCCCGCAGCCATCGCGAGCTGATCGAACTGGGCCGCGGCAGGGTTTCCGGCAGGTTCTTTCCCTATTGGTCGATGCGGTTGCTGTGGGTTGAGGCCTCCGAGATCCGCAGCGTCGCGCACGGCAACTGGGATGGCCTCTCCCGTGGTGGCGCGCTGCGCCAGCTGGGCCTGGTGGTAGCCCCGCACCTGGGATGACGGTTGCATGGATTCAATGCGGGGGCGGCTGCGCGCAGGTATCGCCCAGCACGCGCCGAACCTCGTCCTGCAATTGACTCACATGGAACGGTTTGGCAACGAAGGCTGCGCGCCGGTGGCGCTGCGGCACCAGCTGGTCGTAGACCGCAGAGACGAACAGGTAGGGGATGCCGAGTTCTGCCAGGCGATCAGCGACGGGAAAGACCACACCGTCGCGAAGTTCGACATCGAGCACGGCGCCGTCGAATCGCTGGGTGTCCAGCAGCCCGAGAGCGTCGAACACGCTGTAGGCATGCGTCACCTGATCACCGACGTCCTCAAGGGCGTGCTCCATGAGTGTGGCCAGATCGAGTTGGTCTTCCACCAGCAGCAGGTTGCATCTGCGCTGGCTCATTGCGGATTGCATGCGTACATGCCTGTGTTGTCCTGGGAACACGAGTTTCTGCTGTGCTGCATCAAGATCCTGCGTGCGCATTGTCAGTCCGGCGCGAAGCCTTGCGCGCGTGCCAACCTCGTGGAGGAGGCGTGGAGGGCCTTATGGATCTCGTTGACGGCTTCTTGGCATGCGCTGTGGATACTGCCGCCGACCCCTGTATCGGAGTTTCTGTCATGCCTCTATCCGGAAACGAAGCGGCCTCTCCAGGCGTGCTGCGTATCGAGTGCATGCCGCTCGATTGTGGCGGCGCCGCCATTGTCGTGGAACTGGACCGTACGCCTGAACGGACATGGATGAAGTCGCTGAAGCGGGCATTGCAGGCCGACGATGCCCTTGAAGGCGCACAGGCCAAATTTGATGGCCGTTTTGTCTATGTCGTGGGCGTGGACGGGGGTGGGCACCGCGCTCAACACCGCGTGATGCAGGCCGTGATGGCGGCGGACGGCGGGGGCGCTTCGAACACCCGCCCCCGGGGCCCCAGGGCGGGCGCGGTCGCATCGAGCGCCCTGGCGACCTGAGGGCGCCCCGGGTCCAGTCCGGGGTGCGGATGTTATCGCTGCATCAGCGCCGCGTGCAACGCCAACCTGCGGCGGCTCACATCGCCCGACAACGCGGTGATTGCGCTCGCTCCACGATGGTCTCCGGAGGCATGTCGCCCCGCACCGGAGATCGAGATGGCAGACCAGAACACCGCCCGAAGCGAGCGCCTGCTGAAGTGGCTGCAGGACGCCTACGCCATGGAACAGGAAGCGGAGACCATGATGAAGGCCATGGCTTCGCGGATCGAGAACTATCCCCAGCTTGCCGCACGCATCAGCCAGCACGTCCAGGAGACGCAGGGGCAGGCTGCCTCACTGCGGCAGTGCATTGAGGCGCTGGGAGGAAGCGTGCCCACCGCGAAGGGATTGTTCGCGAGCATGACCGCCGCCATCCACGCCGCCGGCAACACGCTCATGGAGGACGAGGTGGTCAAGAGCGTGGGCCTTTCATTTGGCTTCGAGAACACCGAGATCGCCACGTACAGGGCGCTGGTAATCGCTGCCGAGCGCGCCGGCGCGCCCGACATTGCGGCGGTGTGCGGCCAGATCCTGCAGGAAGAGGTTGCCATGGCGCACTGGCTGGAGGACCACCAGGACGGCCTGGTCGGAGCGTTCCTCAACCGTGACGAAACGCCCGGCGCCCAGGCCAAGCGTTGACCCCGAAGCCAGCCCACACCAGCCACCGGAGAAGCCCTCATGTTCTTTCATCACAAGAAACTGATGTATACCGTGCGCGTCCGCGAATCCAACCCGCAGCTCGCCAGCCTCATGCTTGAACAGTTCGGCGGCCCACAGGGCGAGTTGGCCGCCGCGATGCGCTACTTCACCCAGGGACTTGGCGAATGCGATCCCGGGCGCAAGGACCTGTTGATGGACATCGCCACCGAGGAGATCAGTCATCTGGAGATCATCGGCACCATCATCGCCATGCTCAACCGCGGGCCCAAGGCGATCCAATCCGAAGGGCTTGCCGAGGCCGAGGACATGCGGCTGCTGGGCCAGAACAGCACCAGCCACACCGAACAGATCCTGTACGGCGGCGGCCCCGCGCTGGTCAATTCCAGCGGGGTGCCGTGGACAGCCGCCTACATCGACTCGATCGGCGACCCCACCGCCGACCTGCGCTCGAACATCGCGGCCGAAGCGCGCGCCAAGCTGGTGTATGAGCGCCTGATCAACGTTACCGACGACCCGGGCATCAAGGATGCGCTGCGCTTCCTGATGACCCGCGAGATCGCGCACATGAAGTCGTTCGAGAAAGCGCTGCACAGCATCCAGCCCAACTTCCCACCGGGCAAGCTGCCGGGGGATCCGGCGTTCACCGATCTGTACATGGACATGTCGCAGGGTGACGGCGCCGACGATCTGCAGGGCAGCTGGAACAGCGGCGAGCTCTGGGAGCGGGTCAGCGACCGCGACGCACAGGCCGCTGTGGATGGTGGCGACGGCGGCGGCACGGTGGACCTGGACCCGCGCGAACAAGCGGCGGTGCAGGCCATGACCCTGCGCACGCACTCCGACCCGGAAGCGCGGCCGGCCACCGGGGCCGAGCTGGGGGCAGGCCCGGGTGCAGGTGCACTGGACCTGCCGCCACGCGAGCCGTGAAAGAAGCCGGGGCGCCCGTTCGCGGCGCTCCGGTTGCAACGCCCCTGAGCCGCGTGGGGCGAACAAAAGTGGGCGGACATCACGTCCGCCCACGAAGGGATGCAACGGGTTTCAGCGCCGATCAGCGCTGCTGGCCACCGCGGTTGTTGCCGCCGCCGCGTTCCTGCTGTTGCTGCCCGCCGCCCTGGTTGCCGCCCTGGTTGCCACCACCGCGACTGTTCTGGCCGCCTTCGCGGCCGATGTCAGCCATGTGCTGGCGGTCCTGGCTCACTGCTTCGCCGCCCTTGCGGCCGGCTTCGCGTGCTTCTTCCGAGCTGAATTCATGGGCGTTGCCTGACTCGTGCGCGGCACGTCCACCCTTGGCGGCGATCTCGCGCTGCTTGTCCTCGTCCATCGAAGCGAAACCGCGGTTGCTGGTGCCCTGGTTCTGGTTCTGGTTGGCCATGGAAAGTCTCCTTGGGTTCAGCCGCCTCATTGGCGGCAGCGACCATCTTCCAGATCCGGCGCTAGACGGCGGTGGCACGACCGCCAACGTCGCGTCATCCGGAAGGCTCTGATTCCTCATCCGGCCTCCACGAACATCCCTGCACGCGTGCGCACAGTGGCAGACACACGTTCGGCGGCCCAACCGTGCGTCAACGCGATGCGGAAGGTACACGCCACAGTTCGACGCAGCCTCCACACCGGTCTCACCGCGCGTACGATCGGTGTGGCTAAGGTAGAGCGGTCTGCAACAACCGGTGGTGCCATGCCCTTCAGAGCGATTGCCTATGTAAGTGAAGCCTCCCGCAACCTGACGGAACAGCGGCTGCAGCAACTCGTGGCGGAGGCGGTGCAGTTCAACGAGTCCGCCGATGTCACCGGCACATTGCTGTTCGATGGCTCGCGCTTCCTGCAGTACCTGGAAGGCCCGGAGGCAGGGGTCAAGGTGGTGTACACGCGCATTCTGGCTGCAAGCAGCCACAGCGGAATCGTCGAACTGAACCGGGGCAGGGTGGGTCGCCGACAGTTTCCGCGCTGGCGGATGCGCAGCGTGCGGGTGGATGAGCTCGCGCTGGGAAAGATCGCCATTTCCGACTGGACCGGATTCGTGCGCAGCGCGTCGGCGCTGCAGTCGGGCACCAGTGCCCTGGATCGACTACTGTCGGTTTCGCAATCGCAGACGGAAGCAAGCGCGGGTGGCATCATCGAACCAGACGGGCAGCTGGCACGATGAAGGCCACAGCCGCCCCGGTTGCGTCCGGCCCACCACGCGTCGGTTGTGCGGGATGGTCGCTGCCGCGGGCGGATCAGGAAGCGTTCGGCGCGGGCGACAGCCTACTGCAGCGCTATGCCACACGCCTGTCGATGGTGGAGATCAACTCTTCCTTCTATCGACCGCACCAGCCCAGGACTTACGCGCGATGGGCGGCGAGCGTTCCGGAGGGCTTCCGGTTCGCGGTGAAACTCCCGCGCGAGATCAGCCATGAGCGTCGGCTGCGCGATGCAATGCAGCCGCTCGAACAGTTCCTTGAGGGCGTGCTGGAGCTGGGTGGAAAGCTCGGTCCGTTGCTGCTGCAGCTGCCGCCCAGCCTGGTGTACGACACGGCCACGGCCGAAGCCTTCCTGCGGGGCCTGCGCGCGCGCACGCAGGCCGATGTAGCGTGCGAGCCGCGGCATCCGAGTTGGTTCACGGCGGACGTGGATGCGCTGCTGAGCGCGCATGGTGTTGCACGGGTAGCCGCAGATCCGGCACGTGTGCCGGCGGCAGCGGTTCCCGGCGGTGATCGTGCGTGGAGCTACTGGCGCTGGCACGGCCAGCCGCAGATCTATCGCAGTGCGTACAGCGAACAGGCCCTGGCGGAACTGGCGCAAGGGCTGCGGCGCGAAGCTGATGCGCAACGGCCGGCCTGGTTCGTACTGGACAATACAGCACTGGGCCATGCCACCGGCAACGCACTGCGCCTGCAGGCGCTGCTGCAGGAGAACGCCCATGCCTGAAGGTCCTTCCATCGTACTGCTGCGCGAAGCCACTAGCCATTTCAAAGGGCACGTGGTCCGCACCGTCTCCGGAAACAGCCGCATCGACCTGTCGCCGCTGCAGGGCCGAAGGGTCAAGGCGGTCCGCAGTTGGGGCAAGCACTTCCTGCTGGAATTCAGCCGCCACACACTGCGCATCCATCTGATGATGTTCGGCAGCTGGCGCATCGACGAACGGAAGCCAACCCCGGCGCGTGTATCCCTGCTGTTCGACAATGGCGAGCTGAACTTCTATGCGTGTTCCGTGCGGCTGATCGACGAGCCGTTGGACGACGTCTACGACTGGCGCGCGGACGTGATGAACGATGCCTGGGATCCGAAGCTGGCCCGGCGCAAGCTTAAGGCAATGCCGGAAGTCATGGTCTGCGATGCGCTTCTGGACCAGACGGTCTTTGCCGGCGTGGGCAACATCATCAAGAACGAGGTGCTGTTCCGTATAGGCGTGCACCCCGCCACCCGCTTGGGCGACCTGCCGCCACGCAGGCTTACCGCGCTGATCGAACAGGCGCGCGCCTACAGCTTCGACTTTCTGGAATGGAAGCGGCGCTTCGAGCTGAAGAAGCATTGGCAGGTGCACACGAAGAAGGTCTGTCCCCTGTGCGGTGGCCCAATCAGCAAGCTCTACATGGGGACCACGCGGCGGCGCACGTTCTTCTGCCCCAATGATCAGGTGCTCTACGGGCACTGAGGCCGCCGTCCGTGGCAGCCGGGTTCCAAGGCGCGCCGATCAGGCGGCCTGCGCGGCCTTGGCGTTGCCGCCGCCCTTGGCCAGCAGGGTCAGCTTTTCGTCGGTGGCCTTCTCTTCCTCAAGCGTCTCCAGCAGCAGCGGCAGGGCGTCCTTGTAGCCCAGCTGCTTGGCCAGCGCGGCAATGGTCCCGTAGGACGCAATCTCGTAATGCTCGACCTTCTGCGCGCCGCCGATCAGCGCAGCATCCCGCACCGGGCCCTTGTCGATGCTGTCGATCACTTCCTTGCCTTCCTCCACCAGGCCCTCCATCGCCGCGCACTTGATGCGCTTCAGGCGAATGCCCAGGATCTCGACGACCTGGTCGATGCGTTCGATCTGGCCTTGGGTCTCTTCCAGGTGCGTCTCAAACGCCGTGGCCAGGTCCGGATTCTCGGCCGCACGGGCCAGGCGTGGGAGGGCCTTGGTCAGCTGCTTCTCGGCGCTGTAGATATCCGAGAGTTCGTGGATGAACAGGTCTTCCGCCGTCTTGATAGCCATACTGGGCTCCGCAGTGAGTGGAGCGATCAGCGTAGGGTCTTCCCGGTTGCGATCAGGCAGGTGCCAAGTGAAGGCGGCATGTGAAGGTCCACGCGAACCGTGCGCGTGCCCTTCACGATGCGGGATCCGCCACTCGAATTGGCGCCGGTGCCGCCAGGCCTTCGCCATGGCTTCACAATGGCATCGCCTCGTGCCCATGTACCGGCCGGTACGGTCACTTCACGCCCGACCACGCGTGGAGACTCCCATGAGCGATGACAAGCAGAAGACCGGTCGCCCGGACCGGGATCGCATCAACGTCAACGAAGATTACGAGCTGCAGTACTGGACCACCACGCTGGGCGTGTCCGCCGAGGAACTTCGTGCTGCTGTGGCGGCGGTAGGACCCACCGCCGTTGCTGTCCGCAAGCATCTGGGAAAATAGCGCGGAGTTGCCCATGTCCCTGGTCGAGTACCGCCGCAAGCGCAGTTTTGACAAGACCAAGGAGCCCGAGCCGGGCAAGGCGCTGCCGAAAGGGCAACGCGCCATTTTCGTGGTGCAGCTGCACCATGCCAGCCGGAGGCACTATGACTTCCGCCTTCAGGTAGGGGACGCGCTGAAGAGTTGGGCCGTGCCCAAGGGGCCCAGTTACGACCCGAAGGTCAAGCGCATGGCGGTGGAGGTGGAAGATCATCCTGTCGACTATGCGGCCTTCGAAGGCGAAATCCCCAAAGGCCAGTACGGCGGTGGCCATGTGGCCCAGTTCGACCATGGCGTGTGGGCGACGCAGGGCGACCCGGAAGCGCAGCTCGCCAAGGGCCATCTGCGCTTCGAACTGTTCGGCGCCAAACTGAAGGGCGGATGGCATCTGGTCCGCTCCGGGAAGCCGGCGCGCCAGCCGCAGTGGCTGCTGTTCAAGGACGACGACGAATTTGCCAGCGACATCGAGGCAGATGATCTGCTGGCGGATGTCGCTGAAGCGCCCGCGGAGGATCTGAAGCGGGCCGGGTCAGGCAAGAACGCGAAGAAGCGGCTCACCGCGGTACCCGCCAAGCGTACCCGGCGAACGAACTGGGCGAAGAAGGCGCTGGCGCTCAGCAAGGCAAGAAAGGCCGCAGCGCCGTCCGGTCCATTCGAACCGCAGTTGGCCAAGCTGGGAGACGCGCCGCCCCAGGGCGAGCAGTGGGTCCACGAAATCAAGTGGGACGGGTACCGCATCCTTGCCACGGTCGCCAAGGGCGAGGTGCAGCTGTGGTCCCGCAATGCACTGGAATGGACCGGCAAGATCCCCGAGATACGTGACGCGGTGGCGGCGCTGGGCCTGACTTCAGCCGCACTGGACGGTGAGCTCATCGCCGGCGCCGGCACCAAGGAGGACTTCAACCTGCTGCAGGCCACGCTCTCCGGCGAGCGCCAGGGCGTGCTGACGTATGCCCTGTTTGATCTGCTGCATCTTGATGGCGTGGACGTCGCCGATGCGCCGCTATTGGAACGCAAGGCCTTGCTGCAGTCCTTGCTGGAAGGGCAGGGCAGCCCGTTGGCGTTCAGTTCCCATGTGCAGGGCGATGGCGACGAGGCCTATCGCCTGGCCGGTGAGCAGCATTTCGAAGGCATCATTTCCAAGCGCGCCGACCGCAGCTACCACAGCGGCCGCAGTGATGACTGGCGCAAGACCAAACAGCTTGCCAGCGACGAGTTTGCGGTGGTGGGCTACACCGCACCCAAAGGCAGCCGTGCCGGCTTCGGCGCGCTGCTGCTGGCCCGTCCAGATGCGGAGCACGGCTGGCTTTACGCCGGCCGGGTGGGGTCCGGGTTCTCGGACGAGCTGATCGGCGAGATCAGCAAGCGCATCAAGGGCGGTGGCGGCCGCAAGCCAACCGCGTACGTGCCCACCCAGGACACCGACCTGCGCGCTGCGACCTGGTTCGAGCCGCGATTCGTGGTGGAGGTCTTCTACCGCGGCATCGGCGGGCAGAAGCTGTTGCGCCAGGCGTCGCTGAAGGCGGTGCGCGCGGACAAGGATATCGCCGACCTCGCCGATTCCGATCGCGCTGGAACGGCCCTGGCGGCGCGCACACCGGCAACCCCGCGACCTGCGCGCAAGACCAGGCTGGCACCGGTGGCGGATCGCGCGGCGCCATCGCTGTCCTCTCCGGGCAAGATCCTGTTCCCCGGCGACGGTTACACCAAGCAGGACGTGTGGAATTACTACAGGGCAGTGATGGAGCACCTGCTTCCCGAGGTGATTGATCGCCCGCTCTCGATCATCCGATGCCCCAGTGGCGCCACAAAGCCCTGCTTCTTCCAGAAACACCATACGGCCGGGCTGGAGCTGGTCGACGCAGTAAAGCTCAAGGAGGAAAGCGGGATAAACGCCCATTACCTGGTGGTGCGTGACCCGGCCAGCCTGCTGGAACTGGTGCAGTTCAACGCATTGGAATTCCACCCGTGGGGCAGCCACGCCGAAACGCCCGACAAGGCCGATCGGGTGGTGTTCGATCTGGATCCAGGACCCGGCGTTCCCTTTGCCGAGGTCAGGAAAGCGGCCACCGACATCCGCAAACTGCTGGCGCAGCTGGAACTGGAGTCGTTCCTGCGGGTATCCGGCGGCAAGGGCCTGCACGTGGTCGTGCCGCTCGATCCGGGATGTGATTGGGACCTGACCAAGCGCTTCGCCAGAGGCTTCGCCGAAGCGCTGGCGCAATCCGAGCCCCAGCGGTTCGTGGCAACGGCCACCAAAAGCCTGCGCAACAAGCGGATCTTCGTCGACTACCTGCGCAATGGGCGCGGTGCAACGGCGGTCGCGTCCTACTCGCTGCGGGCCAGGCCGGGGGCACCGGTGGCGCTGCCGATTGCATGGAGTGATCTGTCAAAACTCAAGCGCGCCGACGGGTTCACGATCAATGATGTGCCGGCAAAGCTCAAACGACGCCGCAAGGACCCGTGGGCCGGCATCGGAAAAGTGAAACAGAATCTCGCGCGATGGGCGCAGTCAGACCCGTAGCAAACGGCCAGGGCCTCCATGGCCCGCCGGCCACGGGATCTCTCCGCTGCACAGATGGAGGTGCCCGGTGCGCATCACGCAGTACAGCCGGGCCTCCGGGTCCGCACTGGCAGCAATGTAGTCCAGCGCTTCGGCGAGCATGCGCATGAACTGCTGCTCGGGGTAGAACGCCGCCCATTCCGGCAGCATTTCCTCCAGTTGCGCGATGATCAGGTCGAGCCCCAGGTGCGTGCTCACTGCGGGTTCCTCCTTCCGGGCAAGCTGGCAACCGCACCGCAAGGAGGGTGTTGTGGGCCGCACAGCGGACGCAGGCGTGCCGTCTACGCGACGTTCAGCCACCCCCTGCTCGGCATCGCTACGGCTACGTGTGTGAGGATTTTCTGCACGGTCGCACCACGGCTGTTTCACCCCCGGCGGCGTATCAGGGAAGGCTTCCAGCTGACTCTGCAAGGGTGCATTTCATGACCGACCCGTTACTGCGCGCCAGCCTATGGTCCCGTGATAGCGATTCGAACAGCTTCCGTCCACTTGCCAGAACCACGCAGGCGGACGTGCTGGTGGTGGGCGCCGGCATGACCGGCCTGCTGACAGCGGCCCGCCTGGCCGATAGCGGCCTGGATGTGCTGGTGGTTGATGCGGGGCCCATCGGCGGGCGCAATACGGTGATGTCCACCGGCAATCTTTACGCGCCCGTCTCCCGGCTGGCCGATCTGATCTCCCGTTGGGGCGGCGAGACGGCCAGCCGTGTCGTGCAGTGGCGGCAGCAGGCGCTGCGGTCCATCGAAACACTGGTTCACCGCTACGATCTGCGCTGTGGCTTCGAACGCGTGGCCATGCAGTACGGCATGCAGGAACGCACCCGCGAGGTCACTGCGCGATTCGAGCGTGAGCTGCAGGCCTATCAGCGCGTCGGCCTTCAGTGCGAACACCACCAGTCCGGGTTGCCGTTCACCTTGGGCCACGCCTTCCGCGTTGCAGATCAGGCGCAATTGGATCCGGCGGCGTTCTGCATTGAGCTGGCGCGACATCTGGCGGGCCGGGTGCGCATCCACGACTGGACCCGGATCAACAGCATCGAGGCATCCGCCGGCGTTGCGACGGCCGACGGCGCCCGCATCCACGCCAGGCACTTCGTGCTGGCCACCCATTCGCCAGCAGGTTTCAACCTGGTGCAGGCCGAGATGGAGGTCTACCGCGAATACGGCGTGGCGGTACCGGTTGCCACGCCGCCCGCGGCAGGCATTCATTGGATTGCCGATCGGCACCGATCGCTGCGCGGGGTGCGCGGTACTGATGGCCGTGACTGGCTGGTGCTGGTCGGCGAGACCCATCGCACCGGCGAAACGCCGCCGATGGATCCAGCCCAGCATCTGGTCGCCGACGCGCATCGCAATTTCACCGTGCAGGGAGAGCCGCTGTGCTGGTCCGCGCAGCAGTTCCGTGCAGCCGACCAGCTGCCCTACATCGGCAGCAGCGCGCACGATAATGTGTGGGTCGCTACCGGCTATGGGCCGGACGGTTTGACCTGGGCAGGCGTGGCCGCGCGCGCGATCACCGAGGGAATCATCGGCACGGCCAGCGAGATCGAGCAGCTGCTCAGCCCCATGCGTTTCACCCCGGTGCGCTCGGCCTCTGGTTGGGCCCGCACCAACGCCACGGTGGCGCGGCACATGGTGGGAGATCGCCTTGCCACGGCGTCCTCGCGCTCGCCCAGTGAGCTGGCCCGTGGTTGCGGCGCACTGCTGGACGTGGATGGAAAGCGCAGTGCGGTCTACCGCGACGAGGGTGGGCGCCTGCACACGATGTCGGCGCTCTGCCCGCACCTGAAGTGCGTTGTCCAATGGAATGGCCATGAGCGCACATGGGACTGCCCTTGCCACGGCAGCCGCTTTTCGGCCACCGGAGCGCTGCTGGAAGGCCCTGCCAGGCAGGGCCTCACGCCAGAACAGTGATAGGTGCAGGTAGCCGCCGGAGCCGCGACCTCAGGCTTCGGCGGTCGCGTCCGCATCGCAGGGCATGCAGCGTTCCTTCTTGGACTTGATGTCTGCAGCGGTCTTCGCCAGTGCCTCGTAGCGCTGGCGTATCTCTTCAAGATGCGCCGGCTCCATCGACTCCAGGTTCAACAGCTCCTGGTTGGCATCCTTGCTGACACGGATCAGTTCATCCAGTTTGATGTGCAGCGCTGCGGTATCGGCGTTCTGCGTGTGCTGGATCAGGAACACCATCAGGAAGGTCACGATGGTTGTTCCCGTATTCACCACCAGCTGCCACGTGTCATTGAAGTGGAAGGCCGGCCCGCTGGCAGCCCAGGTGATGATCACCCCCAGCGCTGCGACGAATGCCCCCAGGCTGCCGGACAATCGCGCCGTCGCGGCCGCGACACGGGCGAAGCCGCGCCGGATCACTCGTCACCTCCCGCGGCCTCCTCATCCGTGTGTCGGTCTGGCAGTTTGACCCGCTCCCCGAGGCGCTTGTCCTGCTCTTCCGGCGTTGGCGCAGCGACGAAGGGGGAGATCGGGTCACTGGCGGGGAAGGTTTCCTGCAGCGCCTCGTCATGATTGCGGCGGTTGTGCAGCCTCGCCTGCAGCGGACTGACAGGATCGGGGCGCTGTGCCTCCTCGTCCGGATGGGGAAGGTCTTTCTGGTCGCGTTGCATGGTGCATCTCCAGGTTGATCACCACCCCTCAGGTGGCGGGCCCAGCATAGGAGTGCGCTGTGAGCGGCCCCATCAAGAGTGGGGCAACGTGATGTCAAACCTTCAGGCAACACGCGTTAACAATCAGCAGGGTGGAGGAGCCCGGCGTCGGCCGCGGCGGCGCCACGCCATCACCTGGCCCACAACCGCCGTCAACAGCAGCATCGCATTGGTCACCACGAAGACCACGCTCCCCAGCATCGCGCTGTACACCGTGAACAGCGCAGAAGCGGTCATCTGGCCCGCGAACAGCCACCTGGATACGGCTTCCGGGTGGGACGACTGCCACTGCTTCACCATCTGCCGGATCAGGGTTGCCATCAGCACCGCCGTGGCGGCCCAGCCAAGTACGTCGGGATGCATGAGGGCCTCCGATGTGTGGGCACCCCACGCTAGCCCCTGGCTGGGCAACGCCGTACGAAGGGGAGGTGAAGACAACATCCCGCCTCCGGCGCCCTCGCGCCATTCACTCCACAGCGGCGACAATGGCCGCTCGGGCGCACCATGCGCGATCCGCCCACCGAACGCAGGAATGCTGAGATGTCCAACACCCCCTTTGGCGAATCGTCATGTGCTGCCGCAGCCAGCGGCTGCATCGAGGTCCGCGGTGCGCGCGAGCACAACCTGAAGAATGTCGATGTCTCCATTCCACGCAATGCACTGGTGGTGTTCTCCGGCGTGTCGGGGTCCGGCAAGTCCTCGCTGGCCTTCGGCACGGTCTTCGCCGAGGCGCAGCGGCGCTACTTCGAATCCGTCGCGCCCTACGCGCGTCGCCTGATCGATCAGGCCGGCGTGCCCGACGTGGATGCCATTGACGGGCTGCCACCGGCGGTCGCCCTGCAGCAGCAACGCGGTGCCAGCAATGCGCGCTCATCGGTGGGCAGCGTGACGACGTTGTCCAGCCTGGTGCGCATGATGTACTCGCGGGCAGGGGCCTACCCGGCCCACCAGCCCATGCTGTACGCCGAAGACTTCTCGCCCAACACCCCACAGGGTGCCTGCAGCACCTGCCACGGCCTGGGGCACGTCTACGAGGTGACCGAAGCACTGATGGTGCCGGACCCATCGCTGAGCATCCGCGAGCGCGCCATCGCCTCCTGGCCACCGGCATGGCATGGCCAGAACCTGCGCGACATCCTGGTCACGCTGGGCTACGACATCGACGCGCCGTGGAAGAAGCTGCCGAAGAAGGACCGGGACTGGATCCTGTTCACCGAGGAAACGCCCACGGTGCCGGTCTATGCCGGCTTCACGCCGGCCGAGACCCGCGCCGCGCTCAAGCGCAAGCTGGAGCCCAGCTACATGGGCACGTACACCGGCGCACGCCGCTACGTGCTGCACACCTTTGCCAACACCCAGAGCGCGCTGATGCGCAAGCGTGTTTCCCGCTACATGGAAGGCCGCCTGTGCCCCGCCTGCCAGGGAAAGCGCCTGAAGCCGGAAGCGCTTTCGGTCACCTTCGCCGGCGTGGACATCGGCGAGTTCATGCGGCTGCCGCTGGACCAGCTGGCGGCCTTGCTCGAGCCCATCGCGCAGGGCGACTTCAGTGCACACAGCCACGGCGCGCGTACCAGCAGGCGTGCAACGCCCCGCGATCGCGCCAAGCGGGCAGCAAGTGGCCGCGCGACCCACGAAGGCGCCCCCGACGTGCGCCTGACCTCAGCCTTGTCTGAGGAAAAGCGCCTGGCGGCACAACGCCTGGCGGGTGGGGTCATGGCGCGGGTGGGGCAACTGCGCGCGCTCGGCCTGGGCTATCTCTCGCTGGATCGCGCCACGCCCACGCTGTCGGCCGGCGAGCTGCAGCGCCTGCGGTTGGCCACCCAGCTCAGCTCGTTGCTGTTCGGCGTGCTGTACGTACTCGACGAACCCTCGGCCGGCCTGCATCCGGCCGACAGCCAGGCGCTGTACGACGCGCTGGAACGGCTGCGCGACGGCGGTAACTCGGTGTTTGTCGTTGAACATGATCTGGAGCTGATGCGCCGCGCGCAGTGGCTGGTGGATGTGGGCCCGCAGGCAGGGGAACATGGCGGACGCGTTCTCTACAGTGGCGAGCCCGACGGCCTGCGCAACGTTCAGGATTCGCGCACGGCGCAGTACCTGTTCGACCAGGTGCCTGCGCCGGCCAGCCGGCAGCGCAGTGCCATCAGCTGGCTGGAGCTGAAAGGTATCCATCGCCATAACCTGCAGGGCGTGGACGCGCAGGTGCCGCTGGGGCTTCTGACCGCAGTGACCGGCATTTCCGGATCGGGCAAGTCCAGCCTGATGGCGCAGGCGCTGCCTGAGCTGATGCTGCTGCACCTGGGGCACGAGACGGTAGACGACAGCGCCGACAGCGCGCCCACGGATGGACCCACCGTGATCGAAGCCACTCGGGGCCAGCTTGCCGGCGATGTGGATGCCATCCAGCGCGTGGTGCAGGTAGACCAGAAGCCCATCGGCCGCACGCCACGCTCCAACCTGGCCACCTATACCGGCCTGTTCGATCACGTGCGCAAGCTGTTCGCCGCGACACCCGACGCGCGCCGCCGCCGATTCAACGCGGGCCGCTTTTCGTTCAACGTGGCCAAGGGCCGATGCGAAACCTGCGAAGGCGAGGGCTTCGTCAGCGTCGAACTGCTGTTCATGCCCAGCGTCTATGCACCGTGCCCCACCTGCCACGGCGCCCGCTACAACGAAGCCACGCTGAGGGTGCAGTGGAACGGCCGCAACATTGCCGAGGTCCTGCAGATGACGGTGGACCAGGCCCATGCGTTCTTCGCCGGAGAAGAGGCCATCGCCCGCCCGCTGCAGCTGCTGCAGGAGATCGGCCTGGGCTACCTGCGGCTGGGCCAGCCAGCCACCGAACTTTCAGGTGGCGAGGCGCAACGCATCAAGTTGGCCACAGAGCTGCAGCGCAGCCAGCGCGGGCGCACGCTGTACGTGCTGGACGAACCCACCACCGGGCTGCATGCAGCAGACGCGGACAGGCTGCTGGTGCAGCTTCAGCGGCTGGTGGACGCAGGCAACACGGTAGTGATGATCGAGCACGACATGCGTTCTGTCGCACAGGCCGACTGGGTGATCGACGTCGGCCCGGGCGCAGGCGGTGCGGGCGGCACCATCGTGGCGGCTGGGACGCCGCATCAGGTGGCCCACGCCAAGGGCAGCAGGACGGCACCGTTCCTTGCGCGCGAGCTGGCTCCACTGTAGAGCCGAGCCATGCTCGGCTATCGATCTCCAGCGCCGGAAGTCCAGCATGCAGGCCGCGCCTTTCAACAGAAAGCGGGCTCCGGCGCATCGCCGGAACCCCTGGCGGCTCACTTTTCCTGCAGGAACGTCAGCAGGTCCTGGTTGACCTTGTCCTTGTGGGTGTCGGTCAGGCCGTGCGGCGCACCCGGGTAGACAATCAGCTTTGCGCCCTTGATGAGCTTCGCCGATTGGCGGCCTGAGATATCGATCGGCACGATCTGGTCGTCGTCACCGTGGATGACCAGGGTGGGCACATCGAATTTCTTCAGGTCTGCGCGGAAATCGGTGGCCGAGAACGCAGCGATCGAGTCGTAGGTGTTCTTGTGGCCGCCCTGCATGCCCTGTGCCCACCACGCATCGATCAGCCCCTGCGACACCTTCGCGCCCGGGCGGTTGAAGCCATAGAACGGGCCCGACGGAATGTCCTTGTACAGCTGCGCGCGGTTATCCATCTGTGCCTTGCGGATGCCATCGAACACTTCGATCGGCAGGCCGTTCGGGTTGTCGGCGGTCTTCAGCATGAACGGCGGCACCGAGCTGATCAGCACGGCCTTCTTCACCCGCCCGGTGCCATGCCGGCCGATGTAGCGCGCCACTTCGCCGCCACCGGTGGAGAAGCCCACCAGGGTCACATCGTGCAGGTCCAGCGTATTGATCACCGTGGCCAGGTCATCGGCGTAGTGATCCATGTCGTTGCCGTCCCACGGCTGGCTGGAACGGCCGTGGCCGCGACGGTCATGGGCAATGACGCGGTAGCCGTGGTTGGCCAGGAAGATCATCTGCGATTCCCAGCTGTCCGAGTTCAACGGCCAGCCGTGGCTGAAGGTCACGACCGGACCGTTCTTCGGGCCCCAGTCCTTGTAGTACAGCTGCACGCCATCGGCGGTGGTGATGTAGCTGGCGGTGCGCGCGATGCTGGTGACTGCCGCCGGCGTGGCCGGGTCGGCGGCCTGCGCGGACAGGCCGGCCTGGACCGAGAGGGCGAGGGTGGCAACGGCCAGGGTACGGGCGAAGGTGTTCATGCGGGAACTCTCATGGGTGGGTGGTGAGATGTACTTTGCGCCCGCGATCAGGCGTCCGGGATATGACAAGTCCGAATTTCTTGATATATCGTCCTGCGTGCACGGATCCACAGTGGGGTCGACTGGATGATCATCCGAAGCTGCCCGGCCTGGGCCTGCGCACTACCGAACGAGCCAGAGGCGCTTGCAATGGTGACATTGCAGCCGGTGCCGCATTGCTTCCCGGAACGCAACATGACGTACCCCTTCACGGCGCTACCGCACCTGCGGCGTGCTGCCTAGGCTGATCCCACACGGCAACTGCCGTGTTCCGGGCCCACCGCTCACGCAGTGCCCACCTTCCCATGAACCACGCAGTGCTGGCGTGCCAGGCATCCGCGCCCTGGCCGCGCCGCGCCCTGCGTCGTGGGAAAGCGCCCGGAATCGCTAGCGCCAGCCTTGCATTGCTGCCCGCCAAATGGCTCTTCGTGGAGATCCCTCATGTTCAGTATGGAAAACACCGCCGCGCCCATTGCTCCCGCCCTCGATGAACTGGTGCCCTCGCGCTACGCCCTGAAAGTGGGCGACATCGAAGTGCTGGTGATCAGCGATGGCGTCCTTCCGTTGCCCACCCAGATGCTCGGCCACAACGTGCCGGCGGACGACCGTGCCCAATGGTTCGAAGAGATGTACCTGCCCCAGGATGCCTTCGACTGGGCATTGAACGTGATGGTGGTGCACAGCGGTGATCGCACCATTCTCATCGATGCCGGCCTGGGCATGGACCCGGACCTGCAGCTGCCGCGCGCCGGCCAGCTGATCCGCCGCCTCGGTGCCGCCGGTATCAACCTGGGCGAAATCACCGACGTGGTGATCACCCACATGCACATGGACCACGTCGGCGGCCTGCTGGTTGAAGGCGTAAAGGAACAGCTGCGCCCGGACCTGAAGATCCACGTGGCAGCCGCGGAAGTGGAGTTCTGGAAGTCGCCGGACTTCAGCCGTACCAACATGCCGCAGGGCTTCCCCGATGCGCTGCGCGCCACGGCCAAGCACTTCTGGGCCGAGTACAGCAGCTATGTGCACACCTTCCAGGACGAACAGCAGATCGCACCGGGCGTGACGGCCCGCCGTACCGGTGGGCATACCCCGGGCCACTGCGTGGTGCGCGTGGCGTCTGCGGGGCAGGCCCTGACCTTTGCCGGTGACGCGGTGTTCGCGGTCGGCTTCGACCAACCGAACTGGCACAACGGCTTCGAGCACGACCCGGAGGAATCCGCACGCGTTCGCATTGCTCTGCTGAAGGAACTGGCCGGCACCGGCGAAATGCTGGTGGCCACGCATCTTCCGTTCCCGTCAGTGGGCCGGGTGTCGCTGGAGGGCGAGACGTTCCGCTGGGTGCCGGTGTTCTGGGACTTCTGATCGGATCCTGCGGATACAGCGCAAGCACGAGTTTTCGACGGGGCGCGTCGGCGCCCCGCTCGAAACCCGCAAGGGCGAGGCCAACAACGGACGCCATCCACGCCTGGCGTGGATCTACTGGATGGCGGTGGGGTGGGCCAAACGTTGCAGCTTGTGCGGATTGCGCTGCACCAGGATCTGCGTGATCCGTTCGCCATCGGTCTCGAAGGCCATCGCCGCCTCCAGCTCGCCATCGAAATAGCGCAGCAGTCCCAACCGTCCGTTGAGCATGGCCGGCACCATCCGCAACTGCGCGCTGCGCCGCAGGTGCGGGGCATACAGCAGCTGGGCAATGCGTGCACCCCCGACCATCGGCCCGGGGAAGCTGGAGACGATACCGCCGCCGTCACCCACCAGCTCGGCCGATTCGGCCATCAAGGTCTTCATCGTGCGGAAATCGCCGCTGGACGCGGCCTCGGCGAAGCGGCGCAGCAGTTTCTGGTGCACGTCCTGCGGGACGTTGTAGCGCGGGCGTTCCTGCCGGAGCTGCTGGCGCGCACGATGCACGATCTGCCGGCAGGCGGCTTCCGTCTTGTCCAGGGTGCGCGCGACCACGGCGTAATCCTGATCGAACACGTCGTGCAGCAGGAAAGCCGCACGCGCATCCGGGGCCAACCGTTCCAGCACACTGAGGAAGGCGACCGACAGATCGCTGGCGGTTTCCAGCACGTACTCGGGCGTGGCGGTGTCATCGGTCAGCAGCGGCTCGGGCAACCACATGCCCACATAGTGTTCGCGCGCATGCCGGGCCAGGCGCAGGCCATCAATGGCGCGACGGGTGGTGGTCGCCACCAGCCAGGCTTCCGGATTCTCGATCTGCGACTGGTCGGCGCCATGCCAGCGCAGCCAGACATCCTGCACCACGTCTTCGGCTTCGTGCGAAGACCCAAGCATGCGGTAGGCCACGCCGAACAGGCGTGGGCGGAGGCGTGAGAACAGCGCAGTGGATTCGTCCATGCCAGCGTAGACGGGACAGGTCCCCGGATTGTGACACCCGGGAACCTGTCGCTGGTGCCAGCGCCGGACGTGCGATCAGAGCGGCGGCAGAACTGCCGGCTTGCCGATGTCCTTGATCAGGAACACCACGAACTTCGCCGGCTCGGTGGCGCTGGCGTTGCGACCTACGGTGTGCAGATCGGACGGGCCTTCATGGAAGGCCTCGCCCGGGCCAAGGGTGACCTCCTTGCCGCCGGCCACACCCATCACGATCCGCCCTTCCAGGACATAGACGAAGCCATGGGCATCGTGGCGGTGGACAGGATCGGCGCCACCCGGCGGGTACTCGACGGTAAGGATCAGCGCTTCCTTGCCGGGCTGCTCCGGCAGGGCGCGGGTCATCACCTCGCGCACCAGGGGCTCGGGCGCAGCAGGGGGCGGGGTGGCGGCAGCGCCGCACAGTGGCAGCAGCGCAAACAGGGCCAGAACAGAACGACGCATGGCAGGTCTCCAAAGCGGTAGAGCAGGGCCGCAGCATGGGGCAGCGGCGGGAGGATCAGGCCAGGCCGGCCTTGTCCAGGCCAAAGGCCGCGTCCAGCGTGCCGGGCGTGGTACGGAAGGCAACGTTGGCGCGGTTCCAGGCGTTGATCGCCATCACCGCGTGGGTGAGGTCTACAATTTCCTGATCGGACAGCTGCCCGCGCACGCGCGCGTACAGCTCGTCGGGCACGCCCTGCGCCGGCAGCTGGGTCAGTACTTCGGTCCAGGCCAGGCAGGCTCGCTCGCGCGGGCTGAACAGCGTCGATTCACGCCATGCTGCCAGGTGATGCAGGCGCAGCGGGCGCTCACCACGCAGGGTGGCTTCCTTCACGTGCATGTCCAGGCAGAAGCCACAGCCGTTGAGCTGCGATGCACGGATGTTGACCAGATCAATGATGGCCGCTTCGATCGAGGCGGTGTGGGCGGCATGCGAGTACAGACCGAGCTTCTTGAACAGTTCGGGGGATTGCGCGGCGCAATCCAGGCGTGCGGTCATGGCGTGTTCCTGTAGCGTGTGAAGGGCACAGTGAGGCTAGGCCTGCATTTGCAATGCCGGTAGGCGGGGGGCGGACCCCACGCTGTTGCATGAAAAACACCAATGTCCTGTCACAGCGGCCGATGCTCGGCCGTCTGCCGGGCATGGACACCTCATCGCACCTGCGCACCGCATCGCGCCCTGCCAGCGAACAGGTCTGGCAGGCCTTCCTGGCCGCATTGCGCGAATTGCCGCCCGATGCACGTGCGGTGCTGTTGTTGCACGACGTGCTGGGTGCCGGATTCGAGGACATCGTGCCCCTGCTGGCGCTCGATCTTGCCGCGTGCAGGCAACGGTTGGCGCTGGCGCGGAGCCACCTGCACGCACAACGTGCCCGCCTGGAGCCAGGCCACCCATGAACGCCGCAACGCTCCGCCCGGCCAGCGACGGCCACGATGCGCTCAATGCGTCCTTCTCCACCAGCTACGCTGGCGTGGTGGCCTTCATTGCAGTGGCGTCCGAGGGCAGCTTCGCGCGCGCGGCCGACCGCCTCGGCATCGGTCGCTCGGCCGTCAGCCGCAGCGTGCAGAAGCTGGAAAGCCAGCTGGGCGTGCGGTTGTTCCTGCGCACCACGCGCTCGACCACGCTCACCCGCGAAGGCGAGCTGTTCCTCGAGGGCTGCAACCCGGGCGTGACCTGCATCCTGCAGGCGCTGGAGGAAATGCGCGACCTGCGCGAGGGCCCGCCGCGCGGGCACCTGCGCATCAGTGCCAGCCATGGCTTCGGCCGTCGGGTGATTGCGCCCTTGCTGGCAGCCTTCCGTGCCGAATACCCGCAGGTATCCGTGGAGCTGCTGCTGGACGAGCAGGCCCCCGACCTGGTCGGTGATCGCATCGACGTGGCGTTTCGCGACGGCCTACTGGAAGACAGCCAGATGATTGCCAAGCAGCTGGTGCCGATGCAGCTGGTCGTATGTGCATCACCGGCGTACGCGCAGGTGCACGGCCTTCCCGCGTCGGTGGACACGCTGCCCACGCATGCCTGCATCGGGCGGCGCCTGCCGGGCGGACGCATGCAGCCCTGGGAATTCCGTGTCGACGGTGCCGAAGTACACCTTCAGCCGCCGGCCGCACTGGTGTTCAACGATGCCGACCTGGCCCTCCAGGCCGTCATCGACGGGCTGGGCATCGCCCAGCTGCCCAGCTATCAGGTGCGTGAAGCGCTGTGGGCGGGCAGGGTGGTGACCTGCCTGGATCGGCATGCGCCGCTCGATCGCGGCCACTACCTGTGCTACCTCAGCCGCCGCCAGCTGCCCAAGCGCGTGCGGGCCTTCATCGACTTCAGCACGCAGCGGGTGCGCGCGCTCGAACTGGATGTGATCTCGCACTGGGAAGCTCGCCAGCAGGCCACCCCTCTGAAGCCAGTCGCACAGCCTGCCTGGGCCTGAGCGCACTGGTGCGTGCCGGGCAACAGTGCGCGGCCCTTCAAGGGCCTACTGACACGCGCCCAGGGTAACTACGATGCCTGCGCCCGGCCCCACCCCGGTAGCCCCTTTGCATTCCAGGAGACACGCAATGAAGTTCCTCGTCATCGGTGGTACCGGCCGCATCGGCAGCAAGGTGGTGGAGCGCCTGCGCGTAGCCGGGCATGCGGTCGTAGTGGCAGCGCCATCCACCGGGGTGGATGTGCTGACCGGTGAAGGCCTGGATGCCGCCATGGAGGGCGCCGACGTGGTGGTGGACCTGGCCAACTCGCCCTCGTTCGAAGATGCGGCAGTGCTTTCGTTCTTCGTAACCGCCGGCCATAACATCCTTACCGCCGCCGCCCGTGCCGGCGTGCGCCACCAGGTCGCGCTTTCTGTTGTGGGCACCGACAAGCTGGCAGCCAGTGGCTATTTCCGCGGCAAGATTGCCCAGGAGCGGCTGATCCGCGACTCGGGCCTGCCGTACACCATCATCCATTCCACGCAGTTCTTCGAGTTCCTGCCGGGCATCATCCAGTCCGCCGGCGACGGTAGGGCCGTGCGGCTGCCGGCCGCCGACGTGCAGCCGATTGCCGCCGAGGATGTTGCCGAAGCGGTGGCACGCATCGCCCAGCGGCCGCCGGCCAATGGCGTGCTGGAAATCGCCGGGCCGCAGCGCAGCGCGATGGCGGATCTGGCCAGGCGCTATCTGCAACTGACGGGTGATTCCCGGCAGGTGGTGGCGGACGCCGATGCACTGTACTTCGGCGCGGCGCTGCAGATCGAGACGCTGGTGCCGGCCGGCCACGCGTGGCTGGGGCAGGTCGATTTCGAAGCCTGGCTGCAGCAGTCCGGTCTGTTGCAGCGGCAGCCTGCCTGAGCGGCGAATCGATCGCCTGCCGCAGCTGCGTTTGATGGAGCCGTGCAATGACCGAGCTGAAGCCGCCTTCGCCTGCCATGCTGGACCGCTACCAAGGCGACGACGTGAAGCCGCTGTACACCGGTCGCGTGCGGGTGAGCGGAGGCCAGGCCCAGCACGGGCGGGCGTCCGGCGTCGTGCGGTCGGACGACGGTGCACTGGCGGTGGACCTGCGCCTGCCGCCGGAACTCGGCGGGCCTGGCGGCGGCGCCAATCCCGAGCAGCTGCTGGCCGCGAGCTATGCTGGCTGCTTCCACGGTGCCATGGTGCTGGTGGCCGCGCGTGCCGGCCTGCTGCTGCACAACCCCAGCATCGAAGTGGCCGTCACCTTCGCCCGTGATCCGGCAGATGGGCTGTACCTGCTGTCGGCCGAGATCGTGGTACATCTTCCCGGCATGGATGAGAACCTGGCCTGCGAACTCGTTCGCAACACCGAACGCGTCTGCCCGTACGCCAAGATGTTCCATCGCGGCGTCCGCCATGTGGTGCATGTTCGGGTCGGCCCGCAGGCTCCGCCTCTGTAGAATCGAGCCATGCTCGACTCCGGGAAGGTCCTGGCCCTGACGATTACACGGCTAGGCCGTATTCCGCCACGACCCAGCTCGGCTACGATGGTGGCGCCGGCAACCTGGCCGGTGGGGCAGGGGATGCAATGGACATGCAGGCACGGGGCGGATTCGTTCCGCCCGCGAAAACCGATTCGCAGGAACTCACGTTCCACTGGCTCTACCAGCGGGTGCAGGGGCTGGTTGAGCACAGCATCTACCCCAAGGCGGGCAGGGTGGAGACGTGGGCGTTCCGGATGGGCGCATTGGCGGCCGCCATCGGCATTCTCGGTAGCCAGCTGCCTGATCGATGGCTTCCGCTCACGGCTGCGCTAGTTTTGGTCAGGGTCTGCCTGGCGGTGGAAATCGGAGGTTTTGTCATCGGCGGGTTTCTCGCAGCCCGCCGCGGAATCCGGCAGTTCGTACAGCCACGGCTGTCGCACGCGCAGGAAATGGATGGCGAATTTACTCAGTGGCAAGCGGTGATCGCCGAGCTTCGGAAGTTTCCCAGAGTCGAGCGTGAGCGCCGCCTCAAGTATGTCAGCCACTTGCGATCCAGCATGATCGAGCGCATGGGATTAATGTACGGAGGGTTGCAGCGCCTTGGGCCATTCCCACTCTTGATTGCCCTCTATCTGCAGTTCCGCCAATGGAGATGGGGTGACTGGAGCAGCGCCTTTGATGTCGGCGCGCTGGGTACCTTCATCATCTACGCCCTCGTACTGCTATACCTCACAGGATGGCTATTGATCGGGCTGCGTTCGCGCCTGGATACCTACGTCGCCCTGCTTGAAGGCTCCATCCACGAACCCGAACCCTCGCAACCAACGTCCCTGTAGAGCCAAGCCACGTTCGGCTACTGCGGGCCACATCGCCCGCGCGTGGTCGATAGCGTTCAATGGCTAGCAAATGGGGCAGGGAAGCTGTCGCCCGGCTGGGGGATTAGGAAAATTTATCGAGGGTGGGGCTGGTATCCGATTCCGGCCGATACAGGGCACAAAGGGGACTTAAGACCGCACCCGGCATCGGCATCCACATCACCTATCCACCTTCAACCACGCAACCAGTGCCGCAAACGCCGGCGACGGCTGCCGACGGTTCGGGTAGTAGAGGTGATAGCCGGGGAAGGGCACGCACCACTTGTCCAGCACGGCCACCAGCCTGCCGTTCGCGATGTGCTCGGCCACCAGTGGTTCCGGCACGTAGGCCAGGCCCAGGCCATCCAGTGCGGCATTGATGACATGGATCATGCTGTTGAAGACCAAAGGTCCGTCGCCGCGCACCGTGAATTCCTTGCCCTTTTCTTCGAACTCCCAGGCATAGATCGCTCCGTTCGGACGATGCCGGATGTGCACGCAGCGGTGTCGGGTGATGTCGGCAGGTTTCCTGGGCCTGGGATGCTTCTGGAAGTAGTCGGGAGACCCCACCACCACCAGACGCCAATCCGGACCGACCCGGACAGCGATCATGTCCTTGCTCAGCGCCTCTCCGAGTCGGATGCCCGCATCGAAACGCTGCTCCACCACATTGGTGAAGCCGTAGTCCACGTAGAACTCAAGCGTGATGTCCGGGTACTCGGCCAGGAACCCGGCCAACCGCGGGCGGATCACGGTCTCCATGGAATCGTCGGTGCAGGAGATCCGCAGCGTTCCAGCGGGGCGGTCGCGCAGGTCACCCAGCGCCTCCACGCTGGCACCGATGGCCTCGAAATGTGGTGCGATGGAGCGCATCAGGCGCTCGCCCGCCTCGGTGGGAGAGACGTTGCGCGTGGTCCGGGCCAGCAGGCGGATGCCCAGGCGTTCTTCCAGCAACCGCATCGAATGGCTCAGCGCAGAGGGCGTAACCCCGAGGCGAACGGCGGCCTTGGTGAAGCTCTGTTCCTGGGCCACGACCAGGAAGGCCTGCAGGTCATTGGTCTTCACGGTACTCATCGGTCAATTGTGAGCGCAACTCAGTAATGCATCAACTTTCAACCGGCTTATCGATATAGGGGCTGGGGCCTATCGTGGCGACCCGTGTCCCCAACCGAGGCCATACGCCCATGAAACGCACCACGCTGTTACTGGCGCTGCTCGCCAGCCTCTACGTTCCAGCTTCGGCCATGGCCGCTGACGCACCGGTGCCGGCCCCGCCCCATGGATCCGACAACTTCTACCGCAGCCCCACGGTCAAGGGGGAGCGCGTGAGCTTCCACAACCAGTACGAGATGCAGGTGGTGGGTACGCTTTACCGCCCTCAAGGCCTGCCCGACGGCAGCCGCGCCCCCGCAGTGGTCGTTGGCCACCCGATGGGCGCAGTGAAGGAGCAGAGCTCCCAGCTCTACGCGCAGAAGTTGGCCGAGCAAGGTTTCGTTACGCTGGCGATCGATCTTTCCTTCTGGGGCGAGAGTGGCGGCGCACCGCGACACCTGGTGGCGCCGGAAATCTATTCGGACGACATCAGTGCGGCCGTGGATTTCCTGAGCACGCAGTCATTTGTGGACCCGGACCGCATCGGCGGCTTGGGCATCTGTGGCAGCGGCAGCTTTGTAATCAGTGCCGCCAAGATCGACCCACGCATCAAGGCCATCGCCACGGTCAGCATGTACGACATGGGTGCGGCGGCGCGGCAGGGGCTGAACAGTGGCCAGTCGCTGGAGCAGCGCAAGGCGGTGATCCAGTCCGCGGCAGATCAGCGTCTGGCCGAATTCAAGGGCGGGGCGCCGGTGTTCGTGCCTGGCACCGTGAACCACCTCGATGCTGACACGCCCGCCATCCAGCGTGAGTTCTTCGACTTCTACCGCACCCCGCGCGGCGCCTATACGCCAATGGGTGACAAGGCCGAACTGACAACCCAGCCGCTCTTCAGCAGCCTGGTCAAATTCATGAACTTCTATCCCTTCAACGACATCGAGACGATCTCGCCCCGCCCGATGCTGTTCATCTCTGGCGACGCCGCGCATTCCCGCGAGTTCAGCGAAGATGCCTACCGTAGGGCAGGGCAGCCGAAGGAGCTCTACTGGGTGGAGGGCGCCGGCCACGTGGATCTGTACGACCGCACCCCGCTGATTCCCTTTGACAAGCTGGCCACGTTCTTCCAGCGCGGCCTGGCTGCGAAATGAGCCGCATCGAGGCCCTCCCGGATCGCGCCAACTGGGGCGGGGTGCTCGCGATGACGCTATGCGTCTTCGCGTTGATCGCCTCGGAATTCATGCCGGTGAGCCTGCTCACGCCCTTGGCGGCAGACCTGGGCGTGAGCGAAGGTCTGGCCGGCTACGGCATTGCCATTTCGGGTGCCTTCGCGGTGCTGACCAGCTTGTCGATCTCCCGGTTGGCGGGCGGCGTGAACCGGCGAACGTTGCTGTTGATCCTCACGGCGTTGATGGCGGTATCGGGACTGGTGGTGGCGCTGGCCCCAAACTATCCGATCTACATGACAGGCCGTGCGCTGATCGGCGTGGTGATCGGTGGCTTCTGGTCTTTGTCCGCCGCAACCGCGATACGGCTGGTGCCGCAGGCCGAGGTCCCGCGAGCCTTGGCGATATTCAACAGTGGCAACGCGCTTGCAACGGTCATTGCGGCGCCACTGGGCAGCTATCTCGGTAGCATGATCGGATGGCGCGGCGCTTTCCTATGCCTTCTGCCGGTGGCTGCTGTTGCCCTGGCGTGGCAGTGGGTTTGTCTGCCTTTCATGCCCGCGGAGGAAGGACAATCACGCAACGGGGTGATCGTGTTGTTGCGGCGGCGCATGGTGGCACTGGGCATGACGGCGTGCGCTGCCTTCTTTATGGGGCAGTTCGCCCTGTTCACCTATGTGCGGCCGTTCCTGGAGCGGGTGACGCATGCGGGCGCGTCTGCTGTTCCATGGGTGCTGCTGGCCATCGGGGTGAGTGGCTTCGTGGGCACGCTGGCCATCGGTGTATTCATCAGGCGCGGGCTCTACCGCACATTGGTGACCCTTCCGGCCATGATGGCGCTGATTGCCGTCATCCTGATTCCACTGGGGACTCACCTTTGGCCGACCACCGTACTGCTCGCGGCATGGGGCCTGCTGGCCACGGCCGCACCGGTCGGCTGGTGGAGCTGGCTGGCGCGCACGTTCACCGATAACTCCGAAGCCGGTGGCGGGCTGATGGTTGCGGTGGTGCAGTGCTCCATCGCGCTGGGCGCCGCCCTTGGCGGACTGCTGTTCGATAGTTGCGGTTTTGCCAGTACTTTCCTGGCCGGTGCGGGCTTCCTGTTGTTTGCCGCGCTGCTTGCCTACCTCACGGCTTCGGAAGATCTGGACACGTCAGCAGCGGCGATTCCCAGGGAGGTTCCGAAGCAATGACACGCTTTACGTCGCCTCCCGCGAAACTGCTCTTGCTCCTCGTAGCCTCTGCGACGGCAGCAGCATGCCGAGCCGCGCCCGATCATCAAGTTGTCGCGACCACCAGAACTAGCGCCAACCAAGAGGTTCATCCCATGAAGATTCGACTGATCATCAACGACCAACGGCTGTCGGCCACCCTGGAAGACAGCCTTCCCGCACGCGAGTTCATCGCCCAGTTGCCACTGACACTGCAGCTTGAAGACTACGCAGAGACCGAGAAGATCGCGCAGCTTCCGCGCCGTCTCAACGTGACGGGCGAGCCGGAGGGAATCACGCCGTTGGCGGGTGACATCGCCTTCTATGCGCCATGGGGAAATTTGGCGATCTTCCATAGGCCGTTTGCCTACTCGAAAGGCCTGGTCAGACTGGGTCGAGTAGAAGGCGGTTTGCGGCACCTTCGAAAGAAGGGGCCGGTGGAGATTCGCATCCAGTCCGACTAGCTGCCGATTGAAGATCCTCGCTCGCACGCAACCACTGCAGCGTACACATGCATATATACCTTGCATGCATCAGTCATATGCACACGCGTGCTTCTTCCGGCACGGCGCGGAGGCTAGATTCCCCTGACAATCCGTCACGGAGTGACCCATGCAGACTCGCACCCGCCTCCGCACCCTGGTGCCTTGCTTTCCCGCCACACTGATCTGGATTGCGGCCTCCCTCTGCGCCACCGCTGCGCTTGCCAGCGAGCCACTGCAGATCGAATCGCAAGGAAGCCTTCTCGCGGGCGGCACGAAAAAGACGGAACCTGGCACGTTCGATCCGCTCAAGCCCTCCAACCCGGCCGGGCAGAGCTACCACGGTGACCACGTCTACGCCTTCTACCAGAAGCCGGTGAATGCGCGTCCGCTGCCGATCGTGATGTGGCACGGGGCAGGGCAGTCATCGAAGAGCTGGGAAACGACCGCCGATGGGCGCGAGGGCTTCCAGAATCTGTTCCTGCGTCGTGGCTTCACGACTTACCTGATCGATCAGCCACGCCGAGGCAAAGCCGGCCGAAGCATGGTGGAGGCCTCGCTGGCACCCGTGGCAGACGATCAGATGTGGTTCAACCAGTTCCGCATCGGGCTCTGGCCAAACCACTTCAGTGGCAGCCAGTTCCCGAAAGGCGAGGCCGTGCTTGAGCAGTTCTTCCGTTCGGTCACTCCCAACACCGGGCCGTTTGACCTGGATGTGGTCTCCGACGGCGTAGCGGCACTACTGCAGAAGACAGGACCTGCCATCCTGTTTACCCATTCGCAGGCAGGTGGTCCTGGCTGGATGACGGCCATAAAGAGCCCGAACGTTCGCGCAATCGTTGCCTTCGAGCCAGGCAGCAGCTTCGTGTTTGCAGAGGGTGATGCGCCCGCACCGATTCCCAGTGCCTTCGACACCGTAGCACCCGCAGTGGTTTCTCCCGAACAGTTCAAGGCGCTGACCCGGATACCTATTCTGGTGCTGTACGGCGACAACATCCCCGACAAGCCTGTTGACCTGCCGGCGCAGGATAGCTGGCGGGCACGACTGGAAATGGCCCGCGCGTGGCGTGATGCCGTCAATCGGCAGGGTGGTGATGTCACCCTGGTCCATCTGCCAGACCTGGGTATTCGCGGCAACAGTCACTTCCCGTTTTCGGATCTCAACAACGTCCAGATCGCCGATCTGGTGAGTGCGCTTCTGGAAAAGAAGCACCTGGATCGTTGAGCCGGATCGTCATTCATAACATCCGTGCATGACTGATATCCGGATGATGCCCTGTTTCCATGAGTGCGCGACGGTTAGCTTTTCTTCTGATCCCCGCCGACGCAGGCGCCCAGTGCGCTCCGGTCGGGGAATATCCAGACTGGGAGCACTTGAATGAAGCACATCGTGCACGCCACGCTGTTGGCGATATCGCTTGGCCTGGCGACAGGCAACGCCTGTGCCGCGGACTACAGGCTCAATCCCTTCAAACTGGCCTATGAAGGTGCCATCACCCGCAACGTACCCAGCGAGGTCAACATCCATTCGGTGTCCTATCCGCTGAATGGCATCGAGATCGCGGCCAACTTCTACACGCCCGCCAACTTTGATGCCTCGCGGAAGTACCCGACCATCGTGGTGGCCCACCCCAACGGCGGCGTGAAAGAGCAGGTCGCCGGCCTCTACGCACAGCGCCTGGCCGAGCAGGGCTACATCGCCATTACCGCCGACGCGGCCTATCAGGGCGCCAGTGGCGGCCAGCCGCGCAACGAGGACACGCCGTCGCACCGCATCGAAGACATCCATGGCATGGCGGATTTCATCAGCCGATTCCCTTGGGTGGATACCTCGCGCCTGGGCTTGCTGGGCATCTGTGGCGGTGGCGGCTATTCGCTGGCCGCCGCGCAGACCGACAAGCGCTTCAAGGCCATCGCCACCATCAGCATGTTCAATTCCGGCCGTGTGCGCCGCAACGGCTATGGCGACTCACAGCGCGACACTCTCCAGCAACGCCTGCAACAGGCTTCGCAGGCCCGTGCGCAGGAAGCCGCTGGCGGCGAAGTGATGTACTCCGGCGACGCCAACCTCAGCGACGAACAGATCGCCAAACTACCCTTCGATCTGTATCGGCAAGGCTATGAGTACTACTGGAAGACGCATGCCCATCCCAATTCCACCTTCCGCTACACGACCAGCAGCCTGCTGGACCTGATGCGCTGGGACGCCACCGACCAGATCGAACTGATCAACCAGCCGCTGCTGATGATTGCCGGCAGCAAGGCCGACAGCCTTTACATGAGCCAGGACGCCTTCGCCAAGGCGACCGGCACCACCGACAAGCAACTGGTGCTGCTGGACGGTGCCACGCACATCGAGACGTACTGGGTGCCCAAGTACGTGGATGCCGCCGTTGCTTCGCTCACCACGTTCTACAGCCGGACGCTTGCACCATGACTACACCTCGTAAATCACCCGCGCACACCGCGCTGCTGGGCGCTGCATTGAGCGTGGCGGCACCGTTTGCCGATGCCGGCGAGACGCCCACGCAGCAGATCACCCGGGCAGGGGCACAGGCGTCGGTTGCCGGCCCCGCCGAGACCTTCGTTGGCCAGGTTCGCGTCGATCCGCTGTTCCCGGCGAACGATGACGTGCAGGCCGCTTCTGCCTACGTCACGTTCGAGCCCGGCGCACGTTCGGCCTGGCATACCCACCCTGCCGGGCAGCGCCTGGTGGTGACCTCCGGCGTTGGGCTGACCCAGGAATGGGGCAAGCCGGTGCAGCAGATACAGCCGGGCGATGTGGTGGTATGTCCAGCCGGCGTCAAGCACTGGCACGGCGCCGCGCCGCACAGCGCGATGACCCACCTCACGGTCACCGGCGTGGCAGGCGGGAAATCGGTGGACTGGCTGGAGCAGGTAACCGATGACCAGTATCGCGAGGCATCAGCAAGTGTCGACGCCCCCGTGGCCGGGCCGCTAACGCCCAGGCAGCAATCGATCCCGCTCATTGCAGCCGCAGCGGCCAGCAGCAACATGCCCCAGCTCAACGCCGCACTGAATCGAGGGCTGGATGCCGGCTTGACCGTGAGCGAAGCGAAGGAAGTGCTCGTGCAGCTGTATGCCTATGCAGGCTTCCCCAAGAGCCTCAATGCGCTGGGCGAACTGCTGAGCGTGGTACGCGAGCGCGAGGCGCAGGGGATCGCCACCGCAGCCGGGCAGCCGCCCACCGCTGAAGTGCCCGTAGGCGATGCACTGCGCGCCGTGGGCACCGCCAACCAGACCCGCATCTCCGGTGCCCCGGTGACCGGGCCGGTCATGGACTTCGCGCCCATCATCAATCAGTACCTGCAGACCCACCTGTTCGGTGACATCTTCGAGCGCGACAACCTGGACTGGCAGAGCCGGGAACTGGCCACCGTAGGCGCGTTGGCCGCCATGCCCGGCGTGGAGGCGCAGTTGCGCTCACACATGGCGGCCAGCCAGCGCGTAGGCCTCAGCCGTGCGGAGTTGGAGCACCTGGCGCGGCTGCTGGCCCATGGCGGTCATGCGGCCGCGTCTGTTCGCGCAGTGCAGGCACTGGAACAAACCCCCGCGCCTTCGCCATGACCTTGCCACCGTTCAACCGCGGTAGCGCAGAGCATCGCGCAGCACGGTGAACGCAGGCGACGACTGTCTGCGGCTGGGGTAATACAGGTGGTAGCCGGGGAAGGAGGGGCACCAGTCCTGCAGCACGTGGACCAGGGTGCCTGCCTGCACGTGGGGGCGCACCAGATCCTCGGGCATGTAGGCCAGCCCCAAACCTTCCAGCGCGGCGCCCAGGCGCAGGGCGATGTTGTTGAACACCAGCTGGCCCTCCACCCGTACTTTCAGCTCCTGGCCCTTCTTCTCGAACTCCCACGCGAAGATGCCGCCGTGGGTCGGCAGGCGGATGGTGATGCAGTTGTGCCGGGTAAGGTCATGCGGTGATTTCGGCTTTGGATGACGCTGGAAGTAGGCAGGCGATCCGACCACGGCCATGCGCAGGTCGGGCCCAACGCACACGGCAATCATGTCCTTGGCCACCTGCTCGCCCATGCGGATGCCGGCGTCGAAGCCCTCGGCCACGATGTCGGTCAGCCCGTAGTCGACGATCACCTCGATGTTCAGATCTGGATTGGCCGGCAGCAGCTTGCCCAGTACGGGTTGCATCACGGTAATCGCGGCATGCTCACCTGCGGTGATGCGCAGGCGACCGGCGGGCTTGTCGCGGAACGCGTTGAGCTGGGCAAGCTCGCTGTCGATCTCCTCGAAGCGCGGAGCTATGACCCGCAGCAACTGCTCTCCGGCCTCGGTGGGCGAAACGCTGCGGGTGGTGCGGGCAAGCAGGCGCACGCCCAGGCGCTCTTCCAGCTGACGCATCGAGCGGCTCAGGGCAGGTTGGGACATGCCCAGCTGGGCGGCTGCACGGGTAAAACTGCGTTCCCGCGCCACCAGCGCGAACATGGCCAACTGATCGTAGTTCTCGACGCTCATTGATGCGCACCGGATATAAGCGATATCCGATTATGCCCCTGCAGGAATGTGTTTTGGGGGCGTAGATTGGCGCCATGGCCATTCCGCCCGGCTGACCGTTCCGCACATTGCCCGATGAGGATTCCACCATGAAGACCCGCACGCTTGGACAAGGCCTTGAAGTCTCCGCCCTCGGCCTTGGCTGCATGGGCATGAGCTCGGCGTATGGCCCAGCCGCCGACAAGCAGGAAATGATCGCGTTGATCCGCGCGGCGGTGGAGCGCGGCATCACTCACTTCGACACCGCCGAAGCCTATGGCCCCTTTGCCAACGAAGTTCTGGTGGGCGAGGCCCTGGCGCCGGTTCGCGACCACGTGGTGATCGCCACTAAGTTCGGCTTCGACATTGATCCTGCGACCGGTGCCCGTGGCGCCGGTACCAACAGCCAGCCCGCGCATATCCGGGCCGCCGTAGAGGGCAGCCTGAAGCGGCTTGGCACTGATCGCATCGACCTGCTGTACCAGCATCGTGTTGATCCGGCGGTGCCCATCGAAGAAGTGGCCGATACGGTGAAGGCCCTCATTGCAGAGGGCAAGGTTGCGCATTTCGGGCTGTCTGAAGCCGGTACGCAGACGATCCGCCGGGCCCACGCTGTGCAGCCGCTGACAGCGGTGCAGAGCGAATACTCACTGTTCTGGCGCGAGCCGGAGCAGGAGTTGCTACCGCTGCTGGAGGAGCTGGGCATCGGCTTCGTACCGTTCAGTCCGTTAGGGGCGGGCTTCTTGACCGGGAAGATCGACGAGCATACCCAGTTCGATGCAACGGATTTCCGCAATTCTGTGCCGCGATTTTCCGTTGAAGCCCGCCGGGCCAACATGGCATTGGTGGGTATCGCAAAGGCGATGGCCGAAGAGAAGGGCGCAACGCCGGCCCAGGTTGCCCTGGCCTGGCTGCTGGCCCAGCGGCCGTGGATCTCGCCGATTCCGGGCACGACCAGACTTCATCGGCTGGATGAGAATCTGGGGGCCGTGGGACTGGTGCTGGACGAAGCCGACCTTGTGCGTATCGCTGAAGAAGTGCAACAGATCAACGTCAGTGGCGCGCGGTTGCCAGAGGCCGCGTTGAAGATGACTGGAAAGTAGGCCCTGCCGACGATGCCGGCGTGCCTCCAACCCGCTTCACAGATCTGTACCCCGCAGATGGGCATAGTGGCCCTTCGGTAGTGTGAGCGCGTCCATCCAGCCACGGGGTTTCCCCGAACGCCAGGAGGTCACTGTGCCAAGTTGTGATGAAGGAATGAAGTTGACGCGTCGCCAGGTGATCGCCGGCGGCGTCACGACCGTGGCGATGTCCGCCGCACCGGGGGCCTCATCGCTCGCCGCCGAACTGGCGGCGCCCCCGCCGCCCAGGCCGCCGGTCATCAGCACGGTGGCCTTGACCGTCAACGGCGAGCGGCGGGAGCTTGAACTCGACACCCGCACCACGCTGCTCGATGCCCTGCGCGAACATCTGAAGCTGACCGGGACCAAGAAGGGCTGCGACCACGGTCAATGCGGTGCCTGTACCGTGCTGGTCAACGGTGAGCGCATCAATGCCTGCCTCAGCCTGGCGGTACAGCACCAGGGCGATGCCATCACCACCATCGAAGGCCTCGGCACCCCCGATGACCTGCATCCGATGCAGGCCGCCTTCATCAAGCATGATGGCTACCAGTGCGGGTATTGCACGCCGGGGCAGATCTGTTCGGCGGTGGCGGTACTGGACGAGATCAAGCGGGGGGTCCCCAGCCATGTGCAGGCGGATGTCAGCGCACGGCCCCGGGCCACCAACATGGAAATGCGCGAACGGATGAGCGGCAACCTCTGCCGCTGCGGCGCCTATTCCAATATTGCCGAGGCAATGGCAGAGGTCGCTGGCGTGACCTCTGCAGGGAGGCGCTCATGAGGGCCTTCAGTTACGAACGCGCCAAATCCCCGGCCGAGGCCGCCAAGGCCGTCGCCGGTACCGAGGGCGCGAAGTTCCTGGCCGGAGGGACCAATCTGCTCGACCTGATGAAGCTGGAGGTCGAGACGCCAGCGCACCTGGTCGATGTGCAGGACATCGGCCTGGACAGGATCGAAACCACCGACGAAGGCGGCCTGCGCATCGGCACGCTGGTCACCAATACCGCACTGGCGTCGCATGAGCGCGTGCGCCGCGACTACGCGGTGCTGACCCGCGCGATCGTGGCAGGTGCCTCCGGGCAGTTGCGCAACAAAGCCACCACCGGCGGCAACCTGCTGCAGCGCACGCGCTGCCCGTATTTCTACGACCCCAATCTGCCTTGCAACAAGCGCCTGCCCGGATCCGGCTGCGGCGCACTCGAGGGGTTCTCCCGGCAGATGGGCGTGATCGGCACCTCGGACAGCTGCATCGCGACCTATCCGGGCGACATGGCGGTGGCCCTGCGGGTGCTGGGCGCCTCGATCCAGACCGTCAGGGGTGACGGCAGTACGCGCAGCATCCCGATTGCCGATTTCCATCGTTCCCCCGGCGACAAGCCGCAGCAGGACAACGTGCTGCAGCGCGGTGAGCTGATCACCCACGTCACGCTGCCACAACCCCTGGGCGGTCGGCACGTGTACCACAAGGTACGTGACCGCGCGTCCTATGCGTTCGCACTGGTGTCGGTCGCCGCGGTCGTGCAGCGTGACGGCTCGGCGCGGTTCGCCTTCGGTGGGGTTGCGCCGAAACCGTGGCGCGTCGAGGCAGCCGAACCGCTGCTGCACGACGGCGTAAAGGCCGCGACCCGGCAGGTGTTCGCCGGTGCCCGCCCGACGCCGGAGAACGCGTTCAAGATCGCGCTCGCCGAGCGCACTCTCGCAGCCGTGCTGGTGGAAGGAGAGCGCTGATGCCCCTTGAATTCAACGCCCCCGCCGGCGACAACCTGTTCGACAAGGCCAAGGTCGTCGGCAAGTCGACGCCGCGCATCGACGGTCCACGCAAGACCACCGGTACCGCCCCCTATGCCTACGAGCGCCATGACGTGGCGCCGAACCAGGCCTACGGCTACATCGTCGGTGCGGGCATCGGCAAGGGGCGCATCATTTCGATGGATGCCTCCCGCGCACGTGCCGCGCCCGGCGTACTGGCGGTCATCACCGCACCGGAAACCAAGCCGGTCGGCAAATCGAACTGGAACAATGCGCCGCTGTTCGGCGGACCCGAAGTGGCCCACTACCATCAGGCCATCGCCTGCGTGGTGGCAGAGACCTTCGAGCAGGCCCGCGCCGCCGCAGCGCTGATCCGCACCCGCTACGAGCGCGGCAAGGGCCGCTTCGATTTCCCGGCCCTGGCACCGTCTGCGCCGCTGGCAAAGGGGCGCGGTGGCAAGCCCGACCGGCAGACGCTCGGCGATTTCGACACTGCCTACGCGAGCGCCGCGGTCAAGCTGGACGAGACTTACCACACCTCCGACGAAAGTCATTCGATGATGGAGCCGCACGCCACCATCGCCGCCTGGGAGGGTGACACGCTCACGCTGTGGACGGCGAACCAGATGATCGACTGGGCCAGGCAGGGCATGGCGGCGATCCTCGGCATCGATCCTGCCAAGGTGCGCGTGGACTCGCCCTATATCGGCGGCGGCTTCGGCGGCAAGCTGTTCATCCGTGCCGACGCGGTGGTGGCCGCGTTGGCGGCCAAGCAGGTCGGGCGACCGGTGAAGATCGCGCTGCAACGCCCGTTGATGCCCAACAACACCACGCACCGGCACGCCACCCTCCAGCGCGTGCGGATCGGCTGCGGAAAGGATGGCCGGATCTCCGCCATCGCCCATGAGAACTGGTCGGGCAACATCAACGGCGAGGATGGCGAAAACGGCACCCTGCAGACGCCCAAGCTCTATGCAGGCGCCAATCGCCTGGTGGCCAATTACATCGCCACGCTCGACATGCCCGAAGGCAATGCGATGCGCGCACCGGGCGAAGCACCGGGCCACATGGCGCTGGAAGTTGCGATGGACGAAATGGCCGAGAAGCTGGGTCTCGACCCGATCGCGTTCCGCATCCTCAACGAGCCCGAGGTGGTACCCGGCGATCCGTCCAAGAAGTTCTCCGACCGCAACCTGGTGCGCTGCCTGCGCGAAGGCGCGGAGCGCTTCAACTGGAACAAGCGCAACCCCAGGCCGGCGCAGGTCAGGGAAGGGGACTGGCTGGTCGGCATGGGCGTGTCTGCGGGCTATCGCGGCGCACCGACGATGAAGTCGGCGGCGCGGGTCCGGCTTGACGGCCAGGGCGGGGTGATTGTCGAGACCGACATGACCGACATCGGCACCGGCTCCTACACGATCATCGCGCAGACGGCAGCCGAGACCATGGGCGTGCCGCTGGAGCGGGTCCAGGTGACCCTCGGCGACTCCCGTCATCCCGCCTCCGCTGGTTCCGGCGGCCAGTGGGGCGCGGCAAGCTCCACCGCAGGCGTGTATGCGGCGTGCGTCAGCCTGCGCCGCAAGGTGGGCGAGAAACTGGGCTTCGACGGCGACACCGCAGACTTCGCCAATGGCCGCATCCAAGCGGGTGGGCGGACGATCAAGCTGGCGGAGGCGGGCACACTCTCGGCGGAGGACGGCATTGCCTTCGGCGACTTCAAGCAAGGCTACGACGTCGGCACCTATGCAGGGCACTTCTGCGAGGTTGCCGTGCATGCCTACACGGGAGAGACGCGCATCCGCCGCATGCTTGCCGTATGCGATGGCGGCCGGATCCTCAATCCGCTCTCCGCACGCAGCCAGGTCATCGGCGGGATGGTGATGGGTGCGGGCGCGACCCTGATGGAGGAGCTGGTGGTCGACAAACGGCTTGGCTTGTTCATCAACCATGACCTGGCCGGCTACGAGGTTCCCGTGCACGCCGACATTCCGTACCAGGAAGTGGTCTTCCTCGACACGCTGGATCCGGTGATCTCGCCAATGAAGGCCAAGGGCGTGGGTGAACTGGGCATCTGCGGGGTCGGCGCCGCGATCGCCAATGCGGTCTACAACGCAACCGGCGTGCGCGTGCGCAACTATCCCATTACCCTGGACAAGCTGCTGCCCGGCTTGCCCGACGTGGGCTGACCCTTGCGCATGGACCGACCCGCAGCCTCGCCCACTCTGGAGGCCTCCGCCGCAGGCGGAGGGGAGCCCGGCGATCTTGCCGAGCACCTGTCGGCAGCGCCGGGCTTCCTCACCGAAGGCAACCCGCGCGGCGTACTCGAGGCGGCAGTGACGCACCTGCGCGCACGGCAGCACGCCGTGCTCGCGCTGGTGCTGGAAACCGCTGGCTCCACCTACGCCGGTGCCGGCGACATGGTGCTGTTCTGCAACGGCAGCCAGGTCGGCTGGCTCAGTGGCGGATGCCTGGAGCCCGAGCTCGCGCGACGCGCGGAGCAGGTGAGCGCTGCAGGCCGGGTCGACTGGATCGAGATCGACACCCGCAGTGACGACGATCTTTTGAGTGGGTCCGCGCTCGGGTGCCGCGGCCGACTGCGGATTGCGCTCCTGCCGTTGCGTGCGATGGTCGGCATCGACGACGTCATCGAGGTCTGGCTGCGCGAGGGCGTGTCACTCCAGCGCGACCTTCGCACGTCGGGGCAGGTCGTTTTCCGCGCCGGCCATCGCGAGCAGGCATGGCAGCTGCATCCGATGGACGGGGCGCAATCCTTTGGCGAGGGCGCATGGCATTTGCCGTTGCCCCGGCTTCCGCGGGCCCTGGTGTTGGGGGGCGGTCCCGAAACGCCCTCCCTGGTTCCGTTGCTGCGGGGCCTGGGGTGGCGGGTCAGCGTGGCCGAACGGCGAGCTCGCTGGGCCTCTGCCGGGCAGTGCGCGGATGCGCATCTTCAGACCAGCCCGGCCGAGGCCCTCCATGCCGACCCGTGCGACGCGGCACTGGTGATGCATCACGATTTCGAACTGGACCGGGAGGCGCTGGTGGCCCTGGCTGATACCAACGTCGCGTTCATTGGACTGCTGGGTCCGCGGCGAAGGCGCGAGGACCTGTTCAAGCTGCTGACACCGGATCAGCGCCACCGCCTTTCCCCGAGACTTCGATCACCGGTCGGCCTGGACATCGGCGGCCGAGGGCCAGAGGCGATTTCGCTCAGCATCGCCGCGCAACTGCAGCAATGGCGAAGCGCGCACGGCAGGTGACTGAGGCGCATGCGGTCGTCGTGCTTGCTGCCGGCGGGAGCACCCGACTTGGCCAGCCCAAGCAGCTTCTGACCCGGCAGGGCGAGACCCTGGTACATCGCGTGGTGCGGTTGGCACTGGAGCTCGCGCCAACGCAGGTGCTGGTCGTGGTGGGCGCGAACGCACAGGCCGTGACATCCAGCGTTGCCGGGCTGGATGCCACTCCGGTAACCAACCACCACTGGGAACGCGGCCTGGCGAGCAGTCTGCAGGTTGCCGGCGCACACCTGCTGCCCACCGTGACCGCGGTGATGGTCGTGGCATGCGACCAGCCCGCAATCGAGCGCTCCCATCTGCAGGCGCTGCTTTCGGGGGGGCGCGCCTCGGCGTCAGGGTGTGCGGGTACCCGTCATGGAAACGCGCTTGGCGTTCCCGCAGTAGTGCCGCGTGCATGGTTCAACTCCGCGGGTGCAATCGGTGACCGCGGCTTCGGAGCGCGCCTGCGGCAGCTTCCCATCGATGCCGTGCATGCCCTTCAAGCACCGGAACTGGGCCTGGATATCGATACGCCAGAAGATCTTGCACGTGTGCGCGATGCGGGCTGGATCGATGCCGGGAGGTGACTCGCATGATCACTGGACCAATGCCTGTCGCGCAGGTGACGAGCGGCAGGGCTGGAGCTCGAACCCTCGCTGCCCGCAGCCCTGTAGAGTGAAGCCATGCTCGACTACGGCACGCCACATCGCGCCCCATAAGGCACATCACCAGCAAGAATCTGCAGCACCCGATCCAGCAGAACAGGCTCCGGCACACCAGCCAATACCTGCTCCAGGTAATCCAACGGCTCCAACTGCCATTGCAGGAGCGCCCGCAACCGCACAACGGCGGGCGCCCGCTGCTTCGCGTCCAGTGAGGCCTGCAACAGCAGATGGTGCGAGCGCCTCTCCAGCCACAGCACGGGTATGCCTCGGCAATGAACCTGGAACTCGACATCTCGATGCCGCTCGACGAACTGGAAGCCCTGTCGTGGCCGAGCCTCCACGAACTGCACGGCTTGGCGGCGCAGTTGTGAGAATCGATGGTCGTTGATGCTTTGGAACGCGACAGGCGAGTGCACCGGCGGTGCCAGCCACTGCGTCTGTGCCGCAACCACCACCACAAGACAGAGCGCGGTGGCCGCCCAGCGCCACCAGGCCACTCAGCCCTCCGGATGCAGTCGGGTACTGGCGTGTGCGGTAAGGCCGATTCCGGCCATGATCAGCCCCTCCATCACGCGCGGGCCGACGTACTGCTCCAGCTCGCCGTTCTCGCGGGCGCGCTGCGCGGCCAGCAGAATCTCCAGCACCACCCGAAGGCCGGCCAGCGAGCAGTCGGTGTCCGCCAGGGCGATGCGTCGGCCTGGCATCTGATGGCGTTCTGGCCACGGCTGGCCATCGGAGGCGACGCCTGAGCCGATGCTGTGCAGCAGGGCGATGAGGGTGTTCGGGTCCAGCGCAGGGCCATTCGCTGGCGCGTCGTGGATCGGGTGCGGGGCAGGGGAGTGGGGCTGGGTCATGGTGGGGCTCCTTGCGTGCATGCAGAAGCCGCCACCGATAAAGGTGGCGGACGATGCGAGGTTCGAAACCCGGTCTACGCTAAACCGGCAGGCGCAAGGCCTCCACGCACCGCCCGCCATAGCAGGCCGACGGATTGCCAGCCGGCACCACCTGATGGGTGATGCCGGCTGGCAAGCGTTTACTTCAGCGTAGAACCGGGGTTTCGAATCCCGGCCACCTGTTCAAGGTGGCACGGCAAGGAATACGCCCGGTTGTGCGCGATGCCAATGCAGTAGGGCTGATGACGTCACTACTTTCAACATTTTCAGAATCGTTGCATACGACGAAACCAAGCTGGAGCCTTGCGCTGCAACGCTATCGGCCATGTCGGTGGTGCAGCTCTGCGCGCTGTCGGCATCCGCCCGGTGGGGCTGTGAGCAAGGCAGATGCGACATGCCTGTCCAGCAATGCGCTTCCGATTGCGTGTGACGCGTCACGTTAATACGTGAAATCTGCGAAATAAGGCGCTGCATGTCACCATGTGGCGGGGCGAATCATCTGCACAATGCCCCTTGGTACCTCATGGATGCATCCGCCCAAAAAGGTTTTCATGTCTGGCATGACTGACGGGCAGCAATTACGCAACGCGCAATGGGGCAAGGTGTCGCGCCTGTTCAAGCCTGCGATGATCATTAGCGCGGCGCTGGCGGCAAGCGCAGAAACGCTCTATCGCACAGGGGTATACCCGCGAGCCACCTTCGAGGCGGGCAGCGCTGATGCTCGAACCTGGTTGTATGTGGCATTGATGTACCTGATCGCCTTTCCAGTACTGTTTCTTTGGATGAGGCGACTGCTCGCAGGCTACCCCATGCCATGGAACCCGCCGCTCAAGCGCTGGTTGCTGGGCGCGTTCTCCCTGATCCTCTGCAGCGGAATGATCATGCTGCCGGTCATCGTGCTGACTGTTGGAGGCAGCGCTGCAGGTCGCGGCAAAGGGCTGTATCAGCTGTTCACCGGCAATCTGTTCGGCACGTTCCTTGTGGGAACGGTGCTCGCCTACGGAGCGGCCCTGGGTGCATGGCTGCTGTTTATCGGAACCCCAAAGCTGCTCTTCCCCAGGCCGGGCTCGCGCTAGGCCCGCTGCGATAGTTTCCTGGAAGTGCAGGTGTTCGAGCCCGCCACCTGCCGCCGGGTCGTCAGTGGCCCTTCAACGCCGCCTTGGTTCGCTCCAGCCATGCGGCATTGTGGCTGCGCGCGTGGCGCGACCAGTGCTGGGCATCGTCGATGATGCTGGCGAACAGGCTGCGGGCTTGCTTGCGATCGTCGGGTTGCGGCTGCGCCATCAGCCATTCGGCGTAGAGGCAGCGGGCGGCCGCGTCGTTCCCGCATTCCACGGCGCGCTCGAATGCGGCGCGGGCTCCGGGGGCTTGCGCGGTTGCCAATGCCTGCGCGTACAGCAAGGTCTGTTCCGGTTTGCGGCGCACGTCCGGGTGGCGTGCGAACAGGCCGTCCAGCGTCTCAACCGCCAGCGCGGCGTGCCCGGACTCAAGGCGGGCACGGGCAAGGCCGGTCAGGATGTAGGGATCGTCGCCCAGCGGCGAGCTGGCTGCCTGTTCAAGCAGGCTCCTGGCTTCCTCGGCCTGGCCGGCATCCAGCAGCGTCATGCCCAGCCGAACCCGATTCTGCACGGTGGGCGTGCGCGCCAGTTCGGCACGGGCGTTGCGAAGGTCCTGGCCCGGGTCCATGAGCTGCTTGGCGGAGCGGACGACCTGCCGGGCGCCGCGCGAGTGGCGGACTTCAGGGAAGTAGATCGCCAGGAAGTAGACGACGCTGCCGAGCAGCGGGAACGAGAAGAGCAGGATGAGCCAGTAGAGGCTCTGCCCCGAGCGGATGGCGTGCACCGCGAAGTAGATGGCCGCCAGTACGTGGAGTCCGATTCCGATATAGGGCATGTGTGCCGCCTCGTCCTTGTGAGGGGTGGAACTATAGTCGGGGAGGGGTAGGGCGCCAATGGAGTGGCAGCAATCGAGCGTGACGCGTCACGTTAATAGGATGAGTTCTGCAGAGTCGAGCGCTGCATGCCACTATGTGGCGGGGCTGCATTGACGGAAGGGGATACATGGAACGTACGCAGAAGACGCTAACCATGGCCGATGTTGCGGGGTGGGGTTCGGCGCTGGTTACGTTTGGCTTGGTGCAAGGGGCTTTCTATCTGAAGGCTTACTGGGGTCACTTCGGCCTGGATCCTTTTCAGTTTGTTGCGGTGAGTGAGCTTGCACTGGCAGGGCTTGCGGGGATCGGCATGGTGTTGTTCCTTATTCTGATTGCGCTGCTGTTTGGAGGGTGGGTTGAGGGGAAGGTGACAGCGACGCCGTCCCAAGCCAATCTGCTGATGTGGCTGACCCTGGCTCTTTGTCTTGTTGGAATGGGTGCCTTGCTTTGGTGGACCAATGCCTGGCCCGTTTTGATAGGTGTGGCGCTGACGGGCATATGTGCAATGGCAGTACGCCTTTCCCCAGTGTTGCCGGCCGCCGTGAAGGACTCGCCGTGGCTGGTCTATGCGCTCGTGATGATTGTCTATGTCCCGATCTCGTCAAACTGGCTTGGCTTCGAGCGCGCCAAGGCGATTACTTCTGGCGCCAGCAAGTACACGGTCAATGTGACTATTGATGAGAAGGTGCAAGGCGGCCTGGGCCTAGTGGGGCGTTTGGGTGATAGCTATGTACTTTGGGACCCGGTACAGAAAGCTGCAGTTCTTATGCCAGTGGACGACGTGAGTAGGCTGGAGATTGCGCAAAAATCCGTTCTGCCTGCCAAACCAGTTCAGTCGCGATAAGGGCTCGTTATCGCTGACAGCCGCAATGCGGCTGTTTGCCCCGATGATCGGCTCTCACTGGTCATTGCGGCGACCCGGCTCGTTCGGCAATACGTGATGACATTCATCGAGCCGAGCATTGCTGACGGCTTGGCGCGCGCCGCAATGATTGCAAGTCAGAACTGTGCCGCCGGGTATCTTTCCCAGGGCATCCCCGCTGAGGTCGGTAATCCCGCCGCAGGCTGTGCAACGGATAGAGATTTGTCGCACATGGACGATGTTGCCGTGCTCATCCCGGACAGGGACCAGCGCAAGCACATAAAACTGACCGGTGTTGGGCATGTCCGTGGTTCGATAGCGTTGACGACGCCATCGTTGCTGCATTTGCTGGCTTCAGAGCGTGACGTGGCGTAGCGACTGGCGCGCACATTCCTGAACACGTCAGGATCGGTATCTCACTTTCGAACAATCGAGAGAGCTACATCATTCATATTTGCTAACGTGCATCGACCATATGGAGAGGGAGCGCGCGATGCCCATTAGGGCGGTGGTGTATGTCAGCGAAGCTTCGAATGCCCTGATGGGAGACAAGCTAGGGTTGCGGGGGAGCAAACTGGACGATCTCGTGGACGACGCAGCCCGCTTCAATCGAGACGCCGGCGTCAGCGGCATTCTTCTTTTTGACGGCGAGCGCTTCCTTCAATACCTGGAAGGGCCGTCAGACGGGCTAGATGTTGCATATTCGCGCGTCCTTGGAGCCTCTAGCCACCATCATGTCCTGGAGCTGCAGAGAAGCGCGGTCTCCGATCGCCGGCTTCCGTTCTGGCCGATGAAATGGCTCCCCGTAGAGCCAAGCGAGCTGACTTCAACCGCGCTCGGCGATTGGGCCGGATTCAAGAGGCGAGGCGACGGCGAGGCCATGAACGCGACAGCGATGGATCGGTTGCTCCTGTTGGTCTCCCGAGGCGCTGCGCTTGACTGAGGCTACGGCGTGGAGCACTCATCCTAGGTAGCCCGCCGGCAATCCACTTGCTCATGAATCGCCGTGGTGAGCTGACGAAATCGGTAGGGCTTGGGAAGAAAACGGACATTTTCGGGAAGCACCGGCAATTGAGAACGCTGAAGCCCTGACGAAATCACTACCTTCGCCAGCGGTTGGGTCAAAGCCGCTTCAACCGCAACATCCAGGCCGGTCGCAGAGCCTGGCATGCTGTAGTCCGTCACAACGATGGTGAACTTCCCCTCGCCGCGAAGGTGTGCAATTGCCTCAACTCCCGTGCTGGCGGTGGTGACATCGAAACCTTGGGCACTGAGGGCATCGGCAACCACTGCGCGGAGATCTTCTTCATCTTCTACGAAAAGAACATGGATAGGCATTTCAACGGACTCGAATTGGGAAAAAAAGACTAACCCGGGTTCCTTTCCCGACTTCGCTGATCAATTCGGTGTGCCCCCCCGATTGGCTCGTGAAGCCAAATACTTGGCTTAGCCCCAACCCACTTCCTTTGCCGATTGACTTGGTGGTGAAGAACGGCTCGAAAACCCGTTCCTGCACTTCCTTGGGAATGCCCTCGCCATCGTCGCAGACCGTGATGCAGGCGTAATCTAGCGGGCCATTCATGGGGGTGGATGGGCTCTGCAGAGAGCGAATTGCCGCTGACACAGTGATCTGTCCACCCTGAGGCATGGCATCGCGGCTGTTGCATACCAAGTTCAGGATGGCGGCCTCCAGCTGGGCCTTATCAAGCTCAATCTCCACATCTTCGTCGGGCAATTGGATGGCCACGTCAACGTGGTCGCCAGCCGCGCGTTTAAGCATGCCCTCGAACTCATGCAGAAGCCTTCCCAGCCGGACCTTCTCCGGGACCAGGGTCTGCCCCTTGCCAAAGGTCAGCAGCTGACGCGTCAATAGTGTTCCCCGTTCGCCCGCACGCTGGGCGGTGTCAATGAGCGCCGCGGCTGCAGGGTTATCCACGTGGATACTGACCATGTCCAGACAGTTGGCGATGATCGTGAGTAGGTTGTTGAAGTCGTGCGCCAACCCCAGCGTGAACTTGCCAATCGCTTCCATCTTTTGCGCTTGAAACAGTTCGCGCTGCGCATCAAGCAGTTGCTCTTGAGCCTGATGGAGTTCGGTAATGTCACGCGTGATCTTGGCGAATCCGACGAGATCACCGTCGACCCATATAGGGTCAATGACCACACTCGCGCGGAACGGCGTTCCATCTTGGCGCAAGCGCCAGCCTTCGCAGGCGTATCGTCCTTCTTCAGCGGCAACGCGCAAATTGCGTTGGGGAAACCCCGCTTCCGCCTCCTCTGGGAGATAGAACCTGGAGAAGTGGGACCCTACGACATCTGCTGCGGTATAGCCCTTGATCCGCTGCCCTCCGGTGTTCCACGTCCGGATGAAGCCCGCGGTGTCCAGCATATAAATCGCGTAGTCCGTGACCGAGTTCACCAGAAGGCTGAACTGCCTGCACTCATCGCTAAGAGCATCTGTAGAGCGTTGCTGGCTGATCATGGGTCATCCTCGTGGCGAGCCACCGGAGGCGACAGGTGGGGCAGTGTAGGAAGGGCCCACCGTTTGGGCGTTACGAAACCTTCACATCCGCTGCGTTGAGCCGTCGAGACTCGCTAATGCAGACGGTGTGGCTTGTTCAGCAAGGATGGGGCGATGGTGGGCGGGACGCGAGCGATGCAGGTCATGGAACAAAGATTGATGACGCTGGGGTATCAAGTTGGCGTAGCGCTGGAGAGCATTCAGGACGAGCCACGCCGGATCAAGGACAAGCGAATGTGCCGAATGTGGGGTCAGGACTCGTGTCGACCGTATTGCCGTCCCCAGTATGCTTCGCTACTGCTTGGGTCCAAGCACCCCGTGCGCATCACGCAGTGCGTCCGAGCGTCGGGGTCTGCGCTGACCGCGATGTAGCTCAATGCTTCAGCGAGCATCCGGAGAAACTGCTCCTCGGAGTAGAGCGCTGCCCATTCCGGTAGCTTCTCCTCAAGCTGAGCGATCATCAAATCAATTTCGAGACGGGTACTCATGTGGGGTTGCCCTCCTGCATCCCACACTAAGAGCCATCGCATTGCGTCTGGTCTCCAAGTTGGGGGCCCGTTCCCACGCCGGCTCTACTCTGCGCTCACCAGTTTTCTGCGAACCCAGTGGGAAGGGGAGCGAAGGTGAGCTGCGCGTCCGACGCCGTGAAATCCCTTTTCGCTCCGTCGCCACTCGTTCTACACGGGCGGCCGACGGTGTAGGCGTCAGATAGGGGCACCTGGAACGACTCTTTCCCTCAGATGGATGCCCATGACAAACGACGCCGTTGCTCCCAATCCTGTAGACGCCGTCGTGATCGGTGGAAGTTTCGCTGGGATGTCCGCCGCGCTTCAGCTTGCTCGGGCCTGTCGATCAGTGGTGATCATTGATCATGGGCTGCCAAGGAACCGCGCCGCCAGCCGAGCCCATGGCTGCCTCGGTTGGGATGGATGCGCCCCGGCCGATCTTTTGACAACCGCTCGGCGGCAACTTCAAGCCTACAGCCACGTGCGCTGGATCGCCGCCGAGGCGGTGGGTGCGCAGGGCTCTGCCCGGACCGGATTCAAGGTCACCTGTGCCTCTGGGAGAACAGTGTCCGCACATCGATTGGTGCTGGCCCACGGGGTCGTGGACCAGCTCCCGGAAATCCCCGGCTTGGAAGAGCGCTGGGGAAAGAGCGTCCTCCATTGCCCTTACTGCCACGGCTACGAGATCTGCGGAGGGTCGCTTGGGCTTCTGGTCGCCGCAGACGACGATGCGTTGGCGCATGCCAAGGCATTGCAGCAATGGGGGAAAATCATGATCTTCCACCGGGGAGATCGGACGGAGCAGGCATTGAACGCTCTGGAGAATCAGCTTAACGGCATTGATGCGGCCTTGGAGCGAACACCGTTGGTCGGCGTTTCTGGAGAAGCCACGGCGGACCTGGTCGACGGACGCCGGCTAAAGCTACGGGCCCTCTTTTTACACCCCGAAACGAAACTATGCTCCCCGATCGCACACCAACTGGGGTGTGAAACCGAATCTGTTGGCTGCATTTCAACGGACTCGGCGAAGCGGACCACCGTGGAAGGAGTGTTCGCCTGCGGGGACGCAGCCCGGTTCGCAGGCAACATCGCCCTGGCCATCGGAGAAGGCGCGCTCGCTGGCGTGGCGGCGCATCGCTCGTTGTTGGGGCTGCTTGACTAAGCAAGCACGGGCGTTCGCCATGCCTTCACGGTGGCGTCGCCTTGCTGCCATGGGCGCCTCGTTAGGGTGGAGGTCCATTCCCTGACGGAGATCACCATGGCAGAGCTCAAAGAGAACCTGTTGGATTGGCTGCGCGACGCACACGCGATGGAGCAGCAGGCGGAAACCATGCTCAAGGGCCAGGCGTCCCGGATCGAGCACTACCCGGTGCTGAAGGCACGCATTGAAGAACACATCCAGGAGACCATCGGCCAGCGCGAACTGCTGGAAGGTTGCATCAAGCGGCTGGGCGGCTCCCCGTCGACCCTGAAGGATGTGATGGGCAAGATGGCGGCCTTCGGTCAGGCCGTCGGCGGCATGACGGCTTCTGATGAGATCGTCAAAGGCGCCATGGCCGGCTACGTCTTCGAGCACTTCGAAATCGCGTCCTACACGGCGCTTATCGCTGCTGCCAAGACCGCCGGTGATGCCGAAACCGTGAGAGTCTGTGAAGAGATTCTGGTTCAGGAAGAGGCCATGGCCGACTGGCTGGCGGCCCATCTGCCCGAGGTCACCGAAGAATTCATGGTCCGCGACGCCACCCCTGGCGTTGAAGCAAAGAAGTGAGTCATTGACTCTCGTCGGCTGGGTTCACGCCCGGCCGACGGGGCCGGGCCGAGCGACGCATGGACCTCAGTTTCCGAATGTTGGACGCTCGCAACAAGAAGCCCATCCGATACGAGCGCGTCAATGCTGAGACCGGCGAAGAGGTGCCGTGGAAGGACATCGTCAAAGCCTTCGAGTATGACAAGGGAAGCTACGTCGTCATAGAAAAGGAAGACATCGCTGCAGCCGCACCCGAGACGCACGAATCCATCGACGTAGAGGCGTTTGTCAACGCCGAGAGCATTGGTCTGCGGTTTTTCGAAAAGCCCTACATCCTGGTGCCCGGCAAGAAGACCGAGAAGGGTTATGTGCTTCTGCGAGAGACCCTGAAGGAAACGGGTAAGGTTGGCATCGCCAGGGTAGTCATCCGCACCCGCGAATACATCTGTGCGGTGATGCCCGAGGACGATGCGCTGGTGATGATCCTGCTGCGCTATCCGCAGGAGTTGGTGTCGCCGGACGAATACAAGTTGCCTCAAGGCCAAGCATCCGACTACCGGGTGGCTCCCAAAGAACTGGAGATGGCCAAGCAGCTCATTGAGAGCATGACGTCGGAATGGCAACCGGACAGCTACCAGGACGAGTTCCGCGAGCGCCTGTCGGACATCATCAAAAAGCGGGTGAAGCAGGCCGGCGCCACGACCACCTTTGAGGAGCCCGAGCGCCGCGAGGATTCGGCGACCAACGTGGTGGACTTCATGGCCTTGCTCCAGAAGAGCCTGGAAACCAACAAGCGCACCCCGGCGAAGGCAACCCCGGTGAAGACCGCCTCCAAGCCGTCTGCCAAAGACAGCAAGTCTGCCAAGAAGGCCGCCGCCGACGAGCTCCGGGCCGCAGTCAAAGCCGTGGGTCCTACCTCCGCAGCGGTTCGCAAGCACCTGGGCAAGTAACGGGGAGCCGTCATGTCCTTGGTCGAATACCGCCGCAAGCGCCACTTTGATCAGACCAAGGAACCACGCGACCGATCTGGGTTGCCCGATGGATGGATCGGGCGTTCGCGCGCCAGCAGGCGCGCCAGAAGAACTAAACGCTCACGGGCAGGTTTCGGCCGGGATGTTCTCCCAGCCGCCCGGAATGCGCCGGAACGCAACACCTCCTATGCAGCGGATCTCTTCCCGGCGCTGCTTGACCTCTCGTTCTGCCTGTTCTCGGCGTGCGCGGATCTCCGCCAACGCTGCTTTTCGGTCCGTGACTGGCTCGAGCTGGGGAGCCGGGTTGGCGCTGGCTGACTGAGCTGGCATAGGTTCGGCTTGGAAGCGCGCATTCCAAGCGTCGCCGGTCCGCAGATGCAGTCAGATTCCAGCACCGGCCATACCCAATAGGATCACGGCCCACAGGCCGAGCCACGGAAATTCCCAGCGCGAGCGTGGGATCGGTTGCAGGTACTCCGGTCGTTCGCGTTCCATACGGCCCCCCAAGGCGTCCTGCGCGCATTCTAGCCGGGGTGTAGGGGCAGCGCCCCTACGGCAGCGCCTCACACGCGCTGGCGAGGCCTCGGTCCTGGCACCGGCAGGCCAATGGATGACGGGATAGAATCGGACGAAATGGACCGCAAGAGGGGGCGTAATGGACGACGTATCCATGATTTTTGGAGCAATGTGGGCAGGGCTGGAGGCCATCATCGGCAGCCCGTTGGTACAGACAATTGCAGGTGGCTTGATCGGTGCGGTCGCGGCTACAAAGGCCGTCGATCGCCAGATATCTGCTGACAGGGTCGCTGAAGCGAAATCGGACGAGGCAGCTATCGCTCGGCTGAAACTGGGTCTTCGCGTAGAAATGGAAGCGGTCCTGAAGATGGCGGAGCAATCACTAGGCCCTGAAATCGCCAAATGGAAGGCAGCGGGTGGGCGCGGGGGGTTTGGGTCCATTTTTCCCCTTCAAAGCGGCTACTTCACTTTGTTTGCGAAGAATGCGGACCAGTTGGGCTTGGTTGATGAGCGCACGGCGACCCTCGTTATCCAGGGATACATTGACCTCAAGGGTTCGGTGGACAGTTTTCTCTACAACAACCGTCTTCTTGAGGAATTCGAACAGGCTCGGCTTAAGCTTGGAGCGTCGACGGACAGTTCGTGGGTAGTCGAGCACATAGAGAGCATCGAAGATCAATTGCGCAGGTATGGTCCGCCGTTGATCCAGAATTACGATAAGGCGGTAGCGTCCGTAGGCGCCGCGCTGAAGAGCCTTAAGACTTGATGTCGGGGTGTAGGGGCAGCGCCCCTACGGAAGCGCCTCACACGCGCTGGCGAGGCCTCGGCCCCGATACAGGCAGGACTGCCGCTGGTGGCTCGGCGTCAGGGCCAGCCATCGCCACCGCGGAACGCTGTTTGCGCCGGCACACCACGTCCCGCAGATTGACGACAGTGGCAGGATGATGGCGAATGCCGGCGTCGCGATTGCTCACATTTTTGGAACTGTCGATCGACGGTACCGAGCGTGCAGCTTCCATCATGCGGCGCCATTCCTGCGCTTGGCAGGCGGTGAGCGACAGCCACGCCAGGTCTTCAGGCAGCAGCTCGCGACCTTCAGGCGTGATCAGGCGGTCACCGAGGAAAGAAAAACCGGCCCAAGGGCCGGTCAGGTCAATACGGTGGTGCGGGTCAAACTCAATCATGCCGCGATCTCATCCTTGGCCGGGGACTGAGGGCGTGGCAAGAGCCGAGCCAGAGGCCCAGCCATTGCCACGCCGAGGACACGAACGCGGCCGTAGCCCGATACAGCATTGCGCATAATGTATATTATGTTCATATCGTCTTGGGGTGGCTGGCACGCCTCTTGCCGCTGCCCCGGCACCTACTCTGGCATGGAGCCTGATCGTGCGTGATCGGAAACTGACCGGCCCTTGGGCCGGTTTTTCGTTTAAGGCTGGCCGACTGGTCACACCCGAAGGCCGCGAGCTGCTTCCCGAAGATCTGGCCTGGCTGTCGCTCACCGCCGCCCAGGCACAGGAATGGCGTCGGATGATGGAGAGCGGCCGCGCGATCGGCAAACCCCGGAAACCCTTGTCCTTCAACGCCGCCAGCGTGGTGAACCTCTCCGATGCCCTGGCACAGCGTCGGGAAAAGCGGTCATCGGTAGCGATGGCTGGCCCTGACGCCGAACCACCACCGGCAGTCCTGCCGGTACCGGGGCCGAAACGCCGCCAGCGCGTGTGAGGCGCGTCCGTAGGGGCGCTGCCCCTACACCCCGGCTAGAATGCGCGCAGGACGCCTTGGGGGCCGTATGGAACGCGAACGACCAGAGTACCTGCAACCTATCCCGCGCACGCGCTGGGAGTTTCCGTGGCTGGGCATGTGGGCCGTGCTGCTACTGGGCATGGCCGGTGCTGGAATCTGGCTGCATCTGAAGACCGGCGACGCCTGGAATGCACGCTTCCGAGCTGAGCCTGCGCCAGCCCAATCAACCAGCGCTGACCTGGCTCCCCAGTCCGAACCAGTGCCCGACCGGACGGCAGCGTTGGCGGAGATTCGCTCACAACGAGATCTAGCTGAGATTGCCGCAAAGCGAGCCCAAGCCGGACGATCGCAAGCGGACACCGATACACGGCGCAACGGCGAATTTCGATGCATCAATGGGATTGCCTTTCGGCGTATTCCAGGCGGCTGGGAAAACATCCCGGGCGAAAATTGCCCGTGAGCGTTTAGTTCTTCTGGCGCGCCTGCTGACGCGCGAACGCCCGATCCATCCATCGGGCAACCCAGTAGTGAACGTCGAGATAGCGGCGCAGGTTCATGGCCGCAGTATAGGCGCCAGCAGCCCGATGAACGCAAGGTGCGCCACGTAGTAGCCGTAGAAGGCCCATCGGCCACGTGGCACCGGCCACGCCACACGCGACATGCCCAACGCCACCGGAATGGCCGCCAATGCCCACAGGTTGCCATTGAACCAGCAGATCGCGGCGAATGCCGGCGCAAGCAGCCAGTACTGGTGTCGGTAGAAGGCGGACCACGCCAGCAGCACGAACCCTACCCCGGCCCATTGGTAGTCCACGAATGCCGCCAGCACCGCCGCGGCCAATGCCAGGACAACCCACCTGCGTTGGCCGGCCGCATAGATGGCAGCGGCGCACAGGGCGAACGTGAGCAGGATGTTCAACGGCAACCAGTAGCCGAATGCCAAGGCGTGCACGGGCTGCGCGATCAATCCCCACATGCCGAGCCTACGCACCGACTTGACCGGGTCGGCACCGGGCTGGGCGAGGTTGTAGGCCATCACCAGCGCGAACAGAGGGAACGCCACCCTGCCCGCCTCGCTGAGACCTGGCACATACCCGCCATAGATGATCTTGGCGACGTGGTCGCAAGTCATGAGAACGACGGCCAGCCACTTCAACACCTCGCGTGCGCTGCTGGTCATAGCTTGTTCGGCCCCGGTGCCGTGGTCATGTAGCTATCGGTTGGGAACGGCGGCGACTCGGGGAAGCTGCCCATTGTGCGCTCCACGTGCTGGACCACACTGCCCGTCAGTGGCGACGATTCTGCCGGGCGTGGCTGGCTTGCCGCGTCAAACCGCTGGTCCCGCCGATCCTCCGACCGCTCCCGATATGGGTTGTAGACAGGCCCATTGCGCGCCAGCGTGCGGCACTCGGGCTGACTCAGCTCATACGCTGTGCCTTGCTCAGTGAGGCAACGGCAGCTCGCCTCCTGGCGGACGCCCTGCGCGTCCAGTCCCTCCATGGACGACATGCACACCAACTGCGGATCGGATCGAGCCTGTCGATCATCGAACACGGGCGCAGTCCAGGGCATGGTGCTGATGCGCGGCAGATGGTCCTTTGCATAGGCAGCGGCTGAGGGCCATCGCGGAGCGCCTTCCTTGCTTGATCCGCCGCGCGGCGGCGAAGGGGCCGCATCGGCTAACGCCGATTGCGTCCCTTCTTTGCCCACGCCATCTGTAAGCGCAGATGGGACGAGAGAACGGTAAGCCATATAGGCGCAGACAGCGCCAACGACGATCACTGCCGGAAGCAGCAACACCCTGAGCGGGATTCGTGCCTTGATCGTGTGGACCTCGGCAGACTTGTACTGTCCAAACACCTGAGATGGCAACAACCGTGTGGTGCGCTGGGCCATGTCCCGCTTTGCGAGTGACTTAATTTCCTCGTTGAGTTCGCCCCAGCGATAGACGTCCAGCATCTTCGTTCCGAAGCGCCGCACCACGTGCGAGTGAGCGCCGATCAGACCACGTACGAACGGATACAGCTGGTTCGGCTGCTGCGTGGTCCACACGAAGTCCAGGCCACGATGCCGGTGCTCAGCCAGTTCAAGCACGTGCCTCGGCGTCTGCTGCCGCGTGGCGTCATGCAGGTGGCCGAACCACTTCCACGCTTCGTCCACGAAGATCAGCGAGCCATTCGGGACGATGTAGTTCCCCTCGGCGTCCTTGTCGTTCCAGTGCCGCGCATCATCGAGCACAGTGGCAAGGCCGGGATCAAGGCCGTCAATTCCGACAGCGAAGATCGGCCGATTGGCCGCCTTCGCCTCCGAAACAAGCCGCTCCATCATCAGCGCGGTTTTACCGTTGCCGGGCTGGCCGGTGAACAGTTCGATAGGCATGTCAGGTCCGCTTCGTCAGGAACGTCTTCGCGGCACCGACTGCGAACTTTGCCGTCACAGCGGAGGCAATCATCGTGCACGCTACGTCGAATTTCATGATGCCCGCATAGGACACAACCAGCGCGCCCCACTCTCCGCCCGGCGCACCGGCACGCATTGCATCTTCCATCTGGCTGATCCATGGATCCACAAGAAACTCATTCGTTGCCCAGGAGATGCCAAGCCACACCATGGCCTCAGCCACCCATGGACCCCACTTCGAGCGAAACAGCGCAGCGAGAGCAGTCAGCAACGTGCTGATGAGCATTGGCATGGTTAGGCATCCTTACTGGCGATAATTCGGAGGCAGAACAGCGCGGCGAGGCCCACAACGAAGTAGCTGCCGAGGCCGAGCCACCGGCAAAGCGGTGTAATGTCGAACGTGATGGTTTTACCCATGACATCGATTGCTGGCGGTTGCGGGCATCCCCTGCCCCAGCCGTAACCCGAAGCATCAGGACGCGTAGGCTGCCCGCTGCTCGGCGACCAAACATCAGACGCAGGCCGATCAGCCGGTGTTGTGACAGATCCACCTGTGCCGGTGAGAGCGTCACGAATCGCCTTAACGTCAGCGCCGTCGCCACCATTGCTCGGTCCACTTGCCATCTTCTCCAGGGCGCACGCTGAGCGCCACTGCATCAGGAGTCCGGCATACTCCATGGCGTCACATTTCTCTCCAGTGCAGATCGGCATCGTGCCGCACGTGCCACCGGCAATGTTCCGATTCTTCCGCGTATTGCAGTCAATGCGCCACTGGATACGAGCTTGTCCACACATGATGGGCGAACCACTACATGCGGGTGGCGAGCTACAGTCGTCGCCGCCAGAAAATGATTCTTCGTCAACAGGGTCCGGCTTACCGTCTCCATCGCCATCCCTCTTGCAAGTGCCATCGGGACCGCGAACCTCTCCGCTCGCGCACTGGCCGTCGCCTGGAAGACACTTGCCATCAGGAGACCGGACCTGCCCGGCAGGGCATTCGTTGTCCTTTTTCTTGCACGTGCCATCGGCCTGCTGTGCCATGCCATCGGGGCACGGCTCTGGCGCACATTTGCCGAGCGAATTCGGCTTCGCCCCATTAGGACAGTTGCCGTCATTGGTCGGCTCGCACACCTTAAGAAGGCTATTCCAGAAGTAGCCGGAGCCCATTGCGTGGCAATTTGACTCTTCGTTCTCCGGGCAGATGGCGCCCGTTGAAGACCAGGTCTTGCTGCCATCGGCATTGCTGAACCACGCGCCGTCGCAGCCGTTGCGGCAGCCAAGACTCCCATTCTTCGCCGCCCCTTCGCTCGACCACGGGCCAGAACCCGTATAGGAGGGCTCCGTCGAACACTTGTTAACCCACCAGAAATACGCGCCCGGATTGAACGGCCCCTGCTGCACGCCGTTTCGATCTGTGCCCCAGTACAGCACGAAGAAGCGCCCGTTACTTGAGCCACCATCACGGGTGCAGGTCTTTCGCGAGAGAGCGACAATAGAGGTATTTCCCGATATATTCGGCTGAAAAGCCTCGCATTGCGCCTGCGCTTCACCAACGGAGCAGCGAGCCGCCTCATCTCGACAGTTCTTATCCTGCGCATGCGCGTCGGTCAGGCCGATCCATGCAAGGAACAGCGCAACCATCACATAGGCAATGCGTCTGGCGATCGCGGATGCAAACACGCGTGCAAGCCAGTGCATCAGTTGAAATCCACAAAGATGATCGCGCAGGCCACCAGCCATGCGCAGAGCCAGATCCACCCTTCCATTTCAAGCCCCCTGCCCTGTCCAGGGCGTTGAAAGACCGGGGGGAGGGAGTCGGCCCTGCCCCCCGGTTGCCGTTACATCGCGCGGCGCACCCACTTGTAGACCTTGACGCCGACCAGCACCATCAGCACGGCAGCGCCAATCTGACCGACCGGGCCGAGCGCGGCGTTGATGGCCGTCACCACCGGGCCCACGTCCACGCCGCCACCACCCGACGCGAACGCCGGAGCCGAAACCAGCGCGGCGGTGCCGACAGCCGCCAGCGCGGCACCCTTGCCCTTCAGGGCCTTCAACATCTTGTGCATGTGTCCTCCTAGGACTGTTCGATTTTCTTGCGGATAAGCCGGAACACGTACGCCACAGCCCACAAGAGCGCGATCTTTGCCCCGATGGCCTGGGCATCCTCAATCGGCAGTTCCGGCAGCAGCGCCGGTTGAGGAATCCAGATCACAGCCGTGCAGGTCCCCGTTGCCGTGTCCAGGTCGGCTTCGCGACATGCGGGGATCAGCACGGCCATGGCTTACGGCTTCGCCTGGACGGCTGCGGCCTTCGCCTGCAGCGGAACGAGGTCCACGTAACGCTTCAAGATCAGGTCCCCGTACTGGCTCAATGCGAAGGACTGCGGGTCAATGTCGTACTCGCCCGGCGGGTACGGCGGGCGCGAGCCGAGGCCAACACGGAACGGCAGCTCGAAGCCGTTGCCGAAGTCGAGGCCGACCATCTGTGAGCGGATGATGGAGTTGGTCTTGCTGTTGTGCCGTTCTTCGACGGCGGCGGACTTTACGCGGCAGATGGGCATAGTTCTTCCCTCACGAAACGATGGAGTGCGTCACCCTTGGCAATACCGCGAAAGCGTCCGGGGTGACCGTCACGGACGATGCGGGCCTCGCAGAAGTCGGACCATGAATCTCCGAACGCTCCGCGCAGAACACTGAGGGCCGGGCCTACTTGGCGCTCCATCCAGAGCACCATTGCCTCGGCAGAAACTTCGACGTGCTTGCGGATCGTGCGCAGCCGTGTGCACACGCCCTTGATGAGGTCATGCAGCGCGCTGTACGAGCCGCGCAGGTACGCACCCGGGTTCAACAGCACATCCAGCGGGATTTCCATGTGCTTGCCATACAGGCGCACTTCCGCGCGCACCCAGCGCGAGGACGGCAGGCCCTCGGCCTTGCCTTTCTCGTATACGCACAGTTCCTTGTGGCCTTTGCCGCCGACATACAGCGTGCATCCGGTGTTGTGGCCTTCATCTGAAATGAAGCGGTGACGCGGAGGGCATCCGCCCTCGGTAAAGCCGCCCTGCGCGGCAACATCGCGGAGCGCATGCACGTCCAGGCGTTCGCCTTCATAGTCGTCGTGCGCGCAGTCAACACGGGTAATCTTGGCGTCCAACATCGCGCACTGCTTGTAGACGCGCGCCCAGTCACGAATCCACTTGCAGCCCATGCCGGTCAGGCTCAGGCATACGGTGCTTTTCTTGCCACCGATGCCGACACGACCAACCACCTCGTTTTCCCGGTCGATCAACACAGCCGACTGCTCGTAGAAGTTCCAGTTCTTCTCACGAATCGCACCGGCAACGACTTCGCCACGGAAGCCAAAGATGCGGAACAGCAAGAGGTCCAGCTTCTTGCAGTTCACTTCTTCAAGGGCGGAGAGCGGGACCACAATGGTCAGGTAGTCGATAATTGCGTCCTGCTGACCCTTTTGGCCCGTGTTACTCCCCGGGCCAATCTCCGCCGCCGCCCGCTGCCCCTTTTCACCGGGCGAAAGCGGGGAAAAGCCCCTTGCACCACCCTCTACGGCCATCCTGAAGCGAGCGCGATCAACGGCCATTGCACCCCCCTTTGCCGCGCAGGACGAACACCAGCGACCAATAGAGGCCGGTAAGAAGCACGCCGCCCAGCACGAAAACAACAAGCGGATCACGCATGAACTCAGCGAACATGGGCGGCCTCTCGTTGCTCGGCAAAATGGGCGGCGGCCAGCAGATCGCCGCGCTTGGTGGCAGCGACTTCGGCCTGATAGAGCGTTTCCTGATCCGGGGTCCAGCCGGTTGCGGCCAGTTCGGCGCGTGCCTGGGCTACGAAGGCCGCTTCGTGTGCACTACGACGGGCAGACTCCCCGCGCCGGTCGAGGAACCACGAAACGAGTTTTGCGCTGCCAATCGAAACGGCCACGATGGCCGCCAGCAGCACGAAGGCAATGAACGGATCGATCATCCCTCTCCCCTGCCCCAAGCCCCCAAGGGAACCCGCCAGCGGCCTTGGGGTGCCGGTGGCGGGTGTGATGTATCTACATCACGCGCCGCATGTAAACTGATCCCATCACGTCGTGTCAATAGGATTCATCACATGAACGCCCTTGCAGAACTTCTGGACGCAGTGCGGGAACGGTCGGGACTCCCGTCCGACATGGCTTTGGCGACGAAATTGGGAATTCAGCGACAGACGCTGCACCAAGCGCGAAAGGGCGTGGCGGGCCTGTCTGATGAGCGAATTGCGCAGCTTTGCGAGCTGGGCAAGCTCGATGGCGCCGTATGGCTGGCGAAGATTCACGCCGAGCGCGCGACGTCTCCGGTCGAGCGCAGGGTATGGCGCTCAGTGTTGGACAGGCTAAGCGCGGCGGCGGCAGTGCTGGTGCTCGCAGTGATCGCAATGCCAGGCGCCGCCCGCGCTAAGGCCGTTGATTCACAAGGCTTTTCCGGCTCCGATCAGCCGCATTCTGTATATTATGTTCGTTGCGCCATTGCCCGATCCAGGCTTCACCAGTCACGCCCCTGATCCACTCCAGGCGCCGTGTTGAGCGCTGCGAATTTGGGGCAGCTTGCGCGGCAACTTGTAGCAATTGATGCGCTGAGCTACGTGCAGTCCCAATGACTCGCTGTGATCTTGGTGCATCACCAATGGTGCGTCGCGAATCTGTTGCATCTCCAATGATGTTGCCAAGGCGTTGCAGCCACGCGCTTTCGAGAGCATCTAATTTGGGAGACGGCTATGACCGTCGGCTTCATTTCTGAGCTAGCTCAGCGGCTTGGACCCTCCAATTTTGAAGAGTCCAAGCGAACAATTCACTTGCTGGCTCCGGTGTCGCGGTCCCCGAGCCCCAACCACGTCAGAACCCCTTGGACTTCGGCGGTGTCAGTCAAGGCGCTGACTGATCCATTCCCATGTCGCCTTGCTGAGGTAGCCTTGGTACTCGCCACGGACAAGCTGGGATACAAAAATCCCGTCATTCTTATCGAGCTTCTGTTGAAGATCGGCAGATAGATCGTGAGCGCTCATATCCCCGGACACCCAGCGGACCGACTCCAGATCAGGATCTGCTACGTTCTGGTAGCGCTCCAGGTGCTTGAGGAACGCAGTCCTCTTTGCGTCGTAGTTGGCTTCTCGGTTCAAATTCCAGGTGACAACATAGACGGCCATTTCGATCCTTCGAGACTGACACCGAACGTGTCTCCGTGATCTTAGTAAGTGCGACATATACGGTTCCGATAAGATATATTTATCGGAACTCAGGCTATTTTTAATCCCTACTTTCAACCACTTATGAGCGACCTTCTTCCAGCTCTGACCACCGCGGCTCCTGCCAATCCGACTGTGGCGCAGCTCTCGCAGTCCTCGGCGGACGCGGTGCGCGAAGTCTTCGCCGAAGCGGCCTCGGCCAACACCACGCGCAGTTACGCCACCGCCTTGCGCTACTGGGCGGCCTGGTACCAAGGCCGCTACGGAGCGGTCATCGCCATGCCGGTCGACGCGTCTTGCGTGATCCAGTTCATCATCGATCATCTGGCCCGGCGCTCAGGCGATGCCCTGACCTGGGAGCTGCCGCCGACACTGGATGCGCTTTTGGTGGAAGGCAAATTCAAGCAGCGCCAAGGACCGCTCAAGCTGTCGACCATCGTCCACCGCGTTGCGGTGCTCTCCAGCGCCCATCAATTGCTCAAGCTGGCCAATCCCTGCGAAAGCAGCGAGGTTCGGCAGCTGCTGGCCAAGGGCCGTCGCGCCGCACATAAGCGCGGCGAGCGGCCGAGCAAGAAGACGGCGATCACTGCGACCGAATTGATGGCGATGATTGCGACCTGTGAGGACGATCTTGTTGGGAAACGTGATCGTGCCCTGCTCTACTTCGCCTTCGCCAGTGGTGGGCGCCGTCGGAGCGAGACGGCCCATGCCGTCTTGAGCAAGCTTGCGCCGATCGACGGCGGCTACCTCTACCACCTGGACGTCGGCAAAACGCTTCAGGAGGGCGTCAAAGCAGGCGGCTCGCCGGACAAGCCCTTGTTAGGTCCACCGGCCGAAGCGCTTCGCACCTGGATCGAAGCGGCTGGACTGCAGGAGGGTGCCCTCTTCCGCCAATTGACACGCGGGAAAGTTGGGGCCGGCTTGTCACCCAAGTCGGTGGCCACCATCATCCAGAATCGCGCCCGCGCTGCCGGATTGGTGGGGAGCTTTGGCGGTCACAGCCTACGATCGGGTTTCGTAACGGAAGGTGCTAGGCAAGGAATTGCCCTGCCAGCCATTATGGCAATGACCGATCACCGATCGGTGGTCAGTGTCATCGGCTACTATCAGGCCGGTGCGGCCGAAACGAATCCGGCGGCTCGAATGCTGGAAGCTGCCGCAAGGTCAAGTGCCGAGCGCCCCATAGGGCGGTATGGAGACACGACGAGCGCTGAGTCCTAGGCAATCGTGCGGTCAAACTAGTAGAAGTATCCTTTGATCGTCGCGGCTTCGCTGCGATCTATCACTGTCGGTCTCTGATGATCTCCCGTCGCAGTCGGCCCTCACGTCACGGAGATCGGGTGATCTGTGCCCGATGCTTGAGTCGGCCGTCTCCAGTAAATCGCGCGCGGCTACACCAAAGATCCTGCGATGCTTGGCGGTGCGAAAGGCAATGGCCACTCGACCCTGCCGTCCGATTTGCCGCTCTCGCATGGCAAGAAGAATCCCGTTTATGCGGTCATGGTCGAAGGTCCGGACGGCACCAGATTGCAAGCAGAAGCGGAGCTTCGTCTCGACCACTTTCGACCTGGCGGCTACAAACTGATTGCCTATCTCCCTAGACTCGATAAAGCTGATGTGCCCGTGATTAGCAAAGTCTGGAAGGTGTAAGTCGAGCCTCCGTTTCGGGCCGACAGCTGCCATGCTTCACCCCCGATAATTCCCCCTGCCCCCCCCTTTGTTCCGTTGATGTCCGCCTGCGGCCACATGCGTCCGATCAGCTCCTACGGACAAATGTCAGCCATGGGCTGAACAGCCGTTCTCGCGTCCGTGCGAGTGACCGATGTGATCGACGACGGATATACTTCGATTCACAATGCCGCTCGATGCGGCGACGGCATACCCGCTGGTGCTCGACGCCCCCGGGTTATGCTGGAGCGGCTCCCTTTTCTCAGGTTCGCACCCACTACCCAATCCATATTTATGGCCTCGAAAGCGCCCAAAAATTCGCAGCCATCCGCTGCTACAGCTCCCGCAACGGCACCGGCGGAGGGCGAACGCCGAGCGCTTCGTGGATACGTCGGCCAGTACGAGCGCGCGGGCGCTGCCATCTATGCCGCGCTTGAGCGCGACGAGCTGCTTTGGATTGGCGTCGCTGACCGCAACGCGGGCATTGCGGACGACCTGGTACTAGGATTCGATGGATTGGTGGTCGGTCACCAGTTCAAGACGTCCAAGTTCCCAGGCACTTTCACTGTTGAGACGCTGTTTACTGGTGCCAATGGTCTCTTGAAGCCCCTAGTTCAAGCTTGGCAGTGCCTGTCCAAGGACAACCCAGGAAGTCGCGTCGAGATTCACTTGGTCGTCAACGACTTTCCATCGGTTACCGACAAGCCAGGCGACGGCAGGCTACGGCACAGCGCTGCATTTCTCGAGGAGTTCCAACAGCATCCAAATCGGTCGCTGTCGGATTGGTCCGCGCGAGGATGGAGCCGACTGATCGACCACCTGCGCCGCGAAGCCGGCTTAAATGATGACGACTTCGAACAGTTCATGCATGCCCTGCGCGTGGTGTGCGGAGCTGCAGCGAACTTCATCCAGTCGCACAAGCTGAATGCGGAGCAGGCGAGACAGGCATGCGAGATTGCCAGCGTGCTGCCCAAGCTAGTCGCCGATGAACGCGACAAGGACAGGTGGACGCGTGACGAGCTGCTTCATGAGCTTGGATGGCGCGATCCCGCCAAGACTTTGCTCATCCATCGGTTCCCGGTCGGCGCCTATGTCCAGCGCAATCGGGACACTGAGGTCAAGCTACTAGCAGCGCTTCATGCCTCCAATCACGGCTACGTCTCACTCATAGGACCACCTGGCTCCGGAAAATCCACTCTCCTGCAGGTTGCGCTGGCCACTGAAGCAAGTGTCCGGCTCGTTCGTTACTTAGCGTACGTGCCGGGCGCGGCTCAAGGCGTGGGTCGTGGGGAGGCCGACAACTTCCTGACCGACGTAGGTACGCAGCTGCGGAACAGCGGTTTAGTTGGGCTTCGTCTTCGCGATGACTCGCTATCTGAGCGCCGCGAACAGTTCGGCGTCCTGCTACGGCAGGCTGGTGAGCGCTTCACTCGCGAAGGGATCCGTACAATCATCGTTGTCGACGGGCTAGACCATGTGCCACGCGAAGAACGGCCGACCAATTCGTTTCTGGGAGAGCTGCCTCTTCCCGCGGCAATCCCAAATGGGGTCGTGTTCGTGCTCGGCACGCAACGGTTGGATCTCGCTAATCTGAAGCCCGCCGTAAGAGCGCAAGCGGAGAAGAGCGAGCGACAGGTTCTCATGGGGCCTCTCGGTCGCGAGGAACTCACCTGGATGGCGGATGCGCTAGGCTTGCCTGCCGAGATTCCAAGATTGGATCTCAGCAATCTCACGCATGGCCACCCGCTGGCAACGCGCTACTTGATTCAGGCACTGCTGCACGCTGACGAAGCTGGTCGCAAGCACCTTCTTAGCGGCGGGATGCCGTTCGACGGCGATATTGAGACTGTATATTCAGCTGCTTGGCGCGAGATCGCAAACGATGTCGATGCCATGGATGTGCTGGGCTTCATCGCTCGGGCTGAGGCACCCATGGACCTGCGACTGCTGGCCACGATGGTCAAGGAGTCCTCGATTGAACGCGCCCTGGTCATTGCGCAGCACCTGCTCCGCAGTTCATCCCGGGGATGGAGCGTCTTCCACAACAGCTTTAGGCTGTTCGTCATCGCTCAACCGCGAACCCGCCTCGGGAGCGTCGACGCTGAATACTCGCAGCGCGTATACCGCAACCTTGCCCAGTTGGCGAAGAGCGCGCCACCTGAATCGGCACAGTACTGGCTTGAGCTGCGCTACCGCGCGCGTGCCGGCGACGGTGCCGATGTACTGGCATTGGCGATGCCCGCTCGCTTCAGGCAGCAGCTGGCTGACGGGCGTTCTATCGCCGAGATTCACGCCGACATCCGCCTCGCCCTGCTGGCAGTGCGTGAAACGCACGACGCGACCGCCTTTACACGACTGCTGCTGTGTCGTGACGAAGTGGATCGGCGCAAATCAGCCCTTGAGTACGCCAACCAACTCCCGCTGGCTATGCTGGCGGTGGGGAACATTGAAGCAGCTGTCTCCCTCGTGCAGGACTTCCCCAGCCAGGGCTACGAGGTCGTCGACGCCCTACTAGCGCGAGGCGACTTCGACCGCGCGAAGGAGCTGTTTGAAAGCCTCGAACCACTATCGCAGCTCCATACGCCCAAGTTCAGAAACTACGGGCACCAGCACAACATCAAGGAATTCGAAAGATGGGCAATGCGCGCCGTCCACTTCCGAGACACCGAGCAGATCCAGATAGCGATTGATCATCTCGCCGCAGAGGGTCTAAGGGAGCCGGAAACGGTGGATCCGCAATCTGCCGTAGCGCTGCGGCTGCATCTTAGGAGGGAAGCCGCAAAGGCGATGCTAGGTCAGAAGGTTGGCTCCGATCCTCAAGAACTATGTAGCAAGCTCGGAGTAGCCAACGAAGATAAGCCGTCGGTGATGGTTCACGCAGGGCTTGCGGCCAGTCGACGTGGCGACGTTGGGCAAGCGCTTGCGCTGTTTGATAGTGCCGTCGCTCTTCCCCGGTTCGGGGAGGTACCAAACGGCTACCGTCAACGGATGGCGCTGATCGCATTCGAAGCTGGCCGTCGTGACCTAGCCGAGGCCCTGTTCGACAAGCTGGTCGCACCGATGATCTCCATGTGCGACGACAAGACGGACCTGGCTGGGCTGGGCAATCTGGTCGGCGCAGTGATGCATCACGCGAGGCTTTGCACGCTGCTCAAGAGGCCACTGCCAAGCGTGACACCGTCGAAGCACACCTTCCTTCATCCACTCCAACAGCACGCTTCGACGATAGGTGTGCTTCTAGCTCGCGCTGCCGGCGTCAACGGGTCCTTATCGGCAGGCGGCATCCAAGGCATAGCCCGCACGTCCCTTGGGTATGTCCTACGTCTCGCATCAGAAGGCGGCAGCGAGTCATACCGTATCCAGCAGTCTTTGAAAGCGATCCCCACGCTCGTGCAAGCGCTGCTGAGGCTCGGCGCCGAGCGCGGTGAGACTGAGTATCGCGCGGTACTTCGGGAGGTTGACTCAGCCATCGCTTCATCGGCGTCGAAGGGAACTGCTTACCTGCGACGCAGATTGGCTGTCGATGCATATCGCGTTGACGGTGATCGTGCGGCGGCGGCGGATCGGCTTAATGCCCTCGTGGCGGAGCTTAAAGAAAGTACACCAAGCGAGCAGATCGACGGGCTAGCGAATCTAGCCATCGGGTTGGCTGCGGTCGGGGAGTTAGAGCGGGCGAATCAGTTGCTGGCGACGGTTCCTGAGCAATGCCTTGGCTATGCCTTGGCTCCCAAGAAAGACCCGCAGTACGCGATCTGGCGAAACACTCTAGCTCTCGCGAACGCGGCTGACCCGGAAAACCGTGTCAAGCGGGTCTCAGACCTGATGCGTCAGGTCGGTGGCATGACCAAAACGGAAGGGTCGTCGGCCGCGCGTCGCCTTACCATGGCACTGATTAAGGAAGCGATGCAGGTTGGACCTCGCTTCGGCTTCGAGGTGTCAAAGACACTGGCGGATTGGCATCTAATCGGCTGGCCGAATCGTGTCGACCTGCTCATGACGGGGATGGTCAGGCGAAACCCTGAACTCGTCTTGGCATGCGCGACCGTCTGGTGCGGTCTCTGCCTGCCATTCTATATGGAACCGCACTACCGGGATCCGTCCCATGTTGGTGACTTCATCGACGCCTCCGCGGACGCAGCCGGCCCTGACCAGATTGAACCGCTCGCTCTGATGCTGCTTGGGGCGGTCGAGGTAGCCAGCAGAGCGCACGAGAGAATCACGCTGCTCCAGCGCATTCACAAGGCTTCCGGAAAGCATGGATTCTCGTCGCCTGAGCTCGAAGCCGCCATCGCCCGGTGGACGCCAGAAGCGCCGGAGCCTCGACACTCGTATACGTCTAACAAGTACGCCTCGGAAGCTACTCTCGCGGATCTTGAACTCGCGTTTGAAGCAGATAGCGACGAGCTGAACCACAACGCCCCGGACCGTTTCGAAGAGCTGGCAGACACAGCTCCGATTCATCTGGCGCGAAGGGTCTTTGAGCGCTGGCAGGTATTGCAGGACAACGCACGCTGCCGTTTCCTGATGGTGAAGCGGTTTGCTGCAGCCGATGAGGTCGATTACGCCAAGAAGCTTATGCAAGGCTACGAGACAAGCAACGACCCCTGGAGTTCCTGGAGCCAAGGGATGGGTGGCGGCAAGTTCTTCTACTTTAAGGCGAAGAAGCTTCTGCACGGATCATCCACATGCCCTGCGGCCTTCGAGAACATAGTCGATTCAGTGACAACGGGCCAGGAGAATACCCAGGCACTGCTCACAGAGCTGGATTCGATACTGCCGGTCATCAGCTTGACGCCAGATTGGCCGGCTATCTGGTCGCTGATTGAGGAGCAGATGACCTGCACTCGCGAGTTCCAGTTGGGGCGACCCTTCCAGTCGAGCGAGCTACCACTCAGCGACACGGACCTTTTGGAGGAGTTGCTGCACTTTGCCTATCGACTTCCCATTGCAGAGGTTCAGCGGCACGCGCGCAATTGCGCCCTGAGCTTGGCAAGGCAAGTCGGACAGGGTCAATCTTTGTTCACATCCCTTATCCGGCGACTTATGGACGGTGACTTGGACGCCCCCTTGCAGGCACTCGGAACGCTGCTCGCTGCCGACAGCGCGAACCTCGAGCCCGTATTGGGCCGCGCCGTAGCTGCAATGGTCAGTCACCGTGACATTGCAGTAGCCGAGTCAGCCACGCTCTTGTCGCATCGGTGGGGGCTGGCTGTCTCTTTTGACGCGACGCCACTGCCGCTCTTCTATCTCCTCGAATTCAGTGACCTGCCAGAGAGCGACCAGGCATTCACGGACGAGAGAACTGGTGCAATGCGCGTCGAATCGCCGCTTGGCTGGACTCGTATGTTGCGCTCGACGGCACGTCACATTGCAAAGGCGGCAGACATCGAGGAGATGACAGTTCGCCGTCGCGCGGCGATGTTCATCCAGGATTGGGGTGGACTTGAGGCCTTCGGGCCCTCTGGTGTCAAAGAGCTTGAGGCTCAGCTTCGTGTCCTTGATATGCAGATCACTTACATGAAGCCACACGCCTACATCGCCATTGCTGCCCTTCGCCACGTCGCAGGGGAGCTGCGCCTGGCCGGCAAGTTGGAGAGCCGGGACAGTCCGATGCTGTTGGAGAGATTGGGCTACCCGCTTCCGCCTCGGCCATTGATGCTCCCGCGAGTTCGTCCCGAGTGGATTCGAAGGCCGCTGATTGACCGAAGTGCCGGTTGGTCCGAGCGAGAGCAGAAGTGGATTGACGAGGTTGACGGCGATGTTGCCCCTTTCCTGGCGCACTGCGACGGCCAAGTCGTGGCCGAGGTGTCTCGCTTCCATATCCACAAGGCACGACTGTCAGAGCACCGCTTCTACCGCTTTAGAGCACCTTGGGCAGAGACTGATAGTGAAGAGTTCGACGATTGTTACGCCAAGCTGCCCATCGCTGTTTGGCTAGGCCAGTACGTCCCACTCGACAATGATCTGGCACCAACGCTGGTAAGGCGAGTTGTCTGCTCCGTGGACATGGGCTTTGACACAGCGGCCAATCCGTTTGCATTATGCCCAAACTGGGTTGAGGGGCTTCGCTGGCGCGCTCATGACGAGACACCGAGCGTATTCTTCGATGCGAGCGGAACGGTGGTCGCAGAGCTTCACTGGTGGCGTGACGCTGGCCCGGTTGGAATCGATGCGGATTCTCTGTGGGGCGAGGGTTGCTACCTCGTTGTGACGCCGGCTGGCCTGGAACAACTCACCGCCGCTTATGGGAAAGAGTCCTTAGCCGTTAATGTGTTCGCAAGCAGGCATATAGAGCAGCCGAGTAATTGCGGGCAAACTCTCCTAAGAACGGCGAAGGGCGGATACTCGGTCTAAGGCCATCCATACTCCGCTTCGATCCTAGACGCTAAACTACAGGCTGTTATCGCTGACGCAGCCCTTCTGGCGTAAGAACTGGAACGACCGCTATGCGTCGGAAGCAGCCATTGCCCTACCACGATAGACACCCCGAATCCATGTTTGGCCTTGAGCCTGCTTCGGTCCATCGCTGTTGGAGCCAAGGCTGAACCTAAAGCCCATCCTTCCTGGGCGCATCGGATAAATCGGGAGAGACTTCAATATCTTCTAGCCGGTCACTCCCAGGATTCGCGCGGAGCCTGGAAAAGAGGCAGAGTCGAATCTTGGCGCTAGTCGAAGTGACACCATTGGTCCAGATCTCTCCTAGATCTTTGAGCGCAGCCTGCACCCACGCTGCCCCGCTGCCCGTTGAGGTAGCCGGCCTGCATACGCCCACGGCCCAGCAGATCCGACTGGGCCATGTTAGGCGTCACAACCTGGAGCGGCTCACCTGGCGATGCCAGCTGGCCCCATATGAGGGTCGGCAGGGATTCGTGCGAAAAACAGCCAAAAGTTACCTAACAGGCTGAATCTGTAAATGATTTCCCTTATCGAATCGGTTCTTGCGCATTGAGCGGCATATCCAGAACCACGTCGCACTCCGAGGTAAGGTGTTTCAAAAGCGCGGGCACGGGCGGGATCATGCAGGTGCGACCTTTGGGCATGAACGCGTTGATTCCGCTGCGGTAAAACGCGGTGCCTCCCGAACTGCCGGCCTTGGAGAGCACGAGCGCTTTTGCCGGCCGGCGGATGGGTTGACCACCGTCGCCAGCGGGTACGCATGAAACCCGCCATGCGCGTTGTAGATGATCATGGCGTCACCTACTCCCGGCGGCTGCGCCTGCAGATGGGCTTTGACAGTGGTCGATGTCCAGCCAAACAAGGGATATCCCTCGGGTTCCGGGATCTTCTTTTCACGAATCATGCGGGTTCGGTTTATGCCACCACCGATAAGGCGTTCATTGGCCCGCCCTCGGGTGCACCCGCGATCCCGGCGCGCCGGCGACCAGCTCGGCGAACGCCTCGGGGTCGACATCGGCGAACTCGGCTCGCGCGCTCGCGCGTGCCTGCGCCTCGCATTCGGGTTGGAGCGCCCGCGCATCGGCCAGACAAACCGTCGCGCTGTCGAGCGCGGCGGTTGCTGTGGCGGTCGACTCCTCAAGTTGAGCCACCACAGCCGATAAGAGCTCCTCATCGCCGAAAATCTGCCGGCGGATGAAATCGCCCAGCGACAGCCGCGCCGCTTTCGCGCGGCGGCTGGCGTTGGCCTTTTGCTTGGGGGGCATCAGGACCACGACCCGTTCCGTGGCGTGCTCGGGGGTGTTGACACCCATGTCGGACTGCCCGCATATGTAGGTGTGTCAACACTTGGCACATCCGCACGCCGCCGGCGCATCGATCGTCGATGACTGCCGTTCGAATTTTGGGGGCGCTGTTATGCTCACTCGTACGCAATAAGTTCCAGGACTGGCATGGAGCGCGACCGCTATCCCCTTCTCACCATCCCGGTGCCGCCTGACTTCGCCGAGTACTGTGAAGGCCACGGCGCTGCCCCGGCAGCGGTCCTGCAGGCGTTCATGGCCGACTTGGCGCCGACCGTTGAAAGTGGCACTAGCCTGGACCGAGGGAGAGCCGCCCAGTGGTTTCATGCGATCGCGTGGGACCTGCCGCGCTGGAGTGACGAAGACGTTGACTGACCTCACGACCAGCTTCAACCTCATCACGACCATATAGCTAACATACGTTGCTGGAAAACCTCCCGCGCAATCATATGACCAACTCGACCGACCCTTGGACCCGCCGCCGCGCGCAAGCGTTTCCGACGCTGACCCAGGCGCAGCTCGAGGCCGTTCGGGCCTTCGGGACGGTGCATGACGTGGAGGCGCACGAGGTGTTGTTCGATGTCGGCGAGCAGCACGCCGAGTTTATTGTGGTTCTGAGCGGGAAGTTGCGCATCTCCCACTTGGGCTGGGAGGGCGAACAGGAGATCACCGCGCACGGGCCGGGTGAGTTTTCCGGCGAGATCGATATGTTCTCCAACCGGCGCAGCCTGGTGCGCGGGACCGTGATCGAGGCAGGCCAGATGCTGTTCATCGCTCGCGAGGGATTCTGGAGGCTGATCGCGCGGCATGCCGATATCGCCGAGGTGGTAACGCGCGCGTTCATCCTGCGCCGCACCGCACTGATCGAAAATCAGCAGGGCAATGTCATCGTGGTCGGCTCAAGCCACACGGGCGGCGCCTTGCCCATCAGAAGTTTCCTGACGGGAAACGGCCACCCCTATCGCTATGTCGACGTGGACAGCGACGCGAGCGCCGAGACGTTCCTGCGCGAGCTCGGCATTGCGCGCGCGGACCTGCCGGCCGTCGTCTGCCGCGGCGAGCTGATGAAGCGGCCGTCGCCGCGCGCGATCGCCGACTGCCTGGGGCTGTCGGAGCCGCGCGAGGCGGTGGAGGTCTACGATGTGGCCGTGGTGGGTGGCGGGCCGGCTGGCCTGGCGGCCGCGGTGTATGCCGCCTCGGAAGGTGTGCGCGTGATCGTCATCGAGGGCACCGCGCCGGGCGGCCAAGCGGGCACCAGTTCGAAGATCGAGAATTATCTGGGCTTCCCCACGGGTATATCGGGCCAGGCGCTGGCCGGGCGCGGGCTGACCCAGGCGCAGAAGTTCGGCGCCGACGTGGTGACACCGCGCAGCGCGTGCTCGCTCGATTGCCGCCAGCGACCGTTCACCCTGGGACTCGACGACGGCGAGGCGATCAAGACCCGCACCGTCGTCATCGCCAGCGGCGCCGAGTACCGGCGCCTCGGTCTCGACAACGAACACGATTGCCAGGGCGCCGGCATCTATTATGGCGCGACCCATGTGGAGGCCTCGCTGTGCGAGGATGAGGAGGTGGCGGTGGTGGGCGGTGGTAACTCCGCCGGTCAGGCGGCGGTGTTTCTCTCGAACCGTGCCCGGCACGTCCACATGCTCGTGCGCGGGCAAGGATTGGCCGACAGCATGTCGTCGTATCTGATCAACCGAATCGAGCCGTCAGACAACATAACGCTTCATCGGCATACGGAGGTCGCTGGCCTGATCGGCAATGGTGCGTTGGAGAGCCTGCTCTGGCGGAACAACCAAACGGGTGAGACCGAGGAGAGGCCTATACGCCACCTGTTCGTGATGATCGGCGCGACCCCGAATACGGGGTGGTTGGGCGGGTGCCTGGCGCTCGACGACGCAGGCTTTATCAAGACCGGCGGCGATCTGGCCTCGGAAGATCTGAGCCATGCGGGCTGGGCCCGTGACCGGAGGCCCTTTCTGATGGAGACCGACCGGCCTGGGGTCTTCGCGGTTGGCGACGTGCGTTCCGGCAGCGTCAAGCGCGTGGCTTCGGCCGTCGGCGAGGGCTCGATCGCCGTGCAGTACCTGCATAGCATTCTCGGCGAGAGTTGAGCTGTCTAACCAATGCAAAGTGATGTGGTGGCGGTATGCGGAGTAGCCATTCTCGGCGTCTTGTTCCAGATTGTCACAGGAAGAGCGAAACCGCAGCACCGGACCGGGTCAGTGCTGAAGCTGCCCGGGCCGCGTCCATCCAACCCCAAGGAGAACCGACATGGTAAGCAAAGCACTATGGGTCCCACTCGAAGCCAAACCCGGCAAGGAAGCCGAGGTCGAGGCGTTTCTCAACAGCGGCCTTGAACTGGTTCAGCAGGAACCCGGCACCGCGACCTGGTACGCCGTAAAATTGGGGGCGTCGACGTTTGGCATCTTCGACACCTTTGATGACGACGCCGGTCGAGACGCCCATTTATCCGGCAAGGTCGCCGAAGCCCTGATGGAACAAGCACCGGATCTATTCGCGAAGGACCCGGAAATCCACAAGCTCGACGTACTGGCTGCCAAGGGTGCCGCATAGCCCGCACGCCGGCAAACCCCGTACGATCACCCGAGAGGATGCTACTTGTCGCATCCCGCACGATCATAAGGCCGTTTGTTGAAGAGCATCGGATGGGACTTGTACCAATCCTTCATGGACTGGATCGGTGTCTTGCTTTTCAACACGGACTGCGGCAACTGGTGGTTGTACAAGGCCACGTAACGTAACAGGGTGTGCTCCAGGTCGTCGGCGCCATGGAAGTGGTGGGTGTTGAGCACGTCGCTGATGCGGCCATTGAAGCGCTCGACCATGCCATTGGTTTTCGGCGTCCTGGGCTTGGTCAGGCGGTGCTCGATGCCCAAGGCCCGGCACAGCCGGTCGAACTCGTGATGGCCACTGGGCTGACGCTCGCGCGTGGCGAACAGGCGATCGGTGAACTCCTTGCCGTTGTCGGTCAACAGTTGACGATCTTGATCGGGCTGGCCTGGTGCAGCGCCTGCAAGAAGCTGTGGGCACTGGCGGCGCTCTTGTCGCTCTTGATCGCCACGAACACCCAACGCGTGGCCCGATCAATGGCGACAAACAGATAGCGTCGGCGACGCTCATCGGCCATCTGCGGCAAGTACTTGACGTCCATATGGAAGTAGCCCGGCTCGTAAAGCTTGAAGGCCTTGTGCGGCACTTTCGCAGCGGCCGGCTCGGCGGCTTGCAGTTCTTGCCACACCATAAGACAACGGGCGTGGTAAGCCTCCCGCGCGGCGCCAGCCCCGCGATGGCATCATCAAGTTTGCTCATGTGAGTCTCCGGACGTTCAACGCGATGAGGCTAAGGGGCGGCCTTCTCACGGGATGAGATCGCATCGGCCGCGCTGTCGTTGGCGTGCTCGGGGCGGAATTGTGCCAGCAACTGTTCCAGCGTTTCCTGGCGCACGCCAGCGCGCAGCGCATTGGCTTCGGCTTGCTCGCGGCGCTCCCGCTCCCGGGTGGTTTCGGCGCGGGCGTCGGTGAGTTCGATGCGTACGCTGTCCAGCGTTCGTACGTCCTCGGCCCATCGTGTCTGCAGGGCCTGGTGCTCGGTCGCGGTCAGTCGCAACGCATCCAGTTCCCGTTGCTGTGCCTCCGCGGTGTGCTTGGCCTGCGCCAGTTCGCGCTCCAGACGCCCGTGGCGCTCCAGCCACTGGCCGTTGTCGCGATTGAGCTGCAGCAGCTCGTGGTTCTTGGCGGTCAGCGCTTCGTTGGCCTGGCGCAATGCGACTTGCAGTTCCTGCACCTGCTGCTCGTGCCGGCGCTGCTCCTGTTCGCGCTGCTCCTTGACGGAGGTGCGGTAGTGCTCCAGCGCCTGGCGTGCGTGCTGGTGCTTCTCCTCCAGCGAGCGGGCGTGCGCCTCGTGCTCGACCACGCGCGTCGTCAGCCCGGCGACGCGCTCCTCCAGCTGGCGCACCGTGGTGTTCGCCTCAGTGAGGGCCTGCTGCCCCTGCGCGCGCGCCTCGGTTTCGGCCTGCAGGGCGGTTTCGGTGCGTTGCAGTTGGGTGCTCAGCGCGGCCGCCTCCTGCCGTTGGCTCTCCAGCGCGGCTTCGCGCTCCCGCATTTGTGCCTGGAACTGCTCCCGAGCCTCGGTAATCGCAGTCTCGGCTTCTTCGTGCAGGCGTGCTGCGAGCCGGCCGATCAGGTCCTGCAGCGCATCGCTGACCGCCACCGTCGCCCCGACACCCTGGCCTTCCTCCGCCTCCAATTCCTTGAGGTAGCGATGGATGGTCGTCTTGGAGCCCGTGTTGCCCAAGGCGATACGAATCGCATCGAGAGAAGGATTGATGCCTTGCGCCAACAGGCTGTCCCGCGCCTTCTTGATTTCCGACTTGTAGAGCCCGCCGCGTGCCATGTCCGCCTCCTGAGAATTTCGTACCGTAGTACGTACTACGTATTTACGTACTATATAATATCAAGTCAAGCCGTATTTACGGCTGACTAGTTACGCGGGATAATGTGGAATTATCCCGCCTTAGCCCCAAAACTGGGGTAGAGTCGGCCCGAAGCGGTACGAAACCCTCAGCGCAGGCGATTCGTCGTCGGTCCGCAGCGATGGCAAGCGGGGAGCACCCACCATGAGCACGGTCGAGCAGTACCTGGATGCGGCCACCCGCGCCAACACCGAGCGCGCGTACGCCGGCGCGACCCGTCACTTCGAGGTCGACTGGGGCGGTCATCTGCCGGCGACCGCCGATCAGGTGGCCCGCTACCTGGCCGCCTACGCGGGGCAACTCGCACTCAACACGCTCAAGCACCGGCTCGCAGCCTTGGCCCAGTGGCATCACGCGCACGGCTTTGCCGACCCCACGCGGGCCCCGATCGTGCGCAAGGTGCTCAAGGGCATCCAGACCTTGCACCCGAGCCAAGAGAAGCGCGCCACACCGCTGCAGCTCACGCAACTGGGCCAGGTGGTGGATTGGCTCGACGGCGCCGCGGCCGCGGCCGGCACGCGCGGCGATCCGGCCGGCCGGCTCCGGCACCTGCGCGATCGCGCCCTGGTGCTGCTGGGCTTCTGGCGCGGCTTCCGCGGCGACGAACTGGTTCGTCTGCAGGTGCAGGACCTGCGCCTGGTGCCCGGCGAAGGCATGACCTGCTTCCTGTCGCACAGCAAGGGCGACCGCCAGCACACCGGCCGGACCTACAAGGTGCCGGCGCTGTCGCGCTGGTGTCCGGTCGCGGCGACCTCGGCCTGGATCGCGGCGGCCGACCTCCACGAGGGCCCGCTGTTCCGCGCGGTCGACCAGTGGGCGGGGATCGCCGCCACGCCGCTGCATCCCAACAGCCTGGTGCGCCTGCTGCGGCGGATCTTCCGCGAGGCCGGCCTGGCCTCGCCCGACGACTACAGCAGCCACTCGCTGCGCCGGGGTTTCGCCGGCTGGGCCAACGCCAACGGCTGGGACGTGAAGGCGCTGATGGAGTACGTCGGCTGGCGCGACGTAAATTCGGCGATGCGCTACCTCGATGGCGCCGATCCGTTCGCCCGTGAGCGCATCGAAGCCAGTCTGCCGCCGATCGCGCCCCCGCGCCTGGCGCTGCCGGCGCCGGCTGTCGCGCCGGTGCCGAGCACGACAGTGGAGGCGACCATCACGCTGACCCGGCTCACCCCGCGCGTGCGCGGCCTGGCCAAGGCCCATCGGCTGATCGAGCAGATCTGCCTGCACCCCCACCAGGCGCAGCGGCTCGATGCCGATGGCACTCGCTACCGCCTGGCGATCGCCGCATCTGACGACGCGGCGCTGGAAGAAACCATCGCGATGCTGCTCGACGAGATGCACCGCATCGCCGACAACCACCAGTGCTTCCTCGCCGTCGCCTTGCGCGATGAAGCGGGCGGCCGCCATTGGGACTGAGCTGCGCATGACGACGCTGCACGAAACCGCCTACCCACGCCTCAAGCCCGATCCCACCGCCAAAGAACTGCAGGACATCTACACGCCCAGCGAGGCGGAACTTCAGTGCGTCCGAAGCATCACCAGCGGCCCGGCCACGCGTCTGGCCCTGTTGCTGCATCTGAAGCTGTTTCAGCGGTTGGGTTATTTCACGACACTGGACGAGGTGCCCCAACGCATCGCGCAGCACGTCGCCCAGGCCGTGGGGATGCGGCGCGTACCGGCCGACCGGTTGGCGAGCTACGACACGTCCGGTGGCAAGCGTGGGCACCTGGCCCAGCTGCGGGCGTTCCTCAATGTCCGCCCGCTCGATAGCGCCGGGCGTGACTGGCTTGGCACGGTTGCTGAAACGGCGGCTCAGACCAAACACATCGTGCCCGACATCGTGAACGTGATGCTCGAAGAGCTGGTGCACCACCGCTTTGAGCTGCCGGCGTTCAGCACGCTCGAACGTCTCGCGATCGCCGCCCGCGAACAGGTCCACGACGCGCACTACCGCCAGATTACGGACGCGCTGACGCCGGCGATGCGGGCGCTGATCGACGAGCTGCTGCTGACGCCGCCGGGCAGCCATCACAGCGGCTGGCACGCGCTCAAGCGCGAGCCCAAGCGGCCGACCAACAAGGAAGTGCGCCATTACCTGCAGCACATCCAGCGCCTGCGTACCTTGGCCGAGCAACTGCCGCCGATTGATGTCTCGGTGCCCAAGCTCAAGCAATTCCGCGCGATGGCCCGCGCGCTCGATGCCAGCGAACTGGCCGAACTGGTCCCGGTCAAGCGCTATGCGCTGGCCGCGATCTTCATCCGTTCGCAGTACCGCAAGACGCTCGACGATGCGGCCGACCTGTTCATCCGGCTGATTCAGAACCTGGAGAACACCGCGCAGCAGAAGCTGATCGCCTACCAGCTCGAACACAGCAAGCGCGCCGACGCGCTGATCGGCCAGCTCCGGGAGATCCTGCAGGCCTACCAGGTCGAGGGCACCGATACCCAGCGCGTGGATGCGATCGAGGGCGTGCTGGTCGCCGACATCAGCCTGCTGATGGCCGAATGCGATGAGCACATGGCCTACGCCGGCCGCAACTACCTGCCGTTCCTGCTGGCGCCGTACGGGACATTGCGCCCGCTGCTGTTCAACTGTCTGGAGATCATGGGCCTGCGGGCCGCCAGCCAGGATCCCAGCATGGAGCACATGATCGGCGCCGTACTCGCGCTGCGCAGCCAGCGTCGCGAGGCGGTCGACGCGGCCGGGCTGGGGCTGGAGGTGACCACCGACCTGACTTGGCTGTCGGCCGCCTGGCGAAAGCACGTGCTGCCCAAGGCCTTGGCTGCTGCCAGCCCCGGCTGGATCCACCGCAAGTATTTCGAGCTGGCGGTGCTGGCGCAGGTCAAGGACGAACTCAAATCCGGCGACTTGTACATCCCGCACGGCGAGCGCTACGACGACTACCGCGAGCAGCTGGTCGACGAGGCGACGTTCGCGCAGGAGCTGGACGCCTACGGCGAGGTATCGGGGATCGCCACCGACGCGGCCGACTTTGTGCAGGGCTTGCGCACCGAGCTGACGACATTGGCCGATGCCGTCGATGCCCGGTTTCCGGACAACCTGCACGCCAGCGTGGTCGACGGGCGATTGGTGCTCAGGCGCCTGCAGGGCGCCCAGGTAACGCAGGCGATCGCCGCGGTGGATAGCGCGATCACTGAACGCCTGCCACCGACCAGCATCGTCGATGTCCTGGTTGACACCACCCGCTGGCTGGATCTGCACGTGCACTTCCGTCCGATCGCCGGCACCGACGCGCGGGTCGACGATCTGCTGCGGCGGGTGATCACCACGCTGTTCTGCTACGGCTGCAATCTTGGGCCGACCCAGACCGCGCGCTCGGTCAAGGGTTTCAGCCGGCGTCAGATCTCCTGGTTGAACCTGAAATACGTCACCGACGAGACCCTCGACAAGGCGATCGTCGAGGTGATCAACCTGTACAACAAGTTCGAGCTGCCCGGTTATTGGGGCAGCGGCAAGAGCGCCTCGGCCGACGGCACCAAGTGGAGCGTGTACGAGCAGAACCTGTTGTCGGAGTACCACATCCGGTACGGCGGCTATGGCGGCATCGGCTATTACCACGTGTCCGACAAGTACATCGCGTTGTTCAGCCACTTCATCCCGTGCGGCGTGCACGAGGCGGTCTACATCCTCGACGGGCTGCTGGCCAACCGCTCCGACATCCAGCCCGACACGGTGCACGGCGACACCCAGGCGCAGAGCTTCCCGGTGTTCGGGCTGGCGCATCTGCTAGGCATCAACCTGATGCCTCGCATCCGCAACATCAAGGATCTGGTGTTCTCCCGGCCGGAGCCGGGGCGGACGTACGAGAACATCCAGGCACTGTTCGGCGACAGCATCGACTGGAAGCTGATCGAGACCCACCTGCACGACATGCTGCGGGTCGCGATTTCCATCAAAGTGGGCAAGATTACCGCCTCGACCATCCTGCGCCGGCTCGGCACCTACAGCCGGAAGAACAAGCTGTACTGGGCGTTTCGCGAACTGGGCAAGGCCGTGCGCACGTTGTTCCTGCTGCGCTACATCGACGATGTCGAAGTGCGCAAAACCATCCACGCCGCCACCAACAAAAGCGAGGAGTTCAACGGCTTCGTCAAATGGGCGTTCTTCGGCGGCGAGGGCATCATTGCCGAGAACGTCCAGCACGAGCAGCGCAAGATCGTGCGTTACAACCAGCTGGTGGCCAACCTGGTCATCCTGCACAACGTGGAGCAGATGACCCGGGTGCTGGCGGAGCTGCGGCAAGATGGCGCTAACATCAGCCCGGAAGTGCTTGCTGGGTTGTCGCCATACCGGACCAGCCACATCAACCGGTTCGGCGACTACACGCTGGACCTCAAGCGCGAAGTCGAGCCGATCGATTTCTCCAGGCGCATTCTTGAGTTCACGGCAGGTCACACAGCATGAAAGCCATCCTGCTCGTGGGTCTCGGAGGGTTCATTGGCGCGGTCGCTCGCTACAAGCTTGGCGGCGTCGTCCTACACCTGACCGCACAAGAGCGCTTTCCGTACAGCACGTTCGCCGTCAACGTGCTGGGATGTCTCGTTGTGGGCATTCTTGCCGGCCTCGCCGAGCGGTTCGAGCTGTTTGGCCCAAGCACAAGATTGTTCCTCTTCACCGGCCTACTCGGCGGGTTTACCACGTTTTCTGCATTCGGCCTTGAAGCAACCCACCTGTTGCGGCGTGGCGAGCTGTGGGTTGCCGTGCTGTACGCGGGCGCAAGTGTTGTACTCGGCATCGCCGCAGTCTGGCTGGGCATTAAGGCAACGCTGATCAAGTAGCTGCACAGCGATTGCACTGATCAAGATGAATTCGATGAAGCGATTTTTGTCCCTACATGGACTTTTGTAGCTTGAACCTTGCAGCGGTCGGGGATTTTCACCCCCATCGCTGCCCACCAAGGGCATCTATCCCGCCACACGGGCACGCGCCAAGTACAGGTTGGCCAGCCCCAACACCACGAAGCTGCGATTGGCATTCTTCTCCAGCCCTCGGTAGCGCACCTTGCTGAAGCCCCACAGCCGCTTCACCACCGCGAACACGTGTTCCACCCGTGCCCGGATCCTGGACTTGTTGCGGTTGCGCTCGGCTTCATCCACTTCGCCGCCCTTGCGCACCCGCTGGTTGGTGAAGTCCTTGGCATGCGGCGCATGCTCGCCAATCAGGGCCTTCTGGCTGGCATAGGCACTGTCGCCATAGACCCGCCGCTCCTCCCCGTGCAGCAGGTCCTCCAGCAAGTGCTTGTCGTGTACGTTGGCTGCGGTCACCGCCGCGCTGTGCGCCAGCCCCGTGCGGCTGTCCACGCCAATGTGCAGCTTCATCCCGTAATACCACTGCTGGCCTTTGCGCGTCTGGTGCATGTCAGGATCGCGGGCCTTGTCGGCGTTCTTGGTCGAACTCGGTGCTGCGATTATCGTGGCATCCACGATCGTGCCGGTGCCCACCTTCAGGCCGCGGTCCTCAAGCACGTCTCCCACTTGGGCGAACAACGCTGCGCCCAACTCGTGGTGCTCCAGCAAGCGGCGGAACTTCAGCAGCGTGGTGGCGTCGGGCACCCGCTCGCGGCCCAGGTCGATCCCCACGAACCGCCGCAGCGCCGGACTATCGAGCAGTGCTTCCTCGCATGCCTGGTCGGCCAGGTTGAACCAGTGCTGCACGAAATACATCCGCAGCATCCGCTCCAGCCCCACCGGCGGACGACCGTTGCCAGGCTTGGGGTAGTGCGGCTCGATCACCGCGCACAGCGCCGACCACGGCACGATCTGCTCCATCGTCGAAAGAAACACATCCCGGCGCGTGGGCCGACGGTACTGCTCGAACCCAACTTCCTGATCCGCCGCCATCGCCAAGGTCTGCTGCTTCATCGCTCGATTCCCGCTATCCAATACATGAGACTATTTTCTCAGGTTTTTGAGACTTGATCAGCGTTGCCTTAGACAAATTCGCGGCACCTGGCGTTACTTGCGGAGCGGTTGCCTCATGAATCCAGCAGGCGTTTCAGGTCAATCGATGGCGCTTCAGTGGCAAGCACGATTGTCGGTCATCGAGAAAAACCCCCAGGGCCGGACGAAGCCGGTTTCACCCACGGATCACATCGTCTTGCCGCGATGCATACGCGCCGATCGCTAAGCTCGCTTCAACACCCTTACCGCACAACAACAACGCTGCGACAGCGCGTCGGCACCCGGCGTCACTCTCGCTCAAGGAATTCCCCATGAAAGCCCTCGTCTATAACGGCCCGCGAGATGTCAGCGTGGTCGATGTCCCCGATGCGAAAGTCGAAAAATCCACCGATGCCCTGGTGCGCATCACCACCACCAATATCTGCGGCTCCGATCTGCACATGTACGAAGGTCGCACCGACATGCAGGCCGGGCGCATCCTCGGCCACGAGAACCTGGGCGAGGTGATCGAAGTCGGCGATGCGGTGGATCGGGTCAAGGTCGGCGACCGCGTGTGCCTGCCCTTCAACATCGGCTGTGGTTTCTGCGCCAACTGCGAACGCGGCAAGACTGGGTATTGCCTGACGGTGAACCCGGGCAACGCCGGCGGCGCCTACGGATTCGCCGGCATGGGACCGTACGAAGGTGGCCAGGCCGAGTATCTGCGCGTGCCGTATGCCGACTTCAACTGCCTGGTGTTGCCGCCGGATGCGCAGGAGAAGGAGAACGACTACGTGATGCTTTCCGATATCTTTCCCACCGGTTATCACGCCACCGAACTGGCCGGCGTGCAGCCTGGCGAAACGGTGGTGATCTACGGCGCCGGGCCAGTGGGACTGATGGCGGCGTATTCGGCGATGATCAAGGGCGCCAGCAAGGTCATGGTGGTCGACATGCAGAAGGACCGCCTGGCACTGGCCGAAAAAATCGGTGCAATCGCGATCCACGACGTGGAAGGCAGCGGCGTCGAGCAGGTGCTCGAACTCACAGAAGGCAACGGCGCCGATCGCGGCTGCGAATGCGTCGGTTATCAATGTTTCAACTGCAAGGGCCATGAAGTGCCCAACCTGACCATGAACAACCTGGTCAAGACGGTGAAGCCGACCGGCGGGATAGGCGTCGTGGGCGTGTTCATTCCCGAGGACCCGGGTGCCGAGGACAAGCTGGCCAAGCAAGGCCACCTGGCTTTCAACTTCGGTGAGTTCTGGTTCAAGGGCCAGCAGATCCGCACCGGCCAGGCCAACGTCAAGGCGTACAACCGCCAACTCTGCAACCTGATCCAGGCAGGCAAGGCCAAGCCTTCATTCCTGATCTCGCATGAGTTGCCACTGGCGCAGGCGCCCGAGGGTTACAAACGTTTCGATGCGCGCGAAGACGGCTGGACCAAGGTGGTTTTGAAGCCCGGTGGCTGAGTGCGGGCAATCACTAGCTTCACAAACCTGCCTGCAGTCAGATTTTCCTGTGGGAGCGACGTCAGTCGCGATGAGGCATTACCGGTAAAGCTTCATCGCGACTGACGTCGCTCTCACAGGATCAGCAGGTCGGAAGAGGCTGTATGTCCGTTTCTTTTTGTCGACGCGCATACTGGCCGGCACCCTCACTGCAGGTTCCCCCAATGAAACAAGCCATCTGGAACGACACCACCCTGGCCAGCAGCGACGCTACGGTCGTAGTCGAAAACAACCACTATTTCCCCTTGGCGTCGCTCCCGCGCGAATACTTCCGCGAATCCAGCCACACTACGGTATGTCCGTGGAAAGGCACGGCGCACTACTACGACGTGGTGGTCGGAGATGCGGTCAACGCCAATGCGGCCTGGTACTACCCGGAGCCGAAGGACGCCGCCAAACAGATTCGCGGGCATGTTGCGTTCTGGAAGGGTGTGCAGGGGACGTAGAAGGGGCGTCGCTTCGTACGCAGCGGCCACCCTGCTTTTGTGGGAGCGACGTGAGTCGTGATGAAGCTTTACCGGTAATGCCTCATCGCGACTCACGTCGCTCCCACAGTAGTTGCACCAACCATTGCCGCCGCACGAGGACGCCGCAGCTTCGCGATCGCGACGAGCTTTGACGAGGTTGGCTCGCACGTCATCGATGGCCAAACCCCGCGTGGGATCGGCTTTGAGTGCGTCGTAGGCCACGGCGACCTCGGTGCGCAGCCAATGCTCGCACTCAGCAGCGAGAGGGGGATAGCGGTCGCGCTCCATGCCTCACTCTAGGCGTCGGCTCTGGGAGCAGCATAGCAACCCGGGGCTTGCAGTGGCACAGTCGTCGCTGGAAACTTTAACCATGCCAATGACTTAACTCGCTTTTAGCTGTTTTTTACACGAATCCCTGCCGACCCTCCATATCGGCTGGACCACGCAAAGCGCCGTCTGTCACCACAGGGATACGCCGAAGAACAGCGTTCATCCGGCGGTTCTTCGGCGACCTGCTACCAAGGACTTACTGGGTCCCAAGCTGCTTGAGTGACAGTCCCGCCTGAGTTGCCGCCCTGTTGCTGTTCGGCCACAGCTGATTGTGCCCGCGTAGAACCAATCAGTGTGCACAGGGTCCTTTCATCTATGTACATCGAATTCACAATGAGCCAACAGGACCGAGTATCTATGCGGGGCGCAACACCAAGATGACTAGCCGGCTCCATCTCACCCATACGCATCATTCAAAGCGCTGTTCCCGTCGACTGTGATCTTCCGCCTCCCTCTGTCGCTCTCTTCGCACTGTGAGCTCGATCCGTTCAAGCCTCTCCGCCACAAGATTCCTAACTTCGGCCAATGGATGCTCCAGCAGCTCAGCAAAAGCTTTGGCCCGAATTTCTATGATGTCAGCCAACGAGCTAGACCAACTCATGGGCTGGATTCCGGCAAACATCACATCGACGATGCATTGCTTGTCCACTGCGGCTTCCAGCAAGCCTTTGATGGACGCACTGAGGACAACGCGTTTGGGATGTTCTAGTGGTATATCGGTTGCCTCTACAGTTGAGTAGGCGCAGGTCGCTGCGGCAACACCCACGATCCGATCTTGATCACCTCGACACCAGGTAATCAACCGATCCACCGGCATACTATTGAGTGACGGCGAAGCACCTCCGAAACGACACTTGAAAACGCGATCAATCAAACGACGCTCCCTATCGTCGCCCGTGAAGATCTCTCCAAGGACAATCTCCGGGAAGTTGCGGAATAGCGTTGTCATGAGGACTTCGAAATCAGAGCTGCGAATTCTAAGATCATCCAACCCTTCGCAAAGCAACCTCACGATCTCCTCGACTTCCTGTTCTGGAGCAGACTCAGATAGGCACTGCTGGGCGATCCGCTTAGTCCCTCGGATGCGATTCAATTCAGTCTGTCCGCGCTTCCCCCCGAGTAGAGCGCGAATGGCGTCGCGCCCTGTCGAAAGGAGATCTTCACTCGGCACGTAGTTTCCGCCCCTCCCCGCGAAGAATCGCATTTCTAGCACACTAAGCGTGGTGTAGAAGCCATCATGGCGCTGGTTCAATATGGTGAACAGTTCCGCGAGCTCGCTGTCGGTAAGGGACTCGTGCATGCGGCCATAGGCAAGCTGTCCAAACCGCCACGCTTCGAACTCTTCCCCTCGAGCCAACTCAATCAGCATATTGAACCCCCATGGGCCAATCTTGATGGCGCTGAGCAGGTAGATGAAGAAGGTCCGCAACAAGGGATGATCTAGCACCCGCTCCAACATCACCATGGCCAAGCGGGGGTCGATATCGTTTGCAGCGCTGATATAGCCTTGAAGCACCTGTGGATTGAGCTTCGCAGGCGCCTGCAGTTGCACCAGGCTCAAAAGACGCTCATAAGTGGCAATTAGGTCGACGCTGCCTTGCGCCAGCCCAATGCCGAAAGGATGCAGTGCATCGAACTCGCCCGACCAAAGCCCTGGACCCAATCGCTCTAAGCAACCTAGCTCTGCTGCGGCCATCTCACCAAGAGAGATGACCTTCTCTTTGATCATCTCGTCACTGAAGGCTACTTGCCCCCCCCTACTCTCGATGTGATCCCAAGTATTGGACAGCACATAGGCCTCGATCTCAGAATAGAGGTCGGATGGTGCCGCAACGCGCGAAAGTGACTCCAGCCGAGCCAGTAGATCAGGATGAGCTGAGTCGCCATCGAAGCCAAGCGTCTTCTTTACCGAGACCCACATCTGCGGCCATTCCCCTTTCGAAGCATGACTTCTGACTATCTCCTCGAGATCATCAAAACAGCCCGCAAACGTCCATAGTTCCCGGAAATGACCTGCCAGAAGTGAGCGCGCCCAGTCGCGAAGAGTCAAGTCATCACATGTCAGCACCGGTCGCAGCAAGTTCAAGAAGCCGATATACCACTCGAGCTCTTCGGCACGCGTTCGCGGCTGCCAGCCAGCATCACGTCTACGTGCACCGAAGTCGAACGCAGAGAAAGACGTCCAGTGCGTCGCTTCGAACGCAGCATGGAACAGCTCGGCTGCGATCTCGCGATGCCTCTCGGTGCCCGACTCGAGTAGCTTGCTGACAAACGCACACCGCCGTTCTGGTCGCGCCAGCGTACCTGACAGGTGCAACGAGAACAGATGCCGCATCTGTCCAACTATGCTGTCCCTGTTCTCACCTGACTTCTCGCCCTCGGAGAACTTCAGCATGACCGTCGCAGCACGATCAAACTTATCGTCGTCGTAAGCTAGCTGGTGCAGCAGGCGCACGAACAACCTGAAGTTTCGGTTCTCGCGCGAGGCAAAGCCTGGCTTGGTTGCGGCGTTCTCGATCAGCTGCAGCACGGTCTCCGGGAATACCGGCGCTATGTATAGCAATGCAGACAGCGTGCCTTCGTTACACGATCCAATATCATGCAGCGGTCCGCCGGGGCTCACCCAACTATTTGCCATCCGAACCGCAGGCTCGAAATCGTGCAGGTATCCCAGTCGATGCGCACATGAGACGAAAAGTCGGAGGTTCTCTGGCTTTAGCAGCTCGGCATTGATTGCATCGACAGGGATGTTCTCCAGCGCACGCTTCGCCAAACGATTGGCAAGTGCATGAGGAAGAACTGCTCTCCACTCACCACGACTCTGCGCGAGCTGACGACGCATCAACTCAGCCTGAGCCCGATGCAGACCACGACGATCGAGGCCAACGATGGCACTTAGGACGCCAAGCTCATCATTGAACTCGGACGAGGAGACATTGAAGGAATAGACGAGCGATAGCGCTTCAGCGCATTCCAGAAGTTCATTGGACGCTCCTTTTCGTTGACTGAACAACCTATGGAAAAGGTCCTCGTCGGAGAAGTTTGTCAACGTCTCATCTGCATCTACCCGGCTGGCCAGCGCGATCGCGATGCGCGAATTGCCGCCGGAAAATTCGGCGATTTTGCCCGCGTTCAACTTCCCGATGTCTGGGTGCCGCCGCTGGATCAGCATCGAGACCGTCTCCTCGCTGCACGGCTCGAGGTGGATCACTTCGGTTTCCTCAGGACGATCGTCCGAGATGTCGTACTCGATTGTCAGAAGGCTGAGCATCGCGCTACTTGCGGAGACCTGCTTCTGCAACTGCCGATGCACGTCTGGCGGGCAGTTGTCCAGCACCAATTGAACCGCATGATCGTTAGCAACGATGTATGAAACTAGCTCGGATTCCCCACTCCGGAGAGGCCGGTGATGCGCACCGCACTACCGCGGCGGCGCAACCGTTCTCGAGCTAGATGTATACCCTCAGAAACAGGCATAGGAGTCTTTGCGCTCGAGTTCGCGTCAATCACGCAGGGGTGGTCATCAACAAGGAATGCGTCGTTCTGGGCTGGGGGAGTAGCTGCCCACCTCCCGAAAGGCCTCCAGCCGGACAAGGGGCGGCCGAGGCGCGCACGAACCCACAGCGCAACGCTTGGATGCCGCCGTAGCCAAGTCGCCAATCGATCTCGACCATAAAAGTCAACGCGCAGAGACGCTTTTCCAGGAAGGGTCTCCGCGACCGCCTCCATCGCCCGCACTCGACTCGCCAACATGCTGTCTGAACAATCGTCCTTGCCACTAACGATAATGTAGGCACCATTTCGATCGGCAAGATCTGCAAGTACGAGCTTTGGGGTGCCACCCTCCAACATCTCGTCCCTGCATGCCGCCGCACCCATAGCATGCTTCTTGACCTGGAAACCGCAGATCCCACGAGGAACAAAGCCGTCGTTGGACGGCAAGTCCATAGCCTCAATACGGACATCCAAACCGCCATCAGGTGCCTCCTGCGCACCTCCCCACATAACGCTCTTCGGCCGACGCCCCTGCTGGATTACCTCCGCTTCGCAAAGACGGGCAACCAATTCACGCAGATCGCCAGCACTGAGCGCTGTGATATCTACAGCATCAAGTTCAAAAAATCTCATGATTCCCTTCCCGCAATGATCGGGGCACGCGCATCAAGGCATTAAAGACGGCGCAAAGCAATTTGTCGCCTAGGTCAGACTGCCCAGAATTCTAGGAGCCTGGAAACTGTGGAAGGAGAACCTCCTGCTCCAGCGTCCCCGGATGCGTTTCCACATGAATGGCCAAGTCATTCCACCCGATGGATCGACAAGTTCGAGATATTGCGCTAGACACCGATTCAGCCGTTGGCTTGAGAGCGTAACCGAGACCAATGAGCTCCCTGGGATCCATCAACCACGGCTTCAGGGTGAACCCCGCCTCGGCGGCAGATCCTGCGATGACGGCGCCAATTCTCATCCCCCCCTCATCCAAGTCGCCGAAATGAAACGCCTGAGTTGTCTGGCAAGGAAGTGATTTCAAGATCAGCATGTAGACCTGTCTCCAGGATGGGGACGGCATACCACCGGTATAGAGCAGCACGAGGCCGACTTGATCAGATGCAGCTTCAGCAAACTCATGGAATGTCTGTCGATTCTCTATGGTGAGAACACGCCAACTCAACACGGCTGGATTCGGCACGAATCCAGTGATGTGGGCAGGAGCGAAGCCGAGATATGGATGAACCACTCCCACCACCGTAGTCGACGTAACAACCGTAAGCGGACCTGAGATCAGTACGGGCAATGGTTCCTTGTGCAGGCCTATGGCCGAGAAGACCTCGCTACTATCAAGTCCAGATGGTGCAATAGAGTTGAACCAAAGCAAATCGATCCATTTCACGATGCCCTCCACTCGCTTGCTGTCACCAAACATCATGGCCGAAACCCGGCGCAACAGTTCGTCCCTGACGACACCTCGCCTTGCTGAAATGAGTCTGATTGCATCCAGTATTTGCGCTACAGAAGCATCGGTAGCCTCTTGCCCGCGAACCTTATGGCCCAGCGACCAGCGCTCAATGACCTCGGTCAGTACGGGGAAAAGGCCGGTGTGAGTGTCCAGCATGGAACGGGCCTCTGATACGGAATCACGACGAAGTCGTGCGCCCAAGAAGTTCGCCAGCTTTGCGAGGTTCAGTACGGCAACGCCCGCAACATCTAGAGGCGGCTGCACCATCACCTTGGCCTTGATTTCGATGGCTCCAGAGCGCTCAGCCAGTTCAAGTTCGGAACGAAACGCTCTTGCATCCTCGATGCTGCGCAGGCTGAAGAACTCTGGGCATGATGACTCCGTCAGCCTGAGAGCTATTCGCTCATCCTTGCCACGACTCACTGCATTCTGGGAGCGATTGAAAATTGACGTAAGGAAGGCCCGGGCTATAGTCATGCAACGACCCCCTCCCCATGGGGCATTCGACTTGCTTCAACACGCTTGAGCTCCTCCTCGAAAAGCTCGGGATGCTTGCGCCAGTTATCGGAATCCAGAATTACATGACCATCGTCATCAATGCGTACGTGTTTGATGGAGATAAGATCGTCGTCACGGTACATCTCGATGTAGGTATCCACCGATTCGTTGATCTTACCCAAGGCATCGTCCGGTGCCGCGACGATGGGCTGAAGGCCCAATGCCTTCAGGTACTCAAAGACGGCACGGGTATTCACTGAGTCAATCTTGTCACCCAACTCATCGAAAATTATCAGCGACATGCCGCCTTGATCACCGCGCAACTTTCCCAATGCGCGCGCCATCGACGCTGCAGCAACGATGAAAAGAGGCGCGCGGTGCTCGCCCCCGGAACCCTTGTCCATGCGCTTTGAGAAGTCGGTCACCGTCACACCATTGCTGCGAACGTCAATCTCGAAGTTGAAGAAATTGCGATAGTCCTCCAGAAGCCTGTTGGCCTCTGCATCCTTTCCCTCAAGCATCGCCCTGAACTCAGGAGGAGCATCCACCTGTCCAGAGAAGATATCCCCCTCCGGTCCCGCACCAGCCACCTTCAGTATGAATTTGTACAGCGACTCATGATCTTTATTGAGATTGGTGACGAAGTGATACTTCTCGTTGTTCGAGAATGGCGGCAAGCGCTCCATCGTACTGTTCAGCTCATTGAGCGTGCTGCGCATGCTGGCGAAGTGGTCGCTCAGGCGGGCGGCGATCTGCACCTTGAACGTTTGCTCTGCCGCTTCTGCAGCTTCCGCGGAAAGCACTTGGTAGTGATGGAGCTCGGATTCCTCTAGCCGTTGCTTCTCCTGAGCCATCGTCTCGCACATGGCACCCAAGTCGCCCACCGCGATATCCATCTGCGGATCGAATTGGTTTGCGTATGTAGACATGTCACTTGCCAAGGCCTGCACCTGGGAAGACAGCTGATTGCCACTTCTAACCGTAGCGTCACTAATCTTCGCCACAATCGTATGCAGCGATAGGCCGGAACCATCAAACTCATCGCGTTTTGTTTCGAACCACTCATCACCCACGTATTCATTGCGGCGACTGAGAGCCGCCTTTGAGCAGATTCCGTTGGTTCTATCCGCAAGCTCGTCTAGCCGTCTCTGTGCTTGCCGGAAAGCCTCACCATGAGTTCCGACGTCTCTGCTGCTTTCTTCCAGCTTCGACTGTGCTGCCAGGGCAGCTCGCCTTGCCTCTGTGATGAGCAGCTGACGAGCAAGGAGATCAGGTGCGCTTGCGATCTCTTGCATCGCCGCCTTTGCATCAAGCGCGGATTGCTCCTGAATGTGCGAGTTCAGCCATCTTTCAATGTCCTGGATACGTCCTTCAAGTCCCACCAACTTCTCAAGGGCTTCAACCAACTGGCGCGACCGGTTCGCCTCCTGCTCGCATTCGGCTGCGTTCTGCCCCAAAGTGCTGCGCTGCTGCCGAAGCACCGCCAGGCGATGGCTCGCATCTTGGCGTCCCAACACCAGTTCCGTTGCAGACAAGGGGCGTCGACGGCCGAAATCAGCACGTCCAGCCTGCTCGCCAGTACGGGTGAAGCCCTCTGGGCTATCCGTGGTGACGCGCTCCAATCGCTCCAGCCGGCCGAGTCGAAGACGGATATAGTCCACCGCCACTTGATTGTCACCCGCGATCAGGTGCGCGAGACCCATTGGCGGAACCACACCCATATCCGCCTTCGACTTCACCGGGTTCACCAACAGTACTGAATCCGGCTTTGTATCCCACGGAATCTTGTTGAAAACGGACAAGGCATCCTCAAACTTGCCGCTACGGACAACCAGGGCAGTGCGCGAACGACCAAGGAATCCCTCGATTACGGGTGCCCAGTCGGCATCTGTGACTGTAACCAAATCGCAGACGGGCGTGCACAGAAGTCCTTTGTCTCCAAGTATGTTCACAACTGCTTGGACGGCCGGCGGGAGTTCCGCTTTGCCTTCCTGGATGCGTTTGATCTGCTCGTTAGCGATCCTAAGTTCATTTCCAAGCTTGGACAGCCTCTGCTCGTCATGGTCTAGCTGACGCCGTGCCGACTGGATGATCGGAGCAACCCGCATGCTGGACTCGCGCAATGCTGCCGAGGCCTGCGAAACGTCAAGCACAAGCGCATCGGATACGGATGTACTGGAAACCGCATCAAGAAGCTCAACCCACGGCATCGCCAGATGCTGCCAGCCTCCGAGATCGGGTTTCACGCGGTTGGCCTTCTCGAAGCCCGCCACCACCTCGCGAATGGCCTGGGCCACGTTGGTTTTGATAGGTCTAAGTGATCTCTCTCGTTCGCTGGCCAGGTCACGGGCGGCACTGATCGCCGGATCTGCTGCTGATTGAAGCTCTAGTTCGATGTACACGCCGTTGAGTCGATCATGCTCCGCCTTGGCGCTGTCGACTGCATTCTGCGCTGCCTGATGCCTGTCCCGCGCTTCATGCAGCGTAGTTTGTGCCGCATCAACAGCATCCATGTGTTGTTCACGCTCATAGTCATCCAACAGCGCCCTATAGGTCGCTGCGTGCATCCGAGTCTGAGTAGCCTTATGACCGGCTGCGATCAAGCTTTTGACGTTCTCAAGCCTGTCCAGTGTTTCCAGAACCTTGGCTTGAAGCGAGCGCAGATTGTCGAGCTGGGAGCGGAAGTTCTTGAGCTCGATAGGATAGGCATCGACAATGTAATTTCGAACAAAGCTGCTGGTGTCAGGAACTTTCTGCAGATTAAGCGCATTCTTCATCGCTCGCCGAAAAGCTCTCGGGTCGATGCTGCCCCCTCCTTTGGGGCGCAAGGCGAACAACATTGCTTCAACCTGCTTCTCCGCCGACGGAGGCACTGCGAGCCTACCATTCACGCGACTGACTGCGTCCTCCATCAGCTTATTGAACGTTCCCCAGGCCAACGGCAAAAGTTCCGCCTCGGCGTTCGCTTCAAGATGATCATCTAACGCGAGCGCAACCCCTTGGACCACATAGCGCCCGTAGACGTGCAGCTTTGGGTCGCCCACTGACGCGCCCAGGGCCAGGCCAACCGAAACCGGCGGCAATTCGCCCTCAGTGTCGCGAAACACCATGGTCAAATAGGACGTCGCATTCTCACGAATATGCTCGTCACCGCGATAGTAGCCGAGGCAGTATTCGCGCACTGAACGCCCTCGAGTGCCTGATACCCCCCCTGACTGCGCATTGAGATCGATTTGATTCTGATCCCCTCCGTACAAGACGATCTGCATCGCATCCAGAATCGCAGATTTTCCAGATCCGTTAGGCGCCACAATGCCTGTTGCAGGGCTAAAGCTCAGGGTTTCGGCACGGAATAGGAAAAACTGTACCAAGTGAAATTTCTCAAGCAGATACATCGCCATCCTCCGTGACTTCATTCATTGCGTCGAAAGTAGCCGCATCCCCCTCACCTGCCACTTCCTTACGGAAGGATTCCAGATGGCTCAAGTATTCCTTCCGCAGCAGATCTCCGATCGCGGGATGGATGCGAACCTTCGCGAGCTGATTCCGTACATCGTCCTTGTCCTCAAAGGCAGCAATCCCCCAGCGCTTGAACTTGGTCATCAAAGAGCGGAAGTCCCCAGGCGAGGGAAAGTCCCTGCCCGTTTCCTTCTCGTAGTGCTCTTGCAAGTCAGGCAAATCGACGAAAGTTTCGCCATTTGGCTCTTCGCGCCCCTCGAAACGGACGCGATGATGAACGCCGGCGAGCACCAACAGCAGCAGGGTTTCGTCCTTGCTGGCTCGCTGTTGGGTCAGTACGTGCACGGGCCGCGCCACGATGTACTGGTAGTTGGTGTCGTGCAACAGCTCGATGCCAAGGGGACGAACTGCCTGCTCAAAGTCATTGATATTTCGGCTGACAATGCCGTAATCCTTCCGGGTCGCCCGGTCAGAGGCGGACAAGACCTGATGGGTTACTAGCCGATAGGCCGCCTGCTCGTAGTCCTGCTCTTCGTACATAGTGTCGCGGCTAAGCGCCTTTTCCCAGTGGCGTGCCATGTCATTTCACCTTGGTGATGTAGAAGTCCGGCATGTCCAAATACGGCCCGGCAATTCGTTCATCACCGGCGCTTTGGAAGCGATATCCAGGTAGTCGCTTTGAAATTCCTTCATGGTGCTTCTTTCCGAGGCCTGTCATTGCTTCCTGTGCGTAGGTGGACAGCGTCTGCACCATTCGAAATTGCTTGATACCGGTGATGGGAAGCTGAGACGCCCGGATCTGCCTACCTCCTCCCATGACACCCTGCAAGTACACCCTCACCTCTGTTGGCATGGCGGTACGCGCATCACGCGCACGCCTGTGCAGGTTCATCCGCGCCTCCTGCTCGGCTGTCATCTGCCGCGGAGAATCCGCGGTCCTGGGAATGGGCGGACGGGCGATGCGTGGTTGAAACAGGAGTTCACCGGAAAGCAATGCTCCGGGCCCAACGGGCATGGAGGCGTCGAAGTTCTCCGCAGCATTGACTCCGGCGATAGCCTTTTTGATCCGTCTCTCGAGCTGGCCCGGCGCGCGAAGCTGGTACTCGATCATGGCCAGCATGCGACGCTCGATATGGCGCTGATCCTGGCCCAAGCGATCGAAGTAGTCTTGCAGACGATAGACATTGCTCAATCGCCTGATCGCCTTCTCATAGACAGCCTCAGCCGTGCCTTTATCACCTTTGTAGCGTCGCTCGGCCAACCACACGATGATCCGTTCCCGATGATCCCCGTAATGGATTTCCTGAGTTAGGCTCAACACCTGCGCCTTTCGTGCGAGGGGGTGATCGGCGCCAGCCAAGTCCGCATAGTCAGCCATGACGTGCTTGGAAATGTAGTCTTCAAACAACCGACGGATAGCCGCCCCGGGGGTCGCGGACTTGAATATCTCGCGCTGCAGGGTACGCACGTTCAGACTCATGGCGGCAATCCCGGACAGAAGCGCATGGGCGCTGTCGCCGGCGTTTACGAAGTCGTCACCGTAGACATTGCTTGCAGGATCAAGCACCCGACGTAATGTGTCTTCAATGGAACGCATCTTCGCGCCCACCATCGCCGGCGTGTCTTCTGTGAAGACCTGCAAGGTGGCAAGGAAACGGCTTACCACAGCAGTCATGGACAGAGTGCGCGTGAGTCCCACCTGCTCTTCTTCGAACCAGCCATTCTCCGTGAGATGGCTCAAGTACATGTTGGCGCGAATGTTGAGCGGAGTGAGCTGGCCTACCCCCTCTTCTGCCTGCCAAGCGTCATCGTGTTCGAGGTAGTTCTCGATGAACTGCGTCAACTGCCGCCGTTCCCAGCCGGTCGCCGGGGGAACCTCAGCCTCTGGCCCGAAGAATTCTTCGTACAGACCCAAGAGCAGCCGCCAGTAGTTCTCCCGATTTGCCGAGGCCAATGGGCGAAAGAGTTGCGATGGCAGTACCTCAAACAGAGAGCTGGACACTGTGCAACTCCACAGAAGTTGGGCTATCTACTTCACATTAGCATAAACGCTAACATATCATAAACGCTAACTTAGCATCAATGCTAAGCTGCGTGTCATCTGACCCCGGCCCAGCCCCATGCCCCGCCCCCGCCCCAATCCAAACAAAAGTCCGGAAACACTTCGAGCCATCGAAACGCTGCTCCTCTGGGAGGGGCAAGTCACCAATGAGCGAGTACGCCAAGTGTTTGATCTGCATATCACCACGGTAAGTCGATTGCTAACCCAATATGCTGAACTCAATGGAGGCGGCCTTGAGTACCGAAGCCATGTGCGCGGATACGTGGCGATGTCTGGCTTCAGACCCCTCCTAACCGAAGGGCTGATCGAAGAGTACCTTGCGTTTGAGCGCCCCCAGGAAGCTACAGGCTTTATCGAGAGCTCCCAGCTTATCCTCGGCGGCGTTGAACGACGCCACTTCGCACTGCTTAATCGTGCCTGCAGAGAGGGCAAGGGGCTCGTTGGCGAGCACCGGTCCATGCGCAACCCAGCACCTCGCACCAAACGACTGTTCCCTCATGCGCTGGTGCAGGCAGGCAGGCGCTGGCATGTTCGCGCATTTGTCATCGCCGAGGACGAGGCGGAAGCCGGACGCTTCCTGGACCTGTCTATAAATCGGCTGAGCGGCTTGAAACAGCTGGCTGATCCTCGGCCAGAGCGGGCCGAGCCTAGCCAGGACGCCGCCTGGCAGACACAGGTAGAGCTGTCGATCGTCCCCCATCCGCATCTGACACCAGATCAGAAGGATATGGTGCGTATCGAGTATTTCGGAGGTAAGGCAGCCTACAGGTTAAGAACCCGTGCCGCACTACTCCAATACCGACTACATGAACTGCGCTGCGCCACCGATGCAGAGAAGGAGCCGCCGAACGAATTTCACCTCTGCGTCGACGATCCAACCGCGATCCAACCGTGGCTATTTGGCGAGCTGAATTAGCGGATGGCATGATCGTAGCCAAACTTGAGGCCCGGCACGGATACCGCGCTACCCCTGCCTGGGTAGCTACCCTACATAGGAACCGTATCAGATGGACGCCATTGGCATTCAAAGCCAATTCTCCGTCTGTACCTCAATGATCAGGTCGATGAGCCGTGCCCTCGTGTCCCTATCGATCGAGCGCCAAATGCAAACTACCGCCCCAGCTGCGGCATGGTCCGGGGCATTCAACTCTAGCCCTTCGCTTACTCGGCATTGAGGTGACCAATCCCTACCTAGGCGATTACTGATTGCCCACTTCATAAACTCATGGCACTCTGGGTTGGCATCATTCTGGTCACAGGGGGCCAGGTATGGGCAGTCTGCATCAAATCCACAGTCGCAACGGCCGTATCGGTGCCGGAACCGATACGAAGCCAGAGGATATCGACGCTATCGTCACGGCGCTTCGTAAGGACGGGCGTGGTCATTTGCTGCTTTACTTTCACGGGGGCCTGGTCGACAAGGCCGCGGGTATCGGTATTGCCCAGCGACTTGAGGGGCGCTTTTCTCAATCGGCCTATCCGGTTTTTTCCGTGTGGGAGTCGGGTTTCGTTGAAACGATCCGCAACAACCTGCGCGAGCTGCCGGATGAGCCGGTATTCAAGAATCTGGTGCGCAAGGCGCTAGAGTACGCGCTCCGCCGCTTGGGAGGTAGCAACGGCGCCCGGACCATCACGCCGGGCAACGTCGATGCAGGGAAGGTCCGCCAGGCAGTTGATACATATTGGAGCGATCCCAGTCGCAATCACGTGCCCTACCGTGATTTCAAACCTGTAGTGGGGCCCTCAGGTGCGCGTGCGGCGAGTGCGCTGATCGACGACGCCGAGATCGAAGCCGACTTGCAAACCGACAGCGAGTTTGTGGTCGCCATGCAAACCCTGCCAACCGCGTTAGACGAAGCACGCGATGCATTCATCGGGGGCGGAGCGAGCGTTCGAGATACCCCGTTCTCGCAGGCGGTATCAACGCAGGTCGCCGGGGTCGAGGGAGGCCGCGGGTTGATCGTCTGGTTCAAAGTTTCCCTTCTGGTGAAGCGCATCCTGCAGGGTGTTCTGCGTCGGTACGCGGATCAACGCGATCACGGCCTGTATGCAACGGTCGTAGAGGAAGTGTTGCGTGGTGTTCATTTTGGTGGCAGTGGACTCAATGAATGGGGCAAGGCACTCCAGTGGAACCGCATGAAGCAGGACTCACTCGATGCGTTCGGCGACGGCTCCGACCTGTATGCCGGAACTGCGCTGCTGGAGCGGCTGCGTGCCGCCCATGCCTCTGAAGGGCTGCTATCGAGGATCACTCTAGTCGGCCACAGCACTGGCGCCGTCTACATCGCCAATTGGCTTGACAAGGCATCAGAGCTTCTGCCGGCCGAGATTGCATTCGACGTCGTGTTCCTGGCGCCCGCCATCACCTACGAGCGCTTTGCCGCCACGATCACCCAACATGGCGATCGCATCCGTCACTTCCGCTTGTTTGGCATGCGCGATGAATTCGAACGGGACGATCAGGTCGTCGGAGACGACTCTAAATTTCCCAATGGGCAGGACTGGAAGCGCTTCATCTATCCCAGCTCCCTCCTCTATCTGGTGTCGGGTGTCCTCGAATCGCGCCCAAATTCCGACGGAACGCTCGTCGACGAACCGGACATGCCGCTGCTGGGCATGGAACGCTTCTTCGCTTGGCACCACATCTACTCAGATAGCAAGTTTCCCGAAATAGGTGCAGTCCGCGCGTGGCTCGGAGCTGCACCGAACCGTACGATCTGGTCCAAGTCCCAAGGACAGACAGCAGGCTTGAACAGCACAAGCATTGATCACGGAGCTTTCGACGACGACGAAGATACGCTGCTCAGCGTTGAGAGCCTCCTCGGCGGATGGTGACATCTTCGAGAGCACGCCAAAGGTGCCCTTGTGTACGCAACAGGGAGAGATGTGGACATGCCGCGAGATGATCACTACGCGATCGTGCTGACAATTAACCGTTATCCCGGCCTGAGTGACCTCCATGGACCTGAGAACGATGGCGAAGAGTTCCGGCAATGGCTCCTCGATCCGGAGTACGGCGACCTGGACACCCGACGTATCCAAGTCATACGGTCGCAGGATTATGGCGTGGCAGCGACCCCGGACGACGCAAACCCGACCGAGAAGGAGCTCAAGAAGGCGCTTAATCTATGGCTGCGCACCCCGAACGGATGGCATGACCGCATTGGACAGCGCTTGTATCTGTTCTTCGCCGGACACGGGTTCACAGCCGGTTCGGCGATTCACGACCCGGCACTATTCTCGGCCGTCGCGCAAAACGGCGACACGGCGCATATCGCCGTCCTGCGTTATGCGTCGAAAATCGCCAACGCGGGTTTCTTTGATGAAATCATCCTGGTAACGGACTGCTGCCAGGACGTACTCAAGGCGAGCCAGGTGCTCGAGCCGACTTGGACCCCGCCGGACCGGCAACGAACGGCACACGTCCGATTGTTCCAGGCGTATGGAGCGCCGCGGGGACGTCAGTCCTTTGAGCGCAACATTGGCCCGGCCGGGCAGTCTCGCGGCCTGTTCACTAGCGTCCTACTGGACGCGCTGCGCAGCGCACCGCCTGACGCCGACGGATGGGTGACGGATCGCGCCGTCGCGGACTACTTCCAGGTGCTATGGGCCGATCGCTACGAACAGGAAACCGGATACACGCCACCACTGACTCCCGCAACGAAGCGGATTCGAATATATCAGCGCCCGGCGTCGGCGCCAGCTTCCGCGCTCCCACGCCGGGTTGCCGTCGACCTGAGCCGCATCATTGCTAAATTCGCGGCCATCGACCGGCAACCGGATCCTGACATCTCACCTTACCCACCCGCGCCGCCCACCGACATGACGCCAAATGGGCAGCTACGCAGTAGCCAGCTTCGCCAGCTCGAGCATCCCATCGTGGAGCTGACCCCGGGTCTGCATCTCGTCGTTACACCAGGGAATCTACCCGACGTCGCCTTCGAGGTTCCCTACCCGGTGCTGCCAGCTGCAGGCAACACCCCTCCCGTTGCTGCACCTATCGACATGCCCGCTTTGCGAACCGACGAGGTTGCAGCGCAGCCGGTGGTGTTGAGGACGGACAATCCCAACGCGCAGATCACGGTGCTCGATGCTAGCTACGCTCGTGTCAGCATCGGTACGGGAGTGGTCTCGCTGTCCTTAGCTCCGGGACTCTACAAAGCCCTGGTGCACGTCGGGGCCGAATCGGCGCAATCGCTGTTCGTTGTTGCGGATGCGCCCCTCGACCAGCGGTTGCCCGGGCCCGAATTTTCCGCGGCTGCGCCCGTCATCGGCACGTCAACCACGCACCAAAATCAGTCCCTTCATGCCGCTGAATACTCGATGATTCCGACGGAGCCAAGCCGCGATCTCAGCGAAATCGGTGAGGTCTTTGTCTTCGCGCGCGACTCCAGTTTCAGTCCCGACGGCTCTCTAAACCCCGCGCCACCGTGGCGGCAGTGGCACCTCAGTTCCCTTGTAGGGGCAACCTTGGAGGAGCGCCTCATCCACAGTGGTACGGACGACAGGCTCGGCTACGCCTACCTCAAATTAGCAGCAACAGCTGGCAGCCTCGCACTGCGAACGGCCAGCCCTTGGGACGAGTCGAATGAAGACGGACTGGTCGTCCCGGTGATTAAGGGGTGGCGTACCGAGATCTACCTTGACTGTACCTCAGCTCCGCCAACCCCTCCGATGGTGGACACTCAGGGCGCACGAATGCTCGACTTGGCGACTGCCTCCATCCATCTGGTCCGGATGGGAAGTGCGTCACTGCTGTTCGATCCGATCGGGCTTGCGACGGAGGCGGCGCGAGCGCAGCTTACAGTCGGCCGGGAGGTGGCGGTGCCATCAACCGAGCAAGCAATGGCCAGCCCGATGTGGGCCTTGTACGCGGCCCTCGCTGCCTTCCAGCGGGGCGGGCAGCACATCGATACCGTTGGACAATGCGTTGCAGCCGTTCCTAAGGAAATCAGGGAGGGTCTATCCGATTTTGCGGTGCTCGCGCAATGGCTAGGCCTATCGAACGTGGCCCATCCGCTCCGTAACCCACCCGCGCTGGCGGCCTCATGGAGCCTTGCCTCAAAGCTGGAGGCGCGAGGCGGACTGGCCTCCGAACTGTTCGAGGAGATCGGCCAATGGCGGTCCGGTGGGAGTCTATGGACTCTCTGGCAGCGTTCAGTTGATGACCGCTGGTTGTTGCGAAATCGGCTTTCTGACCAGGCTATGGGCACTCTGAAGGGTAATGCACAGGGGATTGACGACGCGGCAACCCCGCAAGTGCTCGCCCCCGCCTGGTCACTGGACACCTGGGTTCCGGTCGAAGACGGCCTGAGGTGTCCTAATCCCACCCATAGCCCCTTCCAGCAAGCACTCCGTCGGCGTCTTCTGGATGCGCTGGCTGAGCGCCACACCGATGCCGACAGCGGCGCCTTCACCACTGTGTCGCTGCCACCCGAGTCCGATGTCTTCGCCTTGGCAGCGGAGCTCATGCTGTCGCCGATATACGCCATGGCCGCCTATAGCAAGCTGTATGCGGAAGCCCGCCGCCAATCCGACCTGGGCCCTCTCATCGAGTGGGTAACGGTGAACGGAGATGAACCCGACCCAGACTCGACAGCCACCAAGTCGAAGCGCAGCACTCACCTGCAATCAATGGACGACTACTGAGAGGCGAATCGTAAGCGCGGCCTTCACGCGAACCCCATCCAAGTATTCTTAGCGGTGTCTAGGCAAAGTTGTCCCAAGTCACTGCCGACCTGCGTTGCCAGCCCGAAGCGGTTATAGGTCAAGAATCTAGATGAGGTGCGACGCCCGGCCTACAGGATGACATCCTCCCGCGTGTTAGGCGGCTCTCAAGTAGCGCCATTTCTTGGTGGTCCTTGTGCCTTCGCTGTGGCAGTTTGCGATTCGGACCTCACACTACTCACATAGAATGCTGAAATGCCGGTAAGCGCCAATCTCGCCTACGACCTTCTCAAGACCGTGAGCAAACTGGAATTCCAGCTCCGACGGCACGGGGACTTCTTCCGGAAAGACCGGACGGGGCAACCGACGTCCGACGTGGCTTGGCGCAAGGTGCAAGAGCGCGTCCGAAAGTTGGGCGACGATTTCGCGTCAGAGGTTCCTGAGTCGGCGCGTGCGCGCCTTCTCTGTCAACGCGATGAGCGCCCCATGAAGCAGATGATTATTGAAGAGAACGGGAACTTGGTGGCCCGCTTTTGCCCCTGCCCATTGGATGCCGAATCGGATGCGGTCGCGCTGGTGGAAGCCATGCGGCAAGTCCGCAACAACCTCTTCCATGGTGGCAAAGAAGATTCGGAAGTGGATCCGTACGAAGAAGACAACGATTGGGTCTACGCCGCGACGCAGGTTGCGATTGCTCTCCAGCATGCGTTGTCTAACGGACGGCTCGACAATCGCGAATGAAACCACCTCACGAAACTCTCGGGACGGCCCTAGGCCGTTGACGAGCGTGCAGCAAGGGGCGACGCGGCGATTGGCATAGCGCTAGCTAAGGCGAGGGGTGCCGACTAAACGCAGCATTGGCCGGGGGCATTCATGGTAGGTCGGTCACATCAGATCCGTAATTCTGAGATCATCTGGGTCCGATCTTCTGAACCAGGCACGCTTGCGCGCCAAAGGCCGATGCTCGAATGATCGCGCACCTCGTCGAACTATCTCTCGCCCAAGGAGCTCAATAGCTGACTGCTTCCATGATCCTCTGGATGTAGTGACTAGTACGACCTTTTTCCCAGGGAACATGTTGCTCCTAACAAACTCCCAAGCCGGCGGCGCTGGGCAACCACGCCAGATGGGTGTTCCCAAATAGATAGCGTCATAGGGAGCTAGATCCATCCACGCGGGATTTATCCACGCGTCATCAAGACCCCCATCAGCCATAGCATTCACCCACCCGGCCAAGCCCAATGAGTAGTCAAATGCTTCGACAGCACGCAGATCGGCGTGTAACTGGTTCGCCAGATAACTAGAGGCTAAGGCGGTGTGCCCAGAGCGAGAGTAGTAGACCACCAGGGCATCGGGTAAAGGAGATCTCGATGGGGCCGGCGCCTTTAGCTTCTGAAGTTTCTCCAGCCTTCGTCGCGCTGCCCACACGACACAGCAATCAATCACCTTGATCCCAGCGGCAAGCGCGACGATGACTACGACGAGCTTGGTGATTAGCATCATTCAGTACTCTCCATCATGCACTCCCGCGTTACTTCTGTAGTCGCTCTGCGAGGTACTGCACTCAAGGACATTGCATGGTCGAACACCCGCGATCGTCGCCACCTACTATAGCGAGCGGCTAATAGTGAAGCTTCCGAACACCGGCGACTGGCGCTGGCCATAGAACTCCCGGGTGCTGTGGTAACGCGCCATTGCGAATCTCCAGCGCCCGCGCATCACCGCGATGCCGTAGCCGCCTTGGGCGACCACGTGGCGCTTGTCCACGCTGTGGCTGTTGCGGAAGGTATTGCCGTCCAGAGTGATGTCGCGGATTACCCATGCCGCGTCGGTGGTCGCAAACAAGTGCCAGGACCAGCCGCTGAGGCGGCCACCACGGGTCGGCGCGGTGTTCTCGCCGGCCGGGCGCAGCGGCGTGCTGCCGAAGTCGTCGGGCAGCTTCCAGCCGAAGCGCACTTCGCCACCGGCGTTGGCCTTGGTTTCCAGGTTGCCGATCGCACCGCCATAGTGACTGATCGCATCCCAGCCCCAGCCGCCGGCATTGACACTGGCATCGGCCGGCCAGCGGCGCATGCGCTCGTGGGTCAGCATGAACACCGGCTCGTTGTGCAGCTGGTTGTCCCAACCCTTGAACTTCTCGTCCCCTAGCGCGTCGTGCACGGCGTTCTGCACCTGCCTGCCCTGGGCCCAGGGCCCGACCACGCCCACGGCCAGCTGGGTGGTCTGCAGGCGGTCGCCGCTGCGTGCGTTGAAGCCGAAGCTGGCCAGCAGCACGCCGGCATACGGCCGGTCATCCTCGATCAGGTCGCGGCGGGTCGGGTCGGTGGGGGTGAAGATGGCCTGGCCGATGCTGAAGATCATGTTCTGCTGCTCGAACCTGCCGGGGTGCAGGCCTTCCAGGTACTGGTTCACCCAGCGCGCCATGCGCGGCAGGCACGGGTCGGCGGTGTAGTCGACCAGGTTCGGCGAGACCAGGGTCAGCTGCGCGCCGTTGGTATAGCCCTGGTCTTGGTGGCGGCCACCGAACAGGTCGTTGTCGACGCGGAAGCTGATCTGCGGCGGGTGATCGCGCATCGCGTCCGGGCCACATTGTTCGGCCGCCTGGGCCACCGGGGCTCGGGCAGCGGCCAGGAACACGAGTGCCGCCATCACAGACAACCGACTAAGCGCCAGTCTTTTCATGGGCTTGCTGCCATTTGACTCAATGTGAGGTTCAATTGAAGATCTAATGCGCTGTCGCAGTAGACCCGGAGGAAGGGGTTTGAGCCATACACCAGGCCATCAGCCGGCCGCACGCCAATTGCTTTCAAAGGCGGCGCATCCCTGCAGCAGTATCTAGCGCTCTTGGGCTCGCCAAGACGTTCGCCTGAGCAAGAGATCGTCCAGGCCCTCCCCTAGTGCCGCAACAGCCGGCGCCCCAGGTACTGACCTAGACTGAAGGGCACGTCACCTCGCTGCGAAGCAACGTCAGCCGCTCAAGATGGACGTTTCAGAATCACAGTCAGTTTGTTGATCTCTGACTGAGAGAATGGCCACCCCGCCAGCAACTCCGCATCATGTGAGGTGGGGCATATGCGCTCAGCGGGCTCGCCAGATGCGTCCAGGAATGACTCCGGTCGCAGCGAGTTTTGTGGAAGGCTCCCAATCGCAGGGCTAGCCTCCGTGCTGAGCACGGAGGCACCACCGCACTAGCTACTTACGCCGACCTATCCACGCCGAAATGGAGCTACGAAGCAATCTAATGGCCCAGACTGCGACAACCGACGCTCCGATGAGGCCTGTGACTGAGTCCAGCCACGTCACGTCCCAGATCATCCCCACGACAAGTGCAGTAATTGCGAGTGCCGTTACAGCGGTGTCCGTAGCGACGTGAAGATAGGCCGCACGAAGATTGGGACTCCTGCGCGCATCGGCCCCCTTCTCGTCAGCATGGCGCTCATGCGGAACGTGGCAGTGATCAACCGCAGCACCTTCGCGATGGTAGGCAGAATGTAGCCACCGCGCTGAGAATATATTTGTAATCAAACCCGCAACGGCGATGGCAAGCGCTTCTGAGTACTGAACAGCCTCTGGCGCATGGAGACGCTCCGTCGATTCATAGGCCATCGAAGCGGCAATCCAAAGCATGATCATCGCGCTTACGCTCGCCGCGATGAGCTCAACCGCTAGCACCCGAGCCGCGCGCTCTGGGCGGCTCTGATTCCGCTCAGCGTACCAAGCGATAGAAAGTGCGAACAGGAGTACCAGCACGTGAGAGCTCATGTGCCAGCCATCTGCGAGAAGAGCCATCGAGTTGAAGGCCCATCCTCCAGCAATTTCGACGGACATCATGACCGCAGTGAGAGTCGCGGCCTTCGTAATTGCCCGTGCGTTGCCGGTGCTCTGTACGCCCTGCAGAGTCCGCTCGTGCATTGCGTTGGGGGGAAGCAAGGACATGGTCGAAGACTCCAGGCTCTGAGCGAAAATGTATACGCCGGTGGCGTACTGTCAGGAAGTACCGCCCCTTGCATGCAAGGGGCGGCATTTACACTGCTTAGGAGAGAACGCCGCTGAGTCGTGCAGCATGCGCGGACAGCGCATCCATGAGCGGCGGGTTCAACACGTCGTACGGCTCCAGGGACAGAGCCTTCAGGCGGCTACGGACGCCGTCCATCTGTTCCGGCCTTGCGCCGCCGCCTTCGATGATCGAAGACACGAATGCGGCGAAGCGCGGTTCTTCCCAGCCCTTCTGTTCGGACAGTTCAACGTGAATGAAGTCCAGGCCGTAGAAGGCATGGGACTTGTTCTCGATGCGGCCAAACATGTGGACACCGCAGTCCTTGCACGCGTGGCGCTGGATGGTCGCAGCCGGATCGACAATCGCCAGCTTGTCGGCATTCGCCGTGATCGAAACGGTATCGCGGGGAACGACACCGACCACGGAGAAGATGGCGCCTTCCGGCTTCCAGCACTTGGTGCAACCACAGGCATGGTTGTGGGCCACATTGCTTGCGACGGAGATCTCAACCGGCTTGTCAGAGCACAGGCACTTCAGCGTGCCGCCCTTGAAGCCGGCGGTTCCGGCAACGACGCCGGAATCGACCGAGGGATGGATAGTTTGGTGTTGCATGGACTTAAACTCCTATTGTTGGAAGTGCAGCACCGGTTGCCCGGTGCTGCGGTGCATCAGTAGTTGATGACAGTACGAATGGACTTGCCTTCGTGCATGAGTTCGAAGGCTTCGTTGATTGCTTCCAGGCCCATCGTATGGGTCACGAACGGAGCCAGATCGATCTCACCCCGCATGGCGTCTTCGACCATGCCAGGCAGCTGGCTACGGCCCTTCACACCACCGAAGGCGCTGCCAATCCAGCGACGACCGGTCACGAGCTGGAACGGACGGGTGGAGATCTCCTGACCAGCACCGGCCACACCGATGACAACGCTCTGGCCCCAGCCGCGGTGTGCACACTCCAGCGCCGAACGCATCACATTGACGTTGCCGATGCACTCGAAGCTGTGATCGACGCCCCAGCCGGTCATCTCAACGATGACTTCTTGAACCGGACGGTCGTAATCCTTCGGGTTCACGAATTCGGTTGCGCCGAACTGCTTGGCCAACTCGAACTTGGACGGGTTGGTGTCCACTGCGATGATGCGACCAGCCTTCGCCTGACGAGCACCCTGGATCACCGCCAGGCCGATGCCACCGAGGCCGAACACGGCCACGCTGTCACCTTCCTGCACCTTGGCCGTGTTGTGCACCGCACCAATGCCAGTGGTGACACCGCAACCGAGCAGGCAGACGTGCTCCGGATTCGCTTCCGGATTGATCTTGGCCAGAGAGACTTCGGCCACGACGGTGTACTCGCTGAAGGTCGAGCAGCCCATGTAGTGATACAGCGGCTGGCCGTTGTAGCTGAAGCGGCTGGTGCCATCAGGCATCACACCCTTACCCTGGGTGGCGCGTACGGCAACGCACAGGTTGGTCTTGCCGCTCTTGCAGAACAGACACTCACCGCATTCTGCGGTGTACAGCGGGATGACGTGATCGCCGGGCTTCACACTGGTCACGCCCTCGCCCACTTCGACAACGATGCCGGCGCCTTCATGGCCCAGCACCACCGGGAACAGGCCTTCAGGGTCATTGCCCGACAGGGTGAATGCGTCGGTATGGCAGACACCAGTGCTGGTGATCTTCACCAGTACTTCGCCCTTCTTCGGCGGAGCAACATCGATTTCGACGATCTCGAGCGGTTGACCGGGACCGAATGCAACGGCTGCACGGGATTTCATGTGAGTTCTCCTTGGGTGTAACGAGATAAGTGCGACAACGGTCTTTGGGGCGAGCTTGATCAGTGGTACATCGGGCGCGCCGCCCCTGGCGCCGGCTCTAGAACGCGTTTCAATCAGGTCGAATGCGCCTACAGCATTCTTCTTGGCGAGCTGTTGGGACCAAGTATTGGACTTCGATGGATTGCTGTATATGGAACAGATTGGATTTCATAATTCCTTGCGTTGGAATTGTTGACTCGCAGCTCCGCCCCTCAGCTCGCCCGCATCAATGCAACTTGAGGCGAGGCTCCGTACTCCGTCCCAATGCGTCTGCCAGCATGCGCGCAACCACCCGGCGTGTACCGAACAGGCTCCTCTGGTGCATGCGATACAGTGAGATGTAGAACATCCTGGCCAGCCAGCCCTCGACCTTGAATGACCCCATGAGGTTACCCATCAGCGTGCCAACGGCGCCCTCCCTCGACAGGGACACCAGCGATCCATAGTCTCGATAGGTGAAGCTGGGCAGCGGGCGTCCCTCGATACGGCGGGTAATCGCCTGCGCAAGGAAGTGAGCCTGCTGATGAGCGGCCTGTGCCCTGGGGGGAACGTTTGTACCGCTGTGTCCATTCGGGCAGGCTGCACAATCCCCGAATGCGAAGATGTTCGGATCCTGCGTTGTCTGCAGCGTTTCAGATACCTCGAGCTGGTTGATGCGATTGGTCTTTAGGTTCCCGAGGGATGCAAGGAAGACGGGAGCACGGATGCCCGCCGCCCATACCTTCAGCCTCGCAGCAACCTTGATGCCATTGGCGAGTTGCAGGCCCTCTTCATCCACTAGGGTCACAGCCGAGCCACACATGACACGAACGCCTTCATGTACAAGTCGCTCGGCGACCGGCAGGCTCACGCGCTCTGGCAGAGCTGGCAGCACTCGCGGACCAGCCTCGATAAGCGTGATTTTCAGATTCTCGGGAGAGATCTTGTCCAGCCCATAAGCGCTAAATTGCCTTGCAGCATCACGCAGCTCGGCCGCCAGCTCGACACCGGTGGCGCCGGCGCCGACGATCGCAACCTCCAGTGTTTCTGACTTGCCGCGCGCTTGCGCGCCCATGTACTCGCTCAGCAGCCGCTTCTGGAAAGCAATGGCGGCATCGGGATCGTCCAGGAACAGGCAATGATCCGCTGCACCGGGAGTTCCAAAGTCGTTCGTTCCGCTACCCACGCTGATCACCAGGGTGTCGTAGGAGATCGAGCGACGGGGCGCAATAACGTTGCCCTCCTCATCGTACAGTGGGGCAAGCTCGATCTTTCTGGACTTCTGATCCAAACCCGTCATCCGCCCCAACTGAAACTGGAAGTGATTCCAGCTAGCCTGGGCGAGATAGTTGAGCTCACTTTCTGCGGCATCCAACGCGCCTGAGGCAACCTCGTGAAGAAGTGGCTTCCACAGATGCGTCATCCGAGCATCGACAAGAGTGACTTTTGCTCGCCCTGAGCGCCCGAGCTTCCGGCCCAGCTGCGTAGCCAGCTCCAGCCCTCCGGCCCCACCACCAACAATGACAATACGATGCATTTTGATTCCCCAGGTATTTGAGTTGCCAGCGACGCCCACGAGCACTTCATGGCCCAGGCATCTAGACGTTGGTTAGTTCAGGACCTCAACGGAATGGAAGCGGAGCTGACCATCCCAATCCTTGTCGACGGCTACCTGCGCTCGTGCACGGCTTGCTTCGAGCGCTGCGAAGTCAATGTCAGCAATCGCCCACTCCTGATCGTCGGAGGTCGCTGCGAGCACGCCGTCACTGGGGAAGCCATGGTCCATCGGTGAGAGGATCATTGCCTCACCGGTGTTGACATCAAGCGCTTCACTCCAGTCGGCGACGCCAGCGGTGACCGCCTTTGCCACGAACATCCGATTCTCAAGCGCTCGCGCTCGGCACCCAACATCGACACGGGTGGCACCGGCGTCGGTGTCGGTGCAACTTGGCACCAACAGCAAGCGCACCCCTGCCTCCTGCTGGAGGCGAACAGGAAGCGGAAATTCGCTGTCATAGCAAACCGCAATCCCGACACGCTTTCCGTCCTGCTCAAACGCCGCGATGCGATCGCCAGGCTCGATGACAACTGCCTGCTTCTCGAAGCCAGTAAGCTGAAGCTTGTCCTGCCATCCGCTGCGACCATCAGCTGTGAACCACCAGGCACGGTTGCGATACATCCCATGGGATGTTGCGGTGAGGAACGTTCCTGCCTGGATGGTCATTCCCAGTTCGACAGCCAAGGTGCTATAGAGCTCACACCATGCGCTCTGATAGATCTGGAGCGACTCCAGGGTGGACCTCAGGCTAAGCTGAAGAGCTTCTGGAAGAGTCGAACCCAGTTCCAGCGACAGGTATTCCGGAAGTACTGCAAGCTCAACTCCTTGTTCCCGTGCGTCATTCAGAATTCGGCGCTGGCGCGCAGCGAACTCGGCAAAGGTCTTCGGACGACCGATCACGTACTTAGCTGCTGCAATCTTCATGTAACGTCCTCCAAGGAACGGAGCCAAAGTGAAAGTGTCTGCTCGGTTTCGTGCGTGGCCCCATGCTGCCGCCAAGGAAGAGCGACCTTCATCGCGCTCTGTTGTGCATACCCACGGCGAGTCCAGAAGCCTTCATTGCTTCGATATCCAGGTGGCCTAAGCGGATCAGTCTCCGACCGAACCACCGACGCGAAAGAAGACCACTTGAAGCCCTTTCGTCGGGCTTGCTCCTCTCTTCGATCAAAGAAGACGTGGCCCAAGCCAGCTCCTCTGTACTCCGGCCTCAGTACGGACTCCCCGCAGTAGAAGACTTCTTCTGGCCGGGGACCGTGCTCCTGGAAGGGACGAATGAAAGCGGCATCGGCGCTCAACAAAGGAAGGCCAGTCGATGCACCTACAACGTCCCTTCCATCCCTGGCCAGGACAACGATGCCCCCGTCAGACGTCGCATAATTGCGGAGGTAGTGACGCTCATAGTCCATGTCTCCTTCGTACAGGTAGGGATAGCTACTGAATATCTCGATCCGCAACTGAGCGACGCGATCGAGCCAGTCCTCGATTTCGGTGCCGACCAGTACCTCTACTCGCACGTTGGTAGCCATTTCAGGGCGCCTTGTGGACCTGGGAAATCCAGTCCTCCAGGTTGTAGTAGTTGGTGACGCGCGCAATCTTTCCATCACGGATGTCAAAGAACGCGCCACCGGGAAGAACATAGATCTGCCCTGCCGCTGCAGGGAGACCTTCGTCCGTGTGGTGGTAGAGTCCGTGCACCACGTACTCCGCGCCGGCACGCGCACCATCGCTGCTGTACATCACCACGATGTCGTGAAGCTGCTCGCTGTAGCAGGAATCCATGCGGCTCAGGAACGCGCGGAATGCGTCGATCCCTACTTCGCGACTCCCCTGATTTAGATCGTGCACAACGTCATCAGTGAGCATCGAGAGCATCGCGTCGCGATCACCGCGGTTGAATGCCTGGTAGTACTCTTCGATGTAGTTGAACTTGCTCATCAGGTTCTCCGGTCAGGTGAGGGTGTGGAGGAATTCTGGAGACCTGAAGAATTGTTGTATATGGAATTGATAGGATTTCATAATTCCCTGAAATGGAATAATATGAGCCCAACGACCATGGGGGCCTTGAGATGAACAGCGAGCTGGATCTTCTAAAGACGTTTAGGGCCGCGGCTGAGGCGCCGAGCTTTCGTGAGGCCGCTGTTCGACTGGGAAGCTCTCCTCAGGCCATCACCCGAGCGATACAGGCCCTTGAAAGTCATTACGGGGAGCTGTTGTTCCACCGAAGCACACGCCAGGTTCGCATCACGGCCTTTGGGGAGGATCTCTTACATCAGCTGCGGCCGGCGCTTGAGGGCTTAGACAAGCTGTGGCGCCCGCGAACCAAGGCGACGGCCTCACAGATTGTGGGCACAGTCCGAATTAGTGCCCCTCACAGCATGGGCTCCAGGGCAGTTCTTGCCGCCTTGGATACAGTGACCCAAAGTCACCCGGGAATTGTCTTGGACGTTCGCTTAAGCGATCGGGTTGCAGACGCTGTCGATGAAGGGATCGATGTCGGAATCCGCGTCGGCTTCATGCGTGATAGCAGATTCATTGCGAAGAAGGCAGGAGAGATGCGACTGCACATCGTTGGCTCCCCCGCACTTGTAGAGAGAATCGGAGCACCAGCGGAGACTAGCGAGCTCTCGCGGTTTCCACTGGTTGCATCGGTGGACATCAATACAGGCAGGCCCTGGCCCTGGTACCTGGCTGGAGGCGTACAGGTGGCGCCGACAGCACCGGTCTTCATTGCAGACAATGCCGACATGGAGATGGCAGGGGTCATTGCGGGCTTGGGGTTTGCCCAACTTGCTGATTACATGGCTGCCCCACTCATTCAGTCAGGTGTTCTGCAGCGTGTGATGGAAGAATTCGATCCTGCGCCGTGGGGCTTGTACGTCTATCGGCCTCAACGCGGCCCAGTCTCACCTCGCGTCAGAGTAGTTTTCGATGCACTCCATTCCGCCGTCGGAGCACTACCAAGCCTTACGCAGATGGCGCCCTCCCCCACCTCGGCCCTAACGCCATCCAAAGCAGGGAAGCGCTAATGCCGAGTCGCTTGGCCGCTCTCTGATACGGGATCTGGCCGCCATGAGCGCCAGGGACGCTCATGGTGGCCAAAAGAGCGTCGGGTCAACCCGCGCGGGCGAGTTCCTCAGCCAAGAAGGGGGCGGTACGGCTTCTCTTCACGCGAGCGACCTGTTTTGGAGTTCCTGCCGCCACGATCTGCCCGCCCGCATCACCGGCACCTGGACCCACGTCGATTACCCAATCCGCCTGAGCAACGGCACGCATGTCGTGCTCAATCATGACCACCGTATTGCCGGCATCAACGAGCCGCTGGAGCTGCACAAGCAGCCTATCCGCGTCCGAGGCATGGAGGCCCGTAGTGGGTTCATCCAGGACATACAGTGTCCGCCCGCGCTGGCTTCGTTGAAGCTCTGTGGCCAGCTTGATGCGCTGCGCTTCACCACCCGATAGCTCGGTAGCCGGCTGGCCCAGTCGAAGGTATCCAAGGCCAATCTCCTTCAGCAACTGAAGTGGGCGAGCGATCGCGTCCTCATCGCCAAAGAATTCACGTGCATCCTCGACAGTCATCCGCAGAACGTCTGCAATGTTCTTACCGTTCCAAAGCACCTTCAGCGTAGCTTCGTTGTATCGCGCACCGTGGCACGTTGGGCACGGTGCATAGACGCTAGGCATAAACAGCAGCTCGACGCTCACGAACCCCTCCCCTTCGCACGTCTCACAACGTCCCTTGGCCACGTTGAAGGAGAATCGACCTGCGTCGTAACGTCGACGCCGCGCATCTGGTGTTGCGGCAAACAGCTTTCGAACATGATCGAAAAGGCCGGTGTAAGTCGCGAGATTCGATCGCGGCGTCCGTCCGATTGGCTTCTGATCAACCTGGACGAGACGCTGAATAGCATCGACATCTCCGCCGAGGTGTCCCCCTGTCGTCTCGATGACGGTTGGCCCGTCTGCTGCCCCCGTTTCCACCGCGTCGTCTTCAGGCTCGTGTCCAAGTTGAAGCATCATCAGCTCCGGCAACGCTTGGGCGACGAGGCTGGACTTGCCCGATCCCGAAATCCCGGTCACCGCGGTGAGGATGCCCAGAGGTATCTTCGCATCAATGCGCTTCAGGTTGTGACGCTGGATGCCCTGAAGTTCCAGCCAACCACTCGCTTGACGCTCTTGGCCACTAGGGGGCGGGACCTTGTCAAAGAGGTACAACGCGGTACGTGACTCGTCGATGTCACGAAGACCATCCGGCTCTCCGCTGTAGAGCACTTTGCCGCCCCGCTCTCCCGCCTCAGGCCCAACATCCACCAACCACTGGGCACGGCGCATCAGCTCCAGATCGTGCTCCACAACAAATACGGAATTACCACCGTCGCGGAGGCGGTCCAAGGCGTCATAGAGAGCCTGGCTGTCGGAGGGATGAAGACCTGCCGACGGCTCGTCCAACACGTACACCACGCCAAAGAGCAGCGAGCTCAACTGCGTGGCGAGTCTCAATCGCTGCAGCTCGCCAGCGGACAATGTCGGCGTAGCGCGATCCAAAGTTAGATAGCCAAGCCCAAGGCCACGCAACTGACTGATTCGGCTCATCACTCCACTAGCGAGGCGCTGCGCGGCCAGGCGCTTCTCCTCCGACAGCGCTGAGGTGCGGCGGACGTCAGGAGACACCGCGTGGACCGCCCGCCCACTGGCCGCCCTATCGGCGCGATCACGACGGGTGGCTTCCTTGTTCGCCTTGCCCCCGCCAGCATGAGCACTGAAGTCTCCTTGAGAAATGGGCTCGAGCAGGGAAGCCAGTTGGTCAAGAGGCATCTGCATGAATTGACCAATGTCCACACCCGCAAATGTCACTGACAGCGACTCTGCCTTAAGGCGCTTGCCATGGCAGGTGGGACAAAGCTTACCCTCCATGTATCGCGATACGCGGCGCCTCATCAGGGCACTTTGCGTGTTAGCAAACGTGTGCAGGACATACCTACGGGCGCCAGTGAAGGTTCCCATGTAGCTCGGCTCAGTTTTACGCTTCAGGGCCGCACGCGTCTCCGCCGGCGTGAACCCAGCATAGACCGGCACAGTGGGCGACTCCTCGGTAAACAGAATCCAATCGCGGTCTTTCTTGGGAAGGTCCTTCCAAGGCCTATCAATGTCGTAGCCCAGCGTCACCAGAATGTCGCGAAGGTTCTGCCCGTGCCATGCAGGTGGCCACGAAGCAATGGCACGCTCACGGATGCTCAGCTTTGGATCCGGCACCATGAGGGCCTCTGTCACCTCGTACACATGGCCAAGGCCATGGCAGGTCGCGCATGCGCCCTGGGGAGTATTGGGTGAGAAGTCCTCGGCATAAAGCATAGGCTGATCAGCCGGATATGCTCCCGCGCGGGAATACATCATACGAATGAGGCTGGATAGCGTGGTGACGCTACCCACCGAAGATCGCGCATTGCTGGCACCACGCTGCTGCTGCAGCGCTACTGCCGGCGGGAGTCCATCGATGGAGTCAACATCAGGGACGCCTGCCTGATCGATTAGGCGTCGAGCATAGGGAGCAACGGACTCAAAGTACCTCCTTTGAGCTTCCGCATAGATTGTCCCGAATGCAAGAGATGACTTCCCGGAACCGGATACACCGGAAAAGACGACCAGTGCGTTGCGAGGAATTGAGACATCAACGTCTCTAAGGTTGTTCTCACGCGCACCGCGCACCTCTACAAGGCCGCTTGCTGCGACACTGCAGGAAGCTTCACCGAATGTGGCGTTTGGCATGTGCATGTCTCTGTAGGTTGTAGACGTTAAGTTCAGCTGGATCACTGGCCCGAAGAGGGATCGGCTTCGGTTTGCGATGCCTCTTCATCCAAGGCTCGCTGCCATGCCTGTCTCTCAGCCAAGGCGCGCTCAGCTCCCCGATCAGTGGGCCGATACCAGTTCGGCCTCTCCACACCCTCCGGCAGGTACGTCTGTCCAGCTGCGTAGCCGTCTGGCTCATGATGCGCGTAGCGATATGCTTGTCGATACCCCATCTGCCTCATAAGCTTCGCTGGAGCATTCCGAAGATGCATGGGAACTGGTAATGATCCGTGCTCCTTGACGAAGGCCCTTGCTAGATCCCAAGCCGCATAGGACGCATTCGACTTGGGGGAGAGCGCCAGATAGGTCGCAGCCTGGGCCAAGACAATTTCACCTTCAGGAGAGCCAAGTCGCTCATACGCCTGCGCAGCGTGGATGGCCAAGTGCAGAGCGCCCGGATCAGCATTTCCGATATCTTCGCTTGCCATAACAATCATTCGACGTGTGACCTGGCTCACGTCCCCGCCCCCATCCAGAATGCGCGCTAGCCAGTAGAGGGAGGCGTCGGGATCAGAGCCACGCAGTGATTTGTGAAACGCGGAGAGCTGCCAATAGAACTCGTCCCCGCCCTTATCGAATCGACGCAGTGACGGGCTGGTGGAGCGCTTGGCAAACTCAAGATCCACCTCTTCCACCCGCTTCTCAGAGGCCGCAGTTGAGACCTGCTCGAGAAGATTCAGGAATCTGCGGCCATCACCATCAGCGAAGCCCTTCAGCAGCTGCAATGCGGGATCGGAGAGGTCAACGCCTCGCAAGTGAGGTCTGGCGCGTTCGTAGAGCTTCTCAAGATCTGCGTCAGACAGAGGCTCAAGTGTGTACACCTGCGCGCGCGAAAGCAGCGCCGAGTTAACGGCCAGTCCTGGATGCTCTGTGGTGCCGCCCACCAGCGTGAGTAGCCCTGATTCAACGTGAGGTAGCAGCGCATCCTGCTGGGCCTTGTTGAACCGGTGAATTTCGTCGACGAAAAGTACCGTGGAGCGACCGCGGACGTCGAGTTCGGCCCGCGCATCATCAATGGCCTGCCTGATGTCCTTTACCCCGGCGAGTACGGCGGAGATCGCAATGAAGTGACTGTCAGTCACCATCGCTGCGAGGCGCCCCAGGGTGGTCTTACCGACGCCCGGGGGCCCCCACATGATGAAGGAGTGCAGACTTCTTGCTTCAAAGGCAAGACGCAAAGGCTTCCCCGGCCCCAGCAGGTGTTGCTGCCCAACGAACTCGTCGAGAGACTTCGGTCGTAGCAGTTCGGCCAGTGGTGCCCTTGGTTTCGCTGTGAATAGATCTGCCAAGGTGTTCTCCTTCGGGAAGTCAGTTGCGAGTGTGCATTCAGAGCGTCTTGGCCCCTATTTCAGCTTCCCATCCAATGAGCCGCTTGTGGCATTGCTTGCTTTTTCACGGAGGATGATGCGAGCCCCTCTGTATCCAACGCTGTGATTCCATACCCAGCTCATTGCGACGCTCAGGCGATTTCGCACTCCGATAAGGAAGTAGATGTGAGCGAGCTTCCAGATCCACCATGCGATTCCTCCGCTCAGCTTTAGCTTCCCCATATCGATTACTGCAAGGCTGCGTCCAATCGTGGCGAGGTTGCCCTGGTGCCGGTACTTGAATGCAGCGGTCCTCCGCGCCCCTGTTATCAGCCCTTCAATCTGGCCCGCGACGTACTTGCCTTGCTGCTTGGCCGCCGGCGCGATTCCAGGAACGGTCTTTCCGTCCGCAGTGGCTGATGAAGCAGTGTCCCCGATCACGAAAATGTTGGGGGAACCAGGCACCGTTAGATCAGGGCCGACGATTGCGCGCCCCGCCCGATCTGATTCGGTGTCGAGCCAACGTGCGGCTGGAGACGCCTGAACTCCCGCTGCCCAGACGATTGTGGATGCCGCCAGCTTCTTGCCATTGAGCATCACCCCATCAGAGGCGCACTCGGTGACAGGGGCCCCCAACAAAACGGATACCCCAAGCTTCTCGAGGGCGCGCCTCGTGTACTCGGAGAGCTTTTCAGGAAAGACGGGGAGCAGCCGCGGACCCGCCTCAATGAGAAATACCCGGGTTTTGCTGGGATCAACTGACCGAAAGTCATCCTGCAGCGTGCCACGCGCCAGCTCCGCGATGGTTCCGGCAAGCTCGACACCTGTAGGCCCACCACCAATGATCACAAAGGTTTGAAGGGCCTCTCGAACCTCGGGATCATTGCAGAGCTCCGCTTGCTCGAACGCGCTCAAGATCCTGCCTCGAATGGTTGTTGCATCCTCCAGGCTCTTCAGGCCTGGAGCGTACTTCGACCATTCGTCATGCCCAAAGTAGGCATGTGTTGCTCCCGTAGCGAGCACAAGGGTGTCGTAAGGGTATCGAGTGCCGTCCTGAAGGATCACTTGGCGGGCAGCTTTATCCACACCCTCGACCTCCGCCATGAGGGTTCTGACCTCCGGGCGGTCACGGAACAGATAGCGGATCGGCCATGCGATCTCCGACGGTGACAGTGACGCACCAGCCACCTGGTAGAGCAGCGGCTGGAACAAGTGATAGTTCCGCCGGTCAATGATTGTTACATCGACATCCACTCCTTCAAGGTGCGTGGCGGCCTCCAGTCCGCCGAAGCCCGCCCCAACGATCACAACTTGATGACGATTTCTGGAGGTCTTGATCACGGCAGCACTCCTTGGTTAGGTGTTCAGCGCCGATGCGTGGTGCTTGAGATGATCGGCAATGAAGCTGGAGATGAAGTAGTAGCTATGGTCGTAACCATCGCGAAGGTTCAGCGAAAGCGGATGATTCACCTTGGCGCATGCATCTTGAAGCAGTTCGGGGCGGAGCTGATTCTGCAAGAAATCATCGCTGAGCCCTTGATCCACGAGCAGGGGCAGGCGCTCCTTTGCATCTGCAATCAGCTCCACGGCGTCATACTGCCGCCACTGCTCCTGATCTCCCCCCAAGTAGGCCGAAAACGCCTTCTGGCCCCAAGGAGCCTGGGTGGGTGCCACGATCGGAGAGAAGGCGGATACGCTGCGATAGCGACCTGGATTTCGCAAAGCGATGACCAAGGCACCGTGGCCGCCCATTGAGTGGCCGCTAATTGAGCGAGCCTGGCTAACAGGGAAGTTCTTCTCAACGAGAGCAGGCAGCTCACTTACAACGTAGTCATACATGCGGTAGTGGTCGGACCACGGTGCCTCGGTGGCATTGACGTAGAACCCCGCACCTTGGCCGAGATCGTAAGCTGGATCATCCGCGACGGACTCTCCGCGCGGACTTGTATCCGGAGCAACGATGGCAATGCCATGCTCAGCAGCGAGCTGCTGCACTGCAGACTTGGTGATGAAGTTCTGCTCTGTGCACGTCAGGCCAGAGAGCCAGTAGAGAACAGGTACCGGGCCGCTGGACGCCTGCGGAGGGAGATAGACTCCAAACTTCATGGTGCAACCAAGGCTGGATGATTCATGCTGGTAGACGTCCTGCCATCCACCGAAGCTTGCGTGACGCTCAATGCGTTCCATTGTTCTTTCCTCTGAGTTGAATTTGATAGGCCATCTATCGCGAATCGAATGTGGCCTTAAGCGAGGCTTTAGGCCTTGTCCTCGACTGCCGAGTCACCGTGTGCATGCCTGATCCTTCGGACAATCCACCAAATCAGCAGCAATACAGCGGGAACCAAGATCGCAGTGACGGTTGCTGCGATGTCATGCGTCCCAGGCAAACCCTTGAGCAGGTATGCGAGAAGACTCACGACGTAGTACGAGATGGCGGCCACCGACAAACCTTCCACCGTCTGCTGCAGGCGCAGCTGAACCTTCGCCCGTTCATTCATGGACGCCAGTAGGTCGCGGTTCTGCCGCTCGAGCTCAACATCAATCCACGACCGGAGGAGCGAGATCGAGCGCGTCAACTTGTCTGAGAGCTTCCCCTGTCGCTCCTTCACTGACTGGCAAGTTCGCATGGCCGGTGCAATCCTTCGATACAAGAAGTCCGCCCAGGTGCTATAGCCGGCAACTTGATCCTCCGCCAACGCATCCAGTCGCTCTTCAACAATTTCGTAGTAAGCCCGACTTGCACCAAACCTATAGAGATTTGCCGCGGCGTCCGCCTCCAACTCTGCAGCCAGGCTGGTCAAATCCGAGAGGAGCACGTCACTGTCACGACGTCCGCCGGAGGCCCTGCGCATCTCTTCAGTAATTGCAGCCAGACGCGCCTCCATGCGACGAAGATTCGACGTCATGGAACGAGTCAGCGGTAGCGCTAGGAGGGCAAGCGTTCGGTATGTCTCGACCTCGAGCAGTCGTTGCGCCAGCGCTCCTGCCCGCGCCGGAGTCAGGTCGCGATCAAGGATGAGCATGTGGGTTAGCCCTTCCTCGTCTTGACGGAAGTCGGTCACAATGGCCGCGGCACCGTTCTCAACCAGCGAGTAGCAGCGGCTGACGGGATCAAAGCAATCTATTTCCTTCTCCGCCTCCGCGGTCCAAGGCAAAAGCCTGACGCTAACAGCCGAGATCACGGGTCCTGGCGGCTTGAATCCCTGTCTAAACGGGTTGTCCCCACAAGGCTCACCTGTTTCTGAGCTCAGTGGTGCGCTCCAGAGGTAGGAAGAGAACTCAGTGTGCTTCTCGCAGTGCAGATCACCCTCATTCCACGTAAGCGCGTGATGAGGTGTGGTGTGATCCTCGACTGCAGCCCCCATACGACCTGAAAGATCGTCGATCGCGGCACGATCTCGACTCATGTCCCCTTCTGTCATGAAGGAGAGCTGGAGAAGGCTTCGCGGAGACTGGGTGAGAAGGTGCGGTCGCGCATGGACTTCATCAACGGCGGCGCGGCGGTCCGCGTGCGCCGGCATCCCATATACGTAGCCTTCTGCTGGCGTGCCTGCAGCTTGGCTCAGGCCGGATGGGTCATTCATACATAGCCTCAAGAATGGATGATCTTCTAAACACCGCTCACGGGAGGTCTATCACTTGCTTGTGCGATAGCTCAGCGAAAGGTCGTGTGGTGGAGCCGGCTCTGGTGTAGGGCGGTAGTGGGAACCACAACAAGCTGGGAGGACAGCACCGCATAGATCGCAGGCCCTTGCTCTCCCACCTTCCAGCCAGGCGCGGACCGCATGGGAGTCGCAACGAGGCTGGAAGCTCACTTCAAAGGGCCTCCCATGACTCAGTCAGATGCCGAAGGCAACGATGCCGACAGAGATTGCCCGCTCCAAGAAATACAGACAGGCGCAACTCGACTGACATCATCCAGCATGCCTTGGAGCCTCCTGGAAAGGCCTCAACGTCCTAGTCGTGACGCCCTAACCCACGAAGGGGTTAGGAATGGCGGGTTCTACTTGGAAATGAAGTAGTTCGGACACCCATAGATTGCCTCCTCTACTTAGTACTAGCGCCATCAAGCAATGTCGCGAACTGACTAACGGAGATAGGAGCGGACAATAGAGATGGTCTCGTCAATCGACTTCCTTTGAGAGTCGGTGTGGGTGTCGCTATGCGGGAACTCTTCACGCAGATAGCTCTCCAGAACCGTCGCCATCAAACCATTGACCGCCCCGCGCACAGCAGCAAGCTGCTGAAGTACTGCAGCACATTCCGCCCCGCTCTCCAGAGCCTGCTCCAATGCAGCCACCTGTCCGCTGATCCGACGTACGCGGGTAAGGGCCTGCTTTTTCTCCCGAGGGCTGTGAGGCATTGCGCACCTGTCCGTATCACATGAGGGAACGATACTATACTCCCCGATAGTATGCAAGCTAGCAATCTGCGAGGGTCTTTAACTCCGTCAACTGAGTCTGCGCCTGATTTCGAGCCGCCGCCAGAGGCCAGTGACAGACCCCTCCCGCCCCACCCCCACACCACAAAAGGCGGGCTCCTGTAGGAGCCACGCCCCACCACTCGAAAGAGTGGTTACATGTAGATGAATTGGCGGTATAGCTTGTCTAGCTCCAGCCTGACGAACTCGATCTCCTCCTCGTCCCCGGCATCAGAGAGCTCCAGAAGCTGTCGCTCCTTTGATGTAATTCGATCACAGAGGTCTTTTAGGTTGGCGCAGAACTCCGCTGAATGGGCTTGCGACCGGTCAGGTCGAGCCTCTGTTGATCCCAACATTCCGCGAGACGTTGACGGGGTGATGCCGAACTCCTCATTGAACGCGATCTGATGCTGTCGCCTGTCATCAGTCTCAGAAATGGCCTGCCGCATCGCACTAGTGATCGTATCGGCATACATGATCGCCTTACCGCGCGAGTTTCTTGCGGCTCGTCCAATCATCTGAATGAGGGCCTGGCTCGACCGAAGGAAGCCCGCCTGGTCCGCATCAACGATAGCGACCAGAGAGGCCTCAGGAATATCGAGCCCCTCTCTCAGCAGGCTGATACCCACTAGCACATCGAACTCGCCGGCCCTCAGCCCATTGATGATCTCAACTCGATCCTCTGCCTTGATATCCGAGTGCATGTACTTCGCACGCACCCCTTGATCCTCGAGGAACTCGCACAGCTCCTCAGCAGACACCTTTGTCAGCGTGGTCACCAAGACCCTGTCGCCCTCTCGTACACAACGGGCGATCTCTGACAGAAGATCGTGCCTGTAGCCCTCCCTCGGCCTCACCTCTACCAGCGGATCGAGCAAGCCAGTGGGCCTGATGAGCTGGTCAATCAATCTTCCCTTGGATCTCCCAATCTCATAGGCGCCAGGCGTAGCCGAAACGAAGATCGTCTGGGGCTTGATGGCTTCAAACTCAGAGAAGCTAAGCGGTCTGTTGTTCATCGCCGAAGGTAGACGGAACCCGTACTCGATTAGAGTATCCTTCCTGCTCTGATCGCTCCTGAACATCGCCTCGATCTGAGGAACCATGACGTGCGACTCATCAACAAATAGCAGGCCATCCTTCGGGAGGTAGTCCATGAGTGTCGTCGGCCTAGCTCCTGAAGGCTTCGAGTTCAGGTAACTGGAGTAGTTCTCCATGCCAGAGCAATATCCCAGCTCCCTCATCATCTCCACGTCGTTCGTGATCTTCTCGTAAAGCCTATTTGCCTCAACGATTCGACCAGATGCGTTGAGCTCCGTCACCCTGGCCTCCAAATCCTTGAGGATGGCCTTCGTAGCCTCATTGATTTCTGTTTTGGGGCTTGCGAAGAGTGTCTTTGGAGAAACGAGGTAGCGCGTCTCATCGCCAAGCTTCTTCCCTGTAACCGCATCAATCCAGGTGAGCGACTGCACTCTCCCCTCGTCCGTGAGCTCTACTCTAATTGCCTTGTACTCAGAGTCGGCGGGAAAAATATCGACCACATCGCCAGACACACGGAACGTGCCACGCTTCAGGGTCCGCTCAGTCCTGTCGTACTGAAGCGATGCAAGCCGACGCAGGAAGTCCCTCTGATCCAGTTCGATTCCAAGCGCAAGCTCAACCTGCAGATCCCGGTAGCTCTGTGGGTCTCCCAGTCCATAGATTGAGGACACCGAAGCGACAACAATCACGTCTCTACGCTCAATCAGAGACTTCGTAGTCGATAGTCGAAGCCTCTCAAGGTGATCATTGATGGCTGAGTCTTTCTGGATGTAACGATCGCTACCTGGGATATAGACCTCTGGCTGGAAGAAGTCGTAGTAGGAAACGAAATACTCCACGGCGTTCTCGGGGAACAGCGCCTTCATCTCCCCGTAGAGCTGAGCAGTCAACGTCTTGTTTGGCGCAAGAATGAGCGTGGGTCGCTTCAGCCGATGGATCACATTGGCCATCGTGAAGGTCTTCCCTGACCCTGTAATTCCCTTCAAGGTCTGATGTGTTGCTCCCTCCTCGATGCCAGCAATTAGCCTGGCAATCGCTTCGGGTTGATCCCCGGCCGGCGTATGATCCGAATGCATTACGAACATATCTGTTGACATCACTTACGCTCCTACTGGCTCATTCTTGATCGTTAGAGGAACTATTCCCGTCTCACAGACTCCATCCCATATGTGCGAGCGGAACCAAGGGGGCTGTACGAATGCTATCTTTGGGCGAGTTCCTTTCAGGTGAGCCTGGCAACCCATGCCTGACTAGCGCTAGGGCGTGAGCTGGCATGTCGTTACATGCCGGAGCGGCCTCAGAAGTGCACCCGCCGCCCTCCGCTCACGCCTCACTCCTCCCTACCTGGCTGCTGTACCGACTCCTGATCGACCGCAGTCAGAGCCAGCGTTGACATTAGCTCTGTCTCGATCGTCCTCTGCATTGAGTAGATCGGGAGCGCGTTCGGCGCGGAACTGAATGGCTCCTCCAGCTGACGGCCCAGCGCATCGAGACCAAAAAACGTGTACGCCACAATGAGCACCGGTAAAAAGGTCCACCACCCCAATGTTCCTGCCAGCGCAAAAGGAAGTGTTGTGCAGAATACGATCGCAGTCCGGTGAAGCAGCAGCGAATACGAGAATGGAATCGGAGTATTGAGTATCCTCTCGCACCCCCCCTGGATACGAGCCAAGTTGGCAAGCTGCTTATCCATCACCGAGTACTGAATCGAGTCGATCCTTCCCTCATGAGCCAGATGGGCAAGCTTCAAGCCAATGCCCTGGAGCACAGCGTCCGTCGGATTCGGGCCTTGTGATGCCTTGCCAATATCCCACCAAGGTGCGATCGCATGGGCTTCGTCGGCCCGGCGCAGTCGAGAATAGAGGCCAGCACTGAAGCCACACAGGCCTCGCAGGATCTGTGCTCGGCTGTTTGGATCCAGCAGGGACGTCTGCCTGGCTATTGAGCGACACGCTATGACCAGGTCACCCCAAAGGTGCCTCGCCTCCCACCATCTGGAGTAGCAAGCGTTGTTTCGAAAGCTCATGAATACGGAAAGTGCGATACCAATGAGCGTGAACGGAACGGCACTGAAGCGAGCAAAGATTCCTGGATGCTCCGTTGATGCGAGCACCGCTCCTGCGGTCACAATGCTAATCAGTAGTAGATGCAATGCGATCCTGGGCAGGATGGTACCCCTGACGGCAAACGCAACGTCCCACAACGTCGGCTGCCTTCGCATTCTCGTTTCAACATCTGGGAGACGGTGTGTCATGCCAACCTCTGATTCATTGATCGACTGCTGGCGTCGATACGCCTAGGCAACAAATTCCTTCCACTTGAGTTCGAAATGCGAATGACATCACGCCGTTCGCATGACACTGCTACAGCAGGTCTAAAGCAGTTCATCGTCGGCAGCCTCGGGCATCCATAGTTCAATGACCGTCCCTGTCAGGCCGGTTCTCACTACCGACAGGCTGCCACCGTGGCGGTTGGCAAGCATCTGACTGATGGAAAGACCCAGCCCAGTACCTTGACGATGTTTGGTCGTAAAGAATGGCTCAAAAATTCGGACCAGAATGTCCTGAGGAATGCCGCTTCCAGTATCTGAGACTCGCAAAGCGACGCCAGGGTGACCATGAACGTCGTCAACGTCCAACGTCGCCAATCCCAGCGTTCCGCCCTTCTGCATGACATAGATTGCATTGATCAGGAGGTTCACAAGAATTTGCTGCAGCTCGCCCCGATTGCCCGTTACGAGCCGTGTGGACAGGAAGTTCTTCTCTATCTTCACGGGATGGCGCTTGATGAGGTGTTGAATCAGGGGCAGCGTCTCCAACATCAGCGTGGCAGGCTCTAACAGCTCACTATGACCGGAGTACTCACTGGGCTTGGAGAACTGCAGCAACTTGGAAACAATGGTGCTGATACGCCCAATTTGATCCTCAATGAGGTCAATCTCTTCTCCAAACCCTTGACCCTCGGGCTCCCTGATCGAGTCACGCAGAAGCTCGAGGTTCCCCTGCATGACGGCAAGCGGATTGTTGATCTCGTGCGCTATTCCTGCTGCGATCTCGCCAATTGTTGCCAGCTTCTCAGTGACAATCAGGTGCTGGGTCGTCTCTTCCAACCGTCTATTGGCTAGTGCGAGACCAGCAGTTCGCTCCTCTACCCTGGAATTGAGCTCCTCGTTCCAGGCGACCAGCTGCCGTTCCTTCTCTTCCAGCTGACAGAGCAGCTGGTCCAAGTGCGAAGCGACACGTCCGATTTCATCATTGGATGCCCCTGCTCCGGAGCGAGCACTGCGGTCGCCCGCCTTGACCCGTCCAATTGCCTGATCCATCCGCTCAAGTGGCTTGAACACGCCGCGAGCGATGTACAGAAAAAGGGGTACGGTGATGACTGCAACAAGGAGGCAACCGAACACGATCGCTCCGATGGAATTTCGACGGGCGGTGGTGAATGGCTCCTCCAGAAAGCCCACGAAGAGCATACCAATAGGTACGCCCCGGCCATTGAGAATGGGCATATAGCCGGCAATGTACCAATCATTGACTACGTAGGCTCTCGCCTGCCAGGTCTTTCCCTGGCCCAGCACGGCCTCGGCCACTTCAGAAGACACCCGTGTCCCCGACGCTGGGTTCCCTCCCGCCAACAACGCGTTGGTGCTGATGCGGGTATCACCAAGGAAGATGGAGGCTATCCCTGTTGCGCCAGTACGCAGGGCCTTATCTCGGTAGACAAGATCAGTGATCTGCTTGATGAACTCGGTGTTGTGGTTCAGCAGAGTACCCGCAATCAAGACGCCAACCTGATTGTTTGGAAGTGCAACCGGCGTTGCAGCTTGAATCATTAGGCCCCGCTTCTCACTCTGGGCCGAATCGACAGGATTCCTTGCGTTATGCGGACGAATGACCTCGGCCCGTGCGGCGAGCTTTGGGGAGATCTCCATCAGATCGTCCCGGCTTACCACCCCCACCTCCACGCTGGACGCTCCCTTCAGGGCCTTTTCGATGACTGACCAGTCCAAGTCAAGCTCAGCTGGCGAGGCCGGCTCACTACTAGCCAACAAGCGACCGTTTGAATCCAACAGTGCGATGAAGTCTAGTGAACCACCTTGGGCTTTCGACGCTAGTAGGCTGCCAAGCTCTGCATTCTTGTTGACCCCCTGGCTAATGACGCCATGGAAGCTCTGCGAATCAGCAATCGCAGCCAGCGTCGCGCGGTCGTTGACGAGCAGCTGGTTCATGTACTGTCCCGCAACTTTCAGGTCCCCGCCAACCTTCGAGGCGAGCAGTCGGTCGAAGCGCAAATCCCATTGGTAGATGAGTCCGCCGACGATAGCCGGCAGGATCACAAACATTGGAAGGATCGCGATTAGAAGCAGGCGGAAGCGAACTGAGCGCGCTCGGTTCATTGCAGATTCCTAGGCTGATACATTCCAACTGGAGCACTTACGATCAATCGTCTTTCGCGATATGCCCAAGATCGTGGCCGCTCTTTCGCGATCTCCGCCAGTCTCACGAAGCACTGCAAGGATGTGCCTGCGCTCGACCTCCGAGAGCAGCCGGCTTCGTGGGTCAGAGAGTGACTCCAACCGCTCAAGCTGAGTCGGAAAGTGTCCGAGTATCAGGCTACGCTCAACGTAGTTGTGAAGCTCGCGGACGTTCCCGGGCCACGAGTAGCTCTGAAGATATGCCCGGATCCTTTCGTCGATCGGAATCGGTTGAAGGCCAAGCTGCAGCCCCAGCTCACGCATGAAGCCCGCCGCCAGCTCCAACACATCAGCGCCGCGGTCATGAAGGCGAGGAAGCGACACCTCGAGAACGTTGATGCGATAGTAGAGATCCGACCGGAATGTTCCATTCTTCACTTCCGCAACCAAATTCTTGTTGGTTGAGAAGATGAATCTGACATCGATCGGAATCTCCCGATCTGCGCCAACTGGTCGTATCCGTCTATCTTCAAGCATCCTTAGCAGCTTTCCTTGGAGAGCCAAGGGAAGATCAGCGACTTCGTCAAACAGCAATGTTCCGCCTTCTGCATAGGCGACCAGTCCTTGGCGAGACGAGTTCGCTCCACTGAACGTTCCTTTGAGACTCCCGAACAGTTCAACGTCAATCAACTCGCTGGGAACAGCTGCACAATTTATTGGAATGAAAGGATGAGATGCCCGTGCGGACAACGCGTGCAGCGATCTTGCGGCAACCTCCTTTCCAGAGCCGGATTCTCCAGTGAACAGCACGCTACTGGGCAGTGGTGCGACCTTCGCGATCAGATCCTTGGTGGCCTGAATCGCACGCGAGCTACCTGTGAGCCTGTCTCGAAGCGCAGCTGGTGCACCGGAGCCATGTAGCTCGTGACGGAGAATGGCATTCTCCCGCCGTAGGCGACCGCGTTCCAGGCAGCGCGATATAGCGGCCAGCAACTGATTGGTTCTGAAAGGCTTGAGAAGAAAATCAGCCGCTCCCGCGCGGATAGCGCCGATAGCGGAATCCAAGTCTGCGTACGCAGTAATCAGAATGAAGTCGGCCAAGACCCCTCCCCTGCGCTGGTCCTCCAGCCACGCGATGCCACTCTTCCCTGGCAACACGTTGTCCACAATCACGATGTCAAAGTGGCGCTCCGTCAGATGCTGCTCCGCTTCAATGGTGTCAGCTGCAGCTTCCACAACTTTGCATCGCGGTCGCAAGGCACGAACCAAGAAGCTACGCATGCCAGGTTCGTCGTCAACGATCAGTATCGATGAGCGCGCAAGGTCCGGCCATGCAAGATCGCCGTTTGCGCGCTCTTCGGAAGATTGGTTGGCGCTCTTTGGCGTCATGTTTCCCTCAGTACAATTGAAGCGTGGCTAGTTCCGTCGATTCGTGTTCGAGTTCATTTCGATCTTTCGACCGCTAGATGACGGGTGACATATCGAACAAAACACCCCCTCTCACGACGTAGGACGTTGTGCACCAAAGGCCAGTCTGAGACGTTCAATGCTGTCGACCTCAGTCATATGCCAATCCGGAACTCTTGCCCTACGAGCCTAGTATCGACCTCTTGGTGGCCAAACGGACCGGGGGCTCCTCGCCATATTGCCCAGAGCGCCAATGGCCTCCGTGCCCCTCCAAGCCCCTCGGCGGTCGGTCGCCACGGGAGGCTGGAGAAGTCTCGCTCCCTTCGAGCGGATCATTACGCCAATTCGGCCATATGGGAAGCGCTGGGTGCGCGTTGTCCCCGCCTCGGCCGGAGCCACGCAGCGCGGCCAAGCGCGGGCGAGTCGATCCGCCTTGCAAGAAGGTCCAGGCCCTACCGCTCGCCTACCGGCATAGAGATGCCTATGCACCAGGGTCGTCTCCCATTTGCGCGGCTCGCGGGCAGATGTATCGTGGCTTTGGACTCTCTGAGTCTCCGACTGACTGATGGTTGCTCTTCCCCTCAAGACCCGGGCTTGTTGGGGAGCCGACTAAGGATGGTAGAAGGCGGGGCTGACGGGTCGGCCTCTGACGCGAGCCGGGAGGAGAGATCAGTCGCCCATTTTCGATGCAGGCGATCTGGCCCCCAAATATCTCAATGTCGTTGGGATCATGGCTGATCAGCAGCAGTGGAATACCGGCCCCGTCCAGCACGGCCTCCAGCTCCTGCCGCAAGTGCTGGCGAAGATCCTGGTCCAGCGCGGAGAACGGTTCATCCAGCAGCAGCGCCTGCGGCTGCGTCACCAAGGCGCGTGCCAAGGCGGTACGCTGGCGCTGGCCGCCGGACACCTGCGAGGGCAGCAGATCACCCACCGTATCGATGCGGAATGCGTGCAACCACTGCTCCACCGCATCGAAGCGCTGGCCGACCCGCGGATTCAACCAGCCCTTCTGCAGACCGAACGCCACGTTCTGGCGCACGCTCAGGTGTGGGAACAGCGCGTAATCCTGGAACACGTAGCCCAGCCGGCGGTGCTGCGGCGGCAGATCCACACCGGTGGCCGCATCGAACAGGGTCTGCCCCTGTAGGCGCACATGACCCTGGCCCGGCCTCAGCAGCCCGGCCACCGCCTTCAGGGTCAGGCTCTTGCCCGCGCCCGAGGGCCCGAACAGCACCACCTGCCGCTGCGTGCACTGCAGCGACACGTCCAATACGAAATCCTGGCCGGCCGCCTGCAGGCGACGCTGCACCTGCAGGTCAAGCCACATCACGCAGCTCCCGGCGACGTCCGCCCACCAGCCGCGCGGCCAGCAGCAGGATCACGATGCACACCACCGAGGTCAGGATCACCAGCGCATTGGCCTTGCCGTCCTGGCCGGCCTGCACCGCTTCGTAGATGGCGATCGACAGCGTCTGCGTGCGGCCGGGAATGCTGCCCGCCACCATCAGCGTCGCGCCGAACTCGCCCATCGCGCGTGCAAACGCCAGCAGCAGGCCGGCGAGGATGCCGCGCCACGCCAGCGGCAGCGTGATGCGGAAGAACACCGCTGCTTCGGACACACCGAGCGTGCGTGCGGCCTGCTCCAACTGTCCATCCACTTCCTCGAACGCCGCGCGTGCCGGCTTGAACACCAGCGGCAGCGAGGCCACCGCCGCAGCGATCACCGCCGCCTGCCAGGTGAACACCAGGTTGATGCCGAACCACGACTGCAGCCACGCGCCGATCGGGCCGTTGCGGCCGATCAGCACCAGCAGGTAATACCCCAGCACGGTCGGCGGCAGCACCATCGGCAGGGTCAGCAGCGAATCCAGCAGCTCACGGCCAGGAAATCGCCGACGTGCCAGCAGCGCGCCCAGTGCCACGCCCAGCACCAGATTGATCGCGGTGGCCCAGCCGGCCACCTTCAGCGACAACCACAGTGCGCTCCAGTCGAGATCCATGCCTCAGGGCTTGCCGAACCCATGCTTGGCCAGGATCGCCTGGCCCTGTGCCGAACGCACGAAGGTGGTGAAGCGCTTGGCTTCAACCGGTTGCGCACTGGCCTTGGTCACCGCCAACGGATAGGCAATGCGCCCCGCCACCGGCACCGCGAAGGCACGGCGCACCCGATCAGGCATCGCCTGCGCATCGGTGGCATAGACGAAGCCGGCATCCACTTCACCGCGCGCCACGTAGTCCAGCGACTGGCGAACGTTCTGCGTGGTGATGGTCTTGCCCTGCACCGACGGCCACAGGCCCGCCGCTTCCAGCGCGCCCTTGGCATAGCGGCCGACCGGCACGCTGTCCGGGTTGCCCAGTGCGATGCGCTGCACACCGGCACCGGCCAGGTCCTTCAAGGTACGCGGCGCAGCCTTGGCCTGCGGCGGCACCACCACCCACAGCGCGTTCACCGCGAACACCTCGCGGGTGCCGGCCGCCAGCAGGTCCTGCTGCTGGGCCTGGTCCATCGTGGTTTCATCGGCCGACGCGAACACATCCACCGGCGCGCCGCGGCTGATCTGCTGCAGCAGCACGCCGGACGCGGCGAAGTTGAAATCGACCTTGGTTCCCGGGTGTGCCTTCTCATAGGCGGTGCCCAGTTCGCGGAAGCTCTCGGTCAAGCTCGATGCCGCCGACACCGTCAGGTCGGCCGCCAAGGCCGGCACCGTGGCCAGCAGTCCCAGCAACAACAGTCCAACTCGTTTCATCATTGGTTTCCCCGTTTGGTTGGGTTTAGATCGGTTTCACCGCCTATCCTTGGCATCGCAGGCGCTACATAGCTGGCCCGCCCAGAGCTAGGTAGAGGGTGCACGACGGTGCGGACCTCGTTGGCGCAGGCTGTCTCGTACATCCACATCGAATTGAAGCTGCAGCGAGATGTCATCATCCAGCGCAATGCCAAAACCCAGACCATCACGACAGGGCAAACGTAATGCCAAGGACTGAACCGCTTCGCGAGGAAGCATCAACCGGCAGTACTCGCTCCCCTCCAGAAGCACCGCCTGTTGCCCTGCATGCAGTGATAGCACCATGCCCCAGCCGCGATCGCCGCCGAACCGCGTCAGGTTCTCCACCGATTCGCCGGCCAGCAACTGCGCTAGCTCCTCTTCATCAACGCGCAGACGAACTGCCTGCCGCTGTAGCTGGACTTTCATGATGCAATGAACTCGAGCTCGGTTGAGGTGTTGCAGTTGAGTAGCTGGTCGTATTCGCTATCCGCCAGTGGCAGCTCGATTGCGCCCAAGCGTTCTCGCAGGGCGTGTAGCGAGCGGTGCGCCGCCGGATTCTCGATCAATTCCCGCAACACATGCCGGCAATGGTCATCAATCTGCAACCGCATCGGCAGGGGTTCTTCCGCAAACAGCACACAGGCAGCCGAAGGCGCATCACGTAACCGTTGTAGTAACGCCGGGGTCACATTGGGCGTATCCACCGGAAGCACCAGAGCGGCAGCGTCCGGCATGCACATGGCCACACTGTAGAGCCCGCCCAACGGGCCGCAGCGTGCCACGCGATCAGGAATGCCACCGAAGGCCGGGTAGTTGCCACTCACCCATACCCTTTCCGCACCTGCCTGTCGCAGCAGGCCACGCATGTGCTCTAGCAGGGTTCGCCCGTGCCACGGTAGCAGCGCCTTGTCACGGCCCATCCGGCTGGAAAGACCACCGGCCAGCACGATGCCGTCAGTGGGAATGTTCGTGATCGTGTGCACATTCATGGGCATTGTCATGAGCTTGCGTGGGTTCGTTATCCGCATGGCAGAGACTGCAGCCTTCGGTCCACTCGCTGTCGCCGTCCTCGTAATGCTCCTGCTTCCAGATCGGGCACTGGTGCTTGACCACCTCGATCAACTGCCGGCAGGCCCGGAATGCCTCGTCTCGATGCGGGCTGCCGGCGGCCACCACCACCGCCACATCGCCAATGCCCAACCGGCCCTTGGCGTGGGCCACATACAGCTTCAGCTTCGGACCGAACGTCGCCTCGACCTCTGCCGCCAGGCGCTTGAACTCGTTCAGCACCAAAGGTTCGAACAGGTCGTACGTGATCCCGGTCACCGGCCGGCCGATGTTGACGTCGCGCACCTTGCCGATGAACACGTCGATGCCGCCGAAGCCCGGATCAGATACCGCCGCGATGCCTTCGGCCGGATCGATCGCCGCCTGCGCGCGGTCCACCACCGTCGCGATGATCTTCTCGCTCATCGCTCAGCCCCCGCTCACTGGTGGCAGGATCGCCACGCGGCCATCGTCGGGCAGCGCCTCGTGGTCGCGCAGCACGCGTTGCTGGTCGGCAAACGCCGAGTAGTCCAGCAGGCCCGCGCGGAAACCCGGCCAACGCACCGGCAGCAGCTCGCGCAGCGCCTGGCGCAGATCGGCCACGGTGCCACCGGCCACATCGACGGCGATTTCGCGGCTGGCATCCAGATCGGAAAACGCACCGAACAACTGCAGATTCACCTGTTTCATCATGACTCCTGGCTCACCAGCTGCACCGGTTCGTGGTGACCCCAGCCCTGCACGCGCACGAAGGTGCCAGCGCTGGCCAGGTCTCCCTCGGCCTCCAGCACCACCCAGGCGTTGGCCTGCAGCATGGACATCAAACGGAACGACTCCTGCCCGGACAGTACGCGCGCACTCAGGCGCCCCTGCCCGTCCATTTCCACCCGCGCCCGCGCGTGGAAGCGCAGACCGGGCGGCTTGCGCACGTCGGCCTGCAGCGGCAGCCGCAACACCGGTTCCGGTGCAAGCCCCAGCAGGCGGCGCAGTACCGGCTCGACGAAGAAGCGCTGGCCCACGGCAGCCGAAACCGGGTTGCCGGGCAGGCCGAAGTACAGCGCGCCATTGGGCAACACCGCGAACAACAACGGCTTGCCGGGGCGGATCGCCACCTTATGGAAGACGATGCGCGCACCACGGCCACGCAGCGCATCGGGAACGAAGTCGTAGCGGCCGGCCGACACCGCGCCGGTACTGATCAGCAGCTGCGCGCCAGCGGCCAGCGCTTCATCCAGCACCGCATTGAACGCGGCCACGTCGTCGCCCACCGTGCCCTGCCAGACCACCTCGGCACCGGCCGCCTGCAGGCGGCCCACCAGGTAGGGGCGATTGCTGTCACGGATCTGGCCCGATTCCAGCGCCTGCGCCGCCTCGGTCACCAGTTCCTTGCCGGTGGCGATCACCGCCGCCCTCGGCCGCGCCACCACCGCCACCTCACCCACGCCCAGGGCGTGCAGCAGGGTGCGGGCATTGATATCCAGCACCTGGCCGGCGCACAGCACGCGCTCACCCTCGCGCACGTCCTGGCCGCGCAGGCGCACGTTCTGGCCCGGCTTCACCGTCGCGGTCAGCGCGATGCGGGTCGGGCGGCCGTCCTCGCTGGCGAGGATCTCCACGTTCTCGACCGGCACCACCGTATCCAGGCCAACCGGCATGCGCGCTCCGGTCATGATTTCCCAGGCACCCTCGCCGCCTTCGGCGCCGGCATCGCCGGCTGCCTGCCAGCCCTGCACCGCGAATTCGGTACCGGCCTCGAACGTCGCGCCGTTGGCGCGCAGCGCAAAGCCGTCCATCGCCGAATTGTCGAACGGCGGCAACGACTGCCCGCTGTGGATGTCACTGGCCAGGGTACGGCCGCCGGCTTCATGCAGCGGCACGCGCTCGGCCGGCAGCGGCGTGGCCGCGTCCAGCAGGTGCTGCAAGGCTTCGCAATAGGGAATCATGAGTGGCCATCCCCCTCGACCATCGCCAGGGCGTGGCCCAGTACCGGCGCCAGGATATCCAGGCACTGCGCCGCCGCCTTCGGGCTGCCGGGCAGCGCGAACACCAGCATGTTGCCCAGCTGCACCACCTCGGCGCGGCTCAGCCAGGCCATCGGCGTGTGCTGTGCACTCAGCGCGCGCACCATCTGCGCCAGGCCATGTACCGGCCGCGCGTTCAGGGAACGGAGCGCCTCCGGGGTCAGGTCACGCGGGCCCAGTCCGGTACCACCGGTACACAGGCACAGGCGCACGCCCTCGGCGGCCAAGGCCTGCAGGCGACCCGCCAATGGCTCGATGCCATCGGGCAACACCTCAGCGGCCACCACCTCGCCGCCCAGCTTTTTCAGGCCGGTCACCAGGGTCGGGCCAGAGATATCCTCATAGGTGCCGTCGCTGGCGCGATCGCTCAGCGTGATCACCGCGCAGGCCGCGCCCTCCAGGCCCTTCGGCGCACGCGGCTTGAAACGCGTGCGCTCGGCATCGTCCATGCCGTCGGGGTGCAGCCAGACACCGCGCTTGCCGCCTTCCTTGAACAGCAGGCGGATACCTTCGATGCGCAGGGCCGGTTCCACCGGCTTGCTCAGGTCGTACAGGGTAAGCAGCGCCGCGTTGACGCCGGCCAGTGCCTCCATCTCCACGCCGGTGCGCGCCTCGCTGGCGCACTCGCACCACACGCGGATCGCCTGCCGTTCCGGTACCGGCGCGCAGAACACCTGCACCAGTTCCAGCGGCAGCGGGTGGCACAGTGGCATCAGCATCGAGGCCATCTTGGCGCCCTGCAGGCCGGCAATCTCGGCCATCACCAGCGCATCGCCCTTGGGCAGGCGGCGCTCGACGATCAGCGGATAGGCCACTGGACCGGCATGCAGCTCGCCCACCGCCACCGCACGTCGGCGGGTGATGCGCTTGTCGCGGACATCGGCCATATGGAAGGCCGCATTCAATTCCCCACTCATCGTGTTGCTCATCCTCCGATGGAGGCCAGGTGCGGGGTCAGCCCGGTCTGGCCCTGGTGCAGTCCATGCCCGGCCGCTTTCAGGCCAAGCTGCGTGGTAATGCGTGCCAGCAGCGCGTCATGGTCATCGTCGCTCTGCAGCAGCGGGCGCAGCGGCACGCCGAACTCGCCGAACAGGCACAGCCGCAGGTCACCCTTGGCGGTCACCCGCAGGCGGTTGCAGCCCTTGCAGAAGTCACGCGAATACGGGGCGATGATGCCCACCGTGCCGCGATGGTCCGGGTGGCTGTACTCACGCGCCGGGCCGGCATCGGCGGCGCGCGGCCGTTCGTGCCAGCCAGCCGCCAGCAGCTGCTCGATCACCACGTCGGCGCGCAGGTGGTGGCGCTGGAAATAGGCTTCGTTGTCGCCGGTGCGCATCAGTTCGATGAAGCGCACGCTGAAGGGGCGGTCACGCAGGTAGTCCATCCACTGCGGCAGCTCGTCGTCGTTCAGGCCACGCAGCAGCACCGCATTGAGCTTGATCGCCGGCAGGCCCAGCGCCTGCGCCAGGGCCAGGCCCTGTTCGATCTCCGGCAGGCGGTCATGCCCGGTGATGGTCTTGAAACGTTCGCGCTGCAGGCTGTCCATGCTCACGTTCAGCGCGGTCAGGCCGGCGCGGTGCCAGCCCGGCAGGCGCCGCGGTAGCAACGTGCCATTGGTGGTGATGGCCACCTTGCGGATGCCCGGCACCGCCGCCACGGTGGCGATGATCTCATCCAGGTCCTTGCGCAGGCTGGGCTCGCCGCCGGTCAGGCGGATCTTGCTCATGCCCAGCGCGGCAAACGCACGCACCAGGCGCGCGATTTCTTCCACCTGCAGGAAGCGCGGGCGGCCATCGGCCTGGTAGCCGTCGGGCAGGCAGTAGCTGCAACGGAAGTTGCAGGCTTCGGTCAACGAAAGGCGCAGGTACGGAAAGCTGCGTCCGAAACCGTCGGTGAGTTGGCGGGGATGATCTGCCAGTGCGCCCTCACCTACCGGCTCTGGCGCCCGAATGAGCTCGGCTGACATTCTTAGTCCTCCCTACGACATGCCGGCGCAATCACTGTGAAATGACCACCCTGACCGGGATCGACTTCGCCGCGGGGGTACCACTGATGCGATCGAAGTAATCCAGAGGTAGCAGTGGATTGAGTTCAGGGTAGTAGCCCGCAATCGCGCCACGCGGCATCGGATAGTCAAGCACAGTCAACCCATCGACCCGCCGGCAGACGCCATCACTGGAGATCGTCTCGAGGCTCACCTGTTCCTCCTTCCCAATCCCTCGTGCTACTCGATCTTCCAGGTTCATGAAGAGGATCATTCGATCGTTATACACACCGCGATAGCGATCGTTGTAGCTGTAGATTGTCGTGTTGTACTGGTCATGGGAGCGAACCGTGGCCAGCCGAAGCATAGTGGGATCCTCGACCAGGTCGTTCACTTCAAGACCCGGCAACACCAGAATATTGGCCTTCCCGTTAGGTGTCGGCCACTCACGGCGGCGCGGCGGAATGTCCAAGTGGAAGCCACGCGGCGCCTGGATCCGTTCATTGAAGTCTGCGTAGATGCTGGGATAGACCGCCGCGATCAGCTCACGAACATGGTTGTAATCGTGCATGCAAGCTGCCCAGTCGACCTTGCTGTCCGGCAGTGTTGCCATTGCCATGCGGCACACGATCTCAACTTCCGGAAGAACATGTTCACTCACAGGCTCCAGTACTCCACGGGATGCGGTGACATTCGACATGGCATCCTCAATGGTGACAAACTGCTCACCCAGCGGGGTATGGATCCACTCCGAGCGCGCCACCACCGGTAGGATCAGCGCCTCCTTGCCATGCACTAGGTGGCCACGGTTGAGTTTGGTGGCGATGCCAACCGTAAGCTCAAGACCACGCATTGCCCTGTAGGCAATTTCGGTATCAGGAACAGCATGGATGAAGTTCCCGCCCATGCCGATGAAGACCTTGGCGGTTCCAGCCAGCATCGCCTCAATAGACTCAACCACATGGTGCCCATGTTCGCGCGGCGGTTCGAACCCGAACACGTCGCGAACTTGGTCCAGGTAGCGTTGCGTCGGCTTCTCATCAATGCCGACGGTACGGTCGCCTTGCACGTTGGAATGGCCGCGAATAGGAGCAATGCCCGCCCCGGGCTTTCCGAAGTTGCCGCGCAGCATCAGCAGATTGGCAACCTGCTGCAAAAGGCGAGATCCTTGCTGGTGCTGGGTCAGGCCCATGCCATAGCAGATAATGGTCGCACGGGAACGGATGTAGATCTCTGCACAACGCAGAATCTGCTCCTTCTTGATCCCGGACACTTGGACGATCTGGCTCCACTCCAGGGACATCACTTCTTCACGCAATGCCTCCAGCCCGACGGTGTGCTCGGTCAGGAATTCGTGATCGAGAACAGACTCGCCGGCCGCTTCCCGCTCGAACATAGCCTTCATGATGCCCTTGATCAGGGCCAGGTCACCGCCGATGCGAATGTGTACAAATTCACTGGAAATCTCGGTGGAGCCAAACGTGGCCATCTGCACGACGTCCTGGGGCTCGGCAAAGCGAATCAGCGCACGTTCCGGCATAGGATTGACCGCGACAATTGGAGCATTACGCTTCCGCGCCTCCACCAAGTTGGACATCATTCGTGGTGAGTTGGTGCCTGTGTTCTGGCCGATGACGAAGATGGCCTCAGCATGCTCAAAGTCATCGAGCACGATAGTGCCCTTGCCGACACCAATTGCCGGCGGCAACCCCCGGCTGGTCGGCTCGTGGCACATGTTCGAGCAGTCCGGGAAGTTGTTGGTTCCGAACTCGCGCACGAAGATCGAGTACAGGAACGCGGCTTCGTTCGGCGTCCTCCCCGAGGTGTAGAACTCAGCCTCATGCGGGCTGGACAGGGCCTGCAGGTGTCGCCCGATCAGCGCGAAGGCCTCATCCCAGCTACAAGGAACGTAATGGTCGGATACCGGGTCATATCGCATCGGCTCGGTCAATCGACCCTGCATCTCCAGCCAATAGTCGGACTGCGCCATCAGCTCCTGGACAGTGTGCTCCGCGAAGAACTCACGCGTGGCGCGATGCTTGGTTGCCTCCCATGCCAAGGCCTTCGCACCGTTTTCGCAGAACTCCAGCTTCTTGGTGTGATCTGCATCCGGGAAAGCGCAACTGGGGCACTTGAATCCCCCAGGCTGATTCATCGACAAAAGCGCTTTAGATCCCTTGGCAATGACGCTCTGCTGCATCAGAACCTTGGCGGTTGCACCGGCGGCACCCCAACCACCGGCAGGATGGTCGTAGGCTTTGTAACGGGGGATCTTCTGCTCTGACATGACAGGCACTCGCAGCATGCAATTGGGAGTGGGAAAAGTTAAGCACGCGACGGCCTCCCCTTCCACGGACAGTATGTCCACCCTGCCCAGACAAGACGTCCGGCGTACACGCCGGGGATCGAATCGAGGCACTGGTGTCCGATACGAGTGCCTCAACGGACCCGAAGCGCTCATCCTGGCCCTCACCACGAACAGGTCTTCACGCCACCCGCCATCGATTGTAACTATCTAATTTATCGGGCGTTTTCTAGCTACAGGCACATGTAGCGGACAGGCGGGCCACAGCCCCTCGAACAGAATGTCGGATCAACTCAGCCAAACTGTCCATCTGCGAACATTTGTAAATTTTGACCGCAGCGGGGTGTACGCCTTGGGATACTCTCCGCACTGTCAAACCACTAAGAAGTCCCCGACCCGAGGGACCCTGCACGCCCAGATCATCGTTACCGGCTTCCCTCCCCGCCAGGCCTCATCTCCATGCAAGCGCCCAGCCCAGTACCTGCCAACGAGCCCTGCGGCATCGCATATCGAAGAACCCTTCGGTGGCGTGGTGGCGAGCGCGGCTCAATCATGGACAGCGTTGCCGAAGAAGTGCCTGTCGCGATGCTCTACAACGACAGTCCTTTCTCGGTGATGATGGCCAGCCCAACGGATCTGGAAGACTTTGCGCTGGGCTTTTCCATGACGGAGGGAACAATTTCTGATCCCTCCCAACTTCTCCGGATTGAAGTGAGGCCATCGCTGGAAGGCATTGAGCTGGCGATGGAAGTCACAGATAGTGCGCCCATCGTGTCAATGCCCAACGACGCCACCCGCAACCTACCCGGGCGTAGCGGTTGCGGGCTATGTGGAGCTAGTCGACTGGAGCAAGTGCTCAGAATGCCTTTGCCAATCGACCGACCCACCACCTACTCCGCCTTGGCGCTACGCGTAGCACTGTCCTCGCTAAAAGGGCTACAGCCAATGAACGAGGCTGCCGGCTCAACCCACGCAGCAGCATGGGTTCTCCCGGACGGAGCTATCGAAGTGGTACGCGAAGACGTGGGCAGGCACAACGCACTAGATAAGCTCATTGGTGCAATGAGGCGCTCATCGACTTCAACCAACGAAGGTCTCGTGCTTCTATCTAGCCGTGCTAGCTACGAAATGGTGAGTAAGGCCGCCTATGCAGGCATGGCGATCGTTGCAGCGGTATCGGCACCCACAGCCTTAGCCATAGATCTCGCAAAGGCCGCAGGGATCTGTCTTGTCGGTTTCGCGCGCTCGGATGGCTTCAACATCTATTCACACCCCCAGCGCCTACTCGATTTGGAAGCTGCACACCTAGCAGCCGTATGACGCCAGATGACGCCTGCCGTGCAATGAGCAAGGATCTCCGCCGATGAAATTGCTAGGCACCATCGGAACTTGAGCCGCTAGCCACCACCCACCCCCTATTGGGATCGTTATGGACGCCCTCCTCCTTTCCCGAATTCAGTTCGGCTTTCTCATCAGCTTCCATGTGCTCTTCCCTGCCTTCACCATTGGCTTGGCCAGTTGGCTTGGTTTCGTGGAATGGCGCTGGCTTCGAACCCGCAACCCGGTGTGGCGGGATCTGTTCTTCTTCTGGCAGAAGATCTTTGCCGTGTCCTTCGGCATGGGCGTGGTAAGCGGTATCGTCATGGCGTTCCAGTTCGGCACAAACTGGCCTCGTTTGAGCCAGATCGCCGGAACCGTAATCGGCCCCCTACTGACTTACGAGGTCCTGACAGCCTTCTTCCTGGAGGCAAGTTTCCTCGGAGTGATGATGTTCGGCTGGGGGCGAGTATCACCACGCCTGCACTTCTTTTCCACATGCATGGTCGCACTTGGAACGCTCTTTTCAACGTTCTGGATTCTTGCCTCCAACAGCTGGTTGCATACGCCTGCGGGCTACGAAATGATCAACGGAGTGGTCCATCCGGTTGACTGGTTCGAGGTTGTGTTCAATCCATCGTTCCCCTATCGACTGGCCCATATGGCAATAGGGTCATTCATAACAACCTGCTTCGTGGTGGGTGGTGTTGGCGCCTGGTACCTGCGGCGTAAGGAGCACGTCGAAGCCGGCCGCAAGATGCTTGGGGCGGCTGTGATATTTGCGGCCATTACCGTTCCTGTTCAGATTTTCGTGGGTGACATGCATGGTCTGAACACCCTCAAGCACCAGCCGATGAAGATCGCAGCGGTAGAGGCTCACTGGCATCAGGGCCAAGAAGGTGAAGGAGTTCCGCTGGTCGTCTTCGCTGTACCAAATGAGAAGGAAGAGCGGAACGATCTTGAGATCGCGATTCCGCGTGTTGGCAGCCTCATCCTGACTCACTCCATGGATGGAACCTTCGCACCGCTGACATCCGTACCGGCGAGCGAACGACCTCCGGTCACGCCTGTGTTCTTCGCATTCCGGATCATGGTTGGGATAGGCACCCTCATGCTACTGCTCGCCTGGCTTTCTGCTTTCACCCTGGCCCGCCGTAAGCTGTTCGATTCCGGGGCCCTGCTGCGCGCTTGGAACTGGATGCTTCCAAGTGGGTTCGTTGCTTTGGTGGCCGGCTGGTTTGTCACCGAGATGGGGCGCCAGCCTTGGATTGTCTATGGCGTTTTGCGAACGGCTGATGCCGTGGGACCGCAAACGGCCTGGATGACAGCGATCTCACTCGCGGTCTATGTCGCTGGATATGCGTTCGTATTTGGTTGGGGCATCTGGTATCTGGTCAAGATCCTCCGACATGGCCCACATGCCCAAGACGGAAGTCCGTCGCTAGAGGGTGGTGATCGCACACCTGCACGGCCTATCTCGGCCGCTGATCAATCTCTCTGAGGAACGCTGACATGGACTCGATGACCTGGTTGCCCATCGCCTGGTTCGCCGTCATCAGCTTCGGCGTCCTGATGTACGTCGTCCTCGACGGCTTCGTACTCGGTATTGGCATTCTCGCGCCCTTTGCCGAGGATGAAGAGCAGCTCGATGTGATGATGAACACCGCTGCCCCAATATGGGATGGCAACGAAACCTGGCTGGTGCTCGGCGGAGCCGGATTGCTAGCAGCGTTTCCAACAGCCTATGCAGCGCTTCTTTCGGCCCTGTACCTTCCAGTACTTCTGCTGCTTGTATCATTGGTTTTCCGGGGGGTCGCCTTTGAGTTCAGGTTCAAAGCCCATCGCTCCAAGAGGCTTTGGAGCGTGGCTTTCGGCCTTGGCTCGCTTCTGGCCGCGTTCTCTCAAGGAGTGATTCTTGGCACGGTGGTGCAAGGCGTGCCAATGACTGGTGACACCTACGCTGGCGGGCCATTCCTATGGTTCAGCCCCTTTGCCATGCTTACCGGAGCAGCCTTGGTTGCCGGCTACGCCTTGCTTGGAGGCACCTGGCTAATCTTGAAGACCGAGGGGCGAACCCACGCACTTGCCAGGCGCCTGACCCGCCCCCTGGTGGTCGCCGTGATCGTGGCCATGGGGCTCGTGAGCAGCTGGCTGCCGTTCCTTGATCTGCGACTAATGACTCGCTGGTTCAGTGACGGGAATTTCTGGTGGCTGTCCCCCGTCCCCCTTCTTACGCTCGCCGTGGCAGTGGCGCTGTGGCGCGCGGAGAAACGCCCCACTCATGATCTTGCCCCTTTCCTACTGAGCCTGTCGTTGTTTGTCCTGGGTTACCTAGGCCTCGTACTCGGCATGTGGCCGTACCTGCTCCCCCCGGCATTGACGATCTGGGATGCAGCAGCGCCAGTGTCGTCGCTTGGCTTCAGCCTGGTCGGCTTGGCGGTCATGCTTCCTGTCATCCTGGGCTACACCGCCTGGTCATACCGCGTTTTCCGCGGCAAGGTGAGTGCGAGCACGAGCTATCATTGAGCGTGATATGCCGCCCATTCGCCTGAAGTGGAGAATGGGCTCAACTAAAGCCCGGAAAGGGCGAGTGGGTTCGGTGGCGGCCGACTCATGAACTGAATGTCACTGGACTATCTTCAGCTAAGCCGAAGGTCAAATGCCACCGCCTCTGGCCCTCGACTTGACTCAATCAGTTAGCCAATACGCCCGGCCTCCCAGAATCGTGTATCGCCCTAAGACACACAGGATGTGATGAGTGGGGCCTTCAGCCGACCCTGAATCGTATGCCTTCGGATCGAACTGACTTGAAGGAAAGTCGATGATTCACGGTGAGGTGGTAGAAGAACGCCTCACACCAACGAAGTCGCCTAGAAAGAAGGACTACATCATGTATGGGGCCGCTACGAGATAGCCACCTGACAAGAGTGAGTGGGTCCCTTCCCGACAGCATGGGGCTAAGTAGCTCAACAGTAGAGCCTCTGGCCAACGTGCAAACCCACGGCCGTACGGATCTTAACCATAGGTGGAAGCCCTCCCGCTCAAGCCTACGCCTTTCAGCAAGCTCCGCTCTGAGCTGACGCCGGCGAACTTGGCGGGCTATCTCCAAGTGTGGCGAGTACTCCCCCTTGCCATGATAGGCAACCTTCAGGACGTAGCCCCGGGCCCTGGTAGGAATCGGTGAGTACGAAGCTCGAACACGCGCAAAGAAGTACCCCGCGAAAACGGCAGTTGCGACGAGAACAACATGAAGTTCGCTCGGGGCGATACGGTATCCACTCGCGGTGAAGAACTGGACGCAAACAAGTCCATCACAACCCGTAGGAATCAACGTTCGATACAACGTCGTCCCGGGAACATACAAGAGAAAAATGAAGCCATAGGCGCACCATTTCCAGCAATGAACTCGCTGATCCAGCACCGGCTCCCAACTGAGCTCTCTTTTGGGGCGGCGCAGAACGTAAGCGCCAATGAAGAGCAGCGAAGGAACGCCCAATAGCAGCAGCAGGTCGATGATCTTCTGAATTGAGTACATGGCAGGGTACTTAGAACGTCGCTCCGGAGCTCCTGGGCAAACGGGATGCCATCGACTGGATTCGTGGCCGGGACGACCCGCCAGGAGTCTGGACAGGGCTGTATCGGCCGCGCGACATGGAACTTGAACCACTGATTCGTCCATGCTCAATGGCCTACTCGCGCTCCTCGGCATAGCACGGCTCCCCAAAGAACCTAGAACACCGCTGGAGGAAGCGACGGGACTTTCACTCACAACTCCAGCGCAGCCACGGACAGCAGTGTGGCGATATCTGAAGATCAGATAGACGCGGACTCGCCTCGCTGCTATGCTGGTGAGCTAGGCGAGCGATCTGAGAGACAAGTGGCCTATGTTGTCACCCAACCGACCCTCATTTCGCATTGGCCAGAGTTGGACGATTTCGTTCGTTCAATCGGCCCGTTCTTAGCCTGCGCCTGGTGCGCACTGGAGCGCTCAAGGACCGTAAGCGGGCCTGTTGCCGCCGAGGGCTTGGCCTCAGCCGCACTCGATACGCTTGCCTCACTTCGCGTACTGCAGCGCATTCCCATCGCAGCCCCCAATTCCGGGGCGAGGTCCTTGTATGAGCCTCTGGCATGGACCTATCAGGCCGCTTGGTCACGTCAGGACGTGAGTCTGGAGGCCAGGTTGACCAGTACGCTTACCCGATGGGCTGCCGAATGCCCGTCCACTGCCAAACGGACCTTGGGAACCTCGCTCGCAGAGAGCGAAGCCCGTGCATACCTGGCCAACCTGCTACGCAAGTATCGGCTATCTCCCACGCTGGGCAATGGCCTGAGATCGACCCAGCTCCCGGAGTGGAATGCACTGAGCTTGGGACGCAAGAGGTATGTACTGTGGGCCGGCATGCGCAACGTTGCGTCGGAGTTCCTGAAAGCTGATCTGGACGAGGAGGCCGCCCGTCGGGTACTTGATCGAGAGATCAGCAGGAGATGCACTTGGCTCGTTAGCCGAGTTCAATCGGGAGCACTTGGCCCGACTGACTTTTGCTTCGTGCCAGGCCATGGCTGGCGTCAGCCGTTGATCTTGGACGTGGCAATGGAGACGTTTATCCCTCTGGGCAGACAGTACTGGCTGCAGCCAAGTAGCGACTGGAGGCTTTAGCGGATACTCTCCGCGCCGCGTCCACTAGTGGGCGCGCGACCCAGCGAATCCGGTGTCAGCGGTCGACTAGATCGCGTAGGTATCGGTGGCGCCAATAGCCAGGGCTGGCCTTGAACGACTGATGAGCTCGCCACGCGTTTGATCTGGAAGGGCAACTACGAGCGCAGTCCCTGTGCCCATTGCTGCAGGAAATCCTCCTGGACAGCGGTCTCGATGGCACCCGGCCTGACACGTCGCACCGAGCCAATGGCAGCCTGCGCTGTTCGCTCAGCCCCTGACTGCAGTAGAAGCATCGCTGCGACAGTGCCGGCTCGCCCCAGCCCACCCTTGCAGTGGACCACAATGCGCAGGCCCGAATGCAAACTCCGAACGAGCATTGACCCCAGTACTGGCCATCGTTCGAGCAACCTCTGGTCAGGTGCTGCGCCATCCGTGATTGGAAGGCCATGCCATGAGATGCCCTGCCCTTCAACCACTTGAGGCAAGCACTCGATCCGCAACTCACTGAACTCCCACGGCTCGAGTAGCGTGATCAGGTGGCTGGCTCCCCAACACTGAATCACAGAGACATCCACATCGATGTCTCTCGCCCATGCCCCCGTCATCGCAACTTCTTGGTACTTACCTGGCGCGAAGGTCACACCAATTGCCCCTCCCCTTTCGCCAACCGGGAGTTCCGCGATAGCTAAAGGGTGGGTCAAACTTGTTCGAATCATGTCGGATCTCCTGAACGACAGCCCATTCCTATGCAGCAACCGGCGCTGCTGGCTGGAAGAGCTGCACCCGCCAACCCACTCACTAAGCACACCAACTACAACGGAACAACCAATCGTTCCTTCAGCATCTCAAGGGCCACTTCCAGGCCGGCGTCATCCGCGTCATATGGAGCGCCGAACAAAGAGACCTCAATCCAATAGCGCTCCTGCCCCGGATGGATGTAGTCCGCGTGATCGTCCAGCAACAGCGCTGCACCCAGGATCGGAGACACATACCGGAGGTCCTTCGTTGCCCCTCCCCAGAATGTATATGGCAACTCAGCGAACCAGCCTGGCGCGCTCCCTTCCTCGACCAGCAGCCGCGAAATCCTGCGGAAAGCTGCCTCAGGGACCGTGGTGTAGATGACCAGATGCTCGAAGAGTTCATGAGCGACCTCAAGGAACTGATAAAGCCCTGGGCGTGGAATCTGGCTGACAGCATTTGAGATCAGCGTCCCCTCGAGATCGAGAGCAAGGATGGTCGGTCGCATTGAGCGCTAGGATCCTCATCAGCAGTTGGACACTTGGATCTGGAGCGTTCCGCGCTGCGCTTGGTCATCGGACGCAGTTGCGGAACGCCAATGAGTCAGATATCTGAGAACTTCTCGGCTTGCTTAAGCTGATTCTCCAGAGACTGGATCTTTTCCCTATAGTTGGCAGCTATGTAGGGCTTGTCATTGAAGTCCAAAGCCGTCTGAGGAATTAGTTCGAGCTCGACTCGCGTTGAAGACGCTTGTCGAATTGCCAGTGTCGACCACGCATCATCACCTTTTACGAAGCCAACATTGAAGCGCGCCGTGACGCCGCGGCTCGGCTTGAGGCCATCAATCGATCGGAAGTCGCTGTGCACCCGCGACTTTGCCGTGGGCTGAGCTTCGCCATTGATGTAGAGCGTCGCCGCCCAGCTGGCCTGGCTGAGCGCCAAAGTTGAGCTATTCGCAATTCGCGCCTCAATGACCGGCTTCGGGCCAAAGAAGCTGTCCTCGATCCGTAACGTTGCGCCACTCGCACGCACTCTTTCTAGTTCGGTGATCGTCGGCCGCTGCGCGTTGGCCTGCTCCTGCAGAGCAAGAATTTCTTTTGGATGGGCATCCCTAATCTGCTTGATGTGCCCCCTAACCACCTGTCTTATAGATGCATTCGGGTAGGCCTTGTTCAGCTCAGCCAGATCAAGGCCGGCAACGGCCCAGTTGAAGGCATCCCGCTCATGGGCACTCAGCTCGGCGTCAATTGCGTCAATCGACGCTCTGTATTGCTCCTGCGTGCCGTCAGTGACCAACTTCCTGTCTACTGGACCGCTGCAGGCGGCAACTAGGACCGTCAGAGCAAGCAGCAAGCCCTGCCTGCCCCAGCCAGCTGCGTCGCGTCGACGTTGTTCTTTGATCATGCCCTTCCCCTGTCAATGAGAAGCACAGGATATCTGGTTTTTAGATATCGGAGAACTGGATATAGCTTCTGAAGCCGCTCAACCAGGGTGCGGCCGTGGCCAAGACAATCCATCGCAAGGAATACGCCGCCCTGATTGAGACCGTCAGAGACGCGCGCTTGGCTGCTGGCCTTACCCAAGTACAAGTGTCCAGCAAGCTGGGGCGCAGCCAGTCGTTCATTAGCGATGTTGAGACAGGGAAGCGCAGGGTTGACGTCGTGGAGCTTAGGGACATAGCGCGCCTGACAGGCCTATCCCTGGGCAAGCTCATTGCCGACTTTGAGAAGCGACTCAAAGACTGACTTTACTGAGCTAAGGCTCAGTCTTCTTCAGATGCGTACCACTAGGCTCACGCCTAGTGCCCACCCCACTATCCCGCTCAACGAGCATGCGACCACTTTGAGCAAATGGCTTCTTGCCAGTTCTGGCTACACAGGACTGGCTGGTCAAGTGGTGGCCTCCAGCGCACCATCCGAGCTAGAAGGGAAAGCATTCATAAGCCCTGTCGGCGCGCTTGACTGACGATTCCTTCGCAATAAGAGGTTCAGCGCTTCAAGGAAATCCCTTTGGGGCGACCTCTTCGTACTGACCATAGCTTAAAAGGCTCGGCATGCATTGCAGAACCAGCATGCGCATCTCCCCGCAAGAACAGTGACCTCCACCGCGCGGCTAGCGTTGATACCTCTCCCTTGTTGACGCCACTTCAAGGTAACGAAAGATCCTGGAGGCGCATCTCACGGCTCATCAACCATGGGATGCGGATGCTCAACGTCAACCAGCATGTCGACAGAACGCATGAACTTCAGAAGCACTGCGCCCAGAGGCTTGATGCGGGTGTAAGGCGAGCTTCCGATGCTAGAAGTGGGCAGGACTTCCGCCACGCATGCCGCTACCGGACTGATTGGCGCAAACTGCTTGAGAGTTGCAACCTCGCCGTGACAAACATCCTCCGGCACGTCCAGCAGCCCAAGAAACAGGTCGTCAATTGCATCTTGAGTCGGCAAAGATCCGCCGAGCTCAGTCCCAGCCAGCTGCGCGAATGCTCCTTGCCTTGTCAGATCATTCACGAAAGCAAGATAGTGCGAGTGAAACCGGGCGAAGAATGTATCCACCCCACCTGTGCGAGGAGTCACCGGAAGCATGCACGGATAGTCATCTGCGAAGAATACCCCCTTCGCCGAATTGCTACTAAACGCGCTGGAATCCGTATTGCCAAGTGGAAACCCAACATCCTTTGGCAACAGCGATCCCCTACGAAGCCTGACCACCCGCTGCTCCATCAACAGCTGGATTGCCGTGCATGCGTCGGGGCGCAATCCCCAAACAGCACAAAAACGAATAATTGCCCAGCGTAGTGCATCCCGGACATCTACTGCAGTCTCGAGCCTACCGCTGTCTATAGCTAACAGATAGTTACACGCACACAGGCCTATCGCGTCCAAGGAGCCACCTTCGGCCACGTTGAACATGGACTCCAAGGCATCTACCCGACTTGGCGCATAGCTGCTGAGGCCAGGGAGATTGTGATGAGAAGCCACCAGGCGTTCGGTGATGGACGGCATCAGTAGCCCAAGACGCTCCATTAGTGATCGACGTACGCCCCGCAATTGCTCCGCAGTGGGAGCCTCTGTGCTGCAGATCATCCAGATCGGATGCTCGAAGGCCTCCTTTGCAGCCGCGAACGCTGGATCCCCATGCACCGAGTCAATCAAGTATCCACCAGGACCGCGTAGCTTCCCTGGATGATGCCCCTTGCTGAAGAACCGGTAGAAGGATCGGGGACGACCGTTGGCCGCTTGCGCGTGTATATCGAGCCCAACTCTAGGCAAGAGCAACTGATCAAGATCATCCCAGGTCAGTCGATCGCCATGCAGCCTTCGCACAACGCAGGCCCACACGCTATTGCGGACGACCAGCGCCACGTCTGTTGGAATCTTGCCACGAGGCATACTTATGGATCTTCTGAAGCGGGACTAAAGAATCCCCTAGAACTGGCTGCAATTGTGCATGATGGGGTCCAACGGTAGCTAGGAGTTGCGTCATGCCTATCCAGAATCCAGAAGCAGCAGTCTCCACCGAACTCAGTCGCGAGCTGCTAGAGCGGCATGGGGAGCTCATGGGCGGCAGCGACCTCCAGCGGAACCTTGGCTTTCCAAACGGCCGCACCTTCGGCCGAGCCGTCCAGCGTGAACTTTTGCCGGTTCGCACCTTTCCGCTGCCAGGTCGGCGGGGGTTGTTCGCCAAAACGCGAGATGTCGCTGAGTGGCTGAACTCGCTGTAATTCCTGAGCACGCGAGCTGAGGCCGAAGCCAAAAGGCCCGCACCACTTCTGATCTGCTGAAACTCACCTAGGCGCACAGTGCGCCCCTGAACGGCTTGACGCCAAAACTCCAGCTTCAAAGGAGGCATTTAGCCCCCCAGTTCATCAAATCTCCGACCCCGGAAATGAAATCGCCCCCGCAGCAACGGGGGCGATAGCCTCTCGCCGGAGCGAGAGGGGGTGAAGCTCTACGATAACGTATGTAGGCTCCCGCAATTCCGACTTCGTGTCAAGCGGCAAAGCTGCTTGAGCGGGCATCTGCGCGCTCCGACTGCCATCGTATGGCAATCGGCACGGCACCCCATGCCCGAAATCCCCAATGACCCTGCTGGCCATTGCCGCCAGTACCGAGCCTCATTCTCCGAGGCCAACCGGGAAGTCGATCGATGAAGATCCAACACTCAGCTGACCATGCATTGAGTCATCCCTCAATCGCGATTGCGCAGCGCCACTCCTCGACCATGCGAACTGCAGTCATCCACAAGGAGGCAGCATGAGCAACCACGCGACCAATCCCGTGAGCCCGTTCCAAGGCGTAGCGTCTGCACGCGCCTCCGACCCGCTCCACAATGGGAAGGATCGACCGCTGGCCCCCCGTGAACTAACCGCTGGCCAGATCAAGAGGGGGGACATCTTCACCTTCTTTAGCCCGAAAGAGAACCGGACGGTTACCGTACACGGCCCCCTGCAACTCGCGCTTCGACTGCAATTGGAGTTTGATCCATCAGTGGCGGCCGTGACCGAGAGGCCTCGGTCCATCCCGGTAGGACTTGACAGCATGGAACTCCATTTCTGGTTTCAGAGGCGCGGAGGCCAGGAGATCTATGCAAACGTCATTCCGAATTCGCAGACAGTACCCGGCGTGGATGGCAAGCGTCGTCCTCGCGAGCTGGACCGGCTTCGTTCAGCAGCCAAGGATGCAGGCATCTCTTTGTGGCTAATCACGGAGGACGAACTCAAGGCGCCCGGCGGCAGGAATGAGCTCTGCTACCAACTGCTCGGGTTCTGCCAGTCAGCCAAGGATCTGGGGAGCAGCCTGGCGTTGCGACAGGAAATCGCCGCGACCATCGAGCGAAGCGGCAGCATCAGTGCAGATGAACTCATCCATGAGCTCAGGCACCACCCTCGAACTCACATTCAGGGGGTCGTGGCTGAGTTGCTTCACGTCGGATTTCTGGCGACCGATGCATTTCCTCGAATGACGGGGCGATCAAGGATCTGGAGGGCCGACCCATGAGTTCCAAGTTCAATGCCGTCGACCTCGAGTCGATCCGGGCAACTCCAAGGCCAAATGGGATCGTACTTCCAGCTGATCAACAGTCGGAATTTCAAGCCCGCCTGTCAGCACTCACCAGCGTCCTTGATGGGGCAACCTTGGTCGACGCAGCCCTTCGATGGGGCGTGCCGCGAAATACCCTCTCTCGAATGATCCGGACCGCACTGCTCTTCGACGAGAGCGGTCATCGAGTCGGATACCGAGCCTGCATTCCCTATGCGCGATTCAGCGTGTCAGATCGCAACAACTCGGTCGTCCCCGATAGTTCACATCCGTTCGCCATAGATGCTGTCCTGCAAGCGATCCCCGAACTCGGCGATGCAGTCGCAAGATTCAAGGGCGCCTTGCCAACACAGTCCAAAAGGAGCCCCGCGTTCGACAGGCTGCATTCCCAGTTCGTGAAGGTGCTGACTGGGAAGGGCTTTCAGGCCATGTATCCGCTCAACATCCGTGACAAGGGAAGACGAGCACTGACCTCCCTCATAAAGCGCATCCGAGGCACAAAGAGCGAAAATGAGATGCTCTTGGCTGCGGATGAGCCTACTTCCACCCGAATCGAGAACCTACTCAGCATTCGGCCATTTGATCGAGTTGAGTACGACGAGCATTCCGTCGACATCGACGCATGGCTGGCCATGCCGATGGCGGACGGCTCATTCCGGCTAGAGAAGATTAGTCGGATCTGGCTACTGGCAGTTGTTGATGTCGGGAGTGGCGCCATCCTTGGTTGGGAAATGGTGCTTGGCCGGAAGTACGAGCAACACGATGTAGTCAGCCTGTTCGCGAAGATCATGAGCCCCTGGCAACCAAGGGATCTGAGCACGTCGAACTTGAGCTACTCGACTAGTGCATGGATGCCGTCGATCTACCTAGTGGATGAGGTAGTGATGAGAAGCGCAATGATCGCAATGGACAACGACTCATCCCATCACGCCAAGATGACAGTCCGAAATCTCATTGATCATCACAAGGGAATCCTGCACTTTGGACGATCCGGGATGGGCGAAGGTCGCCCCTACATCGAGGCTCTATTCAAGAAGATTGAGAATGGCCTGCTGCGCCACATCGCCGGCGGCTTTGCTCCCGCAACGCAAGTGAATGAGCGTCAAGTCACTACAAAGCTTGACGGGAAAGACCACCCCATTCTCCTGGAGGTCTTGAAAGACCTCATTGACACCTATGTTACCTCGCACAATGTGACGAGCCGGTCCACTCGCGAACCCAGGTCGCCCAAGCGAATCATTGATGAGCATCTGGCATCTGGGGAGTGGGTGTGGCATGCACCTGGCACCGAAGATGACGTGAGAAACATGACCGTTAGGCGGATGAAGGTGACCATCAGAGGCTCCAGAAGGAGTGGTGTACCTCCCCTCGTCTATCTCGACCACGCTAGGTACAGGTCACCAACACTGTCTGGACAGTGGCACCTGATTGGGCAGTCATTTGACGCAACCTACGAAGACTGGCGAGACATTCGCAAGCTGACCCTCTGGAGAGGCGGTAAGCGTGTACTCACACTTCACGCTCTCGCCCCATATGCGAGCGTGGCCCACACGCTGTCGATCAGGAAGCGCGCGGCACGCTGGGCGAAGAGCGACGCGTCACGGGAGCCCGGTAACTACTGTTTAGCCGACAACATTGAGGCCTATCACGCAGCCGTCCGATCGGCGGCCGCTGGCGTCAGGGACAGCGCCTCGCTCATGGCAGCTGGCGATGTGCCCAAGCCACCTTCCACGACCAACAGTCAGGGGCAAGGCTCTCCACTGATGGGAATCCGCAGGGCCACGTTCAACACGAGGCTCCGCTGATGAAGGCCCCGGCGAGCCTTGAGAACCACCCAATGCACGCGCGACATCGCCCCAATATCCAGACTCTCCCCTTACTGCGAATGGCATCTGGATTCGCCACGTGCCTGGAGTATGGGCGGCCGAGCCTGAGGATCATTGGCGATGGCCGGTGTGGGAAGTCAACTGCCACGCGAATACTTGAAACCACCACTTCTTGGCGACCATTTCCTATTGGATTCCTCCGGATGGTCGTCGGAAAACCGACTACCCCTAGCGAAGGCAACTTCTTCCGCGAGGTCATCCTTGGACTGGGCATGAGGGCAACAACCGTAGCCAGCCCACAGGATCTCCTCCTCAGGATCATCCGGGCAATTGAGCAGGAAGCCGCTAGAGCATCGGCCGACGTGGTCGTGATTGCGATCGATACGGCTGAGCAGCTCACGCTCAAGGACTACGCCCACCTTGCAAAGCTTCAGAACCACTTCCTCGGATCATCAGTGCAACCGTTCTTTCTCTTCATCCACCAGAGCAACAGCGTGATTGGAGGCGCAGACGATCTTAGTCAGCTGGCGCCGCCACATCTGTATGGCCGATTCTTTGTCGACAGCCATCCTTTTACCGGGCTTCTCTGGGACATCCCGACGGAGGACGCTGACGTGCAGGACGCATGTGATGTCGCCTTGGCATTTCGCCAGCTTGACCAAGTTATGAGGTGGCCGGACGAGGGAGGAAAGACCTACACCGAAGCATTCGCACCCTATGCTTACAGCGTTGGCTGGCGCCTTGAGAAGGAGACCGAAGCGATACGCGAACGAATTGAGAACCTTGCCAATCAAGGCAACTATCCCGTTCCCAAGGATTGGCTCATGGCCTCCTTCAACCAGTTTGTCTACCACCTACTCACCAAGATCGCTGCTGGGCGCAACGATTTCGAAGGGCTTACTACCCAGCACATTGATGAAGCTCTCCTGCGCAGCGCATACGCCGGCTTCGAAAGCTCAAGAAATAGGGCCGTAGGCAAATGAGGAGCGGCGCTCAGCTGGTCGGCGGCAACCTCCGACTTGTTCCATACCAATCGGCTTTTGGCTGCGTCGCGAGGCTATCGCGACTGAACCAGGCCAGGCGGGTCACGGAGTACTCACAACTCCTCGGAATCAAGCCAAACAGAAACATCAACCTGCTCTTGAGCCTGACGACCTCGCAAGTACAACAAGAGGCACTCTCTACAACCCTTGGGATCGAGACTCCGCCCGAGTGGGACTTGGCGGCGTGGTATCCGTTCATGACGGACGACCCGAGACTGCCCTCCCATCTCAGGTTGAGGTACTGCCTTCCTTGCATCAGACTCGGGTATCACACCACACTGCATCAGCTGCCCTGGATTTCCACGTGTCCCTGGCATGGCGTTCGCCTGCGCCAGAGTTGCCCACGATGCAATGGATTTCCGGTGACAGTCGCTGGCACGCCCACGAAGTTGCTCACCTGTGCGTGCGGCTTTGACCTTATGAATGAGTCGGCTTCCGCCTTGCAGAGACACCCCCACCCCAATGCCACGGCGTATCTACAGGCCTACCTCAACTGGTGTGCGGAGCAAAGGCGTACAAGTCGGCTGATCGTAACTCCAGGGGTACACGTTGATCCCAGCAGGATTTCCAGCCTTGTGGACCTTCCTCCTGGCCTGGCGCTACGCCAGGCCAGGAGGGTCTGCAACGCTAAAAGGTACAGGCTCACGACACACCCAGATCAACAATCACCACCAGCAGGCGCAGATACAGCACTACGTGCAAACCATACGGGCTCTGAGGACGACTCAGGCCCAATCCTCCGTTACATTGACCAGAATGCAGCCAGAGGTTCCCGACGAGGTCGATCAGATCAGGCCTTTAGCCCTCAAGGCGAGCGAGTCGCCGGAGCTCGGGATCAACCGGCTCCGGATGGATGGAGCAGCTACGCCGCGACCAGGCCAGGCGGGCGCTATCGAGTGATTCACCCCAACTATTTGAACTTCGTAGATGAGCTCCTGGGCAAATTCAGCCATTCCAGCCCGCAGCGGGTGAGCAACTCGGGATTGGGACTACGAGTGAGACTAGCGGTGCTCGCCCAGGGCTACGCGGACGGCATCCTCCTCTCGGAGCATGAGGGCAACTTGAGCGCGCTTCCGGAGCGTTATAGATCGCCCAGTCCCATTGCGCTTTTGGATACGAGCCATCCACACGAATTGCGCGTGGCGTTCGGATAACGCAACCCTAAGCAAAGGCATCGATCGCCCCACCCTAAACTTCTGACGCACAACTCAGCTGCCGAGATAGAGAAGCCGCCTGTTTGCACCTGGAAATGGGCGGCACCCATTTATTCGTAGCATTTGCCAACAACAGCAATCGAATCCACGCCAGGGCCAGGCGCCTTCAATCCGTGATGCTGATGCACCAGTCAATGCCAGATGGCGCCATCGGGCAGAGACTCTGGCTGGTCTACCATCAGTAGATAGTCAGGAGCAAGATGACGCTGAGGGTTCGGCGCCGCGCGATAGGCCTGAATGACGTACTGGACCAGCGGGACTTCCACCCCAAACCGAAGACCTTAGGTGCCCCGCATGTACTCCTCGCGCACCATCTGCCGTTGTGCGCCAGTCAGTTGCGGATACTGCCCACCGCTAGGATCACCGATGACGCGCTGTCCTGCCGCGTGCGGGCACCCGGGTTGACTTGGCGATAGGCGCCCCACACCACCGCCGTGGTCATCCAGCACCGCGCCGCACTCGCCGGCCTGGAGGGGACTTCGGCGGACACAACCTGCGCTCGGGCTTCATCACCGAAGGGGCGCACCAAGGCTTGGCGCTGCCCGCCCTGATGGCGAATACCGATCACCGCTCGGTGGCCAGCGCGGCTGGCTACTTCCAGCAGGGCGGCGCCCAGCACAACCCGGCCGCACGGCTGCTCGACGCGGATTGAGCCCGTCCCAGGCGCGCCGCGTCCCGGCACCCACCCACGCCCTTGAAACTGTGAAAGCCATCCCAATGTTGATCGGGAGCTATCAGCTTTCCGGCCCGTGATCGGGGAAGAGTCGCAGTTCCTGCGACAACGAGCCGGCAAGTTGGCAGCGGGGAAGTCGCAGTACCACCTCACCTATCCGCCGGTCGGCACGCGCCCGGCTTGGAGATCGATGCATGGGAACGCAGCACGTAGGCCATAGGGAGCTTGTCAATTTTGCCGACGATCGGGTCAATCTGCCACGCGATAAAGCCAATGAGCTACGCGCGCAGGCGCGTGGACTGAGAGAGCGTCTGGAGACCTACCTAGGGCAGCACCCGGATTTCACCCTTCGAAAGATGATCCTTTCGGGAAGTCTGGCAAAAGGCACCGCATTGCGGTCGCTCAACGACATTGACGTGGCCTGTTACATCAGTGGGGCAGACGCCCCCAAGGACATTGGGAGGCTGCTGGAGTACTTGGCAGAGCGGCTTCGAAAGGCTTATCCAAATTTCAAGCCCGAACAAGTCAAGCCCCAGACTTACTCCGTAACAGTCTCGTTCCAAGGTTCTGGGCTGGATGTGGACGTGGTGCCGATCCTCTATGACGGCGATCCTGACTGGTATGGCAACCTAGTCAGTCAGGATGATGGCTCGTTCTTGAGAACCAGCATTCCCCGGCACCTAGAGTTTGCCAAGCGGCGTAAACAATTGCAGCCTTCGGATTTTGTGCAGGTGGTGCGCTTGGTCAAGTTCTGGGCAAGGCGCATGAAGACGGAAGTTCCCGGCTTTCGTTTCAAGTCCTTCATGATCGAGATGATCCTGGCAAAGCTGTGCGATGAGGGGCGTGATTTCTCCAACTACCCCGAAGCGCTCCAGCACTTCTTCACCTACGTGGCGCAGAGCGGCCTTCGCGAACAAATCGCATTCCAGGATTACTACCCTACCGCCATTATCGCCGCCTTCTCCGAGCCTATGCAGATCATTGATCCGGTGAACGAGAAGAACAACGTGGCCAAATTGTACGGTCACGCGCAGGTCGATGCCATTGTCGAGGCGGCATTGGATGCCGGCGACGCGATTGATGCGGCACTGGCTGCACCGACCAAGCAGGAGACCGTGCGCTACTGGCAAAAGGTCTTCGGCTCTTCCTTCCAAGCGTGAGGGCCCTATGACTGGCAGCTACACACAATCAAGCACCAGCACCTTTACGATCACTCATGCCCGCCACATGGCAGCGAAATTGGCCGCCGACCTCAAGCGTATGCAGCGCTTCTATGGGGCGCCCAGCGATGACAGAATCGCCGCTTATGAGACCGAAGTGGTTGAATTGTTGAAGGCCGGCTATCTGGACACAGTCACCTACGGTTTCAAGCGGGGTGATAACTGGATCGAGCCCACACTGCGCTACACCGCAAAAGATCTTGCAGGCATGTCCGGAATCGATGACGATCCCGGCAAGCTCCGCCCAGGCGCAGATGTATCCGGGGCGAGCTTCTACAACTACCTGACGTATTCCTCTGCCTGGTTCACGCTGTCGGCTCCTCAGCGGGAGTCATTTGAAAAGTCGCTTCCATTTCAGCGTACCGGGGCAGCCGAGCCTGGTATCAGCGGAAGCCTGGTGTCTGACCGCAGCTACTCTGCGGGTGGCAAGGCACTCGACCGCCTCAGTGTCAGGAGCTACTAATGCACTCAAAGCCAACCCTTGACGAGTTGTTTGATCAACGTCGCATCTATCCGGACATCGACGCCCGCACCCGATTGGATCGGCTGATTGGCGTGGACGATCAGAAGGCTCGCTTGTCGAAGATTCTCGGCCTGCTAGTCCACCCAGCTGGCCTGGAATTGTGGGCCAAGCGCCATCACCCAGGTGCCGCAACGCTGCTTGATTCCGTACTGCGCCGACCTCCTTTGGTCATTCTTTCCGGTGACGTCGGCTCTGGCAAAACCGAATTGGCAGAGACTATCGGTGATGCCGTGGCGCGACAGGAGAAGATTGATATCACCTTGTTCCCGCTCAGCCTGGCCACCCGAGGCAAGGGACAGGTTGGCGAGATGACCCAGCTACTCACCACAGCGTTCGACTACGCGCTGGCAGAAGCGACCAAATTGCAAGGTCGCGGAAAAAGCACCGGAGGGGTCATCTTGCTGGTGGATGAGGCCGATGCGCTGACCCAGTCTCGGGAATCGGCGCAGATGCACCATGAGGATCGAGCAGGGGTCAATGCCTTCATCAGGGGTATCGATCGTCTGGCGCAGACGAAGGTGCCCGCCGCCGTGATCATGTGCACCAATCGCCTCAACGCGCTGGATCCGGCCGTACGCCGTCGCGCCGCTGACATTTTGACCTTCAACCGTCCTGATTCAGCTCAGCGACGCTACGTCCTGGAACACCAGTTGCGACCGCTGGGTCTATCCTCCGTGCAGATCGAAGGGCTGGTAGAGGCCACTGGAGCGAAGGATGGACAAGAGGTCGGCTTCACCTACTCTGACATCACACAGCGGTTGATCCCCTCGATCGTACTAGATGCTTATCCAGACCGATCGATTGAGAGCAAACGCGCGCTTGAGATTGCTCGCCCAATGCAGCCAACGCCGGCGTTTCAGGATCATGGCTGAGATGCCTTCCCAGCACGCGCCGGGGCGCCGCTGACACTGTTTCGTGTGGCACAGCTGGCTGCCCCACCCCAGTCGCTGCTATTTCACATTGTTGACCAGGCAAGCGCCTGCTGCTGAGTGTATGGAGGTCCCAAGATGTCCCAATGGTCACTTTCACAGCTGCTTTCTTCATTGCATGAGGATGTTCAGCTGCGCCTTGCCACTGTCCGGAAGACGTTCAATCACCCAGGGTCCAAGGGGGATGCCAGTGAGAACGTGTGGATCAGCTTGCTGGATACCTACCTACCAAAGCGCTATCAAGCTGCGAAGGCACACGTGGTGGATAGTCAAGGAAATTTCAGCCAGCAGATTGATGTGGTGATTTTCGATCGGCAGTATTCACCGTTTATTTTCACCTACGAGGGTGAAATCATTGTTCCTGCCGAGAGCGTCTATGCGGTGTTCGAAGCCAAGCAGACAGCGAATGCAGAGCTGGTGGCGTACGCCCAGCAGAAGGTGGCAAGCGTTCGACAGTTGCAGCGCACTAGCCTGCCAATCCCGCACGCGGGTGGGGTCTATCCGCCAAAGGCCTTGATGCCAATTCTTGGCGGGCTGCTGACCTTTGAAAGTGACTGGAGTCCAGCGCTTGGGCCCTCCCTGGAAAGGGCACTGACCGCCAATCCCGGCGACGGGCGCTTGGACCTTGGCTGCGTTGCTGCGCATGGTCACTTCTTCTTTGACCATTCCAAGGATCGCTATCTCTTTGTGAATGAGAACAAGCCCGCGACGGCGTTCCTCTTCAAACTCATCGCCCAACTTCAGTTCAGTGGGACCGTACCGATGATTGATGTTGAGGCTTACGGCCAGTGGCTGACGAAGTGATGGCTTGGTCATGGCAGCTGTTGGGCGCGACATGAGGCATGCCTGCCCGGGTACTCCGCGCTGTTTAGCGAGGAAGCTTGCCTGAGGGAGACGCCTCTAGGCTTCACGCGCTTCGTGCCCAGCTCGAGGTGCACCGAGTGAGGTCGCTGCCTTCCGGCCCGGAGCACGGATGTTTCAACTTGGGGCGTCGCGCGATTAGCTTGTGCACAATCAGCGTCAGCGGGCCAGCGCGAGGCTGGCTGAATCTCTAGCGATGCCGCGACTATCCCTTCCTCCGAGTCCGAGTCCGAGCCCCACCTCGACCACGTGGCGGGGCCGACCTAAAGGAAGAGGTTCGCAACCTCCAATGGCCACCTCGACTGCTGCGAGAGCGGCTCGGCCACAATCATCGATAGCCTGCCGGACAAGAGCATTCCAGTCCCCACAGCATTGATTACGCTCGTTTGAACTACGCCGCCGGGCACAGCCGCTCCATTGGCTTTGCCTCAAATTAGAAGCCGTGCATTGGCGCCGCACCAAATTCATGCACTAGCGTTGTGCAATGTCCAACTACACAGCATTGGCGCGCGCGCGATTGTGGTGCAACACCGCATCGATCCATTGATTAATCAATGAGATACAGAATCATAGTTTTGCGCGTGCAACACGCCGGCCTGATTGTCAGTGATTCGATCACTGCCAACCGCCCTTTGGGCTTCCCTCAACCTCTGCAGGAATGGCAAAGGATCTTGCGGATCTGACAGTGGCCGGTAAATACGGCTTTGCGGGCGTAGTTTTGCCGCTGATCTTGCCGTGGCTGCACGCCAGCCTGGCAAGAGCGCTTTCGCCGATTCGGCACCAACGACCGAGACCTCAGGAGCGCGTTCTGGCACCCCAGCCGTAGCCACTCACTGGTCGTGACGCGTCACGCTATTCGGCTCGTTCCATGCCGGCGAGCTCCATGCCATCTAGGCGCGGGCCCGCGTCGATGCGCTGAGGATGAGGGACATCCTTAGGAACTGTGCAGCCAGCCTCGGCTGGATATCGCCGGCCACGTGCGACCAACGCATCGCATCACAGGAACCTGTGCATCACAAAGACATCCACCAAGCCCAGCGTCCCATGCCGGAACGCCTTCGGTAGCGTTCCCACCACATCGAACCCCAGCTTCCGGTACAGCGCCACCGCTGGGCGATTGGTACTGACTACGTAATTGAACTGCATGGCCAGGAATCCTTCCGCCCTCGCCCGTTCCAGACTGTGTTCCACCAAGGCCCGGCCCACGCCCTGCCCCTGTGCCAACACATCCACCACATACGTGGCGCTCGCCACATGCGCCCCCAGATCAGGGAAGTTCGGGCCCATCTTGTACATGCCCACCAGCCGACCCTGCTGAACGGCCACATAAGGTGTCTGCCGCAGGAGCCAATGCGCGCGAAACGTTTCGACTTCAAAAGAGCCAGCAAAGGGCAGCGCATCCTGCGTCGCAATGGCTTGCTTGAACATGCCCCACATCACGTCGAAATCGCCTGCACGGGCGGGCCGGATCTCCATGCGTCTCCTGCAGATCTGTGGTCGTGACCAGGCTGGACACTACCAGAATCCGGCACCTGCCCCGTAGCCGCTTCACGCGCCACCGCCATCGGCTCCGCAATAGTTGTGGGAATTCCGGCCCTCAGAGCAGTAGATGCCTCCTGTTTCCGTGCACATCCCGCACCGGCTTCGACGGTGGCGCGTTCCTGCCTACGTCCTGCTGGGCGTCTACCTGCTGTACCTGCTGGCCGGCAACATCTTCCTCAATACCCCGTTGTTCGATCAGGTCACCAACCGCAAGCCGCGCAAGTTCGTGATGACCACCGGCCCGGCCATCACGCTGCTGCCCGGCCATGTCATCGCCTGGAACGTGCACATGCGCGGCCACGTGAACCACACGGTCTACGCGCTGCATGCCGAGCGCGCCAGCGCCCGGTTGGCGGTGCTGCCCCTGTTCCAGCGCGAGGTGCGGGTTCCGCGCTTGCAGGCGACGGGGGTTTCCGCCGAGATCAGCCGCGTCGAAGAAGCCATCCCGCCACCGCCGCGCAGTGACCGCGGCTGGACCCTGCGTTTCGACGCCATCCACAGCGACAGCATCCGCAGCGCACGCTTTGGCAAGCTGCTGATCATCGGCAAGGGCCACGGCACGGTGGGCTTCCTCAAGCAGCTACGCGGCGGGCCGTCGGAGCTCTTCGAATCCGAGGTGGCGTTCAGCGATGCGGACACCAGTTTTGACGGCGTGCAGCTGTTGGGCGACATGGATCTCACCGCGCGCTTCAGCTATCCGCGCCACTATCGGGACCAGGCACCTGGTCTGGCCAAGCTGAAGCTGCTGCATGCCCAGCTCGAGGTCGACGCCCGCAGCCAGGGCCTGCGCATGGACACGGATGCCACAACGCCGAAGATCTCCAGCGCGCCCATACCCGGACGCCTGCAACTGGCGCTGCACCTGATCGACGGCCAGCTGCAGCCCGGGGACCGCGCAATCTGGCAGGTGCCGCTCTACCTGGGTGACGGCGCCCCCGACCGCGGCGTGCTGGCCCTGCAGCTCAATGTGGCCAACGACCTGCGCCTGCAGGCCCGCCTGCCGCCCAAACCCGGCTCAGGCAGCGAAGTGGATGCCGATCTGCACGTCAGTGGCCGCGACGTCCCCTTCCGGCAGCCCGCACAGCTGCTGGACCGCAGTTCGGGCACAGTGCGCGGCGAATGGACGTTCACTTCGCTCAACTGGATCCCTGCCCTGTTCGTCCGCAAGCCGTGGCTGCAGCTGGACGGAGGCGGCACGCTGAGAGCCGATCTGCGCCTGCGCAACGGCGAACTGATCGAAGGCAGCACTGTGGACATCCCGGCGGCCGCGGCCGTGGCCGAGGTCGCCGGCGTCCGCTTGGCGGGCACGGCCAGTGCCCATGGCGTATTGAAGGCCGGCAGCCCCAGCCAGGCACAGCTGGCTGTCCGGCTGCCACGATTCACTGCGCAGCCAACCGATGCCAAGGGCGTGCGCCTGTTCGACGGCCGTGACCTGGCCCTGGACCTGGCCGGCGATGGCCGCCTGCAGGAGTTGCGCAAAGGGGTACGCGCGCAGCTGCGCTTCAGTGAAGCCACCATCCCTGATCTGACGGCCTACAACCGCTACCTCGGCTCGCCGCAGGTGCGGCTGCTTCAAGGCACCGGCAGCCTGAGCGGCGATGCCACGCTCGACACCGATGGACGCGTCGGTCATGGCACGGCCCGGCTGTTTGCGCGCAACGCCAGTGCCAAGGTGGCGGGACTGGAAATGGGCGGCGATATCGGCGTGAACGCGACCCTGCGCCGCGGTGACTTCAATGAACGTCATTTCGATCTCTCCGGCACCACCGTGGAGCTGCGCAATGTGCAGGTGGCCGGTACAGAGCGCCCAAGTGCATGGAAGGGCCGCGTGGCCTTCAAGCGTGGCCGCATCGATGCGCAGTCGCCCTTTCAGGTCGATGCCACCACGGATCTGGATCTCAGCGACGCCCGTCCGTTGCTTGCACTGTTCGCAGAGCGCACCGACTACCCGCGCTGGACCTTGTCGCTGCTGGATTCCGGACAGGTACAGGCACAGGCAACGCTGCGCTGGCGCCCAGGCCATCTGGTCATCGATGGACTGCAGGCCGAGAACGATCGCCTGTCGGTACGCGCGCGGCTGGATCTGCTCGACCAGCGCAAGCGCGGGGACCTGTATCTGCGCTGGGGGCTGCTGGGTGCGGGCATCGAGCTGGACGGTGACCAGCGCCAGTGGCACCTGGCCAAGGCACGCGAGTGGTTTGATCAGCGGCCTTCCCTGCTGCCAGCGAGCCAGGGAACGGGCGCCGCAGGTTCATCGGACTGAAGGCTGGCGGCCTGCATCCATTTGCGGCCTCAGTGCGTAGACGGAATCAAGCGCATCATGGAGCTGCACGGTATGAAGCGGAGTTCACAGGTTTTCGGGCTTCTGGGATGGATGGCGATCACCTTCATCGCGGCCACTCTGGGGGCGTGGGCGTCGGCATCCGCGGCAAGCTTCTACACCACCCTGGCCCTTCCCCCGTGGGCACCACCGGCCAGTGTCTTCGGTCCGGTGTGGACCTTGCTCTACGCCATGATGTCCATTGCCGCCTGGCTGGTCTGGCGCGAACGCGGCTGGCGTGGAGCACGACCGGCGCTGATGCTCTACCTGGTGCAGCTTGCCGTCAATGCGCTGTGGAGCTGGCTGTTCTTCGGCTGGAAGCTGGGCGCCTTGGCCTTCGCCGACATTCTTGTACTGATTGCGCTGGTATGCGCAACAACCGTCGCGTTTGCGCGCGTCCGTCCGATTGCGGCGGCACTGCTGCTTCCCTATCTGGCCTGGATCTCGTTCGCTTCAGCGCTCAACTTCGCGGTATGGCGAGCCAATCCCGGGCTGCTGTGACCTCTGCCGGTCACGCCTGGGCCGCGGCCTGCCGGTGCCAGCTCCGCAGCAGGGCCGGCTTGAAGGCCTGCTGTCCGCAGCCGGTGGGGCATCGCACCACCCGCGCCGCAGTATGGCTGACCAGGCCCTGCCCTTCCTCTGCCTTGAAGATCGTCTCGCAGGACAGGCAACGGGCCACCAGCGAGTACAGATGCAGCAACCGGCCACTGGCAGGGTCCTGCAGCGCATCCACATCCAGCAGTTCGAACTGGCAGCTGTCAGGCAGCACGCGATACGGGGGCAAGGGCACGGTCTGCAGATTCACGGGGCGGTCGCTCAGGGAAGTGGACCCACCCTAGGCAATGACCTGTCGAGCTGATGTGCAGCGCAGATGTACTCTTCGCGAAAACTGCAAGTGTTCGACCTGGTCTTTACATGAAGAATTCAGCTTGGACAGAAACACGCTTCACACGCACACACTGGTAGGCGGATGCACGATTTTGCTTCACCATTGATGGATACGGATGTATCACTGGGCTATCCAGCCATCCACGAACCATGAGCCCTGCCCTTGATGCCTTCTGCTGAATCCGCGCACGACACCGCCTCGTCCAGCTGCGCGCGCGAACCGATCCATACCCCCGGCGCGATCCAGCCGTACGGTGTGCTTCTGGTCGTTGAGCCGCAGTCCCTGCAGGTGCTCGAGCGCGCCATCAGCCATCCGGGGCTGCTGCAGCAGTTCGGCGAGCCGTTGGCGCAGCATGTCAGCAAGGTGCTTGGCGGTGCGCTGGCGCCGTTCCAGGCGTTGTTCCAGCAGGCGACGGTCGGCAGCAGCGCGCATGTCGGTGCCGTGCATCTGGATGGCCATGGCCGCCATCAACTGCTGCTGCACCGCTCCGCCACCGATCTGCTGGTCGAGCTGGAAGCGCCGGTTCCCGGCCAGCCCGGCTCGCTGGAAGAACTGTATCCGGCCATCCGCGAGCTGATGGCCGGGATCGAGTCGGCCGGCACCGTGGAAGACCTCTGCCAGCTGGCTGCCGCGCACATGCGCCGGCTGACCGGCTTTGACCGCACCCTGGTCTATCAGTTCGATGCCGGCTGGAATGGCATCGTGGTGGCCGAGGATGGCAACGGCCTGTTGCCGTCCTACCTTGACCTGCGCTTCCCCGAATCGGACATTCCTGCGCAGGCCCGCGAACTCTACCGCCGCAACCGGGTGCGCCTGATCGCGGACAACAACTACACCCCCGCGCCGTTGATGCGGGCCGACGACCATCGCGACGCACCAGCCACCGACCTGAGCCTGGCCGTGCTGCGCAGCGTCTCGCCGGTCCACCTGCAGTACATGCGCAACATGGGGACCGGCGCATCGATGTCGGTATCGCTGGTGCATGAAGGCCGCTTGTGGGGGCTGGTGTCTTGCCACACCGTGCAGCCACGGCGCCTGCCCTACCACGTGCGTACCGCCTGCGAGCTCATGGGCCAGATCCTGTCGCTGCAGATCGCGTTGAAGGAGCGGGCGCGTGCGATCGAAGAGCGCGTCGCGCGGCGCTCGATACTGGTCAAGCTGCTGGGTCGCATGGCCGGCGACGAGGACTTCATGGCGGCCCTGCGCCAGGACGAGGCCAGCCTGCTGTCGCTGACCGGCGCGGCCGGCGCGGCGATCGTTCACAAAGGCGATTGCCTGCGTGTTGGCCAGTGCCCTTCCGCCAGCGACGTGCTGGCCCTGGCGAACTGGTTGGCCGCGCAGCAGGCCGGTCAGGAAACCTACTGCACCGATCACCTGGCAGCCGACTGGTCGCCTGCCGCGCAGCTGGCCGATGTGGCCAGCGGCCTGCTGGCGGTGTCCATTTCGCAGTTGCATGACAGTTATTTGATGTGGTTCCGGCCGGAAGTGGTGCGTACCGTGCGCTGGGGTGGCGATCCTCGCAAGGAAGCCGCACCGGGCGTTGCGCTGTCCCCGCGCAACTCGTTCGAGGCCTGGAAGGAGACCGTGCAGCAGCGCAGCCTGCCGTGGAGCGACGCTGATTGCGAAGCGGCACACGAAATGCGCACGGCCATCGTCGATATCGTGTTGCGCAAGGCCGAGGAAATGGCCGAACTGAACGAGCAGCTGCTCCGCAGCAACAAGGAACTGGAAGCCTTCTCCTATTCGGTCAGCCACGACTTGCGCGCTCCCTTCCGTCACATTGTCGGCTATTCCGAGCTGCTGGGCAGCTCGGCGGGCGAACGCCTGAACGATACCGAGCGCCGCTTCCTGGACACGATCGTGGAATCGGCCAAGTCCGCCGGCACGCTGGTGGATGACCTGCTCAGCTTCTCGCAGATGGGACGCTCCACGCTGGGGCGTGTGCGGCTGGACATGACCGCGCTGGCCGAGGATGTGCGCCGGAGCCTGGCCCTGGACTACACCGGCCGCGACGTGCAGTGGACGCTCGCACCGCTGCCGGAGGTTGAAGCCGATCCGACGATGCTGCGCCTGGTCTGGCAGAACCTGCTGGCCAACGCGATCAAGTTCACCCGCGAGCGCGAACATGCAGTGATCGAGGTTGGTCACGAGCGAAACGACGAGGAAGACCACTTCTTCGTGCGCGACAACGGCTGCGGCTTCGACATGCGCTACGTGGACAAGCTGTTCGGCGTGTTCCAGCGCCTGCACCACGTCGAAGAGTTCGAAGGCACCGGCATCGGCCTGGCCAATGTCCGCCGCATCATCGGCCGCCATGGCGGCCGTACCTGGGCCGTGGGCGAGCCCGGCAAGGGCGCGACCATTCACTTCACCCTACCCCGCTCCACAGGAGAACACCCATGAGGGACCTGCGGCCGATCCTCCTGGTAGAGGACAGCCCCAAGGATGCAGAGCTGACGATGGCCGCGCTTGAGCGCTGCCAGCTGTTGAACGATGTCATCCATGTACGCGACGGCGCCGAAGCGCTGGATTACCTGCGCTGCGAAGGCAAGTTCGCCGGTGCCATGCACGGCGGCCCGGTGGTCGTGCTGCTGGACCTGAAGCTGCCCAAAGTCAATGGCTTGGAGGTACTGGAGCAGGTCCGTGGCGACCCGTACCTGAGCAGCACCCCGGTTGTGATGCTGACCTCTTCGCGCGAGGAGCAGGATCTGGTGCGCAGTTACGAACTGGGCGTCAACGCATTCGTGGTCAAGCCGGTCGACTTCAAGGAGTTCTTTGACGCCATCCAAGGACTGGGCATGTTCTGGGGCATCACCAACCAGCCACCACCGCACCGGCCCAGCGGCTCGGGGCAGCACAATGCGTGATGGATCGCGCCGCAGCGAGCGCCTGCGCATCCTCATGCTGGAGGACAGCGCGCTTGATGCGGAGCTGATCACCGCACAGCTGCGGCGTGCCGGCCTGGAGTTCGAGGTCGAGCGCCTGTGGACGCGCAATGCGTTCATCGAGGCCATCGACAACCGTGCGTTCGACGTGATCCTGGCCGACCATGTGCTGCCCGGATTCGATGGCGATGCGGCCCTCGCGCTGGCGCGCGAGCGGATTCCACAGACCCCTTTCATCTTCGTCTCCGGCACACTGACGGAAGAGCTGGCCGTGCAGGCGCTGACCCGTGGCGCGCGCGATTACGTCGTCAAGCAGCGCCTGCAACGCCTGCCGGATGCGATCCGCCGCGCTCGCCAGGAAGCCCATGAACGCGCCCAGCTGATGCATGCCCAGGCGGCGCTGAACGAGAGCCAGGCGCAGCTGCAGCAGGTCACCGATGCCGTACCCGCGCTGATCGCCCAGCTCGACAACGCGCATCGCTACCGGTTCGCCAACAAGGCGTTCCTGGACTGGCATGGATTCAGCCTGGCCGAGCTGCTGGGCCGGACCGCGCGCGATGTCAGCGGCATCTCCGCTTTCGAACACGCCTTGCCCAGCCTTGAACGGGTACTGCAGGGCGAACGCACGAGCTTCCAGGTCGAGCTCGTCCATCGCAGTGGCGAGTCGCGTTTCGTACAGATGGAATGCGTGCCGGAGCATGCCGCCGATGGCAGCGTGGCCGGCTACATCTGCCTGGGCAGCGACATCTCGCTGCTGAAGCAGGCCGAGCTGGCCCTGCGTGAGGACAACCACCTGCTCGAGCAGCAGGTGCAGGCGCGCACGGCCGAGCTGCGCGCCAGCAAGCGCCGCCTGCAGGCGATCTTCGAGTCCAGCTTCCAGCATCAGGTGCTGCTGGATCTGCGCGGATGCGTGGTCGATGCCAATGACGCTTCCTTGGCCGCTGTACTTGCAGACAAGAAGGACATTGTTGGCCAGCACTTCGCCGAATCGGTCTGGTTCGCCACCACCGAGGGCATGGGCGCAGCGATCGACCGCGCCGTCGGAGACGCAGCGCAGGGCCGCAGTTCACTGCATGCGCTGGAGCTGGAGCTCCCGACCGGCCGCCGCAGCTTCGACTTCTCGTTCCGTCCGCTGCTCGACGCCGAAGGGGCGGTCACCGCCGTTGTCTCCGAGGCCGTCGAAACCACCGCACGCCTGCAGGCCGAGCACGCGCTGCGCCAGTCACAGAAGATCGAGGCGGTCGGTCAGCTCACCGGCGGCATCGCGCATGATTTCAACAACATCCTGACCGTCATTTCCGGCAATGTCGAGCACGCCATGCTGCTCAGTGAAAGGGCTGGCGAGGCCGGTGCGCTGGTGGGCCGTGCGCTGGACAATGCGCTGAAGGGGGTGGGCCGTGCCGCCAGCCTGACCCAGCGCCTGCTGGCGTTTGCCCGCCGCCAGCCGCTGCGCAGCCAGGCCGCTGACCTCAATGTCCGCCTGCTGGACATGCACGACATGCTGCAGCGTGCACTGGGTGAACTGGTGCAGCTGGAGATCCGCAGCGCGGAGGACATCTGGTGCGTGGAGATCGACATCAGCCAACTGGAGGCCTCCGTACTGAACCTGGCGGTCAACGCCCGCGATGCGATGCCGCATGGCGGGCGGCTGGTGATTGAAGTCGACAACAGCCATCTGGACCACGACTATGCCGCGCTGTTCCCGGATGCAACGCCGGGCGAGTACGTGATGCTGCGGGTGCGCGACAACGGCCACGGCATGGATGCGGCGACGCTCGCCCGGGTCTTCGAACCCTTCTTCACCACCAAGCAGGTTGGCCGTGGCACCGGCCTGGGCCTGTCGATGGTGCACGGGTTCGTCAAGCAGTCAGGCGGCCACGTGCTGATCGATTCGGTGGAAGGCGGCGGCACCAGCATCACCATGATGTTCCCGCGTTCACTGCTGCCGTTGCCCAGCGAGGCGCGCACTCCGCAGACCGGCCTGGCAGGCTATTCGCCGCGCGAGGAAACCATCCTGGTGACCGAGGACAACGACGATGTCCGCGCCCACACGGTGGATGCACTGCGGCTGCTGGGCTACCGGGTATTGGAAGCCCACGACGGCCCTTCCGCACTGCGGCTGCTGGAACGCCCGGATACCAGGGTGGACCTGCTGTTCTCGGACGTGGTGATGCCCGGCATGTCGGGCTGGGAGCTGGTGCGGGAAGTCCGTGAACGCTGGCCGGAGGTCGCCGTGCTGTTCACGTCGGGCTATCCCCGTGACCACGACCAGGTGGGCAGCCAAGGGCGGGCCGTTGCGCTGCTGCCAAAGCCGTTCACCCGAAGTGATCTGGCGACGGCCGTGCGCACCGCGCTGGAGGCAGCGCCACACTGAGGTCAGGACGCCGGATCGCGCCCGCCGGCCGCGATCCGGTTGATGTCCGCGCACTCCACCGTCGCCGGTGGATGCTCCCTGGCGGCCAAGGCAATCATCGCTTGGCCCAGTGCCAGGTTGCTCGTCACCAACGAAGGTGCAACCGCACCGGCCAGTTTCATCAATGGCGCACCGCCCCAGTAAAGGGGCTTCAACATGGCATGACGGGTGCCGGTGCCCGGCACCGGCCTGACACCGCCCGGGCGCAGCATCACGGTGCGCACCGGCAGGCTCTGCAATGCGACTTCGGTCTCGCCCTTGATCCTCAACGGCATCAGCCGGCTCCGAGGGTCCGCGCCGGCACCGGATACATACAGAAAGCACCCTTCGGGATTCGCAGCCGCCCAGGCAAGGGCCACCGCCAGAGTGGTGTCCAGGGTCACGCGTCGGTACTCGGCCTCTGCCGTTCCAACCGGTGGCGCCCCGGCACAGTAGAAGCAGGCATCGAACCCGGCCAGTTCATCCGACCGGTCCTGGATACGCAGGAAGTCCGGAACGATCAGTTCGCTGCCGGCGCCGCTCAGACTTCCCGGATGGCGGACCAGCGCTGTCAGGCCGGACACCTGTGGTGAGCGTTGGCAGGCCAGCGCCACACCTTGCCCGACCAGGCCTGCGGCACCGGTCAACAGAATCCGTAATGCGCCCGTCCCGGCCATCGTCATCCCCGCTAGAGTTTCACGAAACGCTGGATCTTCCGCGCCAGCCAGCCACTGAACACCAGCGGCGCATCCAGCGCTGACACGCAGATGCAGGGGACACCGGGCGCGGTCACCGGTTGATGCTCCACGTCTTCGTCCAGATCTGCCACGTCACCCGGTGCGAACAACCCCAGCGCATCATTGTACGAACCCCGCAGGATCTGGGTCAGTTCGCTGCGGCCATGGCTGTGCATGGGCAGGCACTTGCCCGGGGCAATCTTCAGCATGATCAGCGAGGGGATCTGCTCGGCACGGATGCAATGCACGCCGGGCGCCATCCAGCGCCAACGCAGCTCGCTGAGCGATGCGCCGAAGTACGGGTGCAGTGATGCAGGAAGGTGGTCGGGGTCGGCCTCGGGCCGCTCCCTCGGCACAGGGCGCCTGGTTCCGGCGATGGCGCTCGGCGCCTCCGAGGCCAGCTGCATCAGCATGGCCTCGCGCAACTGCTCGCGACGCCCGTCGGCAGCGGGCGGTTGGGTCTGCTCCAGCAACATCGAGCCGATTGCCTCGGCATCGCGCAGGCGCTGGCGGCAGTGGGGGCACTGCTCGAGGTGGGCACCGGCCACGATGCTCAACGGCGCCGGCAGCGCGCCGGCGGCATAGCTCATCAGCGTGGATTCGTGCAGGTGGTGGTGCGGATTCACAGCGCACCTCCCACTTTGGCCTGCAGTTGCAGGAACGCACGTCGCAGGTGTGACTTTACCGTCCCCAGCGGCATGCCCAGCGCCTGGGCAATCTCACTGTGGCTCTTCGCCTCGAAATAGGACATCCGCACCAGCCTCGCCTGCACGGCGGGCAGCTCGTTGATGCGCTGGCGAAGGCGCGCCTGGTCGGCGAACTGCTCGGCACTGCTGCGCTCGATCACGTCCACGGCCGCGGCGTCTTCCACCGCTGCCTGCACCTGCATCCAGCTGCGCTCGCGACGGATGCGGTCGATCTGCAGGTTTCGCGCGATCCGGTACAGCCAGGTACTCAGCGCGCCCTGGGCCGCATCATACTCGGCCGCCCGCAACCACAGGCGCAGCAGGCACTCCTGCGCCATTTCCTCGGCCACGGCGTCGGGTGCCCCCAGGCCACGCAGATACACGCACAGCCGCGGCATGAAGTAGTCATAGATCCGCATGAAGCAGTCGCGGTCGCGCAGCCGCGCCACACTGTCCATGTCATCGGCCCAGTTCGTCGGCTCGCTGCTGGGCTGCTGGGAACTGGACACGGTGCGTGCGGTATCGAAGTTGAGGAGGGTGCTGGCGGCGTCAGGGTACATCTGCGTGAGCGGCGGGCAGGTGAAGGTCTGTCCTCTCTACGCGCAGGGGTGGCCATTGGATGCAGCAGGCACTGCGCATCCAAGCAGCCACGGCCACCGTATGACCTGAGCCTCCCTACCGGACGAATACCATGCGCACTGCCTGGCTGCTGCTATGCCTGCCCCATGCCGCGCTGGCGGCGCCCTGGCTGCGCAACGAGGGCGTGGCCACCTCGGCGCAGGGCGACCTGCTCTATCGTGAAGTGCACTGGCGGCGCGACCCATCGGAGGGTGCCGAACGCTGGGTGCTCTATCAGTGCCCGGATGGCCGCCCCTTCGCCCGCAAGCATCTGCCGGCCAGCGCGCGCCCGCAGGCCCGGGGTTATTCGCTGCAGGACAGCCGTAGCGGGCAAACCGCTGAAGTCGACGCCAGTGGCGAGTCGGTGTCCATCGCCTGGAAAGAAGATGCCGCCAGTGAGCTGCGTCAGCGTCGGCTTGAGCTGGCGCCGGATGCGGTGATCGACACGGGCTTCGACGCCGCGGTGCGCCAGCATTGGCCAGCGCTGCTGCGAGGTGAACGCATCAGCCTGCCCTTCCTGGTGCCGGGGCGGCAGCGCTTCTTCCCGGTGCAGGTGCGGCGTACCGGCCCTGTTCGCTGGCAGGGCATCGACGCCCAGGCCATCGAGGTCAGTCTGGACACGTGGTACGGCGGCATCGCGCCGCGCCTGTCGCTGGTCTATGCCAGCGCCGACCGCCGCCTGCTGGAGTTCCGCGGCACCAGCAACCTGCGCGATGCCCGCGGCACCTACCCACAGGTCACGGTGCGCTTCAGCTCGCCGATTGCCGAGCGGTCCGCCAGCGAATGGCAGCAGGCCTGGACGCAACCCCTGGTGGGGCGCTGCAGCGTGATGCCCAAGTGAAGCCGAAATTCTCCACAGCCGGCCGCATCCATTGCGCGCACTGCTGCGTAGAGGAAGACACGACACCCGCCGAGATCCGCCATGGCCTCTGTAGCGCCCCTCCCCCGCCGACCTTGGCGCCTGCTGCGCACCCTGAAGCGCTGGGTCGACACCGGCAGCGCTGCAGACCACGCCGCTGGCGAGCCCGGACGCATCGACTGGCTGCGCGCCGTACCGTTCGCGTTGATGCACCTGGCTTGCATCGCGGTGATCTGGGTAGGTATCTCGTGGACCGCAGTGATCGTCGCCGCAGCCCTCTACGCAGTGCGCATGTTTGCGATCACCGCCTTTTACCACCGCTACTTCTCGCACCGGACGTTCCAGGCATCGCGAACGGTGCAGTTCGTGTTCGCGGTGATCGGCGCGTCCAGCGTGCAACGTGGGCCGCTGTGGTGGGCGGCCCACCATCGCCATCACCATCGGCATGCCGACCAACCGCTGGACCCGCACTCGCCGCGCGAAGGCGGCTTCTGGCGCAGCCACATGGGCTGGTTCCTGACCCGTGAGGCATTCGCCACGGATCTATCGCGCGTGCCTGACCTGGCGCGCTTCCCCGAGCTGCGCTGGCTGGACCGCTTTGATACGGCGGTACCGGTACTGCTGGCTGCTGCGCTGTACGCACTCGGCGCCGGCCTGGAGCGCTGGGCGCCCGGGCTGCACACCTCTGGCCCGCAGTTGCTGGTGTGGGGCTTCTTCATTTCCACCGTGGTGTTGTTCCACGCCACCGTCACCATCAACTCACTGGCCCATCGTTTTGGCCGGCGGCGCTTCGAGACCCGTGACGACAGCCGCAACAACCTCTGGCTGGCGCTGCTTACCTTCGGCGAAGGCTGGCACAACAACCACCATTTCTTTCCTGGCACCGTCCGCCAGGGGTTCCGCTGGTGGGAGATCGACCTGACCTGGTACGGGCTGCGCGCAATGGCGGCCTTCGGCCTGGTGAGGGGGCTCAAGCCCATCCCCGAGTGGGTACTGGCCAAGGCGAGGTACTGACATGCGCATCGCGATCATCGGCTCCGGCATCGCTGGCCTGGCCAGCGCCTGGTGGCTGGACGGCGAACACGAAGTGACGCTGTTCGAGGCCAACGATTACCTGGGCGGGCATACCCACACCCATGACGTGCAGGTGGACGGCACGCGCATGGCGGTGGATACCGGTTTCATCGTCTTCAACCCCCTGCACTACCCGCTGCTGACGGCACTGTTTGAAGAACTGGGCGTGGCCTCGCAGCCGACCACCATGAGCTTCTCAATGCACAGCGAGCGCAGTGGCGTCGAGTACAACGCCACGTCGCTGGATGGCCTGTTCTGCCAACGTCGCAACCTGGTTTCGCCACGTTTCTGGGGAATGCTGGCCGACCTGCGCCGGTTCTACCGGGATGCGCCGCTGCTGCTGGCGGAAGACGAAGGCCCGACACTGGGCCAGTACCTGCGCGGCCAGCGCTACGGTGCTGCGTTCATCGACGAGCACCTGCTGCCGATGGCTTCAGCGCTGTGGTCGTCACCGACCGACACGGTCATGCAGTTCCCGGCCCGCTACCTGGCCCAGTTCATGGCCAACCACCAGATGCTGCAGATGACCGGGCGCGCACCTTGGCGGGTAGTCAGCGGTGGCTCGGCACGCTATGTCGATGCCCTGCGTGCCCGCTGGCGGGTACGCGAGCGGCTGGAATGTCCGGTCCATTCGGTCGAGCGCATGCCGTGGGGCGCGCGCGTGCACAGCGCGGCCGGCGTGGAGGGCTTTGACGAGGTCATCATGGCGTGCCACAGCGACCAGGCGCTGGCCCTGCTCCGTGACGCCGATCCGGTCGAACGCGACGTGCTCGGCGCCATCCGCTACCAGGCCAACGAAGCAGTACTGCATACCGACGCATCGCTGCTGCCGCGCAACCGCAAGGCATGGGCCGCATGGAATGCACACGTTCCCAAGGAGCCAGGCGCGCCCTGTACGGTCAGCTATTGCATGAACCTTCTGCAGGGCCTGCCCGGTGACACCCCGCTGGTCGTGACCCTCAACCGCAGCGAGGCGATCGATCCGGCCAAGGTGCTGCGCAGGCTGCACTATGCCCATCCGGTCCACGACCACGCAGCGGTACGCGCGCAACAGCGCTGGGCTGAGCTGCAGGGCCGCCGCCGCACCTGGTTCGCGGGCGCGTACTGGGGCTGGGGTTTCCACGAAGACGGCATCCGCAGCGCCCGCCGCGTGGTGGACGCGATGCGCGAGTGCACCCCGCACCGCGACACCATCGCACCCGGCGAGGTGGCAGCGTGAGTGCCAGCGCACTCTACTTCGGGCAGGTGATGCACCGACGGCATCATCCGCAGCCCCACGCGTTCCGCTATCCGATCGCGCAGCTGCTGCTCGATCTGGATGAGCTGGAGACCGTGTTCGCCGGGCGCTGGCTGTGGTCGGTCAATCGCCGCAACGTGGCCGAGTTCCGCCGCAGTGACTACTTCGGCAACCCTGCGCAACCACTGGCCGATGCGGTGCGCGACCATGCCGCGGCTACCCTGGGTTATCGGCCCACCGGCCCGGTGCGCCTGCTCACCCATCTTCGCTTCGCCGGGCACGTATTCAATCCGGTCAGCTTCTACTACTGCTACCGGGCCGATGGCAACACCTTGGACTGCATCGTCGCCGAGATCACCAATACCCCGTGGAAGGAGCGGCACGCCTATGTGCTGCCGGTAGCTGCGGCCACCGGCGACGGGGCATCACTGCGCTGGACATTCGACAAATCCTTTCACGTCTCACCCTTCATGCCGATGGACTGCCGCTACGACTGGCGGTTCAACGCACCTGGCGATGATCTTCGCGTGCACATGCAGGTCTGGCGCGACGGCGTTCGGCAGTTCGACGCCACCCAGTCCATGCAGCGAAGGGTGCTGGACGGCCCTGGGCTGGCCCGGGTACTGGCCTGCTACCCCTTGATGACCACGCAGGTGGTGGCCGCCATCCACTGGCACGCGCTGCGGCTGTGGCTGAAGCGCAACCCCGTGCACGACCACCCTGCTCTTGCCGAGAAACCACGATGAATTCGATGACTCCCCTGGTCGCCTTGCCACGTCCCGGCGCCCTGGATGCATTCCTGCGCCGCCGCCTGCTGGCCCAGCTTGCCCCCATGCGCGACGGCCGCCTGTGCGTGCGTGATGCACTCGGCGAAGTCTGGCTGGGCGATGCGCATGGCGAACTGCATGTCACCGTCACCATCGATGACCCGGCGTTCTACCGCAAGGTTGCAGCGCAAGGCAGTGTGGGTGCAGGTGAAAGCTACATACAGGGCGAATGGCACTGCGATGACCTGGTGGCGCTGATTCGGCTGCTGGTACGCAATCGCGACCTGCTCGACGGCATGGAGCGTGGCCCGGCCCGCCTGGGCGGCTGGCTGTTGCGGGGCTGGAACCGCCTGCGCCGCAACAGCCGCGAGGGCAGTCGCCGCAACATAGCCGCGCACTATGACCTGGGCAACGACTTCTTTGCCCTGTTCCTGTCGCCGGACCTGATGTATTCCTCAGCCCTGTTCGACAAAGAAGACGAGTCGCTGGAATCCGCCTCCCGGCGCAAGCTGGACCGCATCTGCCAGCAGCTGAAGCTCAAACCGGGCGACCGCGTGGTGGAGATCGGCACCGGCTGGGGTGGTTTTGCGCTGCACGCCGCGCAGCACTACGGCTGCCACGTCACCACCACCACCATCTCCGCAGAACAGCATGCGCTGGCGGCAGAGCGCGTGCGCGCCGCAGGCCTGCAAGGCCAGGTCACGCTGCTGATGCAGGACTACCGCGACCTGCAGGGCCAGTTCGACAAGCTGGTGTCGATCGAGATGATCGAGGCCATCGGCGCCGAGTACCTGGACACCTACATGGCGACGTTGCAGCGCCTGTTGAAGCCTGATGGCGTTGCCCTGCTGCAGGCCATCACCATCGAGGACCATCGCTACGAGCAGGCCCGGCGCAGCGTCGACTACATCAAGCGCTACGTGTTCCCCGGCAGCTTCATTCCGTCGATCAACGCGATCATGGCCGCCAAAACGCGGTCCAGCGACCTGCAGCTGATCGCCCAGCAGGACTTCGGCCACTCCTACGCGCTGACCCTGCGCGCCTGGCGCCAGCGCTTCCTCGTCCGGTTGCCCGACGTGCAGGCGCAGGGCTTCGATACGCGCTTCTGCCGCCTGTGGGAGTTCTACCTGGCCTATTGCGAGGGCGGCTTCCTGGAGCGCTCGATCGGGGTCTCCCATCTGCTGATGGCGCGCCCGGGGCATCGCCCGGGCGCCTCATCGGGCCAAGGCAGTTGAGATGCGCCGGTTCTGGGCCAATCTGCTTGGCAACCAGCTGGTCTGGCTGTGCGCCGTGGCCGGCGCCGGGCGCGGCTGGCAGTGGCCGGCGTTGCTGGCAGCCTCTCTGTACATCGGCAGCCAGCTGCTGACGTCGCCGCAACCACGGCTGGACCTTCGGTTGATGGTGCTGGCGCTGGCCTGCGCCTGGCTGGTCGATGCCAGCGCCGCTGCGACCGGCACCGTTCGTTACGCCGCCGCCCCGCTCGCCTGGGCGCCTCCGCCGTGGATCATGGCGCTGTGGGCCGCGTTCGCGATGACGCTGACGACCTCGATGCGCTTCCTGCTGCGCCACCGTGCCCTGCCGGCGCTGTTCGGCCTGCTGCTGGCACCCCTGGCCTATCTGTCCGCGGCACGTGGCTTTGATGCAGTGCGGTTCGCTGTGCCGGCATGGCAGGGCCTGCTGGTACTGGGTGCGGGCTGGTGCATCGCGCTTTCACTGCTGTGCCACTGCGCCCGTCGCGGCTCACGAGCCAGCTCGCCGCCCCTGGCTGGAGTTCCTTCATGAACCATCTCCTGTGGGTCCTGCTGTACACCTTGCTGATGATGAGTTGGGGCTGGGCCTGGCAGCGCCGCCACCAGAACATCGGCGTGGTCGATGTGCTCTGGGCCAAGGGCGTAGGTGCATCGGCCCTGTTGCTGGCGCTGCTCGGCGACGGCGCGACGGTGCCGCGGATCGCGCTGGGCGTGCTCGGCGGCCTCTGGGGCAGCCGTTTGGCCCTGCACCTCTGGCACCGGGTCCGTAGCGAACCGGAAGACGGGCGCTACCGCTATCTGCGCGAACACTGGCAGGGCCACCAGGGCAAGATCTTTGGCTTCTTCATGGCGCAGGCATTGCTGGTGGTGCTGTTTGCCCTGCCCTTTGTCGCAGTGGCTGCCAACCCGAGCAGCCGCATGATGTGGTGGGCCGTGGCCGCCGCGCTGGTGTGGCTGCTGAGCGTCGGCGGCGAAGCACTGGCCGACCGGCAGCTGGCCCGGTTCCGCGCCGACCGGGCAAACAAGGGCCGCACCTGCCGCGAAGGGCTCTGGCGCTATTCCCGCCACCCCAACTACTTCTTCGAGTGGCTGCACTGGTTCACTTATGTGCTGCTCGCGGTCGGTTCGCCACTGTGGTGGCTGGCGTGGGCCGGCCCATTGCTGATGTACGTGTTCCTGCGCTACCTCAGCGGCATTCCATTCACCGAGAAACAGGCGCTGCGCAGCCGCGGCGACGACTATCGCGCGTACCAGCGCAGCACACCGATGTTCTTTCCCTGGTTCCCCCGTTCTTCCAAGGAGCATTCCGCATGAGCGCGATCCCGTCACTGAATCCTGCCGAAGACGCGGAAACCGGGCTGATCGCCTGGGCTGAACGCGGGCTGGTCCCCGATGCGGCGCTGCGTGCGGGCATCCGCCGCTTGTGCGCACAACGCCTGCATGAGGAAAGCGAAGGTGGCATCGAAGGCCAGTCGGCGCGCTTCAGCCGGCGCATCGCCGAGCTGGCCGACAGCCCACTCGCATTGCACACCGACGCAGCCAACCGACAGCACTATGAAGTGCCAGCTGCCTTTTTCCAGGCCTGCCTGGGCAAGCGACTGAAGTACAGCAGCTGCTACTACCCCACCGGGCGCGAAACGCTGGACCAGGCCGAGGACGCGATGCTGGAACTGTACGGCCAGCGCGCAGGCCTGGCCGATGGCCAGCAGATTCTCGAACTGGGATGCGGCTGGGGCTCACTGACCCTGTGGATGGCAGAACGCTACCCGCAGGCCAGCATCACCGCCGTTTCCAATTCGCACAGCCAACGCCAGCACATCATGGCGCAGTGTGAAGCCAGGGGGCTGCACAACGTCGAGGTGATCACCCGCGATGTCAACCAGCTTGAGCTGCCTGCGGCACGCTTCGACCGCTGCGTGTCGGTGGAGATGTTCGAACACGTGCGCAACTACGAGCGCCTGCTGGCGGGCATCGCTCGGTGGTTGAAGCCGGACGGCGCGCTGTTCGTGCACATCTTCGCCCATCGCACATTGATGTATCCGTTCGAGACAGACGGCGGCGACAACTGGATGGGGCGGCACTTCTTCACCGGCGGGCTGATGCCGGCAGCTGACACCCTGCTGCATTTCCAGCGCGACCTGCGGCTCGACCAGCGCTGGCTGCTGGACGGCACCCACTACCAGCGCACCGCCGACCACTGGCTGGCCAACCAGGATGCGGCCCGCCAGCAGGTGATGCCGGTGTTGATCGCAACCTATGGCCAGGCTGCAGCGAAGGTCTGGTGGCAGCGCTGGCGGATGTTCTGGATGGCCTGTGCCGAGTTGTTTGGCTATGACGACGGCCAGCAGTGGCTGGTGGCCCACTATCTGTTCCGACCCCGCTGAGGTGCAACATGCGCATGTTCTCGCTGCTTCCCCTGATCGCGGTCGGCCTGTTCGGTTCCGGCTGCAGTTCCAGCGACACCCGCCCGCTGCCGCGCCCGCCATCCGTGGATGTGCCGCGCTTCATGGGCGATTGGTATGTGATCGCGCATATCCCGTCGCGCCCCGAACGCGAGGCCTTCGACGCGGTGGAGAGTTACGCACTTCGTCCCGACGGGCGCATCCAGACCACCTTCACCTACCGCAAGGGCAGCTTCGATGCGCCGCAGAAGTCGATGCATCCCATCGGTCGTGTGGAGAAGGAAGGCAATGGCGCGATCTGGGGCATGCAGTTCATCTGGCCAATCCAGGCCGAGTACGTGATTGCCTGGCTCGACGAGAGCTACCGCCAGACCATCGTGGCGCGCAGCAAGCGCGACTACGTCTGGTACATGGCCCGCACACCACAGGTGTCCGAGCATGACTATGAGCAGGCGGTCGCACGGATTGCGGCCATGGGTTATGACACCCGCAAGCTCAGACGCGTGCCGCAGTCGGTCCGATGACACGCCACGACCCTTTGCGCTGGGCGGCATCGCCCGCCAACTTCTGAAGGGCCTGGATTCGGGCGTGGCGATCCATTACATCAATTAACACCCCTGGATTGATGGTTCGCGCACATTGACTCTTAGGAATAATCGCAAAAATCCAGCAAATTCGGTGCCCGGCGCGGCAGCAGCGCCAGAATGATCGCCACGCCCTCCCGGGCGCCGATCACCTCCCAGCGCATGAATGGATACCCTGCACCGCGCCGTCTGCGGCTCGCACTGCTAGACGATCACGAAGTCGTCCGCCGCGGCACCGCCTTGCACCTGTGCCGCGACGTCCGCTTCAACATTGTCGCCAGCCACACCCACAGCGACGCGTTCATCGGCTGCCTGCGCAAGCTGGCGGTGGATGTCGCCATCATCGATCTCACCCTGGCGCCTGGCGACCGCAGCAGTGATGAGCTGGTTCCCTTGCTGCGGGAGCGCTTTCCTCATGTGCCCCTGCTGGCCTTCGCCACGCTGACGCCAACAACCCGCGTGGACCACCTTCTGGCGGCCGGCATCAGCGGCATTGTCAGCAAATCCGAGCCGCTGCAGATGCTGTCCGAGGCCATCGTGCGTGTATCGCAGGGATTGTGCCGCCTGCCGGCCGATTGCCTGGTCCCGGCCTGCCGCGACGAACTCAGTCGCAATGAACGCGAAGTGCTGGACCTGCTCCTGTCCGGCCTGACCGTGTCGGAGATCGCATTGCGCCGCCACCGCAGCGTCAAGACGGTCAGCACCCAGAAGGTGGCCGCCCTGCGCAAGCTCGGGCTGCGCAATGACGTGGAGATCTATGCACTGCGAGAGCAGCGGAACCTCCGATGAGGCGCCGTGTTCGCCTCCGGTTGCATACCTTTGTCACCTCGTTGATGGTCCTGATCCTGCTGCCAGCAGCCTCGGCCGAGGATGCACATCTGCAGGCGTGGCCGGCGGGTCGCGAAGTGCGGGTCGCCACCGCGCCATCATTGCGCCCGCTGCCTGCACCACTGGCGGACTCGATCCCGCTCCCGACCCTCGCCCACGGCTATGCGCAGCTCGTGGCTGACCATTCCGGACTGCGCTTCCGTGACATCGCCTACACCAGCACGAGGGCAGCGGTCACTGCCGTCTGCCGGCACGAGGCCGATCTGGTGCTGGTGATGGGCGGCCCGGCGCATCGCCCACGGCCCTGCCCCGGCCTGATGGCATCCGGCGCCTTCGATGGCGGCAAGACGGTCCTGGCCGTGCGCAAAGGCGAGCACGCGCCACGTGACGTCGGCAGCGTGAAGGCGCGGGTGCTGGCCGTGATTCGCGGCGGCCCTTATGCCAGCTGGCTGGCAACCCACCATCCGCAGGTCCGCCTGCTGCACTTGCCCGATCGGCATGCAGCCCTGGCCGCCGTGGACAACGGCATCGCCGATGCTGCGATCGGCCTGGAAGCTACACTGCACGCGATGATCCGGCGGCACTTCGCGGGCAAACTGCAGCTTCATCCGTTCGAGAGCGACTTCTCCACCGATCTGCACCTGCTCGTGCGCCGCGAGGACCAGCAGCTGCTGAGGCGCATCGACCAGGCACTGCACGACATCACGCTCGAAGAGCACGCGGGCCTGCTGGCATTGTGGGCGCAGCAGATGCTGCCCGCCCCCGTCGAGAACGCGCTTGACCGGGTGCGCGCCCTGCACCTGCCCTGGCTGCTGTATGTGGCCGCAATACTCATCGGCCTGACCATGTTCTGGCAGGCACTACGTTGGCGAATCGGTCGCACGGAACAACGCCTTGGGCGCGCGGCAGGAATGATCAGCCACGAAGTGCGCAATTCCGCGCAGACGATACTGGCTTCGATCGACCTGCTGAGCCAGTCGCGCCTGTCCAGGAGAGAGCACGACCTGCTCGCGGCCGCGCGTGCCGCCGGCCACGCGCTGCGCAGGCTGCTCGACCGCTCGCTCGCGTTCTCGCGTCTGGCCAGCGGCAGCTTCAGGCCCCACGTCGTACCTTGCGACGTCGGCCAGCTCTGTGCCCATGCACTGGACGCGATCCGGCCGGAGGCACTGCGCAGGGGATTGTCCCTCAAGCTTGATTGCACGCCCGACCCCGCGCCGACGGTCGCACTCGATGCTGACGGGCTGCGCCAGATTGTGGACAACCTGCTGGGCAACGCGTTGAAGTTCACTGATGCCGGTGGCATCGAAGTGCGCCTGCAGCTGTCACCCATCCCGTCTGCCAGGGAGCTGTTGCTGGATGTGATCGACAGCGGCATCGGTATCGCCCCCGCGCAACTGCCGCTACTGTTCCGCCCGTTCCAGCAGGGAGAGGATGGCCAGAAGCGCGGCGGCACTGGCCTGGGCCTGACGATTGCGCGCGAGCTGGCCATTGCCATGGGCGGCAACCTGGCCGCGTACAGCGTACATGGGCGCGGCAGTCGCTTCACCCTGCGACTGCCGGTCCGCGCTGTCCCTCGCGATCCGCCCACCATCGAGCGCCCGCAGCAGGCGCCGTTGACGGGCACAGAGCTGCTCCTGGTCGAGGACCATGCACTCAGCCGGCGCGTCGTGGCAGAGCAACTGCGTCGGCTGGGTGCCGATGTGTGCGCGGTTGCCGATGCGGAAACCGCGTTGGCCGAACAGGCGCTGCGACCGCGCGGCACGGTGGTGCTGGATATCGGGCTCCACGGCCGGGACGGCTACGGCTTGGCACAGCAGCTGCGCGCGCGGGCAAACGCGCCCCTGCGAGTGATTGCCCTGTCCGCCCGCATGGGGCGCCGGCACGTGGCGCGCTGTCGCCGGGCCGGATTCGACGCCGTCCTGGTCAAGCCGCTGCAGGTGGCAGACTTGCTGCAGGCGCTGGGCCTTCCGCCTTCGGCGCACGCTGCCGCGCCTTGTAGCGCGCGGGGCGCCGACCCGGATTTCGCTGCGGATATCGCCCATGAGCTGGCCGGGATCGAACAGTCCCTGCAGGACGCCGATGCCGCGACATTGCGCCATCATGCGCACCGCCTGCAGGGCACGTTGCAGATGTGCCGGGCAATCGATCAGGCCGGCACCGCGGCCGCCCTGTGGGAGTTGGGGCAGCAGGCCACGCCCGACTGGGTCGAGGCATGGCGACTGCTGCAGGGATTGCAGCAGTGGCACGGCTCCCGCAAGGCGGAAGCCGTGCCTTCAAGCTGATCAGGCCGCCAGGCGCTCGACCTGGCGACGGGTCAGGTCGTTGAATCGCCCCAGCGACATCAGGTGCTGGTGGATCAGCGCCAACCAGCCGCTGCGGTGCCACTCGACCACGGTCGCTTCCGGCAACGCCACGAACTTCTCAACGTCCACCACCAGGAAGCCATTGAGGTTGAACTCGCGGCCATCCGGAGTGCGCACGGTGGCGTTGCGCTCGACCAGCAGGCCGTTGTCGATCAGGGCCTTGGAGAAGGCCTGGGTCTGTTCGTGCTCGCGGGTGTACTGGCCGCAGAACTCCAGCGCCTGCTGCACCATGTCGGTGGCCTTGCCGTCCACGAACAGCGGCTGGCCTTCGTCACCCCCCTTGACCACGCGCGAGCTCTCTTCGTCGATGCCCAGCAGGAAGTCGTTGTCCGCACCGGTGTCGATGAAAATGAAGGGGTGGCGACGCAGGTAGGCCGGAATGTAGGCCTCGTCTTCCCACAGGCCGTCCTTGATGAACAGGTTCTGGTCGGACACACCGACGGCCGCCATCGGCACGGCGGTCGGGCCAGCGAACAGAATCGGGAAGTGGTGCAGGGCCAGCGAGAACTCGCCCAGCACCAGCGGAATGGCGTTGTTGCCGGCCGCAAACTCGAGCCTGCCCGGCAGGATGCGCAGATCGGCGTGCACATCGGCCTGCAGCGGCACCGGACGGGTATAGAACAGGGGAGCGCCGCTCGGCGCCGCTTCGGTGGTGGTGTCGCTGGTGGTGGTCATCTTGGGAACCGTTCAATCATGCGCGCCTGCCATCCCGGGCACGCCAGCGGGAACAACCTGAATCCCGCATTATCAACGAGCTCGATGACAACGGCCACCCCACCGACGGCCTATTTCAGCTGCAAGGGGTAGCGCTGCCAGAGCACGTGCACCAGGAACCCGGCCAGCTCGGTGTCGCGCGCGCTCACCGCGGCACGGATCTTGTCCAGCAGCACCATATCGCTGCAGGAACGCACGTCGGCATGGTTGGCCTGCCCTGCCCGGCGCGCGCGATAACGCGCGGCGCGCTGCGCATCGCTCATCGCGTACCCGAACTTGGGCGGACGGCCGCGCTTGCGCGGCAGGGTCAGCTCCAGGGTTCCGGGGTCTTTGTCATCACGCATGAGAGGGGTGCGGGCGGCGGCGAGCAACGGGGGGCGCAATTTATCGTGAGGCATCACTTTAATCCAGCTTTTTCTGCACTTTTGTTGCGATGCAGCGCCAATGTTGCCGTGTCGGTGCGGATCCATCCACGCATGGCGTGGAACTACTGCAGAGCTCGGACCCGGTCACCCGCTAGATCCACGCCATGCGTGGATGCGGAAACCCGAACAAAAAAGTGGGAGCCCGCGAACGGGCTCCCCTCGCCTTCCTCATGCAGCGCGTACCGGTTCATAGCCGTGCAGGTGCGCTTCGCTGCTGGCCCGTCCCTGGCTGAGCGACCGCAGCGCAGTGGTGTACCCCACCAGCTGCGCCAGCGGCGCGAAGCCACTGACCTCGGCCCGACCGTCCTGGTCGTCGATGCGGGCGATGCGGCCATGGCGCCGGTTGAGGTCGCCCACCACGTCACCCACCGATGTCGACGGCGAATGCACCGTCACCGCCATCACCGGCTCCAGCAGCTGCGTGCCACCCTCGGCCAGCGCCGCCTTGATCGCCTCGGCGCCTGCGCGATGGAACGCCATCTCCGACGAGTCCTTGGCATGGGTCTGGCCATCGACAAGACTGACCTCGATACCGACCACCGGATGACCCTGCGGCCCTTCCGACAGTGCGGCACGCACGCCCTTCTCCACCGCCGCGATGAAGCTGCGCGGCACCACGCCACCGACGATGCGGTCGTTGAACACCACCTGGTCGTCCTCACGCGGCGCCACGTCCAGCACCACGTGCGCGAACTGGCCCTGGCCACCGGTCTGCTTGACCAGCCGCCCAACGACACCCGTCATCGCGCGCATCGGCGTCTCCTGGTAGGCCACGCGCGGCGCACCTACGCCCACGTCGACATTCCACTCGCTGCGCAGGCGCTCGACCATCACTTCCAGGTGCAGTTCGCCCATACCCCAGACCAGGGTCTCCGCCGTATCGCGATCGGTTTCAACGCGGAACGACGGATCTTCCTGGGCCAGGCTCGCCAGTCCCTGCGCCATCCGGATCAGGTCGGCCGCACGCGCCGGTTCCAACCGCCAGGCCAGCACCGGCGCCTGTGCCTGGATGTTCTCCAGGCGCAACGGCAGCGCACGGCCGCTCAGCGTTTCACCGCTGACCGCATCCTTCCAGCCCAGCACCGCCACGATGTCGCCGGCCACGGCCTGTTCAATGTCGTGGGTCTGGTCGGCCTGCACCCGCACCAGCCGGCTGACCCGCCGTCCCTGCGGATGCTGCGAACTGGCCACCGCGTCGCCCACCTTCAAGGTGCCCGAGTACAGCCGCACGAAGCTGAGTGCACCGTGCTGCTGGTGGGTAATCTTGAACAGCAGCCCCGCCAGCGGGCCATCAGGATCCGGCGGCAAGACCACCTCGCCCTCATCGCTTTCGGCGCTGACGGCAGGGCGATCCAGCGGCGACGGCAGGTAATCGACCACGGCATCCAGCAGCGTCTCGATGCCCTTGTCCTTGAACGCAGCACCGGCCAGCACGGGCACGCCCGCACCCGCCAGCGTCGCCCGGCGGATCGCCGCGCGCAGCGCCCCGGCATCGATCACCCGATCTTCCAGCCAGGCATCGGCCAGTTCCTCGTCATGATCGGCCACGGCTTCGACCAGAGCATCGCGCTGGGCTCGCCACTGGATACGTGCCGCGTCGTCCCACGGGCTGATGGTCGTCGCACCGTCGCGCCACTGCAGCACGCGCTCATCGACCAGGTCGACCCAGCCGTTGAAGTCGCTCTCGCTGCCCAACGGCACGCCCAGCGCCCACGGCCGCGCCTGAAGCTTGTCCTGAAGCTGCTCCAGTACGCGCTCGAACGACGCGCCGACGCGGTCCATCTTGTTGACGAAGGCGATCAGCGGCACGCGATGACGGCGCGCCTGGCGCCACACCGTCTCGGACTGCGGCTGCACGCCATCCACGGCCGAGAACACGGCCACGGCGCCGTCGAGCACGCGCAGCGAACGTTCGACTTCGATGGCGAAGTCGATGTGGCCAGGGGTATCGATCAGGGTCAGCCGATGCGGCGGCAGGTCACGCGGTGCCCACTGCGCCTGCACGGCGGCCGCGCCGATGGTGATGCCCCGTTCGCGCTCGATTGCCGAGAAATCGGTGGTCGCATTGCCGTCGTGCACTTCGCCGACGCGATGGATTTCGCCGCTTTTCCACAGCAGGCGTTCGGTCAACGTGGTTTTGCCGGCGTCGATGTGGGCAATGATGCCAAGGTTGCGACGACGGGAAAGGACTTGGGTGTTCATGGGAAAGGTTCCTGCAAAGCCAACTACGGGGGCCGCGCACCCCGGTTGGCGACAGGGCGCGCGGCTAGCGTTCGGTCTCGGCGATCTGGTGCATGGCACGTTCTCCTTGCGGTACATCGGGTTACGGGAAATGGAACTGCGGAAACGAAAAGAGCGCCCCGAAGGGCGCTCTGTCGAAGGTCCAGCGATGGCCGTCTCAACGGCCTCGTGGGGCTCCAGGCAGACACGCCCGTTCCGCGCTTGCGCGGGTCAGGGTGAAAAACTTCAGGAGCGGCATCCGGTTCATGGGGCGCATTCTAGACCTGCCAATCTGGCGCGCAAGTGAATATTGAGCACATAAATGGAACGATGAGGCCGGCAACGATAGGGGTCAGATCCCTTTGCCCCTGGCAAAGGAATCTGACCCCTGGCGGCCTTTACTTGCAGCCGTGCAGCTTACGCGCCTCGGCCACCGTCGCAGCCCGGTCATCGCCCATCGAGATCCAGCCCTGCAGCGACATCGCCGGATCCACATGCGGCTGCCGTGCGCCACCGTGGACCACCACTTCGGTCCAGCTGCCCACCGGCGCCAGTTCGGACAAGCGCGCCGCCTGGTCGTCCTCGGTGCTGAACATGTCGTCCGGACCCGCCGGCGGCGTGGCATTCACGGTTTCCGTCTTGCGGGTCCGGACCCGAAGTGCACCGTCCGGCAGCCGCTGGGTGATCACTTCGTATCGCTCAACACCATATGCCCAGTTATTTTCGCCAAAGCTGCGGGTCTCGCTGCCATCATCAGCCACGGTCACCCTCTCCCCTGCCGGCCCGACAACGCCCGCGACAGCCGCCAGGCCGGACATCAATGCCTGATAGACGATCATCTGCCGCTGCTCGGTGGTCAACGCTCCGGCCTTGAGCTTGGCCGCAGGAATCTTCAGATACGCCGTCTCCCTGCACAGCACCAGCACCTGCTGGTCGTCCCAACTCACCGACATTCCCTCGTTGGCGAAGTACTGCGTCTTCATCGACGTCACAGCGGCGCCCTCGCCACTGGAATGCCGGGTTTCTATCAGCGAGGCGTTCTCGGCCGCGTCGGTCAGCGAAACCTGGGAGGTCGAAGCTGCATGGGCTGCGCAAACGGAAGCAATCATCGTGGCAAGCAGCACGCTGCGCGTGACGGTACGGAACATGGCATCAGTCCATTGAAGAAAACGAAGCAACCATGATACCCGGAGCAACCCGGCGGCCTTCGTTCAGGTCACCACAACCAGCGGCACCCCGCGCCGCGGATGCTCCAGCACCACCACATCCTGCTGGTAGACCCGCTGCAGGTTATCTTCGGTCAGCACCTGCAGCGGCGTACCATCAGCGGCCACCCTGCCCTGCTCCAGCAGCACGATGCGGTCGGCATAGCCAGCCGCCAGGTTCAGATCGTGCAGCACCACGATCACGCACGCACCGGCTTCGGCACAGGCACGCACACTGCGCAGCGTGCGCTCCTGGTGGCGCAGATCCAGCGCGGCCGTCGGCTCATCAAGCAACAACAGCGGCGTGTCCTGCGCCAGCACGCGCGCGAACGTGGTGCGGGCCGATTCACCACCGGACAGCTGCTGCACCTCGCGCAGGCGCAGCGCCTGCAGTTCCGCGGCATCGATTGCCGCTTCCACCTGGGCGTCATCCACCACTGGATCCGGCGGATGCGGCAAACGCCCCATCGCCACCACTTCTTCCACGCTGAAGGCAAAGCGCACGCCGTGCTCCTGTGGCATCACCGCGCGCTCGCGCGCCAGTGGTCCGGCCTTGTAGCTGGCCAGCGGTTTGCCCAACAGGCTCACCTCGCCCGCATCGGCCCGCAGGTCACCGGCAGCCACCGCCAACAGCGTGGATTTGCCCGCGCCATTCGGTCCAACCAGGGCGGTCACCGTACCCGGCTCGAACGCCAGCGAGATGCCATGCAGGATCTCGCGCTGCTGGCGGCGCACCACCACCTCGTGCAGTTTCAGCAGCACGCTCATGGGGCCGCCTTGCGGCGCTGCTGCAGCACCAGCCAGAGGAAGAACGGTGCGCCCAGCGCGGCCGAGAACAAGCCCAGCGGAATCTCCGCGGGCGGATCGAGCGTGCGTGCGGCGGTGTCGGCCACCACGATCAGCAGCGCACCGAGCAGGCCGGACAACGGCAGCAGCCAGCGATGCCCGGGGCCGACCAACAGGCGCGCCACGTGCGGCACCACCAGGCCGACGAAGCTGATCGAGCCGGCAAAGGCCACCGCCGCGCCCACCAGCAGCGCACTGAACGCCACCAGGCGACGCCGCGTGCGGGTCACGTCCAGCCCCAGATGCTGCGCCTGGCGTTCGCCCAGCGCCAGCATGTCCAGCGGCGTGGCCAACCGCTGCAACGCGAACACGCCGATGGCAAACAGGGGCACCACCGCCGCCACATCGGCCCAGTTGGCACGCGCCAGCGAGCCCATCTGCCAGAACACCAGCGACTGCAGCTCGCTTTCGCTGGCGATGTAGGTGAGGAAACCGATCAGCGCCGAGCAGAACGCGGCCATCGCGATACCGACCAGCAGCAGCGTGGCGTTACCCGCGCCTTTGCCGGGCCGTGCCAACGCATACGTCAGGCCGATCGCCAGCGCGCCGCCGACGAAGGCTGCCACCGGCACCAGCCAGCCGGCCGCACCTGCAGCGCCGAGAACAATGGCAGCCACCGCACCCAGCGCAGCACCCTGGCTGACACCGACGATGCCGGGGTCGGCCAGCGGATTACCGAACAGGCCCTGCAGGCTGGCACCGGCCATCGCCAGAGACGCGCCCACCATCGCACCCAGCAGGGCACGCGGAATGCGCAGTTGCCAGACCACGGCCAGATCGCGGCTACTGACTGCCTGCGGATCCAGCAGGCCCAGCTTCACCGCCAGCGCCTGCATCACCTCCAGCGGCGGCAGCCGCAGCGGGCCCACGGCGAACGACGCCAGCACTGCCCCCAGCAGTGCCAGCAACGCCACCAGCAACATCGTCCGCCCGCGACGGCGGCGCCGATCCGCCGGACTCATGCCTTCGGCAACGCCGCCAGGGCCTTGGCCAGCGCCAGCGCGCCAGCACCGGAACCGACACTGGTGTACTTCAGCTGCACGTCCGGCATCACCCAGACCCGATTGGCCTGCCCGGCCGGGGTCTGCTTCAGCGTCGGGTATGCCTTCCACAGGCCCTCGGCACCGCCGAACAGCTGCAGGTCATGCTCGGTCACCAGGATCACCTCGGGCGCTGCGGCGACCACGCCTTCATTGCTCAGCTGCGAGTAGTTCTTCACCCCCGCCTCGGTGCCGATGTTGATGCCGCCCGCCAGTGCGATCAGCTGCGCCGACGCACTGTCGGCACCGGCGACGGTCGGAGAGCCACCGGCGCCGGTGGCCGAGACGTGGATCACTCGTGGTGCATGGCCCAGGCCCTTGCCAATCGCTGCAGCCTCGTCGAGCTGGCGCTGCACCTGCATGGCCAGTGCTTGCCCTGCCTCGGCCAGCCCTAGTGCGGCGGCGACCTTGCGCACCTTGTCCGGCGCCGGCTGCAGGTCATCGATGACCACCGCTGGCTCGCCCACCTCGCGCAGCTTTTTCGCCAGCTCGGTGTGGCGGCGCAGGCTGTTGCCGAGGAACAGCGAGCCCTGCAGGCTCAGCACGCCCTCCACGCCAGTGGTCCGGTTGAACAGGAACTGGTGCGGCGCGGCCAGGCCGGCCTGGGTGGTGGTGTTGGTCGGCGCGGCGAAGACCTGCTTGCCCAGCCCCAGTGCTTCGATCACCGCGATGACGTCGTCGCCACCGGCGATGATGCGACTGGTATCGGCCACTTCAATGTCAGCGCCATCGTCGGAATGCACCTTGGCCGGGAGCACCGCCTTCCGGCCGTGCACGGCCGGCATTTCGGCACCTGCCACGCGCTGCCAGCCTGCCGGCAGCGCGGTTTCCGCAGCGGGCGCCGTTGCTGCGGGCGACTCGGCAGGCGTATTGGCATCAGAGGGAGCCGACGAGCCACCACAGGCAGCCAGCGCCAGCGAAACAGCCAACGGAAGCGCACACAGGCGCAGACGGGACGCGATGTTCATGCACAATCTCCTTGCTGGCAGGGCGACGCACACGCCGCCCCACCGTGTGACTTACTGCTTCGGGGTGATGCGGGTGATGCGGTCACCCTTCGGGTCTTCGGCGCCGCGCGACTTGTTCACCGCGAAAACGTTGCCCTTGCCATCGGCGCGCACATGGTTCGGCAGCGTGCCACCATCGAGGTTGGCGACCACCTTGCCGTCACCATTCACCACGGTGACCGTGCCAGCGCCACGGTTGCTGACATAGGCCAGGCCGGAGGCATCATCGAAGGCGACGTTCAGCGCACCGGCGCCGACCGGCACGTCATGCAGCACCTTGCCGGCAGCCACGTCGACGATCAGCAGGTTGTCGGTGCCCTGCGAGGCCACGTACAGGCGGTTGCGCGCCGCGTCGAAGGCCACGCCCGAGGCACTGATCGAATTGCCCAGATCGATGACCTTCTCGACCTTGCCGCTGGCCACATCGATCACTGCCGCCTCCGGGGTGCCGATGCTGACGGTGAACAGCTTGCCGCCCTTCTCGTCCAGCACCAGGCTCATCGGGGTGAACTTGCCGTCGTCCACGCCGGATTCCAGCGTCACCTGCGGCAGTTCCTTGAGGGTCTTCGCATCGAACACCGTCAGGTGGTCCTCGCCGGTGGCAGAAGCGAACACTTTGCCGTGCGTACCGTCGACGACTACGTCGCGCGCGTGCGGCACGGTGTCGACCGGGAACTGGTGGACCAGCGACAGGTCCTTCTGGCGGTAGACCGCGATCGAGTTCTGGCGGGTATTGGTCACCCACACATTGCCGTTGGTGTCATCCACGCCCACGCCGTAGACCGCATACACCGCACCATTGGTGCTGCCCGGCACCTGCGCCGGGGTGATCGCCTTGGTCACCTTCAGCGACTTCGGGTCCAGCTTCAGCAGCTGCGACTGGGTCACCGGCGGGCGACCCACCGCCGAGGTCACGAACACCGCGTTGCTGGCGGCACTGTAGGCGGACTGGTACAGGCCCGGCACCAGCTTGTTGGACTGGGTGGCGAACTGCGCCTGGCCGGACAGCGGCAGCTGCGGCGAGACGCGCAGCTTCAGCACGGTGGCCGCAGCCGGTTGGCTGGCGCGCACCACCACCGGATGAGTGCCCGGCACCGCGTCGGCCGGAATGCTCAACTGGGTCTTGAAGTTGCCATCAGCATCGACCACCAGCGGCTGCGCGTTGAGCACGCTGTCACCGCGCAGCAGGCTGACCTTCTGGCCCGGCAAGAACCCACGGCCGACCACGTCGGCAGTGCTGCCGGGAACCACGTTCTCACCGCGTGAGACGACTTCACCCTTGAAGGTGGCGTTGGCCGGCTGGTCGAACACCGGCTGCGCGGTGGCGGTCACCGCCAGCAAGAGGCCGGCGGCGAGAGAGGTGAGACGGAAAGACGGACGGAACGACATGGAAGGCTCCTTGCACACGTAGGCCGCGCCACGCGGCGCGGGAGTCATCGGTTGCCTGGGCCGCTGCACGCCGGCAGCCTCGCCTGGGTAGTGGGGTCGCACGGCATCGCGTGCGAAGGCATTCATTCGGCGGCGTTGTCCCCGCCACTGGGCGCGCCATCGCCGGCGCTGCGGTCGGTCACGCCGTACAGTTCATGCAGCGCGGCATGGAACGAGGCCGGCAGCATCGGGCCGTGTCCCAGCCCCGGGAACTCGCGGTACTGCACGCTCAGGCCCGGCACCTTCGCCAGCCGCTCGGACAGCTGCATCGCCGCATCCGGCGTGGCACCGCCAATGCGGCGCAGGTGCGCGACCACCCGTGGGTTGCTCAGGTCGCGCTTGCCACGATCGCCAACACGCTCGGCACCGCCCAGCATCAGCCAGAGCTTTGCCGGTTGGCCATGCACGTTCTGCACGAACTGCTGTTCCGGATCACCCAGCGCCGCGCCCTGGCTCCACCACAGCGAGGGACTGGCCGCCAGATAGGACTGGAAGGCGGCGGGGCGGGTGTAGAGCGCATTGAGCACGAACAGCCCGCCCAACGAGTGCCCCCACAGTGCTTGCTGCTGCGTATCGATGCGTACGCGTCGCTCGACTTCCGGCTTGATGCGGCGTTCGATCACATCCAGGAAAACCGCAGCACCACCGCCAACTGCCTGGGTCGTACCGCTCTCGTCATCGGCACGGTCGATCCACGCGGTGTAGTCGCGGGTGCGCGCCTTGGAATCGATGCGCAGTTCATTGTCATAGCCGATCAGCACCAGCACCGGCGGTACCTTGCGCGTGGCCAGCTCGGCCAGCAGCGGCTGATCCAGCACCATGGCCACCGCATTGCCATCCAGTGCGTACAGCACCGGCGACGGCGCCTTGCCAGGCTTGACCGGGATCGCCAGATTCACCCGCCAACGGCGCTGCTGGTCCGGGCTGTCCACCACGAAATGTTCGAAGCGATAGCTGATCGCCGGCTCGTCGAGCACGGTATGGCCGATCTTCTGCAGCGGATTGCGCTGCTGGGCATGGGCGTACGAGGTGACCAGGAGCAGAGCCATCATCAGGGCGGCCAGGCTGCGGGCCAGCGGACCACGGCGCGAAGGCGGGACGAAATGCTTCATCAGCGGCGGCACGAGCGGCCGATGGCCGCCGGTTCACAGGGGACCGCAGTCTACCTTAAACGCGAATGATTATCACATCGATCAAATGTCACACTGTGTATCACGCGCGCGATGCGTTCATTTTCCCGGTTGCGCCAGAAACACCGAATCCACTATTTTGCCGGGCAGCAGGGCGCAGGAGCGCCCTTCCCTCGCAGGGCTGCGGATGGATGGGCAATCGAGCCATCGGCCGCGCCCTGTCCCTTGCCAAACCCATCCACGCATGGCGTGGATCTGCTCACCACCACCCACGGGAATGGATCCCGTGACTGCGAGAACATCTTGAAGCGCACCGCCCTGATCGCCCTTTCCCTCGGCCTGCTTGCACCGCTGGCCGCCCATGCCGCACAGGACCTGCCAACGCTCTACCAGGCCTTTGAAGAAGCCGGCAATTCTTCACTGGGCATGGACGAACTCAACCAGACGGTGACATTCACTGCCGTGGCACTGAGCGTTTCCAGCAACCTGGCGGGCGAGCCGCTGATCGAGGCCGGCGACGACCAGGGCAATGTCCTGGCCCGGCTGACCAGCGACGATGAGCAGCAGGCGGCCAAGCTGGGCGCGCTGGAAGAAGGCGCGACCTTCACCGCCAGCTGCACGCTGCAGTTCAGCTCGGGAACGGATTACCTGTCCTTCGGCGACTGCAGCATCAAGTAAAGATGAAGCCGGCAAAATGCCGGCTTCATTTCTTTGCCTCTGTAGCGTCGAGCCATGCTCGACTCATGCATCATCACGGCCCCGCAGGCACCGGGCCGTAGACGTTCTGCTGCGGTGTACCCGGCAGCAGCGCGAACACGAAGATCACCAGACCACCGAACGGAACAAAGGCCAGCAGGTACATCCAGCCCGACTGGTTGCAGTCGTGCAGGCGGCGCACGGTGACGGCGATGACCGGCACGAAGGTGGCCAGCCAGAACACGACGAACAGGATGATCGAAGCAATGCCCAGCATGTCGGACTGCATCACCAGCCCGGCGATGAGCGGCACCATCAGGACGGTCGAGACGATCAACAGGAACAGCTGGAACATCCAGTACTCGCACGGTTGGCACGGCCCTCGAACTGGGCATAACGCTTCAACGGCAGAATCATTTCCTGCACGGCATCGATCCTTGAAAAAGTAGCCGCGCAGTCTGCCAAAGGAACGCCCGCAGGACAATGTGATGACGAACCACACTCGACCGCCATTACCCCTGTAGAGCCGAGCCATGCTCGGCTCCTGTTTCCGCAGGTGCTGCTGGCTCGGTCCAGAGTGGAGTCGAGCATCGCTCGATCCTACATAAGCCAGCTCAACGGCCCTTCGCGGCCCGCGCCGCCTCGCGCTCGGCGCGCAGCCGATCCAGCTTTTCCTTCAGCTTGATCTCCAGGCCGCGCGGCACCGGGTTGTAGTACACCCGTTCGCCCATCGCGTCCGGAAAACCGGTCTGGTCCAGCGCGATGCCTCCTTCGGCATCGTGGTCGTACTGGTATTCGGCGCCGTAGCCCAGCTCCTTCATCAGCTTGGTCGGCGCATTGCGCAGGTGCAGAGGCACCTCTTCGGTACCGCTCTGGCGCACGTCGGCCTTGGCCTGGTTGAACGCGGCGTAGCCCGCGTTCGACTTGGCGGTGCTGGCCAGGTACAGCACCAACTGGGCGAACGCGAGCTCGCCTTCCGGGCTGCCCAGCCGCTCGTAGATGTCCCAGGCTTCCAGCGCCATGCTCTGCGCGCGCGGATCGGCCAGGCCGATGTCCTCGATGGCCATGCGGGTCAGCCGGCGCGCGAGATACGACGGATCGCAGCCGCCATCGAGCATGCGGGTCAGCCAGTACAGCGCAGCATCGGGGTTGGAGCTGCGCACGGACTTGTGCAGCGCCGAAATCTGGTCGTAGAACTGCTCGCCGCCCTTGTCGAAGCGGCGGGTACGGTCGGCCAGCACCTGGGTCAGGGTCTGCGGGGTGATGCGACCACCCTCCCCGCCCGCCAGTTCTGCGGCGATTTCCAACAGGGTCAGCGCACGGCGCACGTCACCATCGGCAGCGGTGGCGATTTCCAGCAGCAGCTCGGGAGCGACCTCGATACCCTCCTCGCCCAGGCCGCGCTCGCGATCCCCCAGCGCACGTTCCAGCGCTTCGACGATATCGGTTGGTGATACCGCTTCCAGCACATGCACGCGGCAACGCGACAGCAGCGCCGAGTTCAGCTCGAAGGACGGGTTCTCGGTGGTGGCGCCGACGAACAGGATCGTGCCGCGCTCGATGTGTGGCAGGAATGCGTCCTGCTGCGCCTTGTTGAAACGATGCACCTCGTCCACGAACAGCACGGTGCGCCGGCCCTCCGCGAAGCGTTGCGCGGCCTCGGCCAGCACCTGGCGCACCTCCGGCAGCCCGGACAGCACGGCAGAGATGGCGCGGAATTCCGCATCGGCGTACTCGGCCAGCAGCAGCGCCAGCGTGGTCTTGCCGCAGCCGGGCGGCCCCCACAGGATCATCGAATGCACGCGACCGGATTCAACCGCGCGGCGCAGTGCGCTGTCCGGCGCCAGCAGGCGCTTCTGCCCGACCATTTCGTCCAGGGTGCGCGGGCGCATGCGCTCGGCCAGCGGGCGCAGATGTTCCCGATCAACACTCAGCAGATCGGGGCCGGGGAAGGAAGTTGAACGATGTCTTGCCACCCGCTCATTGTACCGCGCCGCCCAACGGTAGCGCCGGGCCGTGCCCGGCGGGCGGGACGCGATGTCCGGTAGTGCCGGCCGCTGGCCGGCTGATCAACAGCGTGTCAACCAAGGTTGACACCCACCAAGGTGGTGCCGGTTAGCACCCACCAGAGCAGGTAGCGCCGGGCCATGCCCGGCGACCGCCATCAATTACCGATAACGTCTGTGCCCTTCGGCGGCGTAAAGCTGAAGGTGCCAGCCGCGAAGCCCGGGTTGCGCTTCCAGCCGCTGAAGCTGATCACGGTACGCTGGCCAACCGCATCGGTGATTTCCATCTTGGCCAGGCCCTGGGCGTTGAAGCCCAGCGCGGCGTACTGGAAGCTGGCTTCGGTCTCGCGCTTCGGCGACAGCGACAGCCACTGCAGGCCGTCGCGCTGCGCGGCCTCTTCACTGACGTCGTACTGCTGCTCCAGCAGCGCCGGGTTGATCAGTGCGGTCAGCGGGCTGTTCTGCTCTTCCTTGCCCTGCTCGCGCACGGTGGCCTGCTCCAGGTCCGGCTCGTACATCCAGACCTTCTTGCCATCAGCCACGATCAGCTGTTCGTGCGGGCGCACGTATTCCCAGCGGAACAGGCGCGGCGCCGACAGCGCCACGCGGCCACTGGTCGATTCCTTCACCTTGCCGCGGCTGTCGAACACCTGCTGGCTGAACTGGCCATCCAGGCCCTTCAGGCCACTGGTGAAAGTCTTCAGGTCATCGCGGGCGCCAGCCCAGGCGCTGCCGGCGGCGGCGCAGGCTACGGCCAGGGCGGTGGTGGCAAGAAAACGGCGGAAGCGGAAGTTCATGCGGAAATCCTGTGGGCGCGGGCGCCAGGAAAGGTGGTTGCAAGTGTGCCCGGGGAAAGATGAATGGGCGATCAGGGCGACATTATGCCGCCCTGAACGTGCATCGGCGATTCAGCCGCCCGAGCCGGGCAGCTTGCCGTACAGCACCTGCCCACGGAAGCCGCGCCGCACTTCGCGGTACAGCGCGCGGAACGCCGGATAATCCTGCGGCTGGCACAATGCCTCCGGGCCGCGCACCGCATTCTGCTGCAACCGGTGGTGCACGATCACCTCCTGCCCTTCGCGGCTCCAGTCCACGCGGTACTCGCCGGCGGCGTTGGCGAATCGCTGGCTGGCCGGGATGGCGATGATCGGCGCGTTGGCCGGGAACTGCAGGCGATAGGTTTCCTCGCGCAGGCTGGCATTGCAGTAGAACGGCGTTTCGTTGGCCGGCGCAGAAGCGGTGGCGTACAGGCCACGCACCGACTCGCCACCCGGCGGGTCCGGCACCGCCATGCCGCCGGCCACGCTGAAGTCGGCGTAGTCCTCGGCCTGGAACGCCATGCGATAGCCGAAGGGCCGGGTCAGGTCGACCGGCACGCCCTGGATCTGCAGCTGCCCTCGCCCGTCGAAACCAGACGAGGCCATGATCTGCTCTTCAGCGCGCGCACGGTTCTGCGCGTTGAGCTGGGAGAACTGCGCACGCATGCCGATCTCGGCGTTCTCGCCCAGTTTCGGAATGGTCTCGCCGCGCAGGTTGCCGTTGGCGTCGAAGGTAAACCGCACTTCCATCGAGGTGGCGTTACGCTCCGGCGTGTTGGCCGGGGTGCGCGCCAGCGTGGCGTCACGGGTACGCATCACCGGTGCACCCAGGTCACCCTCTGGCAGCTGACCGAAGCGCGCCCACGCGGTGGTCGAATCCAGGTACAGATCGAATTCGGGAATGTAGGTGATGGCGTGGTTGAAGCGGCCCAGCACCGGAATCTTCGGCAGCGTCGGGCCGCCCCCCGCACCGATCAGCACCGGCGAGCTGGCGATGCCCTTGGCCGCCAGCAGCGCCTCGAGGATCGTCACGTGATCCTTGCAGTCACCATAGTGATTGTCGAGGATGCTCTGCGCGCTGTTCGGCTCCAGGCCGCCATTGCCCAGGTATACCGCCACGTAGCGGATGTTCTGCGCCACCCAGCGGTATAGCGCATCGGCCTGCTCGCGCCGGTCGCTGATGCCGGCGGTGATCTCATCAGCCAGCGCCTGCAGCGCCGGGGTCACCTCGGCCGCCGGGCCCGCCTTGAGCTGGTAGGCGCGCCCCATCTGCGACCAGTCACGATACGTGCTGGCCATGATGTTCGGGCCGAACTCCCAGCCCGCCGCCGACCAGTTCTGCGCCGGCATCGCCTCACGACGCTGGTAGCGCCAGCGCCATTGCGCCTGGCCGTTCTTCACCGTCGGCCGGTCACTGCCCTGCACGCCGCGGCTGTCGACGAACATCGGCAGGTTGGCCGGCGCACTCAGGGTGACCTCGGCGTCCTCGTACTCGGTGAAGACGTTGAAGGTCTCCCACAGGCCGAAATAGCCCGGGAAGTACGGCGTAGCCTGGGTGCGGCGCACCTGGTAGTACAGGCGCGTGCCCGGGGCCAGGTTCGGGAACACGATCACCCGCACCTTGCGGTCGGCATACATCGCCGCCGAGGCGCTGGAGTAGCTCTCCTGGGTGTAGATGCGGTCGGCCGGCACGTCGCGGCGCTGGCCATCGGCGGTGATGGTGTAGGCACCGAGCACTTCCAGCGTCTCCATCTTTTCGCTGTAGCTCAGCCGCACTTGGCTGAACTGCTCGACGGAGGCCTTGGTCTTGAGAAGGACTTCGTAGGTTTCGGTCTGCACATTGCCCGCGTCCGGCCGGACCTGGTAGTCGGCGCGGTAACGGACAATGCTGAAATTATTGCTGGCTTCGGTATCGCCGCTGGTGGAAGGCGGCGCCGTGGCGGGCGCGGAGGTGGCGGTTTCTGCCAGTGCCGGGCCGGCAGCCATCAGGGCTGCCAGCGCCAGCGCCAGCGCGCTTGGTACGGGGTGAAGCATGCGTCGGTTCCTTGGACGTCGTGGGGGATACGTCGGGTCTTACTTCGGCGGCGGCGGTGCCAGCACCGTGCGGTCGCCGTTGTGCTCCGGCGGGCTGACCACGCCGGCCGCTTCCATGGCCTCGATCAGTCGCGCTGCACGGTTGTAGCCGATCTTCAGCCGGCGCTGCACGCCGGAAATCGAGGCACGGCGGGTCTCGGTGACCACCCGTAGTGCTTCGTCATACAACGGGTCGGACTCGTCGCCGGCTGCACTGGTCTCGGGCAGGCCGGTGGCACCGACGACCACGCCGTCGCCCATCGTCTGCACCTCATCCAGCACCCCGTCGACATAGTCGGCCGGGCCCATCGCCTTGAGATGCTCGACCACGCGATGCACTTCATCGTCGGACACGAACGCACCGTGCACACGCTCGGGCAGCGCGGTGCCCGGCGGCAGGTACAGCATGTCGCCGTGGCCCAGCAGTGTTTCCGCGCCGGACTGGTCGAGGATGGTGCGCGAGTCGATCTTGGAGCTGACCTGGAAGGCGATACGGGTCGGGATGTTGGCCTTGATCAGGCCGGTGATCACGTCCACCGACGGGCGCTGCGTGGCCAGGATCAGGTGGATGCCGGCCGCACGCGCCTTCTGCGCCAGGCGCGCGATCAGCTCTTCCACCTTCTTGCCGACGATCATCATCATGTCGGCGAATTCGTCGATGAAGATGACGATGAACGGCAGCGTTTCCAGCGGACGCGGTGCCTCGCCGAGCTCCGGGTTCGGCTTGAACAGCGGATCCATCAGCGGCTGGCCGGCGTCCTGGGCTTCCTTCACCTTCTTGTTGAAGCCGGCCAGGTTGCGCACGCCCACCGCGCTCATCAGCTTGTAGCGGCGCTCCATCTCGGCCACGCACCAGCGCAGGCCGTTCGCGGCCTCCTTCATGTCGGTGACCACCGGCGCCAGCAGGTGCGGGATGCCCTGGTAGACGCTCAGTTCGAGCATCTTCGGGTCGATCATCAGCATCCGCAGGTCTTTCGGCGAGGCCTTGAACAACAGGCTCAGCACCATCGCATTGACCGCCACCGACTTGCCCGAACCGGTGGTACCGGCCACCAGCAGATGCGGCATGCGTGCCAGGTCGGCCACGGTCGGGCGACCGGCGATGTCCTTGCCCAGCGCCAGGGTCAGCACACTGGCCGACTTGTCATATTCCTTCGAGCGCAGCAGTTCGGACAGGAAGATCATCTCGCGGGTGACATTGGGGATTTCCAGGCCGATCACCGACTTGCCCGGAATGACATCGACCACGCGCACCGACTTCACCGACAGGCCACGCGCGATGTCCTTGTCCAGCGAACTGATCTGGCTGACCTTGATACCCGGTGCTGGCTCGATCTCGAAGCGGGTGATGACCGGGCCGGGATTGGCGCCGACCACCTGCGCATCGATGCGGAAGTCCTTCAGCTTGAACTCGATCTGCCGCGACAGGGTTTCCAGTGTTTCTTCGTCGTAGCCCTTCGGCTGCGGCTTGGGATCATCCAGCAGCGCCAGCGGCGGCAGGTCCGAGCCATCACCGTTGACGCCGCGGAACATCGGAATCTGGGTATCGCGCTTGGCCCGATCACTCTTCTCGATCACCGGCTCCGGACGCGGCTCGATCTTCACCGGCTCGCGCTTGGCGCGCACCTCGGCGTCGGCCTTGCGTACTTCCTGGCGTTCCTCGCGCATCACCCGGGTCTGCTTCCACTCGGTGACTTCTTCCTTCTTGCGTTCCAGCAACGGCGCCAGCGACATCACGCCGCGGCCGATCTTCTCCATCACCGTGAACCAGGACAGCCCGGTGGCCAGGGTGATCGAGGCCAGCAGCAGCACCAGCACGAACAGGTTCGCCCCCAGCGCGCCGAAGCCCACCGTGAGCGAATTGCCGACCAGCTTGCCGAGGATGCCGCCGGCACTGGCGACATCGCCACTGAACAGGCGCACATGCAGGAAGCCGGTGCCGGCGATCAGGAAACCGACCAGACCGACCAGGCGCAGTGCCGGATCCAGGTCGTTCTCGCCCTTGCTCTCGCGCTTGAGGCCGAACATGGCGATCCACGCCAGCGCGCCGAGCACCACCGGCAGCAGGAAGGCGATGTAGCCGAACAGCTGCAGCAGCACGTCGGCGATCCAGGCGCCGGCGCGGCCGCCCAGGTTGTGCACCGGCGCAACCACGCTGCCGGTGTGCGACCAGCCCGGATCAGTCGCTGAATAGGTGAAAAGACTGGCCGCCAGATACAGCAGGGCCGGCGCGATGGCGATCAGGCCCAGGTCGCGCCAGAGGCGCTGGCGGCGTGGATTGTCGGTCGTCGCCGCCGCGGCCGTGCGACGTGACGCCTTGCTGTCGTCGGACTTGGAGCGTTCGGGGACCTGCTTCGCCACCTTAGACCATACCTTTGGAATGCGCTGTTAGTGATTGATAATAAATGAGACGGCGTCAGTTTTCAGTTATGCGACGTCCGCCAGGGCAATCTGAGGGCCGAAACCACTGCTGGATGACGGCGTTCCGTTCATCGGCTTGAATCGCCCTGCCCCAGCCGCCACTCTATGACCAGCCACGGATGCTGCGCAAACATCGCCAGCGCCTTGTCCCATCTACCTTTTCGCGAGTCTACATGAGCACCAGCCTGCCCTCCCGCCACCAGCGCCTCGTCATCCTCGGTTCCGGACCGGCCGGCTGGACCGCCGCCGTCTACGCCGCCCGCGCCAACCTGAAGCCGGTCGTCATCACCGGCCTGCAGCAGGGCGGCCAGCTGATGACAACCACCGAGGTGGACAACTGGCCGGGTGACGCCCACGGCCTGATGGGCCCGGACCTGATGGCGCGCATGCAGGCTCACGCCGAGCGCTTCGAGACCGAGGTCATCTTCGACCACATCCACACCGCCGACCTGTCGCAGCGCCCGTTCAAGCTGATCGGCGACAGCCACGAGTACACCTGCGATGCGCTGATCATCGCCACCGGCGCGACCGCCAAGTACCTGGGCATCCCGACCGAAGAGACCTTCAAGGGCCGCGGTGTGTCCGCCTGCGCCACCTGTGACGGCTTCTTCTACCGCGACCAGGACGTGGTCGTGGTCGGCGGTGGCAACACCGCCGTGGAAGAGGCCCTTTACCTGTCCAACATCGCCCGCAAGGTCTATCTGGTCCACCGCCGCGACACCCTGAAGGCGGAAAAGATCATGCAGGACAAGCTGTTTGCCAAGGTTGCTGCCGGCAAGATCGAGACCGTCTGGCACCACCAGGTGGAGGAAGTGCTGGGCAACGACGCCGGCGTGACCGGCGTGCGCGTGAAGTCGACGCTGGACGGCAGTACCCGTGACATCGACGCCCACGGCTTCTTCGTGGCCATCGGCCACCATCCGAATACCCAGCTGTTCGACGGCCAGCTGGCGATGAACAACGGCTACCTGGAGATCCGCTCGGGCCTGGGCGGCAACGCCACCCAGACCTCGGTGGAAGGCGTATTTGCTGCCGGCGACGTGGCCGACCAGCACTACCGCCAGGCGATCACTTCGGCCGGCTTCGGCTGCATGGCCGCCTTGGACGCCGAGCGCTACCTGGACGCCCAGGGCAAGGCCAGCTGAGAGGCTGACCCGCTCCTGCAGGGTCGAGCCACACCCGACTCCGGATGATAGGCCGACGCCAGTGCGTCGGCCTTTCTGTTTCATCTGCCCTATCCTTCCCCCATGTCTTCCCCCCGCTTCCTCGACTCCCTGCAGTCCATTGCCGCGACCGACTGGGATGCCCTGCACGACGGCCGCAACCCCTTCGTCAGCCATGCCTTCCTTTCCGGGCTTGAACAGCACGGTTGCCTGCGCGAGGACTGGGGCTGGCAGGCCCGGCACTTCACGCTCTGGGAAGGCAACACCCTGGTCGGCGCCATTCCGGGCTACCTGAAGACCAACTCTCACGGCGAGTTCGTGTTCGACCATGCGTGGGCCAACGCGTATGCGCGGCATGGCCGCGACTACTATCCGAAGTGGCTGGGCGCAGTACCTTACTCGCCGGTCACTGGCCCGCGGTTGTTGGCACGTCACGATTTAGGGCGCGCCGCCCTGCTTTCGGCATTGCGCGAGGCCCTGCCCGCGCTGGAGGTATCCTCGGCCCATATCAACTTCCACACCGCAGTGGACGAGGCCCTGTTCGGCGATGACTGGCTGCTGCGCGAGGACGTGCAGTTCCAGTGGCAGAACCCGGGCGACTGGGCGACATTCGAGCAGTTCCTCGGTGCGATGAACCACAAGCATCGGAAGAACATCCGCCAGGAACGGGCCAAGGTCACCCGCCAGGGCATCAGCTTCCGCGTGGTACACGGCGATGAAGCCGGCCGCGCCGACCTGCAGGCGATGTACCGCTTCTACCTGCAGACCTTCCTCGAGTACGGCAACGCCCCGGCACTGACCGAGGCCTTCCTGCGCCATCTGGCCATTTCATTGGGGCGAGGACTGGTGCTGTTCCTGGCCGAACAGGACGGCGAGCCGATTGCCGGCGCGCTGTGCCTGCGCGGTGGCGACACGCTATACGGCCGCTACTGGGGTGGCGCTACCCTGCCCGGCCTGCATTTCGAGGCCTGTTACTACCAGGGCATCGAGTACTGCCTGCGCGAAGGCCTGAGCCGTTTCGAGCCCGGCGCTCAGGGCGAGCACAAGCTGGCGCGTGGCTTCCTGCCGACGCTGGTACGCAGCCGGCACTGGGTGGCCGACGCGGATTTCGCAGAAGCACTGCAGGACTGGTGCCGGCAGGAGCGGCGGGATGTGCGGCGGTACCAGCAGGAGCTGCAGGGGCATGGGCCGTTCCGAGGAGAGCCGTAGAGTCGGGCCGGATGAGGCACCCGGAAAGGTGTGCCAACCAAGATTGGCACCGGCAGCGCGTGCGCATCCCAGTCGCATCACCACGGCGAATACAATGCCGGCATGACCCGCCAGCTGCCCTGGCGCCTGGCCGATGCGCCGGACGCGCCCTTCCCTCCAGCCGAGACCGCCCTGCACCAGCCCGACGGCCTGCTCGCGGTGGGCGGCGACCTGCATCCGGTGCGACTGCTCAACGCCTATGCCGGCGGCATCTTCCCGTGGTTCAGCGAGGGCGAGCCAATCCTGTGGTGGTCGCCAGACCCGCGCATGGTGTTCCGCACCGAGGGCGTGCACCTGTCCAGCCGCTTCCGCCGCCAGTTGCGCGGCAGCACGTGGGAGATCACCGCCGACACCGCTTTCAGTCGTGTGATGCGTGCCTGCGCCGCAGCACCGCGACCGGGCCAGGACGGTACGTGGATCAGCCCGGCGATGGTCGAGGCTTATGGCCAGCTGCACGACCTCGGCTTTGCCCATTCCTTCGAGGTCTGGGACCGGCAGACGCTGGTCGGCGGCATCTATGGGGTGGCGATCGGATCGATGTTTTTCGGCGAAAGCATGTTCAGTGGCGCCAGCGGCGGCTCCAAGATCGCCCTGGCCGCCCTGGCATCCACCCTGCGTGACTGGGGCTGGGAACTGATCGATGCCCAGGTGGAGAATCCGCACCTGCTGCGGATGGGCGCCGAGCACCTGCCGCGCGCGGACTTTCTGGAGCACGTCCGTCAGGCCGTACACCGTGACGGCCGTGAAGGCCCCTGGACCCAGGCGGTCGGACGCTTGCCAGCACGGCGTTTGGCCGGGGGTTAACACAAACTTTGCAAGCCGGGCCCATCACGCGTAAAATACCGCGCCTTAGGCCCAGCGTGGCCGTTTTCTGAACCGCACAGGACTACATGTCGAAAGACGATTCCATCGAGTTCGAGGGCACCGTCAGCGAGACGCTGCCGAACACCACTTTCCGCGTTCGTCTGGAAAATGGGCACGAAATCATCGCCCACATCTCCGGCCGCATGCGCAAGAACTACATCCGCATCCTCACCGGTGACCGGGTCAAGGTTGAAATGACCCCGTACGACCTGACCAAGGGTCGTATCACCTACCGCATGAAGTAAGCGGTCGGCGCAGTGCGCCACTCCGACAGGGCCGGCCTCGCTTCCGGCCCTTTGTCGTGCACGGAATAAAGTCAAAGTCTCCGGGGTCGTTCGATTTTCGTCCTTGTCTGAAATCCAGCAGCGCGCGGGAGCCCTAGGCTCTACGCGTTCTTCACACGAGACCTTGCGTGCATGACTTACCTGATCGTACTTGACCCGCAGTCCGTCACCAGCCGCTGCTACGCCAGCAAGGGCCCGGACGGCACCTGGTTCGGTCAGCCCTGCCTGGTCTGCACCAGCATGGACGCCTCGCATCCCCTGTACCTGGCCGTGCAGCGCGAGATATCGCACATGGGCAGTACGCTCAAGCAGCGCCTGCACATTCCGCACGAGGCGGTCGCCTTTGTCATCGAAGACGGCGGCGACCAGGGCCGGCAACAGGGGTTCCGCTCGATCGCGGCCTGATGCGCCAAAGGTCATCGTGACCGATCTCACCGTGGCGTCGGTCAGCCCTGCTTGCGGCAGATTCGCATTTGCAGCGGCGGCGGCATCCTGGGATCCGATCCAGTCCGGATCGCCGCCCCTGCCCCGCCATGAACCTGTCTTCCCTGCTGGTCCCCCTGGCTTTGTCTGCCATCACCCTGGTGGCGCCGCCCGCCCATGCCGCTGGCACCCCGCCGGCGCAATGCGTACCACTGACCGGCGAACAGCAGATCGTTCGCGCCGGCGCTGACAGGAACGTCCTGCTTCGCTCCGGTGAAGACCACTATGTGGTGCATTTCCGCAACAGCTGCCCCTCTGCCGTGCTGGCCACCCGCCTCGGCTTCAAGACCGACGGCAAGGAGGCTGACGAGCTGTGCAGCGAGGGCCGAAGCGCTCTGGACACCGGTCGCGGCAGCTGCGAGGTCGCGCGCATCGAGCCGATCGATGCCGGGCGGTTCACGCGCGAAGCGCGCCGCCGAAGCCGGTGACAGCAGACAGGACAAGGGCGGCCGAAGCCGCCCTTGTCATTCCCAGTCTTTCACGCCAAGCATTCAGCTCACTCCACCGTAACCGGCAGCAGCCGCTCCGGTTCGGCCTGGGTCTCGACCACGAGCTCGTCGTCGCGGACATCGATGCTGACCTTGCCGCCGTTGACCAGCTTGCCGAACAGCAGCTCGTCGGCCAGCGGACGCTTGATCTTGTCCTGGATCACGCGGGCCATCGGGCGCGCACCCATCAGCGGGTCGAAGCCGTGGTGGGCCAGCCAGTCGCGGGCGGTCGGGGTGGCCGACAGGCTCACGTGCTTGTCCTGCAGCAACATCTCCAGCTCGATCAGGAACTTGTCGACCACGCGCAGGATGTGCTCGAAGCCCAGCGCCTGGAACTGCACCACCGCATCAAGGCGGTTGCGGAACTCCGGGGTGAAGCTGCGGCGGATGGTCTCCATCGCATCGGTGGCATGGTCCTGCTTGGTGAAGCCGATCGAGCGCCGCGAGGCCTGTGCCGCGCCGGCATTGGTGGTCATCACCAGCACCACGTTCTTGAAGTTGGCTTCACGACCGTTGGTATCGGTCAGAACGCCGCGGTCCATCACCTGCAGCAGGATGTTGAAGATGTCCGGGTGCGCCTTCTCGATCTCGTCCAGCAGCAGCACGCAGTGCGGTGTCTTGACGATCTTCTCGGTCAGCAGGCCGCCCTGGTCGAAGCCGACATAACCCGGAGGGGCGCCGATCAGGCGGCTGATCGAATGCGGCTCCATGTACTCGGACATGTCGAAGCGGACCAGCTCGATGCCCAGCTGCAGCGCCAGCTGCTTGGTCACCTCGGTCTTGCCGACGCCGGTCGGGCCGGCGAACAGGAAGTTGCCGATCGGCTTCTCCGGGTTGCCCAAGCCCGAGCGGGCCAGCTTGATCGCCGAGGACAGCGTCTCGATCGCCGGATCCTGCCCGAAGATCACCATCTTCAGGTTGCGCTCCAGATGCTGCAGCACGTCCTTGTCGGTGGCGCTGACCTGCTTGGTCGGGATACGCGCCATCTTGGCCACGATCGCTTCCACTTCCTCGACGTCGATCAGCTCCTTGCGCTGGCCCTCCGGCAGCAGGCGCTGGCGGGCACCGGCCTCGTCGATCACGTCGATGGCCTTGTCCGGCAGCAGGCGGTCGCCGATGTGCTTCACCGACAGGTCCACCGCCGCCTGCAGCGCTTCGTCCGAATAGGTCACGCTGTGGTGCAGCTCGTATTTGGACTTCAGGCCCTGCAGGATCTCGTAGGCCTCGCCCACGGTCGGCTCTACGATATCAATCTTCTGGAAGCGGCGGGCCAGCGCCCGGTCCTTCTCGAAGATGCCGCGATATTCCTGGAAGGTGGTCGAGCCGATGCAGCGCAGCTCGCCGGAGGCCAGCGCCGGCTTGATCAGGTTGGACGCATCCATGGTGCCACCCGACGCCGAGCCGGCGCCGATGATGGTGTGGATCTCGTCGATGAACAGCACCGCGTTGGGCACCTTCTTCAGCGCGGTCAACACACCCTTCAGCCGCTTCTCGAAGTCGCCGCGGTACTTGGTGCCGGCCACCAGCGCGCCCAGGTCGAGCGAGTAGATCACCGCGTCGGCCAGCACGTCGGGCACCGAGCCCTCGACGATGCGGCGGGCCAGGCCCTCGGCGATGGCGGTCTTGCCCACGCCAGCCTCGCCCACGTACAGCGGATTGTTCTTGCGGCGCCGGCACAGGACCTGGATGGTGCGCTCGATCTCATCGCCACGACCGACCAGCGGATCGATGCGGCCGGACCGGGCCTGTTCGTTGAGGTTGCTGGCGAATTCGGTCAGGGCATCGCCCTTCGGCTCGCCATCCCCGCCTTCCATGCGGCCCTCACCCTCGGAGGAAGAGGACGGCTGCTCGCCTTCCTCGCCCAGCTTGGCGATGCCGTGGGACAGGTAATTGACCACATCCAGCCGGGTGACATCCTGCTGGTTGAGGTAGTAGACGGCGTGGGAGTCCTTTTCGCCGAAGATGGCGACCAGCACGTTGGCGCCGGTGACCTCCTTCTTGCCCGAGGACTGCACGTGGTACACGGCCCGCTGCAGCACCCGCTGGAAGCCCAGGGTCGGCTGGGTGTCACGGCCGTCATCTTCGGCCAGGCGGGACACCGAGGCCTCGATGGCCTGCTCCAGCTCCTGGCGCAGGCGTTCGGCGTCGGCACCGCAGGCCTTCAGTACGGCCTGGGCGGACGGGTTGTCGAGCAGTGCCAACAGCAGGTGTTCGACCGTCATGAACTCATGCCGGGCCTCACGGGCGCGCTTGTAGCACTGGCCGATGGTGTGTTCGAGGTCTTTGCTGAACATGGATTACTCCGGCGGCAGATGGGAACAATATGCGGCCTGACTACGCGATTTCCATCACCCTAGCGGATTGCTGCGTTCAGATGGCGTTAGCACTGCAGAACGCTTGATCTTCATTCACTCCAGAAGATCTCAACCGGCATGAGCGAACCCTACCTGAGCCGCTGGCGATTGCGGCGTGATGGCCCGGCCATCTGCACGCCCCACGCCCGGCTCTGGCCGGTGCTGACCGCTGCCGGCGCGCCGGCGATGCTGAAGATCAGCAGCGAAGCGGAGGAGCAGAACAGCCACCGCCTGCTGCGCTGGTGGGACGGTGATGGCGCTGCCCGCCTGCTGGCCCACGAGGGGCCGGCGATCCTGATCGAGCGTGCCAGCGGCGACTCGCTGCGGCAACGCTCGATCGCGGGCGACGATGACGCCTGCACCACGATCCTGTGCCAGGTCCTGCAGCGGCTGCACCGGCCACGGAGCGCGCCGCCAGCGGAACTGGTCTGCCTGCGTAGATGGTTCGCCGACCTGCTGCAGCCAAGGGCTGCGCTGCCGCCACTGCTGGAACAGTGCAGATCACTGGCGGAGGGGGTGCTGCGTGACGAACAGGAGATCCGGCCGCTGCACGGCGACCTGCACCACGACAACGTGCTCGACTTCGGCGCGCGCGGCTGGCTGGCGATCGACCCGAAGCGGCTGCTGGGCGATCGCGCGTTCGATTACACGACGCTGTTCAGCAACCCGGATCTCTGCGGCCCGGGCATCCATGTGGCCACCCGGCCCGAGCGGTTTGCCGCGCGCGTAGAACAGGTGACCGCGCTGGCCGGCCTCGAGCGCACCCGCCTGCTGCGTTGGGTAGCTGCCAGCGCAGGGCTGTCGGCGGTGTGGTTCCGCGATGATGGCGACCCAGCGGTTGTGGACGAATCGGTCGCGAGGATGGCGTTGCAGGCGCTGGCGGAAGCGTGATCCGGCTGTAGAGCCGAGCCTGCGCTCGGCTGCTCTGCCAGCGATCTGGATACCTGCACGAACAGCAGCCGAGCATGGGCTCGGCTCTACAAAAGGCCGGTCAGGCCTTTTCCATCGTGCACAGCAGCGGATGCTGGTTCATCCGCGAATACTCGTTGACCTGGGCCACCTTGGTCTCGGCCACTTCGCGGGTGAACACCCCGCACACGCCGCGGCCGCGGGTATGGACGTGGAGCATCACCTGCGTGGCCTTGTCCAGGTCCATGTTGAAGAACTGCTGGAGCACGTCCACCACGAAATCCATCGGGGTGTAGTCATCATTGAGCAGCATCACCTGGTAGAACGGCGGCGGCGCCACTTCCGGGCGCGCAGGTTCTACGGCAACGCCGTGCTCGTGCTGGGAATCGGGGGAGGACTCATGGGGCATCCGTCCATTATAGAGGCTCGGAGAAGCCTGCGTCGGCCCGCCGCAGATTGGACGGCACGCACGGCCGCCGTCACAATTGCATCTTCTCTCAACACTGTTTCACAGGATCTTCATGAAAAGGACCCTTCTTACCGCCCTGTTGATCGCCCTGGCTCCTGCCGGCGCCGCCACCGCCGCAACCACCGCCGACAAGTCCGTGGGCCGCCACCTGGACAAGCTGGGCTATACCTATGAAGTCGACGAGGACGGCGACTACCGCATGGTCTTCGACGTCGAGGGTGACCGCACCCAGATGGTCTACGTGCGCTCGGCGGTGGAAGATTTCGGCAGCCACAACATCCGCGAGATCTGGTCGCCGGCGTACAACGCCAAGACCAAGCAGTTCCCGGTGGCCGTGGCCAACCGCCTGCTGGAGGATTCGCAGGACGCCAAGATGGGCGGCTGGGTCAAGCAGGACACCACCGCCATGTTCGTGGTGAAGATCGATGCCGATGCCACCCCGGACCAGCTCAGTGACGCCATCGATGCGGCCATCCGCACCGCCGACGCGATGGAGCTGGAGCTGACCAAGAAGGACGAGTTCTGAGTTGAACGCCACGCCGGACCCGCGCTGGGCACCGCACGCCACCGTCGCCACGGTGGTGGTCGACGGCGGCCGCGTGCTGCTGGTTGAAGAGACCATCGACGGCCGCCAGGTGCTGAACCAGCCTGCCGGCCACCTCGAGCCGGGCGAAAGCCTGGCCGAGGCAGCCCTGCGCGAGACCCGCGAGGAAACCGGCTGGACGGTGCAGCTGACCCATTTCATCGGCTGCTACCAGTGGACTGCCGGCGACGGCACCGCGTTCCTGCGCTTCTGCTACGCAGCGCGCCCGCTCTCGCACGACCCGGCGCAGCCGCTGGACACCGGCATCGACCGCGCGCTGTGGCTGACCCCGGCCGAGCTGCAGGCCGCCGGCGAGCGCCAGCGCAGCCCGCTGGTCTGGCAGGTGGTGGCTGATTACCTGGGTGGCCAGCGCCATCCGCTTTCGCTGGTCCGGGAGGTCGCATGAGCACGCCGCGCGTGATGGTAGGCGTCTCCGGTGGCGTAGACTCTTCCGTCGCGGCCTGGCGCCTGGTACAGCAGGGCGAGGCCGTGGCAGGCCTGTTCATGCAGAACTGGGCCGACGACGGCAGCGGTGACTGCCGCGCTGAGGATGACCGCCGCGATGCGGTCGCCGTATGCGGCCTGCTCGGTATCCCGTTCCACTTCCGGGACTTCTCCAGCGAGTACTGGCAGGGTGTGTTCGAGCACTTCCTGGCCGAGTACGCCGCTGGCCGCACGCCGAACCCGGACGTGCTGTGCAACCGCGAGGTGAAGTTCAAGCATTTCCTGGATGCCGCCCGCGAGCTGGGCGCCGAGCGCATCGCCACCGGCCATTACGCGCGCGTAGCCCAGCGCGGTGGCCAATGGCTGCTGCTGCGTGGCGCCGACCGCTCCAAGGACCAGAGCTACTTCCTGCACCAGCTGGGCCAGGCGCAGCTGGCAGCGACCCTGTTCCCGATCGGCGACCTGGAAAAGACCGACCTGCGCCGGATTGCGCGCGACGTCGGCCTGCCGACCCACGCCAAGAAGGATTCCACCGGCATCTGCTTCATCGGCGAGCGGGATTTCCGCGAATTCCTCGGCCGCTACCTGCCGGCCAGGCCCGGCCAGATCCTTGACCCGGCCGACGGCAGCGTGATCGCCGAACATCCGGGCGTGTTCTATTTCACCCTGGGCCAGCGCGAGGGCCTGAACATCGGCGGCGTACGCGGCCGCCCGGCCGCACCGTGGTACGTGGTCGGCAAGGATGTGGCCAGCAACGTGCTGTACGTCGACCAGGACCGCGACAGCCCATGGATGCTGTCCGAACGCCTGCGCTCGGAGGCGGCGCATTGGATCGCGGGCTCGCCACCCGCGCGGCGCTTCGAATGCACCGCCCAGACCCGCTACCGACAGCCCGATGAGCCGTGTACGGTCAACGTGCTGGACGATGGCAGCGTGCTGGTCACCTTCGCGCGCCCGCAGCGTGCCGTCACCCCCGGTCAATCGCTGGTGCTGTATGACGGTGATGTGTGCCTGGGTGGCGCGGTGATCGCCGCCACCGATGCGCCGCTGGAACAGCGCCTGCGCACCACCCCCTCCCCTTTTGAGGTATCTGCTGCATGAGTTTCACTGTCGACGACCGCGTCCTGGCCTTGGCCGGCATTGCCCAGGCCCTGCAGCAGGTACGCCGCATCGCCGATACCGGCCATTCCGACGCCGCCGCCGTGCGCACCGCCGTGGACAGCGTGTTCCGTGTCGATGCGTCCTCGCCGCAGGCGGTATTCGGTGACCGCCATGCACTGAAGGCCGGGCTGCGCCTGCTGCACAACTACTTCCGCAACCACGGCCAGGATCCGATCCTGCCCAAGCTGGCCCTGTCGGTGCTGCAGCTGGAGCGCCGCTTCGTTCAGGATGGCGCCACGGTGAACAAGGTCGCCTCGGGCATCGAGCGCGCCCAGCGCCAGGCCGCCGAGCTGGGCGACAGCGGCCACCCGGATGTGCTGGCCAGCCTGGGCAGCCTGTACGCGGACACCATCAGCCACCTCAAGCCGCGGGTGATGGTGCAGGGCAACCCGCACTACCTGGGCCAGGCTGGCGTGGTGGCCGAGATCCGCGCCCTGCTGCTGGCAGCGGTGCGCTCGGCGGTGCTATGGCGGCAGCTGGGCGGCAGCTACTGGGACTTCCTGTTCGGCCGCAAGGCGATGATCGAGGCGGTGGACCGCCAGCTGGCGTAAGCGCATGGGGTCCGGGCGCTTTTCCATGGAAAAGGGAATCGGACACCGAATCACCGCCAGCGCCGGAAAACCGGCGCATTCAGAATGCACTTCGGGGCACATCGACGTTAAAGAGAAAGGGGGTACGGCCGATACATCCTCCGTGCACCTCCCGAGAACGTCCATGTACTCACGCATTTTCATCCGTCTGGCCGCCCCCCTGGCTCTGACCCTGCTGCTCCCCTTCGCCATCGGTTTCGAATGGCCGGCCGCCCTGCGCTGGGCGATCCTGACCACGATGACGCTGAGCTGGCTCGGCTTTGCGTGGTGGACCACCCGCGCCCAGGCGCACCGTTCCCCGGAACATGCCCGTGTCCTGCGTGAGCAGGACCAGCTGCTGACCGAACTGCGCAACTTCGTCGGCAACGAGATTGAGGGTTCGCGCGGCGAAGTGGAACGCGCCCGTGACCTGATCCGCCAGGCCGTCTCCAGCCTCGGTGGCAGCTTCGATGCGATGAACCGCAAGTCGCGCCAGCAGAGCCAGGCCCTGTCGCGCATCGTCGACCGCGCCGGTGATGAAGGCAATGCCGGCCTCGACGTTGCCCGTTTCGCCCAGCACGCCAGCCACCGCATGGAGCAGCTGGTGGAAGCACTGGAACAGGTCAGCGGCCAGAGCAGCACCACCGTGCAGCACATCGACCAGATGGCGCAGCACCTGGATGGCATCTTCGCGCTGCTGGAAGACGTCAAGTCGATCGCCGACCAGACCAACCTGCTGGCGCTGAACGCCGCCATCGAAGCCGCGCGTGCCGGTGAAGCCGGCCGAGGCTTCGCGGTGGTCGCCGACGAAGTGCGCAACCTGTCCGAGCGCTCGACCACCTTCAACGAGCAGATCCGCAAGCTGGCACACAGCTCCAAGGACGCCATTGCCAAGGTGCGCGAGACGGTCTCGCACATGGCCTCGCGCGACATGGACCGCTCCCGTGAAGCGCGCCAGGAAGCGGCCGCGATGCTCGACAACGTGGCCCAGATCAATGCCTCGCTGGGCGACGGCATGCGTGAAGTGTCCGAGTGCGCCCGTGCGATCGATGGCAGCGTGGCTGAAGCCGTGCGCGCCCTGCAGTTCGAAGACATCGCCACCCAGGCCCTGGGCGGCGTGCACACCCACCTGGACCGCCTGACCGCGATCAACCGTGAAGCGGTGGCGCTGCAGGAACTGCTGCACCGCAATGGCGGCGTGTTCGACGAAGAGATCGCCACCGCCCTGCAGCGCACCGGCAGCCGCCTGCGCGAACTGCGCAGCGAATGGGAACGCCCGCCGCACAAGCCGGTTGCCCAGCAGAGCATGGGCGCCGGCACCGTCGAGCTGTTCTGATCCCGATGTCCGCTGCCCTCGCCGGCAGCCCGCAAGGCCCCGGTTCGTCCGGGGCCTTTGCCTGTAACCCGCCATTGGATGCATCCTGTACGCGCACCATGACCCTGATCCGCGCCCTGCCCGCCCTCACCGACACCGAGCGCCCGCGCAACGCGAGCGTGCGTGAGCAGCTGCAACAGCTGGAGGATGTGGCACGCGAGGAGATCCGCGAGCTGCAGCAGCTGGCGGACGCGCGCCCGGCCCCGTCGCGGGCGGACGAGGCGCTGCTGGGCCTGGCCTGGGATCTCGGGCTGGATGGGGATGCGCTTAAGTAGATCCACGCCATGCGTGGATGGGCCGTCGCGCATGGCATGATCCACCGGTATCCTTCATGGAAGACCGATGGCCATCGCCCTGATCGCACTTCTGCTGATCGAGACCGTCCTTATGATGGCCTGGGCGGCCAGCTATTTCAGCTGGGGCATCACCCTGTTCAACGAACGCATTGCGGCGTCACCGGCCATGCAGGCCCGCCTCTCGCTGGGAAGCCTGGAACGTGACCTGCCGCAGGACAAGTGGCTGCGACTGGCCTTCCATGCGCTGCCCGATGGCAGCATGGCGTTCCGCGAGAGCTTCGCGCCGAGCTTCGGCCTGCGCTACTTCCCGGTGATGCGCGGTCGCATCGTACTCAACGCGCGACGGCACGAGGTGCGGGTGACGGGCCTGTGCAGCTGGTTCGTGGCGATCCTGTCGCTGCTGCTGTTGCCGCTGGTGGCGATGCGCCCGATGGTGGCGCCGATGCTGCTGGTACTGCCGCTGTTCCTGGCCAGCTATCTGGTCCAGAAGCGGCGCTATGCGGCCGTCGTCGAGGCCCTGCGCATGCAGTTGAAGGCGGAATTTTCGAGGTAGATCCACGCCATGCGTGGATGATGCCCCGCGACTCACGATTTTCGGATTGTTTGCATGGATCGTGAGCGCTCGGCCCTTCATCGTAAAGGGCCGATTCCGGTTCAGATCAGCCCGATGACCAGCGCCGCCCTCTGCCTTTCACTCGCTTTGCAGCTCCCGGTTGCTTCAGAACCGCTTGCCGTAGATCCCGACTCCCTGCTCGCCCTTCACCAAGCGCTCCAGTCCTTCGGCGAATTTCAACAGCCCTACTCCGCACCTGTAGATGTGACCGATCCTGATGCAGGTATGACCGATGCAACTGTCGAGATCTCCGCCGGGTGTGTGAAGGATGGTCCACAGGTCATCATCCTGGACGCGGATGTAGACGAGGCACCCGAGCGCTATCTGGTGCTGAACGAGCCGTGGCAAAGCCTTTCGGCGGGAACATTGTTGCTCGTCTCTGGAAACACAGCGGCCATCATCTCAACTCAGGAGGCGAACAAGGAAGCCACACAGGCCGAGCGAATGCTGACATTCCTGGGTTATCTGCCATTCGACGCCGGGAGGAATGCGTTGGTGGAACCAGGCATCGAAGCGCAGGAATCAAGCTTTGAAACCAGGGCGTTCATGGAGAGCTTCAGTGCGAGCTCCCGGGGCGAGGCGCTCTCCGAGGCGGCTCTTGCCGCATGGAAGGGCGTGCTGCCCGACCTGCTGCTGGCGCTGTGGCGACGCGACGGGTTCGCACGCTATCGCGACGACAGGCTCATCTTGGTCGATCCGCACCTGTACTCAGGGGTTGTCGCAGCCTTCCTGCAGGGCACTCCGATGGAGGGTGCTGATCGGTTCCATGCCTATGCGGTGACACCTTTCGGCCAGATGTTCTTGTGTGGAGAGAACACCTCCATGCATATCAGCATCGACCCGCACAGCGGACAGGTTTGGGCGGACTCGGATGTAGCAGCCACTGCCGACGCGACTGAACGCAACTGGAAACTGGAGTTCCTGCTGCACGTCCTGGACGCGCCCGATCTCGATGCCACCGACGATGACGAGCAGCCCCTGTACGCACGCGCACTCGATTTACTGGGCCACCTGGCTCCCAACGAGATCTACAGCTTCTCACCCTCGGTTGTTGAAGGTGGCTGGCAGGCAGCGCACCTGGTCAAGCGGGATCGTCTCGCTGAATTGAAGTCACTCGCCAAGCAGACAGCAGCAAGACGGTCCTTGCGGTCTGATGCTGAAGACAGGTAAACCCGCGCCGTTCATTGCTGGTCGCGATCTCTGGCATCGGCGCCGACCAACGGTCGGCACCCACCGTGGCAGGCTCCGGCACTCGCCACTGCAGGTGCTGCAAGTAGAACCACGCCATGCGTGGATGATCGCGAGGTACATGCATCCGTGCCGACCAACGGTCGGCACCTACCAGCGTCGGGTGGTCAGCGCACCAGCACCGCTTCGCCGCTGGCATCGGTGCGCAGCGAAACCGGCTGTGGCTGGCGCAACCACTGCGCCAGGTCGCGCGGGCTGAGCGGGCGCGAGTACAGGTAACCCTGGATCTCGTCGCAGCCTTGGCGGCGCAGCATGTCTTCTTCCTGGTGCGTTTCCACGCCCTCCGCCACCACCTTCATGCCCAGCGCATGGCCCAGGTGCACAATGGCCTGGGTCACTTCGGCCGTACCGGAGTCGTGCAGCATGCCCTGCACGAAGCTGCGGTCGATCTTCAGGCGCCCCACCGGGAAGCGGTTGAGATAATTGAGGTTGGAGAAGCCGGTGCCGAAGTCGTCCACCGCCAACGGTACGCCGTGCCGTTCGAGCACGTCGAAGCAATGGCGCAGGATGTCGGTGTCACGGATCAGCGCCGACTCGGTCAGCTCCAGTTCCAGCCGTTGCGGCGGCCAGCCATGGGCATGGCAGATCTCGATCACGCGTTCGGCGAAGCCACGATCACGCAGCTGCACCGCCGACACATTGACCGCGATGCGATCAAACTGCAGTCCGGCGCGGTCCCAGGCTGTTGCCTGGCGGCAGGCCTCGTTCAGCACCCAGTCGCCGATGCGCACGATCTCGCCGCACTTTTCGGCAATGGGAATGAACTCGGCCGGGCTGCAGTAGCCAATCCCGGGCCGGTGCCAGCGCAACAGTGCCTCGATCGCCGGTGGCTCACCGTGGTGAGCGTGCAGCAACGGCTGGTAGGCCAGGCTGAACTCGTCGCGCTCGATGGCCCCATGCAGGGCATGCTCGACGTCCAGCCGGCGCTGGATGCGGGCCAATGCGTCCTGGCTGTAGTACTGGTAGGTATTGCGCCCGGCTTCCTTGGCCGCGTACATCGCGGCGTCGGCAGCACGCAGCAGGGAATCAAAGTCGGTCTGCGCATCGCCCAGCATCGCGATGCCGACGCTGGCGCCGACCTTCAACGTGGTCTCGCCACGGCGCAGCGGCTCGGCCAACGAGGCGATCAGCTTGCGCGCCACGTGGCCGGCGTCTTCCGGCTCGGCCAGGTCGCGCAGCACCACAATGAACTCGTCGCCACTGAAGCGGCCGAACAGGTCGTTGTTGCGCAGGTTCTGGTGCAGGCGGGTGGCCGCCGCCTTCAGCAGCGCATCGCCGGTGGCGTGGCCGAAGCTGTCGTTGATGGTCTTGAAGCCATCCAGATCGATGAACAGCATCGCCAGCGAGGTTCCGCGGTCGCGTGCTTCCTCGATGGCCTCGGCGGTCTGCTCGCCGAGCAGCACACGATTGGGCAGGCCGGTCAGCAGATCGTAGTGGGCCAGCAGTTCGATGCGTTCGTTGGCTTCGCGCTCGCGGGTGATGTCACGGAACAGGACAACGAATCGCGGCGGCAGGCCGTCACGGCGGTCCAGTTCAATCAGCACCTGCACCCACACGCGCAGGCCGGACTGGCGGTAGAAGCACAGGTCCAGCTGCTCGGGCAGGCCGCCGTTGGCGATACGGGCGAGTGCCGCCTCGAACGCGTTGCGCGAGTCCTCCGTGTACAGCGCCAACGCCTGGTCGAGGGTGATCGGTTCCTTGCGCAGGCCATGGATGCGGTAGCACTCCTCGGTCCACTGCATGCTGCGGGTCTGCACCTCGATCTCGCAGCCGCCGATGCGGCCCAGCGCGGAGACCCGGTTCAGCAGTTCGGTGCGCCAGCGGATCAACGCATCGGTCTGGTGCTGTTCGGTGATGTTCTGCACCTGGCCGAGCAGGCGCTTGGGTTGCCCGTCCATGTCGAGCAGCGGCTGCATCCACAGGCGCAGGTGCTGCGAAGGCTCATGGCCGCGGGTCAGCTCCAGCTCGAGGTTGGCAGCGCGGCCATCGCGCCATAACCGCCGCCATGCCGCGCGCAGCGCGCCGCGGGAGCGTGGATGCAGCTGCTTCAGCCAACGCCGCTGGCCCGGAACGGCGCCCTGCTCCAGGGCCAGCAGCGAACGCAGTTCCGGCGACCACCAGAAATGCCCGCTGTTGGGATCGAACGACCAGCTGCCCATGCTGGCGATGCGCTGGGCCTCGCTCAGGTGCAGCTGCTGTTCCTGCAGCAGCGATTCGAGCTGCTTCTGCTGCTCGATATCGGTATGCGTGCCGACCATGCGCAGGGGCTGGCCATCGGCGGTGCGCGCGACCACGCGGCCGCGATCCAGCACCCAACGCCACTGGCCATCGGCCTGGCGAAAGCGGAACTGTGCACTGTACTGCTCGCTGCGCCCATGCAGGTGCTCGTCGAGCGCTGCGCGCACCAGGGCGATGTCCTCGCTGTGCACCCGAGCCAGCAGCTCGGTGGCGGTCTCGTCGCCCAGCGCCGGCGTCCGCATCACGCGGTCACTGGGGATGTCCCAGTCCCAAAGGCTGTGGCCGGCACTGTCCAGCGCCAGCTCCCAGCGCCCTCCCCCGTCCACCGGCACCGGCTCGGGGATGCTCAGGGTGAAGGCCAGCAGGTTGCCGGCGCCGTCGTGCACCGCACGCAGATGGCCGTCGTAGTGGCCGCGCGGGCCGCCCGGCAGCGTGCAGGCCACGATGCCGCCATCGGCGGCCATCAGGCGCAGATCTTCCAGCATCGGCGCATAGGCCGCCACGGTGGCTGGCAGGCCATGCTCGCGCGCGGCCGGATTGGCCGCCAGCGGACGCCCGGTACGGTCGACGATGACCAGCGCCGACGCAAGCGGGTGCTGCAGCAGGCTGGCGATGATCCCTTGGTCCACGCGATCTTGCTCCGGATGACACGCCCGTCAGCGGGGCACGCAGTGGTTAACGGCGCCTGCGGCGGATAATTGAGTGGTCACGGCGCGCTGCGGGGTAAGATGACCAGCGCCCCTGTCACCCGCCTCGTCCATGCCTGCAGAACCGACCGGCAACGCCCCTGTTCCCGACCCGCGGATGGCGCAGGCGCTGAGCCGTGACCGCCGCCGGGTGGTGTTGAGCTACCTGGTGATGGCGCTGGCCTGGATGATCTCTACCGACAGCGTGGTGCAGGCGCTGGTGCCCGATCCGCAGCAGGCGGCACTGTGGCAGGGCCTGAAGGGCTCGTTCTTCGCCCTGGCCAGCGCAGGCCTGCTGTATCTGCTGCTGCGCCCGCTGGCCGAGCACGTGCTGCACACCCACGCGCGCCAACAGGCCTCCGAGCTGCGCCTGCGGCAGATGTTCGAGGGCAATCCCGGCCCGATCCTGGTCTACGACCTGGACACGCTGGCGATCCTCGACGCGAATCCGGCTGCCTGCAGCGCGTTCGGCTGGGAGCGCGGTGACCTTCTGGAGAAGACCATCGACGTGCTGTGGCCGCCCGGCCAGGACCAGGCACTGCAGACCAAGCTGGAGGCGATCCGCGAGGCGCCGCAGGAGCTCTGCATCCTGCGTGCCCAGCTGCAACTGCGTGATGGCTCGCTACGGCAGATGGAGCTGCGGTCCAACGCCATCAGCTATGACGGCCACAACGCCCGCTTGCTGATTGCCATCGACCGCACCGCCGAAGACCTGGCCCAGCTGCGCCGCGACCAGGCGCTGGCCCGGGTCGAGGAAGCCCACGAGCTGGCCCGTATCGGCGCCTGGGAGCTGGACCCGTCCACCGGGCTGGGTCGCTACTCCAACCAGGTCTACCGGCTGCTTGGCCGCCGCCCGCCCGAGGCCCGCCGCTGGCACCGCTTCGACGAACTGCTGGTGCCGGCCGATCCGGCCACTGCCACCCAGACCGAACAGCTGCTGGCCGAACTATGCTCCGGCGAGCCGGTGCAGGTGGACGTGCTGCTGCCCGTCCTGTCGATGGACGGGCGCGCGTTGATGGTGCACCTGCGCGCCGCCAGCGGTATCGATGAAGCTGGCCGCAGCCGCGTGCTGGGCACCCTGCAGGACGTGACCGAGCGCGAGCAGTCGCGTCGCCTGCTGCGCGAGCGTGAGGAACAGTTCCGCGAGCTGGTGCGGGTGCTGCCCGATGGTGTGGTGATCCTCGCCGACGAACACGTGTTGTACGCCAACGCCTGGGCCGCCAGCCTGTTCGGCTATGGCAGCCACACCTTGCTGGGCGAACCGCTTTCGGCGCTGGTGGACAGCGCCGATCTGGCCCGCGTGCGCAGCCAGCTGCGTGCGGGCCAGCTGCACCTGGGGCCGGGCCACAGCAGCGTGGTGGCGATGCAGCGCGCAGATGGCCGCAGCTTCCATGCCGGCCTGGCAGTGGGCGAGGTGCGCTATGGCGGCCGCGACTGCAAGCTGCTGATCGTGCGCGATCTCAGTGATTCCGAACGCATCCGCAGCGCACTGGAAACCAGCAACCGCGAACTGCAGGCCATGGCCGGCCGCCTGTTCTCGCTGCAGGAGGATGAGCGCCGCGCGATCTCGCGCGACCTGCACGACGATATCGGCCAGGCGATCACGGCGATCAAGCTGTCTGCCTATGCCGCGCAGGACGAGGACGATCCGCAACGCCGCGGTGAGGACCTGGCACAGATCGTCAGCCTGGCCGATACCACGGTGGCCAAGCTGCGCGACATCTCTACCCTGCTGCGGCCGCCGCAGCTGGACGCACTGGGCCTGGAAGCGGCGCTGAGCTGGCAGGCACGGGTACTGTTCCGTTCCTCGCCGGTGGAGCTGCTGGCCGAGATCGAGCCGCTGCCGCACCGTCCCGACAACAGCATCGAGCAGGCCTGCTTCCGTATTGCCCAGGAAAGCCTGACCAACGTGCTGCGCCACGCCCGTGCCAGCCAGGTACAGCTGCAGCTGCGCGACGTCGGCCAGCGCGGCCTGCACCTGCAGATCCGCGACGACGGCGAGGGTTTCGACCCCGACGGCCCGCGCGGACTGGGCCTGATCGTGATGCGCGAGCGTGCGCAGAGCGTCGGTGGCCATGTACGGATCGAATCCGCGCACGGTGAAGGCACCCTGATCGACGTTCATCTCCCCTACCAGGCAGCCAGCATGGCCGCCGCCGAGTCACCGGACTACTGAGCCTATGTGGAATCCCAACCAGCCCCCGGTCAGCATCGATGATGCGCCTGATCGCCTCGGTGCCGGCAACCCCGAGTTGCAGGTGATGGTCGCCGAGGCGGCCTCGGGCGGTACCGCACTCATGCTGATGCATGTGGACATCGACCACTTCGCCTCTGTCAACGAAAACATGAGCGCCGAGGTAGGTGACCAGGCCCTGGTGCTGGTTGCGCAGCGGTTGCAGTCCTACCTGCGAGGGCGCGGCAAACTGTGGCGCCACGGCAGCGACGAGTTCCTGATCGCGGTGCCACGCACAGCCGAGGTGCCACTGCCGGAGGATTTCGCCGAGGAAATCCGGCAGCAGATGGAACTGCCGCTGTCGGTCCTGCCGTACACGCTGTTCATGACCGGCAAGCTGGGCGTGAGCCTGTGCCCGGAGCATGCCAGCAACGTTTCACGCCTGCTGGACCACGCCGAAGATGCGCTGTACCAGGCCGCCCGCGAGGGCGGCAACGCGGTGCGCATCCACGCCGTGGACACGCCGCCGAGCGCGCACAGCGAGAGCATCATCGCGCGGCAGATCGTCGATGCCATTCCCAACGGCGAACTGAAACTGCGCTACCAGCCGTTGGTCAGCGCCCGCGATGGCCACGTGGTCGGCATGGAAGCGCTGCTGCGCTGGCAGTCACCGACGCTGGGCATGCTGGTGCCGGAGCGCTTCATGCGCACCGCCGAGCGGCTGGGCATCATCGTGCAGATCGGCACCTGGGTGCTGGAAGGTGCACTCAAGCAGGCCCGCCTGTGGCGCGACCAAGGCTTCGACGATTTCACCATCGCGGTGAACGTCTCCACCCTGCAGCTGCTGCGGCCGAACTTCTTCGCCGAAGTGATGGGCCTGATCCAGGCCGCGGGCATACCGGCACAGATGCTGACGCTGGAGATCAACGAAAGCGCGCTGACCAACAACGTCAACTTCGTGCATGAGACGCTGGCCAACCTGCGCAACGAGGGCATCAGCCTGAGCCTGGACAACTTCGGCACCGGTGACTCCAGTCTCAGTGCGCTGGTGCGCTACCCGGTGGACAAGCTGAAGATCGACCGCAGCTTCATCAAGAGCGCGCCGGCCGGCAACCGCGAGGCGGCCATCGCCCGCGCGATCATCGCCATGGGCCATCAGCTGGGCATGACGGTGATCGCCAACGGCGTTGAATCGCAGGCGCAGCTTGGCTTCCTGCGTCGCAACGACTGTGATGTGTTCCAGGGCTACCTGTTCGGCGAACCGATGTCGGCCGATGCCGCAGGCATGACCCTGCGCCGCCGCTACCTGCGCCCGGAAGCTTTCGCCGAGACCCGTCCCGACCGCACGCTGCTCTTGCTGGACGACGAAGAGAACGTGTTGCGATCGCTGGTGCGGCTGTTCCGTCGCGACGGCTACCGCATCCTGGCGGCCGGCAACGTGCGTGATGCGTTCGACCTGCTGGCGATCAACGACGTGCAGGTGATCCTGTCCGACCAGCGCATGAGCGACATGAGCGGCACCGAGTTCCTCGGCCGGGTGAAGATGCTGTACCCGGACACGATCCGGTTGGTGCTGTCCGGCTATACCGATCTGAACACGGTGACCGATGCGATCAACCGCGGCGCGATCTACCGCTTCCTGACCAAGCCATGGAACGACGACGAGCTGCGCAAGCATATCCACCAGGCGTTCCGCACGTACGAGGAACAGCGCCGCAGCAACGCCGGGCCGGCGCCGGTGGAGAGCGGAGACGGCGGCGAGGACCGCCCGCTGCGGTAACGATCCAGCCTGGTAGAGCCGGCCGCTGGCCGGCTGCTCTGCATGCCGGGTGCAATGAGGTTGCCGGCCAGCGGCCGGCATTACCCGAAGCGGTCAGCGCGGCTGCTTCACCGGCAGCACCACGCGGAAGCGCGAGCCCACGCCCGGGGTGCTGTCCAGGTCGATCCGGCCATGGTGCTTGTTGATGATGCTGTAGGAGATCGACAGGCCCAGGCCCGTGCCACTGCCCACCGGCTTGGTGGTAAAGAACGGATCGAAGATGCGTTGGCGCAGTTCCGGCGAGATGCCACCGCCGGTGTCCTCGAATTCGACCCACACCTGGTCGCCATCGACGCCGGTGCGCACGGTGATCGTGCCGCGCTCGGCGATGGCATGGCCCGCGTTGAGCAGCAGGTTCATGTAGACCTGGTTCAACTCCGATGGCAGGCATTCCACCAGCGGCAGTTGGCCGAACTCGCGTACCAGGGTGACCTTGTACTTGAGCTCGTTCCAGATGATGTTGATGGTCGATTCCAGGCCCGCGTGCAGGTCGACCAGCTTCCACGACTCGTCACGCCCGGAATACGAGAAGTCTTTCAGATCACGCACGATGCGCGTCACCCGTTCGATGCCTTCGCGCGATTCGGCCATCAGCTGCGGCAGGTCGCGGCTGATGAAATCGATGTCCAGGCGGTCACGGATGTCATCGATCTCCGGGATCAGCGCCTTCGGGTCCGGCGCACGCAACGCGCGTTCGTAGGCTTCGATCACGGTGAACAGGCTGCGCAGGTACTCCTGCAGGCTGCCCAGATTTGAGTGCACGTAGCCGATCGGATTATTGATCTCGTGCGCGACGCCAGCAGCAAGCTGGCCGATCGAGGCCATCTTCTCCGATTGCAGCAGTTTCTCCTGGGTGCCGTTGAGCCGCAGGTAGGCCTGGCGCAGCTCGGCGTGGCGCTGCTGCAGTTCTCGCTCGTAGTCTTCCTGTCCTTCGATATGACGGAACAAGGCCAGGAAGTGCCCCTGCCCCACCGGGCCGTGGTGATACAGGTGGGCGATGACCACGCCCTCGCCCAGCGGCAGGCTGCCGTTCCAGTGACCATGCTGGCGCGCGTGTTCCAGTGCATCGGGGGGCAGCAGCTCGCGAAGCCGCTGCGGGGGCGGCAATGCACCATCCTCACCGCTTGCCAACAGGTTCTGCGCGGCTGGATTGGCCAGCGCAACCTGCCCGTCTTCGGTGAACAGCAGCAGCCCTTCGCGCAGGCGCTCAAGCAGGGCCTGCAGTACCGGCTGTGGCGGAAGGGGGGCGGTAACCAGGGCGTTGGCAGCGGACACGGCGACTCGGGGGCATTCGAACAGACGCCCAATATACGCGCTCGTGCAGCGGGCTTCAGCCCGCGTGATGGGGTTGTTCGAGCGCCGCCTCAGGCGACGGCGAGTGGGCGGCGCGCTGTGACGGTGTGCGCCTGCCCCTTGGCATCGTAGGCCGAGGCATCTTCGGTGCGCCCGAGCTGGCGCAGGGCCCAGTTGACCTCGCGGCGCCGGCGCGACAGCAGCACGCCGTTGGCGCGGTTGCGTTCGGCCAGTTCCTGCAGCTGCTCGCCTTCCCCGACCGGCGGCGCGCCTTCCAGCGCACGCAGCGCTTCCAGCTTGGCGCCGGTGGCCCGGATCAGAGCGTGCACGTCGTGCTCGACCAGGGCCTGGCGTTCAACGTCCAGGGCCTGGGCAAGACGCTGCAGCGGCTCGCTCATCGCCGCAGTCATCCGTGCAGCTGCTGGTCCAGCTCGAGCATGCGCGATGCGATCGCGTCCGGATTGATCTTGTAGGTGCCGTTCTGCAGCGCCTCGCGCACGGCGGCCACGCGCTGGGCGTCGATTGCCGGGGCGGTGGTCAGCTCACGCTCGATGGCCTGCAGATTGGTGGCCTCGCCGGTCAGGCGCAGGCTGTCGGCCGCCTCGACCGGGCGTGCCGCCGCATCGGTGCTTACACCGGGCTTGTTGGCCGGGGTCGTCACGCTGCGCAGGGCCTGGGGGACCTGCAAGTTGCCGTCGATTTTCTGGCTCATGGGGTGTCCTGGAGTTGCCGTTCACATGGGATAACGGCCGCAGGGCCGTGATCTTTAGGGATATTCTGCGGTAATTCAACGCGCCACGATTACGTCACCGGCGGCGTCGACCGTGCCCTGCACGATCCGCCGCGAGGACAGGTTCTCGACCGAGACCCGCTCGTTCTCACCCGCGTCACCCATCGCACGGCCTGCAATACGGACCTCGACCGAGCCGCGACGCGAGACCAGCGCCACATTGTCTCCTCGCTTGATGAGACGCTGCACCACCAGATCGTTGCTCGACAGCAGGGCCCCGGCCTGCAACGGACGGCGGGCGATGCGGCCGATCGCTGCGTTGGGATCGGCCAGCACCGCACCGGCAATCCGGGCGGCATCACGCTGGGCAGTGGTGATATCGGCAGCGGTAAGGGTTTCTCCAGTACCGATTCCGCGGTTGAGCACCAGCACGGTCTGGTTGCGCCGCACTTTCACTGGCACGATCAGGCGCCAGCCACCGGCGTCGGGACAGCTGACTTCCACCGTGGTGTTGGCGGTGGGCTGCACCTGCAGCGCGCCGCCACACTTGGGCAGGCGCAGCGCATCGGCCACCTGCGCCTCCCCCTCGCTCCCGGCAGGCAGCGTCGACAACGCCGCCGCGCGGATGCTGGCAACCGGCTGCCACTCTGCAGCGGCTGCCCATGGCGCGGCTGCGGCGAGCACGATGGCGAATAGAGGTGTGACCCGGCGCATGGCGCCTCCTGTCGATGGAATCTGGCCCTGGTGCGTGCAAGGGGTGTGCCAGAGCGCCGAGACCCGTTGATCGGATCCGGGATGGGGATGCGACCGGATGGGTAGAGTCGACTGTCAGTCGACTTTCGCGCGAAGCACGGGGTTTTCCGTGATCGCATCGAAGAGCGGTCGACTGACAGTCGACTCTACAAACGTGGTGCGGACCGCGCAGGCGGCAGAGCGCCCTCAAGTTTGGCGCCCACCCCGCCGATACAGCAGCCATGTCCCATGACCTGCTCAACCGGATCGACCAGCGAACCCGACTGGCCGGCCACAACCGCCTGGCGCTGCTGTTGTTCCGTCTCGGCGGACGTCAGCTTTTTGGCGTCAATGTCTTCAAGGTGCAGGAAGTCCTGCGGCGCCCGGAGCTGTTCCAGGTGCCCGGGTTGCCCAGCCAGTTTGCCGGCGTGGCCGACGTACGCGGCCGCTCGGTGCCGGTGCTCGACCTGGGCCTGGCCATCGGCCACCCCGAGCGTGAGCCTGACGCGGATACCTCGCCTGGCTACCTGGTCGTCACCGAATTCAACCGTTCGATCCAGGGCTTCCTGGTCAGCGGCGTGGAGCGCATCGTCAATATCGCGGTGGAAGACATCCACCCGCCGCCGGAACTGGGTGCCGAATCGAGCTACCTGACGGCGGTGACCCGCTTCCAGGGTGAGCTGATCCAGGTGATCGACGTTGAAAGCGTGCTGGCCGATATCGCCCAGGTACGCGGTGATGCCGTACTCGATCCAGCAATGGCAATGCCTGCCGATGGCCCGCAGCTGCAAGTGCTGGTGGTGGACGATTCGCGCGTGGCCCGCCAGCAGATCCGCAGCGTGCTGGACCAGCTGGGCGTTGGCGCCACCCTGCTTTCCGATGGCAAGCAGGCGCTGGACCATCTGCTGCAGATCCACGCCTCGGGCGAGAACCCGGCCGAGCGCTATGCCATGGTCATCTCGGACATCGAAATGCCGGCCATGGACGGCTATACGCTGACGACGGAAATCCGGCGCCACCCTGGCCTTGCCGGCCTGTACGTGCTGCTGCATACCTCGCTGTCGGGCGTATTCAACAACGCGATGGTCGAGCGCGTCGGCGCCAATGCCTTCGTCGCCAAGTACTCGCCGCACGAGCTGGCTGACTTCGTGCTGGACCGCCTGCGCAAGGTCGCGATGGCGGCGTAAGGCCGCGTCACGGGTCTCCGCCGGGCATGGCCCGGCGGACGCGATGTCGCGCGTGCTTTGGCACACCCCTTGCAGCTTCCCGGGCAACGTTCCCGTGGGAGTGCACCGTGCGCAACCTGATTACCGACTACCTGGGCGTCCACGCCCAGGCCATGCCGTTGCGCGAACAGCGGATGAAGCTGATCGCCAGCAACCTCGGCAATGCCGATACTCCCGGCTACAAGGCCCAGGACCTGGACTTCGACGCCGCCCTGCGCCATGCCCAGGGGCAGGATGCCAATGGCCTGATGGCCACTACCCATGAGCAGCACTACGAAATCAGTAGCGGCCTGAACCCGTTCCAGATCGCGCGCGAAGGCGTGCAACCCAGCCTGGACGGCAACACCGTCGATCCCGATGCCGAGCGTGCGGCCTACGGCCGCGCCGCGCTCGAGTACCGCGCTTCGCTCAGCTTCGTCGAGAGCAAGGTGCGTTCCATGTTGACCGCGATCACGGGGCAATAAGCCATGAGCAACCTGCCGATCTTCGATATCGCCGGCTCCGCGCTGCAGGCGCAGTCGGTGCGCATGAGCACCATCGCCTCCAACCTCTCCAACGCCGATACCGTCGCCGGTTCCGCCGACGCCGTGTACAAGCCGCTGGAGCCGATCTTCCAGGCCGTCACCAGCAAGAACGATCCGAACATCACCTCGGTGAAGGTGAAGGAGATCACCCAGAGCGATGCGGCGCCGATCAAGCGCTATGAGCCGGGCCACCCGCTGGCCGATGGCGATGGCTACATCTACCAGCCCGACGTCGACCCGGTGGCGCAGATGGTCAACCTGATCTCGACCTCGCGCAACTACCAGGCCGGCGTGGAGATGCTGACCACCGCCAAGGAACTGGCCCTGGCCACCCTGACCATGGGCCGCTGAGGCCCGCAGTACCGGATACCGCCATGACCACCGCCGTCAACAACCAGACCAACCAGGACGTCTATACCGCACTTGGTCTGAACGCCCCGAACAGCAACGCCACCAAGAAGAAGAACACGCTGGACCAGGCCGATTTCCTGCGCCTGATGACCGAGCAGCTGCAGCACCAAGACCCGCTGAAGCCGATGGACAACACCCAGATGGTCGCGCAGATGGCGCAGATGTCCACCGTGCAGGGCATCACCGATCTGAACAAGACGGTGAAGGGCTTCCAGGAGTCGATGGCCAGCGACCAGGTGCTGCGTGGCGCGGCACTGGTCGGCCACCAGGTGCTGGTGCCGTCGGAAAAGCTGGTACTGGAGAAGGAGGGCAGCGTCGAAGGCACGGTGGCCGCGCCGTCGGCCGGCATCATCACCGTGGACATCACCGATGCCAACGGCGCCAAGGTCACCTCGCTGAGCGTGGAAGCCACTGCCGCCGGCGAGACCGCCTTCCAGTGGGACGGCAAGGACGCCAACGGCAAACGCATGGAGCCGGGCAAGTACTCCATCGTCGCCAACCATGTCGATACCGCCGGCAAGAGCACCAAGCTGTCCACCTACGTGCAGGCGCCGGTGGAAAGCGTGACCGTCGGTTCCGACGGCCTGTACCTGAACCTCAAGGGCCTGGGCACGGCCCCGATCGACTACGTGCTCCGCGTCAGCTGAGCCGCACATCCCGCATCAACCAGGAGCATCCCATGGGCTTCAATGTCTCGCTGTCCGGCATCAATGCCGCCAACACCGACCTGAGCGTCACCGCCAACAACGTCGCCAACGTCAACACCACCGGCTTCAAGCAGTCGCGCGCCGAGTTCGCCGATCTGTTCGCCTCCACCAGCTACGGCCTGTCGAAGAACCAGACCGGCTCGGGCGTGCGCGTCTCCAACGTCGCCCAGCAGTTCATCCAGGGCCACAACGAGCAGACCGGGCGCAGCCTGGACATGGCCATTTCCGGTGAGGGCTTCTTCACCATGAACATGAACGGTTCGCGGGTGTATTCGCGTGCCGGCAACTTCCAGACCGATTCGGCCGGCTACGTGGTCAATCCGCAGGGTGCGCGCCTGCAGGTGTTCGCACCGAATGCCGATGGCACCAACTTCGACGCCGGCCGCCTGGTCGACCTGCAGCTGCTGACCACCGACAGCCCGCCGAAGCAGACCAGCGAAGTGAAGGTCGGCTTCACCCTGCCGGCCAACGCCAAGCAGCCGACGGTGGCCACCTTCGACCCGGCCGATTCCAACAGCTACAACCATTCCAGCGGCGGCATCACCGTGTACGACTCGCTGGGCGTGAGCCACATCCAGGTCTCGTACTTCGTCAAGGGAGCCAACCCCAACGAATGGACCGTGCACAACTATGTCGATGGCCAGCCCGCTGGCACCCCGACCGCGGTCACCTTCGACAACAGCGGCAAGCTGACCGCCCCGGCCAACGGCAAGGTCGGCCTCGGCACGTTCACCCCCACCACCGGCGCCGGCCAGCTGAACATGACGCTGGATATCAACGGCTCGACCCAGTACGGCGAGAAGTTCGCGCTGCGCAACACCCAGCAGGACGGTTATGCCGCCGGCAAGCTCAATGAAATCACCGTGTCCGAATCCGGCGTGGTCTACGCCCGCTATTCCAACGGCGACGACAAGCCGCTGGGCCAGGTGGCGCTGACGACCTTCAACAACACGCAGGGCCTGGAATCGAAGGGCAACAACCTGTGGGTCGAGACCTTCGAGTCGGGCACGCCGCGCACCGGCATGCCCGATACCTCCAACCTCGGCAAGATCCAGGCAGGTTCGCTGGAAGCGTCCACCGTCGACCTCACCGAGCAGCTGGTCAACATGATCACCGCGCAGCGCAACTTCCAGGCCAACGCACAGATGATCACCACCCAGGACCAGATCACCCAGACGGTCATCAACATCCGTTGATGACCCGCTGACCCTGTCACGGAACTCCCCGCATGGATAAAGCCCTTTACGTGGCGATGACCGGTGCCCGCGCCTCCCTGCAGGCGCAGGGAACGCTCAGCCACAATCTCGCCAACTCGGACACCCCCGGCTTCAAGGAAGCGCTGGCCAACACCGAAGCCTTCCCGATCCGCGGCCCCGGCTTTGCCTCGCGGGTGGATGCGCTGCACGTCGACGCTGGCTTCAACCGCACGCCCGGCGCGCAGCACATCACCGGCAAACCGCTGGACCTGGCGCTGCAGAGCGGCACCTGGCTGGCGGTGCAGGCCAGCGATGGCAGCGAGGCGTATACGCGCGGCGCGGCCTTGTCGGTCACCCCCAATGGCCAGCTGGTGACCTCCGGCGGCCGCACGGTACTGGATGACAACAACAACCCGATCGCCATTCCGCCCTACCAGGCGATGGAGATCGGTGCCGACGGCACGATCTCGATCATCCCGCAGGGTGAAGGCCCGCAGACCATGGCGCAGATCGGCCGGATCAAGGTGGTGCAGGCACCGGACGAGCGCCTCGAGCGCGGCCTGGATGGCCTGTTCCGCAATACCGACCCGCAACAGCCGTTCGCACCGGCACAGGGCACCGCAGTGCACAGCGGCCAGCTGGAAGGCAGCAATGTCGATGCGGCCGGGGCACTGGTGCAGATGATCCAGCTGCAGCGCCAGTACGAAATGCAGGTGCAGGTGATCAAACACGGCGACGAAAACGCGCGCAGCGCCAACAGCATGCTGCGCCTGGGCAGTTGACGGAATTCCGGCGCCGGCTGATGCCGGCGCTGGCACACCGCTTGCACACCCGCATACAAGGGCCGCACCACGCGGCCGGTTTCACCAGACAGGACATCGAAGATGAACCAGGCATTGTGGATCGCGAAAACCGGACTGGATGCGCAGCAGATGCGCATGTCGGTGGTTTCCAACAACCTCGCCAACACCAACACCACCGGCTTCAAGCAGGACCGTGCCAGCTTCGAGGACCTGCTGTACCAGCAGGTGCGCCAGCCGGGCGGCTCTTCGTCGGCGCAGACGCAGCTGCCGACCGGCCTGCAGCTGGGCACCGGCGTGCGCGTGGTAGCAACCGCCAAGAACTTCGAACAGGGTGGCCAGCAGCAGACCGGTCGCGCCCTGGATGTGATGGTCAACGGCCGCGGCTTCTTCGAAGTGCAGATGCCCGACGGAAGCTCGGCCTACACCCGTGATGGCTCGTTCAAGATCAACCAGGACAGCGAGCTGGTCACCAACAGCGGCTACCCGGTGCAGCCGGGCATCCAGATTCCCGAGGGCGCGCAGTCGGTCACCATCGGCAGCGACGGCACCATCAGCGTGAAGATGGCCGACAACGCCGCGTCGGTGGAAGTCGGTGCGCTGACCCTGACCGACTTCGTCAATCCGGCCGGCCTGCAGGCGCGCGGCGAGAACCTGTTCCTGGAAACCACGGCCTCGGGCCCGGCCCAGAACGGTAATCCCGGCCTGAACGGCCTCGGCACCGTGGTGCAGGGGGCGCTGGAAGGCAGCAACGTCAATGTGGTGGAAGAGCTGGTGTCGATGATCGAAACCCAGCGCGCCTACGAAATGAATGCCAAGGCGATCTCCACCACCGACTCGATGCTCGGCTATCTCAACAACAAGATCTGACCGGCCCAACCGGGAAACCGCCATGTCGCCCATTTCCAACTTTGCCCGCACTGCCCTCGCCTGCACCGTGGCCGCCCTGCTCGGTGGCTGCGTGATCGCGGGCGACGTGCGCCCCTACCCGGCGATGGCGCCGATCCAGCCGATCATGCCGCCGCAGGCCGCGCCCACCGCCGGGGCGATCTATGCCGCCGGCCCGACCCTGCAGCTGTATTCAGACCGCCGCGCACGCGATGTCGGCGACCTGCTGACCATCACCCTGCTGGAAAGCACCACCGCGCAGACCAGTGCAAACACCGCCACCAACAAGGAGTCCAACCTGAGCCTGGGCAGCCCGAGCATCTTTGGCGCGCCGGTCACCCTGGGCGGCAAGGACATCCTCAGCGCCAGTGCGGAAGGCAAGCGTGATTTCACCGGCAAGGGCAACAGCGCGCAGAGCAACCGCCTGCAGGGCAGCGTCACGGTCACCGTGGTCCAACGCCTGCCCAACGGCAACCTGGTAGTACAGGGGCAGAAGAACCTGCGGCTGAACCAGGGCGATGAACTGGTGCAGGTGCAGGGCATCGTGCGCCCTGGCGACATCAGCCAGGACAACACCATTCCGTCCAGCCGCGTGGCCGAAGCCCGCATCGTCTATGGCGGCCGCGGCCCGGTCGCGCAGTCCAACGCGATGGGCTGGCTGAGCCGCTTCTTCAACTCCGGCCTGACGCCGTTCTGAGTATGGCCATGAAACTCTTTCTCACTTCCTCCTGGCAGCGCCGCGTGGCGTCGTTCGTCGCGCTGATGCTGCTGGCCGTGACGGCGCCCGCCAGTGCCGAGCGCATCAAGGACCTGGCCCAGGTCGGCGGCGTTCGCGGCAACGCGCTGGTGGGCTATGGCCTGGTGGTCGGCCTGGATGGCAGCGGCGACCGCACCAGCCAGGCGCCCTTCACCGTGCAGAGCCTGAAGAACCTGCTCGGCGAGCTGGGCGTGAACGTGCCGCCGAACGTCAACCCGCAGCTGAAGAACGTGGCGGCGGTGGCGATCCACGCTGAACTGCCGCCGTTCGCCAAGCCCGGCCAGCCGATCGACATCACCGTGTCTTCCATCGGCAACGCGGTGTCGCTGCGCGGCGGTTCGCTGCTGATGGCGCCGCTGCGCGGTGCCGACGGCCAGATCTACGCGATCGCCCAGGGCAACCTGATCGTCGGCGGCTTTGGTGCGCAGGGCAAGGATGGTTCCCGTGTCTCGGTGAACGTGCCCAGCGTCGGCCGCATTCCCAACGGTGCAACCGTGGAACGTGCCCTGCCCGATCCGCTGGCCAATGGCGGCGACATCACCTTGAACCTGCACAACAACGATTTCACCACGGTCTCGCGCATGGTCGCTGCGCTCAACAACGCCTTCGGCGAAGGTGCGGCACGCGCGATCGATGGCGTGACCGTCGCGGTCACCGCGCCGACCGACCCCGGCGCACGCGTCGGCCTGCTGGCGCGCATCGAGAACCTGGAACTGACCCCGGGCAGCGCCCCGGCCAAGGTGGTGGTCAATTCGCGCACCGGCACCGTGGTCATCGGCCAGCAGGTGCGCGTGGGACCCGCGGCGATCTCGCACGGTTCGCTGACCGTGACCATCCAGGAAAACACCAACGTCAGCCAGCCCAATGCCCTGTCCGGCGGCCGCACCGTGGCCAGCCCGCAGTCCACCATCACCGCCACCAACGACGGCAGCCGCATGTTCAAGTTCAGCGGCGGCACCACCCTGGACGAGATCGTGCATGCGGTGAACGCCGTAGGTGCGGCACCGGGCGACCTGATCGCGATCCTGGAAGCCCTGAAGCAGGCCGGCGCATTGAGTGCCGAGCTCGAGGTTATCTGACATGCGCATCAATCCCGCATTCGACCTGCACCCGGCGCAACAGAACGATCCGGCAAGGATCGACAAGGTGGCGCGCCAGCTGGAAGGCCGGTTCGCGCAGATGCTGGTCAAGAGCATGCGTGACGCCAGCTTCGGCGACTCGCTGTTTCCCGGCGAGAACAAGATGTTCCGCGAGATGTACGACCAGAAGATTGCCGAGGCGATGACCCGCGGCAAAGGCCTGGGCCTGTCCAGCATGATCAGCCGGCAGCTGTCCGGCCAGGCCGCCGATGGCCCGGCGCTGGATACCCGCGTGGATCCGGCCAAGGCCAGCCGTGCTTACCAGCTCAATGCACCGGCCAGGCCGGCACCGTCGCTGCCACTGGAAGACGGCAGCCAGGCGGTGCGCCTGCTGCAGCAGATGGCCGCCGGTGCGCAGCACGGTGCGCAGGCGGCAGTGGCGCCGATGGAGCAGGCCCTGGATCTGATCGCCGGGCGCGAGAGCAGCAGCATGCACCGCTCGCTGGGCACCGACGATCCGTACATCGGCAGCCTGCAGGGCGAGGACTGGGCCGCCAACAGCGACCAGTGGTCGGCCACCGCCAGCAACCGCGGCACCGCGATCAGCCCGGCCGATGCGATGGCGACCCGCACCGCTGTCGCCCGGCTCGGCGAGCACACCCCGGAAGGCTTCGTCGCCAGCATCTGGCAGCACGCGCAGCGTGCGGCCAAGGAACTGGGCGTGGATGCCCGCGCCCTGGTCGCCCAGGCGGCGCTGGAAACCGGCTGGGGCAAGCGCCACATCAAGCATGCCGACGGCAGCACTTCGCACAACCTGTTCGGCATCAAGGCCAATGGCTGGAACGGCCAGCGCGCCGTAGCCGGCACCCATGAATATGTCGATGGCGTGCGCCGCAACGAGACCGCCAGCTTCCGCGCCTACAGTTCGCCGGCCGAGAGCTTTGCCGACTACGTGCGCCTGCTGAAGACCAGCCCGCGCTACCAGCAGGCCCTGCAGGCCGGCACCGACGTGCAGGGCTTCGCCCGTGGCCTGCAGCGCGCCGGCTATGCCACCGATCCGCGCTACGCGGCCAAGATCGCCGCGATCGCCGGCGGCCCGACCATCGAGCGCGCCGTCGCCGCCGTGGCAGACGCCGGCTCGCGCCTTGGCCAGACCTTCGCCAGCACCGCGACCGCGGCGCTGGGTATCACCCGTCGTTGAGGAATCCCATGTCCAGCGTACTTTCCACCGGTACCGGTGCCCTGCTCGCCTTCCAGCGTGCGTTGGCGACCACCAGCCACAACGTGGCCAACCTCAATACGCCCGGCTACAGCCGGCAGAAGGTCAACTTCGCCACCGCCGATCCGCAGAACTATGGCTACGGCACGGTCGGCAACGGTACCCGCATCACCGACATCCGCCGCACCGCCGACCAGCTGGCCATCTCGCGCCTGCTCGACAGCAGCGGCGAACTGGCGCGCCTGAAACAGCTTTCGGGCATGGCCGACCGGGTCAACGCGCTGTTCTCTGATGCGGCCACGAATGTCTCTGGTGTGTGGTCGAACTTCTTCGACTCGGTCAGTGGCCTGTCCTCCAATGCCTCCGGCACGGCCGATCGCCAGAACATGCTCGATGGCGGCAAGGCCCTGGCCAACCGCTTTGTGCAGCTCAACACCCACCTGAACAACCTCAACAGCGAGGTCAACAACGGCCTGCTGGCCGGTGCCACCGAGGTCAACCGCCTGGCGCAGGAGATCGCGCAGATCAACGGTGCGATCGGCACCAACATCGCCACCGCCGCGCCCGACCTGCTCGATCGGCGCGACCAGCTGATCACCCAGCTGATCGGCTACACCGGCGGCACCGCGGTGATCCAGGACGGCGGCATCATGAATGTCTACACCGCCGGCGGCAACGCGCTGGTGGTGGGCACCACCGCAACCAAGGTCACCACCGTGGCCGACCCGTACCAGCCCGAGCGCCTGCAGCTGGCCCTGGAAACGCAGGGCAACACCATCCGCCTCGACCCGAAGGCAGTAGGCGGCCAGATCGGCGGCCTGATGGAGTTCCGCGACACCGTGCTGACCCCGGCCCAGGCCGAACTGGGCAAGTTGGCTGTCGGCCTGGCCGAGACCTTCAACCAGGCCCACCACCAGGGCGTGGACATGTATGGCCAGCTCGGGGGCGACTTCTTCAACATCGGCAACCCGCGCGTCACCGCCAACAACGCCAACACCGGCACCGCCAGCCTCAGCGCCACCTATGGCGACCTGGGCAAGCTGGACGCGCAGAACGTGGTGCTGCAGTTCGATGGCAGCAACTGGAAGGCCAGCCGGGCCGACACCGGCGCCAGCGTTCCGCTGGCCGGCACCGGCACCGCCGCCGATCCGCTGGTGATCAACGGCGTCACGCTGGTCGTGGGCGGCACCCCCGCTGCCAACGACCGATTCCTGCTGCAGCCCACTGCAGGCGTCGCCGGCAGCATGGAGATCGCCATCACCGATCCGTCCCGGATTGCAGCCGCTGCCGCGGTCAAGGGCGCCGCCGCGACGGCCAACACGGGCACCGGCAAGCTGAGTGGCGTGACCGTGACCGATTCGAGCAACGCCAACCTGCGCAATCCGGCCGCGATCGTGTTCACCTCGGCCACCACCTACACCATCGATGGTGGCCCGCCGCAGACCTACACGCCCGGCCAGACCATCAGCGCCAATGGCTGGAGCTTCGTGCTGGACGGTGCGCCGAAGGTCGGCGACACCTTCAACATCACCCCGACGCCGGCCGGCTCCTCCGACAACAGCAACGCCTCCAGGCTGGCCAAGGTCGAGAGCGCCAAGGCCTTCAATGCCGGCACGGTGACGCTGAACGGCGCGCTGGGTGGCCTCACCACCCAGGTGGGTGCTGCGGCCCGTTCGGCCGAGTACTCGCTGGAAGCGCAACTGGTGATCAACGACAAGGCGCAGGAAGCGCGCGATGAAGTGTCCGGCGTCAACCTGGACGAGGAAGCGGCCGACATGCTGCGCCTGCAGCAGGCCTACCAGGCCGCCTCGCAGCTGATCTCCACCGCCGACAGCATGTTCCAGACCATCCTGGGAGCCGTCCGCCGATGAGCAGCCGCATCTCCACCAGCATGATGTACAACCAGTCGGTGTCGCTGATGATGGCCAAGCAGGCCAAGCTCAGCCACCTGGAGCAGCAGATCGCCACCGGCAGCAAGATCGTCTCCGCAAAGGACGATCCGGTCGGGGCCGGCGCAGCGGTCGGACTGGACCGCAGCCTGGCCGCACTGGAACGGATGAAGCTCAACGCCGGCAACGTGCAGAACCGGCTGGGCGTGCAGGAAAACACCCTGGCCCAGGTCAATGATCTGATGGGGCGCGTCAACGACCTGACCATCCAGGCCAGCAACCCCGCCCTGAGCGCGTCCGACAAGAAGACGCTGATCACCGAACTGAACCAGATCCGCGACGGCCTGCTGTCGCTGGCCAACGCCGAGGACGGCACGGGTCGCTATGTATTCGGCGGCACCAACGACGGCGATCCGCCGTTTGCCAGGATCAATGGCAAGGTGGTCTACCGCGGTGACCAGACCCAGCGCCAGATCGAGGTCGGCCCCGATACCTACGTGCGCGATGCCCTGCCCGGCAGCGAAATCTTCATGCGCATCCCCACCGGCGATGGCTTCGTCGATGGCGCCGCTGCGGCGGGCAACACCGGTAACGGCGTGCTGACCAACATCACCCGTGATGGCAGCGACAGCTGGAACGGGCAGTCCTTCAGCATCCGCTTCACCGCTGCCGACCAGTACGAGGTGCTGGATGGCGCCGGCAACGTGACCGGCACCGGCACCTTCAAGGCAGGTGACAACGTGGAAGTGAACGGCGTGCGGCTGCAGATTACCGGCGCGCCGGCAGCGGGCGACAGCTTCAACGTGAAGCCGGCGAGCAGCCGCGACATCTTTGACACCATGGACAAGCTGATCGCCGCACTGGATGCCGACACCGGCACCACCGCGAAGATGAGCGCCCAGCAGAACGAACTGCAGAGTGCATTGCGTGACGTGGCGCGCGCGTCGGAGCGGATGATCGATTCGCGTGCGGCCGGTGGCGCGCAGCTGAAGGCACTGGACAACGCCGCCGACATGCGCGAAGCCAACAGCGTGACGCTGAAAACCACGCTGTCGCAGATGCGCGACCTGGACTACGCCGATGCGCTGAGCCAGTACCAGTTGCAGAGCACCGCGCTGCAGGCGGCACAGACGATCTTCTCGCAGATGCAGTCGATGTCGCTGTTCAACAAGATCGGCTGACAGCACCCCCGCCTCAGCCCCGAAAGGCCGCGATGCTTGCATCGCGGCCTTTTTCGTTTCCGTGGCCCGTCGCCGCGAAGCATTCCAGACAGCGCTCGGCGGATTTTCCGTGATTGCCCATCAAGCCCGGCCCCACCCCGCCGATACCTTCATCAGCGCTGGTTGGGCCTGCCCAACCGCCCCTTCCGGGTGCGCCTACACGCCCCTTCGGGGTTGGAAAAACCCGGAAAAACAGCCTCCGGCAACGAATTACGACTTCAACGGAATTCACGGCTAAAGGTTGTTGACAAAGCGCCGTTATTCATTTGGCAACGGCGAAGCACACAGCCACACAAAAAAACCGGCGGCGCTTCGTTTCATTCACCAACGGGTTCCATATAAGAGGAGACGACCCCATGGCACAGGTAATCAACACCAATACGATGTCGCTCAACGCTCAGCGCAACCTGAGCACCAGCGGCAGCTCGCTGGCCACCACCATCCAGCGCCTCTCGTCCGGCCTGCGCATCAACAGCGCGAAGGACGACGCCGCCGGCCTGGCGATCTCGGAGCGCTTCAGCACCCAGATCCGCGGCCTGGACGTGGCCATCCGCAATGCCAACGACGGCATCTCGCTGGCCCAGGTCGCCGAAGGCTCGCTGAGCGAAGTCGGCAACAACCTGCAGCGCATCCGCGAACTGGCCGTGCAGGCCTCCAATGCCACCAACTCCAGCAGCGACCGCAAGGCCCTGCAGGCCGAAGTGACCCAGCTGGTCAGCGAAATCGATCGCGTCGCCAAGCAGAGCGACTTCAACGGCACCAAGCTGCTGGACGGCTCGTTCACCAGCCAGCTGTTCCAGGTCGGCGCCAATGCAGGCCAGGCCATTGCGATCAACAGCGTGGTGGATGCAAAGGCTGAATCGCTGGGTGCCACCACCTTCGTCGATGCCGGCAGCGCCGCCCTTGCTGACGCAACCGTCGATACCGCGGCCGGCAAGCTGGCCAACATCACGGTTGGTGGCGTCAGCATCGGCGACGTCACGTTCGACTACACCACCCCGCCGGGCGCACCGGCCACCCCGGCCGAGATCGCTGCGGTGCGCAAGGTCAATCAGGACAACGCCACCAAGGCATTGGCTGCCGCCCTGAACGGCAAGATCGGCGAAACCGGCCTGCACGCTGCGCAGTCCACCACCCCCGGCGAAGTCACCCTGACCTCGGTCAAGGCCGACAACACCGTGGCTGGTGTCACCGTGAAAATTGGGCCGACCGCGACCGCAACCGCCCTGAACGCCCCCGCCGCCGGCACCACCGCCTCTCACGTAGCAGATATCAAGATCGACACCGTTGCCGGCGCACAGCAGGCACTGGAAGTTGTCGACAAGGCTCTGGAATCGGTCAACAGCGTGCGCGCCGACCTCGGCGCGATCCAGAACCGCTTCACCTCGGTGGTGGCCAACCTGCAGACCTCCTCGGAGAACCTGTCGGCATCGCGCAGCCGCATCCGCGATACCGATTTCGCCAAGGAAACCGCCGAACTGACCCGCACCCAGATCCTGCAGCAGGCCGGTACGGCCATGCTGGCCCAGGCCAACCAGGTACCGCAGAACGTGCTCAGCCTGTTGCAGCGCTGACATGAGCCGCCCCCGGGGCACGTCGGGGGCGTCTAACCCAACTCACGTGCAACCGCTCAAGGACCTCTCCTCATGGCACAAGTCATCAACACCAACACGATGTCGTTGAATGCTCAGCGTAACCTGAGCACCAGCGGCAGCTCGCTGGCCACCACCATCCAGCGCCTGTCCTCCGGTTCGCGCATCAACAGCGCCAAGGACGACGCCGCTGGCCTGGCGATCTCCGAGCGCTTCGGCACGCAGATCCGCGGTACCGACGTCGCCATCCGCAATGCCAACGACGGCATTTCGCTGGCCCAGGTCGCCGAAGGTTCGCTGACCGAGATCGGCAACAACCTGCAGCGTATCCGTGAACTGGCCGTGCAGTCGTCGAACGCCACCAACTCTGCCAGCGACCGCAAGGCTCTGCAGGCCGAAGTGACCCAGCTGAAGTCGGAAATCGATCGCGTTGCCAAGCAGTCCGAGTTCAATGGCACCAAGCTGCTGGACGGCTCGTTCTCCAGCCAGCTGTTCCAGGTGGGCGCCAACGCTGGTCAGGCCATCGCTATCGACAAGGTGGTTGACGCAAAAGCCGACGCACTCGGAAATGCTGCATTTGACGACCGTACGTTGGCCATCACTGCGACCGGCATTGCCGCGGCCGACAAGGGGAAGACCATCTCCTATGACGGCCTGACCATTGGTGGCGGCGGCTTGGCAGCTGGCATCAAGATTGACAAGGTCGAAGTGACTTCGACGGGCGTTATTGCAGAGGACCAGAAAGCATTGGTTGCTGCCGTCACCACCGCTATCAATGCCAAGATCGGTGAGGCGGGAATCTACGCAGAAGTTGGCGCCAACGCCGGCGAAATCACGCTCACCTCCGTCAAGGAGAGCATCGATTCCTCGGGCAACTTCGCAGGCATGACTGTCAGCGCTGGCACCGGCACGCTTACCGGTGCCGCAGGCACCGTCGCCATCGGCAGCGTTGCGCTTACTGCCGGCCCAGCTAAGGCAGGGAAGATGCTCTCCGATGTCAACATCGATAGCGTCAAGGGAGCTCAACAGGCTCTAGAAGTCGTAGACAAGGCCCTCGGTGCCATCAACAGCACCCGCGCAGACCTGGGCGCGATCCAGAACCGCTTCACCTCGGTCGTCGCCAACCTGCAGACCTCGACGGAAAACCTGTCGGCCTCGCGTAGCCGCATCAAGGATACCGATTTCGCCAAGGAAACCGCCGAACTGACCCGCACCCAGATCCTGCAGCAGGCCGGTACGGCCATGCTGGCCCAGGCCAACCAGGTGCCGCAGGGCGTGCTCAGCCTGCTGCGCTGATCTGCACCTTGATCGACCACTGGGCGGCGGCTGAGCTGCCGCCCGGTTCCTGAAACACGTACCACCTTCGCCAAAGGAAAAGCACCATGGCACAAGTCATCAATACCAACACGATGTCGTTGAACGCTCAGCGCAACCTGAGCACCAGCGGCAGCTCGCTGGCCACCACCATCCAGCGCCTGTCCTCCGGTTCGCGCATCAACAGCGCAAAGGACGACGCCGCCGGTCTGGCGATCTCCGAGCGCTTCGGCACCCAGATCCGCGGTACCGACGTCGCCATCCGCAATGCCAACGACGGCATTTCGCTGGCCCAGGTCGCCGAAGGTTCGCTGTCGGAAATCGGCAACAACCTGCAGCGTATCCGTGAACTGTCGGTGCAGTCGTCGAACGCCACCAACTCGGCCAGCGACCGCAAGGCCCTGCAGGCCGAAGTGACCCAGCTGAAGTCGGAAATCGATCGCGTCGCCAAGCAGTCCGAGTTCAACGGCACCAAGCTGCTGGACGGTTCGTTCTCCAGCCAGCTGTTCCAGGTTGGCGCCAATGCCGGCCAGGCCATCGCCATCGACAAGGTCGTCGATGCCAAGACCAGCTCGCTGGGCGACGCCACCTTTGCCAATGTCTACAAGGGCACCAAGCTGGGCGTCACCCCGGCGCAGCCGGGCCCGCCGCCGGTTCCGGCCGTCGACACCGACAAGGCCACCGCTGACATGAGCATCGACAAGATCACCGTCAAGGTGACCGACGCCGATGGCAAGGCAACCGACGTCACCGTGGGTGCCTTCACGATCAAGGCGGGTGAGTCGATCACCAAGAGCACTGCCGCCGCCATCAACGCCAAGATCGGCGAAACGGGCGTCCAGGCTTCGGTCGATGACGCGACCATCAACCTGACCTCGGTCAAGGCCGGCCAGACCTTCAGCCTGACCTATGCGACCGCTGCCAACGAAGCGGCCGTGGGCCTGACCCAGACCAGCACCGATGGCGGCGAACTGACCGGCGCCACCTCCAGCAAGCTGGACGACGTCGACGTGTCCACCGTTGCCGGTGCACAGCAGGCACTGGAGATCGTCGACAAGGCGCTCAGCTCGATCAACAACACCCGCGCTGACCTGGGTGCGATCCAGAACCGCTTCACCTCGGTCGTCGCCAACCTGCAGACCTCGACGGAGAACCTGTCGGCTTCGCGTAGCCGCATCAAGGACACCGACTTCGCGAAGGAAACCGCCGAGCTGACCCGCACCCAGATCCTGCAGCAGGCCGGTACGGCCATGCTGGCCCAGGCCAACCAGGTGCCGCAGGGCGTGCTCAGCCTGCTGCGCTGATCCACGGAAGGTTCCGCTGCCGCCGGTTGGATACGGCGGCAGCGGCAACCCGGTAGCCACGGTGCACGAAGGCGCGGGCCATGCCCGGCCCGGGATCTCTCCCGAACCGGCTCGGCATCGCCCGCTCCTGCGGACCTCTCTTTCAGCGCTGTACCTTTGACTGTACGTACCGGGCGGCTTCGTCTCCCCCCGATTGTCAGTAGCCTGATCCCTCCCCTGCATTGGGGGAGGGCTTTTTGCAGACCCCCGGCAGCCTGCGGTGAATGTCCCCGCACCCTGCCCCAACCCTCCTGCAATCTGCGTGCCAGAACCTGCGCCAGACCATTGGCACGGCGCATGCATCAACGAAGTCCTCAAGACCCAGCGGCGCAGGCCGCTATTTTCGTTGACGACGGGCCGCCGCACGACGGCCAGGCCCGGATACCAGGAGAAACGACGTGGCAGACTTTGGATACGGTGGCATTGGCTCGGGGCTGGACATTTCCAGCATCGTCAACCAGCTGGTCGCAGCTGACCGCAAGCCCGCCGACAATGCGCTGAACCTGCAGCAGTCCAAGGCCAAGATGCAGCTGTCGTCGATCGGCACCGTTACGGCGGCCTTCGACAAGCTGAAGACCGCGCTGACGGCCCTCAAGGCCACGACGGCCTTCGATACCCGCACCGTCACCGCCACCGGCAAGGCCGGTCCGAACAATGCAGATGATGTGCTGACGGCGTCGGTCGCGTTGTACGACGTGGGCACGACCAAGGCAGCGGCCTCCAACGGCACGCACCAGGTGGAGGTGAAATCCCTCGCCACGGCACACAAGCTGATCGCCGATACCTCGGTGCCCAAGACCGACACCTTCGGTGCCGGAACCTTGACGCTGACCGTTGGCGTGGGCGACAAGGCCAAGACCATGAACGTGACGGTGGAGGACGGCGACACGCTGACCACCATCCGCAACAAGATCGATGCCGCCGGGCGCAAGGAAGGCGTGCAGGCCACGCTTATCAGCTCGGGCGACAACCAGTATCTGTCGATCGCCCAGGAAAAGACCGGTGCCGCCAACGCGATCAAGCTGGAGTATGCAGGCAGCGACCCGAAGCTGGGTGCACTGGTAGGCAGCCTGAAAGAAAACACGGCCGCTGCGGACGCCGAACTGACCATCGACGGCGTCAAAGTGGTCAGTGCCAGCAATACGGTGACCGATGCGGTACCGGGCCTGACCCTGAACCTGAAGGTTCCCGGCAAGAGTACCGTGGTGATCAGCACCGACACGGCCGCCGCGACCAAGGTCATGCAGGAATTCGTGACCGCCTACAACGCGGCGATCGCGGCGATCAACACGGAGACCAAATACGACGCCAAGACCAAGGAAGCCGCCACCCTGACGGGTGACGCGCAGATGCGCGGCGCCTCCAGCCAGCTGCGTTCGATGATGTCGAGCGTGTTGAAGGAGCTCTCGGCCGACGGCCTGGATCCGAAGGTGCTGGGCCTGCAGACCCGCGGTTATCCCAACGCCGACGGCAGCCTCGTTCTCGATACCACCAAGTTTGCCGCCGCACTGGCCAGCCAGCCTGAGAAGATCCGCTCGGCCATCACCGGCGACACCGGCGGTGCTGGCACCCTGTACACCATGGTCGACGGCTATGTCAGCACCACCGTCGGCAAGGAAGGGGCGTTCGTCGCCCGCACCAAGGGCCTGAACACCACGCTGGACAACATCGACAAGCGCCGCAAGGACCTCGACACGCGCATGAAGAACGTCGAGGAACGCTACAAGAAGCAGTTCCTGGCGCTCGACAGCCTGATGGGCAAGCTGCAGCAGAGCAACACCGCACTGCAGCAGCAGCTGGCACAGCTGAACCGCTAAAGGACGGCGTGCAACGCTCAAGTTTGGCGTGGTTCGCACCGATAACGGACGCAACAGCAATCAACGCCGCACCGCCGGCCACGGTCCCCACGACCACCCGACGGCACCCAGCGCAAGGAGAATCACGAATGTACGGTTCCAGCCGTCAATATGCCGAGCAGTACCGCCAGGTGGGAGTGACCAGTGCGGTTGCCGACGCCGATCCGCACAAGCTGGTGGCGATGCTGCTGGCGGGCGCGCTGGAGCGCGTACGCCGTGCCCAGGCCAGTCTTGAGCGTGGCGACCAGGCCGGAAAGGGCAAGGCGATCGGCGAAGTCTGCGCGATTGTCGGCCACCTCAACGGCTCGCTGGATCACGAAGCCGGCGGCGAGATCGCCGGCAATCTGTCGGCACTGTACGACTACGTGTTGCAGCGCCTGACCGAGGCCAACCTGCACAACGACCGTGCCGCGCTGGATGAATCGCTGCAGTTGCTGGGCGAGATCGACAGCGCCTGGAACGCGATCCCGCACGAGCAGCGCCGGCCGGCGGCGGTGGCGCCATGAGCCTGCACGAACTGCACGCCCAGCTGGATGCCTTCGAGAAGGCGCTGGGCGAAGAGTCCCTCGACCAGGCCGACAGCCTGCTCGACGGCCACGACAGCACGCTGCATGCGCTGCTCAGCCAGCCGCTGGCCGCCACCGACCACGCACCGCTGGCTGCGCTGTTCGATCGCCAGCAGAATCTGCTCGGCCTGCTGCGCCAGCGCCGTGATGCGGTGGCAGCACTGATGAATGACGGCCAGCGTTCCCTTCGCGCAGCGCATGCCTACCTGCAGGCAGAATCGCTGGCATGACCCAATTGCCGACCACGTCGCTGCACCACCCGGCTGAAAGCGAGCTGTTCGACGAGACGCTCAGCTGCGAGCTGGCCCTGCCGGCCGAGTTCCAGGCAGGCAGCGCGGCCGGTCGCACCAGCATCGCCGAAGGCCTGCTGCGCAGCCTGGCGCTGGTTGAAGACAGCCGCGTTGACGAACATGACGACCGCAATGAGGCCAGCCTGCAGTTGCAGCGGCTGGAGGCCAAGCTGGATCTGGCGATGGTGCTGCTGGGCCGGCTGGTACGCCAGCAGGGCCAGGAACTGACCCTGCGCCCCGTGCGCTGGTCGCGCCGCGGCATCCGCCTGCAGCTGGGCCCACGCAGTGGCGCCAGCCCCGGCCAGGCCGGCGTGGTGCGCCTGCAGCCCAGCGATTGGCTGCCCGACCATATCGACCTGCCGGTGGAAGTGATCGCCGAAGCGGCGGACGGTGGCGGCGGTCACTACCTGTGGCTGCGTTTCCAGCGTCTTGGCGATGGCCTTGAGATGGCAATGGAGCGGCACTTGTTCCGCCTGCACCGCCGCCAGGTGGCCGAGGCGCGCCGCGCCCGCTGAAACCTGCCACCATCACGCTTTGCGGGCAAGCCTTGGCGCGCCCGTTCAGCTAAGTTAAGGTGGACTCCCCTACACGGATCTGTTGCGTGCCTGTGCGAGTTCTCATCGTCGACGATCACACCCTCGTCCGCGCCGGCCTGGCGCGGCTGCTGCAGGGGTTTGCCGACGTGCAGCTTGTTGCCGAGGCCAGCAACGCCGAGCAGGCACTGCAGCTGGCCCTGCAGCACGCACCGGATGTGGTGCTGATGGACCTCTCGCTGCCGGGCCGCACCGGCCTGGAAGCACTCAGCGACATCCGCCTGCGCGCGCCCGGTACCCGGGTGGTGATGATGACCATGCACGACGATGCCGCTCACGTGCGCGATGCGCTGGATCGGGGCGCGGTCGGGTTCGTGGTCAAGGATGCAGCACCGCAGGAGTTGGAACTGGCGCTGCGCGCCGCGCATGCCGGCCAGGTGTTCCTGAGCCCGCAGATCTCCGCCAAGATGCTGGCACCGATGCTGGGCCGCGAGAAGCCCACCGGCATCGCCGCGCTGTCGCCGCGCCAGCGCGAGATCCTGCGCCGCATCGGCAAGGGCGAAAGCAACAAGGAAATCGCCGCCGACCTCGGCATCAGCGTCAAGACGGTGGAGACCCATCGCGCACGCATGATGGAGTCGCTCGGCTGCCGCCGCGCCAACGATCTGCTGCTGCTGGCCGCGCGCCACCAGCACGAGCTGGAGTGATTGCCTGCGAATGGGGTCAGATCCCTTTCCGCAGGAAAGGGATCTGACCCCTGCCCGGCACTGCACCGGCGACGAATTCCCGTCACCCCGACATTCCCTGACAGGAATCCGTACACCGGCCGCTGCAAAACCCGCTGCGTCGGCACGACGAATCAATGACTTGGCGGCCCGTTTCGTCAATATCCCGAGCCGATGTAGGGATAACCCCTACATCCTGTCGGGACAACCACGAATCCCCTCAGGAACCCCCTGATTCCGCCCCCGCCGGATCAAAAGCAAGATGCGTTCCACAAGGCGCCGGGGAGCGGCGCCGGGGAACCACGATGAAGGCTGCACTCTCGACCCAGCTGGGCCAACAACTTCACCTCACCCCGCAGTTGCTGCAGTCGATCCGGCTGCTGCAACTCGACGGCCTGCACCTGGAACAGGAAATCCAGCGCCTGCTGGACTCCAACCCGCTGCTCGAAATCGAAGAGGCCGAAGCGCCTGCCGCCGAAGCCACCGAGGCCAGCGCGACCACGCTGGAAACCGCCGCGTTCGACGAGTTGCCCGAGTCTTCGATGTGGGACGTGGTCGGCGCCAGCTGGCAGGACGGCGACGACGATCGCATGGCGCGCATCGCCGCCGGCGAATCGACCGACCCGCAATTGCGCGTGCTGCAGCGCCTGTCGCTGGACATGGATGACCGCGAACTGGCAGTGGCCGCGTTCTGGCTCGACCACTGCGATGAGGCCGGCTACCTGCAGGCGCCGCTGGCACAGCTGCAGCTGCTGGCCAGCGCCCAGTTCGACATCGCCGCCGCTGGCGTGGAAACCATCCGCCAGCAGCTGCTGCACGGCGAGCCGGCCGGCATGGCCGCACAGGACCTGCGCGAAGGCCTGCAGGCGCAGCTGCGCAGCCTGCACGGCGTGGTGCCGGCCCGCCATCTGGCTGCGCGCATCCTGGACGGCGCGCTCGATGCACTGGCTGCCCACGACTACCCCGCCCTCGCCCGCCAGCACGACGCCGAGATCGACGACGTGCGCGAGGCGGTGCGCCTGATCCTGTCGCTGCAGCCGCGCCCCGGCGACAGCCTGCTGCCCGAGCGCAACGCGGTGGTGGTGCCGGACGTCGTCGCTTGGCACGCCGACGGGCAGTGGAAGGTCGCCCTGAACCCGGCCACCAGCCGCCGCGTGTCGATCAACAGCCAGTACGAACAGGTGCTGGCCGAAACCAGCGACGCCGCCCCGGCGCTGCGCGAGATGCTGCAGGAGGCGCGCTGGTTCAGCCGTGGCCTGTCGATGCGCTACGACACCCTGCTGCGTACGGCGCGGGTGATCGTCGAGCGCCAGGCCGCCTTCCTGGTGCGGGGCGAAGAGGCCATGGCGCCGTTGACCCTGAAGGAAGTGGCCGAGGAAATCGGCATGCATGAGTCCACCGTCTCGCGCATCACCACCGGCAAGTTCCTGCAGACCCCGCGCGGCACCTTCGAGCTGAAGCACTTCTTCGCCGTGCGCCTGGAGGGCGCCAGCGTCTCCGGCCAGGCGGTGAAGGCCATGGTCCGCCGCCTGATCGACGCCGAACCGGCCGGCCGCCCGCTGGCCGACGAGGCCATTGCCGGCCTGCTGTCGCGCCAGGGGGTGAACATTGCCCGCCGAACCGTCGCAAAATACCGAGAACAACTGGATATCGCCCCGGCCCGCGAACGGCGCCGGCTCAGCGCCAGGCAACCCCAGCTGGCCCGGGTGGGCTGAAAAGGATGTTGGACATGAACAAGCTCACGGTCCTGCTGGTCGATGACCACGAGGGCTTCATCAACGCGGCGATGCGCCATTTCCGCAAGATCGACTGGCTGCAGATCGTCGGCAGCGCCGGCAACGGCCTGGAAGCGATCGAGCGCTCGGAAACGCTGCGCCCGCAGGTGGTGCTGATGGATCTGGCCATGCCGGAAATGGGGGGGCTGCAGGCCACCCGCCTGATCAAGTCGCAGGACGATGCGCCGTACATCGTGATCGCCAGCCACTTCGACGACGCCGAGCACCGCGAACACGCGCTGCGCGCCGGCGCCGACAACTTTGTCAGCAAGCTGTCCTACATCCAGGAAGTCATGCCGATCCTGGAAGGCCTCAGGGAGGAACAGTCGTGAGCGAATCGCGCATCCTGGTGCTGGACAACGACGCCGTGCGCGCGGAGCGCACCGTTGCCCTGCTGGAATTCATGGACTTCAACCCGCGCTGGGTGTCCGACGCAGCCGACTTCGACCTGGGCCGACAGCGCCAGAACGACTGGATGGCGGTGATCGTCGGCAGCCTGGACGACAGCCCCGCCAGCACCGCGCTGTATCACTGGCTGGGCGGCAGCAGCCTGCCGCCGCCGGTACTGCTGGCCGACGGTGATGCCGCTGCGTTCGCGCAGCAGCATGGCCTGCACGAAGCCAACATCTGGCCGCTGGAAACCCCGCTGCGCCATGCGCAGATGGAAGCGCTGCTGCGCCGCGCCAGCCTCAAGCGCCTGGATGCCGAGCACCAGGCCGGTGCCGCGCAGGAGCAGGGACCGACCGGCAACGGCCCGGCGGTCACCGCGCTGCGCACCATGATCGAACAGGTGGCCGCGTTCGACACCACCGTGCTGGTGCTGGGCGAATCCGGCACCGGCAAGGAAGTGGTGTCGCGCGCGATCCACCAGCGTTCGCCGCGCCGTGATGGCCCGTTCGTGGCGATCAATTGCGGCGCCATTCCGCCTGACCTGCTGGAAAGCGAGCTGTTCGGCCACGAAAAGGGTGCCTTCACTGGCGCACTGACCGCGCGCAAGGGCCGTTTCGAAATGGCCGAAGGCGGCACCCTGCTGCTCGACGAGATCGGCGACATGAGCCTGCCGATGCAGGTGAAGCTGCTGCGCGTGCTGCAGGAACGCAGCTTCGAGCGCGTCGGTGGCAACCAGACCATCCGCTGCAACGTGCGCGTGGTGGCCGCGACCCACCGCGACCTGGAGACCCGCATCGCCGAGGGCAAGTTCCGCGAGGATCTGTTCTACCGCCTCAACGTGTTCCCGATCGAAGTGCCCGCGTTGCGCGAGCGCCGTGAGGACCTGCCGGCGCTGGTGGAAACCATCGCCGCGCAGCTGGCCCGCACCGGCCGTGGCGAAGTGCGCTTCACTCCCGAAGCGCTGCAGGCGCTGTCCAGCTACGAATGGCCGGGCAACGTGCGCGAGCTGACCAACCTGGTCGAGCGCCTGGCGGTGCTGCATCCGGGCGGTTCAGTACGCGTGCAGGACCTGCCGGCCCGCTACCGTGGCGATGCCGCACTGGCAGCGGTGGCTGCACCGGCACCGGCAGCTACGGTTGCCAACGAAGAACGCCTGGACCTGCGCAGCTTCTCGTTCCACACCCCCGGCAGCGGCAACCAGCCGGCGCTGGAGCACGGCATCGCCGTCAATCGCCCGGCGGCACCGGCCGCCCTGCCCGACGAAGGCATGGACCTGCGCAACCACATGGCCAACATCGAACTGGGCCTGATCAACGAAGCACTGGAACGCACCCAGGGCGTGGTTGCCCACGCCGCCCAGCTGCTCGGCCTGCGCCGCACCACCCTGGTGGAAAAGCTGCGCAAGTACGGCATCGAACGCGAGCAGGCCGAACTGGCCGGCTGAAGCGCGCTGTCAGCATGAAGGGGGCACGAACGCCTGGGCTTGCCCAGGCGTTGGTGTTTTTGGCGCCGCTGCACGACGTCAGTAGATCCACGCCATGTGTGGATAGGGACCGTGGACGCGCGCTGACAACGCCGCGCATTTGCACAAGTTCCTACAGACAACGTTGCCGCGTTCCGGAGGATGGAGTGAGACCTTCCAACGAGGCTCCACCATGCATCGCCTCACCCTGCTCGCCGCCCTGCTCTGCCCCGGCATTGCCGCCGCCACCGGCTGCACCCTGCCCAATCCAGATGACTGAAAGCCACCCAGCCGGTCCCGCCCACTACACCCTCCTGCTGACCTGCCAGACAGACCGCCAGGGCCCTTTCATCTACACCCAGCACGACGGCCCCATCGCCCCGCGCCAGCGCCAGATTTCCGGCCGATGGACCCTGCAGCCCTAGGCCAGAAAACCGACGCCGGTTAAATGGCGCCACGACCGGAGTCAGAGCCGGTTGCGTTACAACGGGATCCGACCCCGTGCCGACCAACGGTCGGCACCCACCACCATCAGAAGCACCATCAGAAGCACCATCAGCAGCAGGTTCCAACAGATCGCGGCCAACTGTCGAAGGCGGGGTGGGTCCGGTTGCGGGGGCGTGAGCGCCATGGATGGCGCGACCGAGCCTACAGGGACGTATTCACGGCGTCCCCCGCAACCGGACCCACCCCGCCACCCCACGGATAGCCCGATTTTGACGTTGATGTTGACGTCGCGTCGGCGGGTGCAGGGCGCAGCCCTGCCACCAAACTCCCCCCACCCTCACTTCACTGAATCGAAAACCGGTTTCGGCACGGCACTTGCACTGGCTCCAGCAGACAACCCCATCCCTGTTTCTGGAACCGTTGCAGATGTCCCACTCCGTCACTTCGATCCTTTCGCAGATCCGCTCCTATCAGACCCAGATGGGACAGCCGGCGCTCAACCCGCTGGGCGAAACGCCGCGCAGCAACGCCCTGCCGGGCACGGTGCTGGACGCGCCGCAAGCCCAGCCGGCCAGCTTCACCGAAACCCTGCGTGGTGCGATTGCCGGCGTCAACGATGCGCAACAGAAGTCCGGCGCCCTCGCCAAGGCCTTCGAAATGGGCGACCCCAGCGCCGACCTGGCCAAGGTGATGGTCGCCTCGCAGCAGTCCCAGATCGCCTTCCGCGCCACCGTGGAAGTCCGCAACCGTCTCGTCCAGGCCTACCAGGACGTGATGAACATGCCGCTGTAAGGAACATTGACGCATGGCACTGACGCTCTCCAAGGACAGCCTGAACGCCGAGAAGGCCGGGCAATGGTTCGACCGCCTGCAGAGTCTGCAGATCACCCGTCGGCTGGGCCTGATGGCGATGATCGCGGTGGCGGTGGCGGCAGGCCTGTCCGTGTTCTTCTGGTCGCAGAAGCCGGGCATGGTCCCGCTGTACACCGGCCTGGACCAGAAGGCGACCGCTGAAGCGACCGACCTGCTGCGCGCCGCACAGATTCCGTTCGCACTCGACCCGGCCACGGGTGGCATCACCGTGCCGGAAAAGAACCTGCACGACGCGCGCCTGAAGCTGGCCGGCTCCGGCCTGACCGACAGCGGCAAGCTCGGCTTCGAGCTGATGGAGCGCGACCCGGGCTTCGGCGTCAGCCAGTTCGTGGAAAGCGCGCGCTACCAGCATGCGCTGGAAACCGAGCTGTCGCGCACCATCAACACGCTGCGCCCGGTGCGCGATTCGCGCGTGCACCTGGCCATTCCCAAGCCCAGCGCCTTCACCCGCCAGCGAGACGTGGCCAGCGCCTCGGTGACCCTGGAACTGCGTGGCGGCCAGCAGCTGGAACGCAGCCAGGTGGACGCCATCGTGCACATGGTCGCGGCCAGCATCCCGGATCTCGCCCCGGAACGGGTGACCGTGGTTGACCAGAGCGGGCGCATGCTCAGCGTCAGCGACCCGAACAGTGAGGCGGCGGTCAACGCTGCCCAGTTCGAACAGGTGCGCCGCCAGGAAACCTCGTTCAACCAGCGCATCCGCGAACTGCTGGAACCGATGACCGGCCCTGGCCGCGTCAACCCGGAAGTGAGCGTGGACATGGATTTCTCGGTGACCGAGGAGGCCCGCGAGCTCTACAACGGTGAGCCGCAGAAGCTGCGCAGCGAGCAGATGAGCGAGAACACCACCAGCACCCCGGGCCCGCAGGGTGTGCCGGGTGCCACCAGCAACAGCCCGCCGGGCCAGCAGGCTGCACCGGCCACCGCACAGACCCCGACCGAAAGCAGCAAGAACGCCACCCGCAACTACGAGCTGGACCGCACCCTGCAGCACACCCGCCAGCCGGCCGGCCGCATCAAGCGCGTGTCGGTGGCGGTACTGGTGGACAACGTGCCGCGCGCCGGTGCCAACGGCAAGGTCAGCCCGCAGCCGCTGTCGGCCGCGGAACTGACCCGCGTCGAGGCGCTGGTGAAGCAGGCCGTCGGCTTCAACGCCGAGCGTGGCGACACCGTGTCGGTGATGAATGCCCCGTTCGTGCGTGACACCACGCCGGTCGAAGGGCCGGCCTGGTGGGAACTGCCATGGGTGCACGATGCCGGCCGCATGCTGCTCGGCGCGGTGGTGGTGCTGGCGTTGTTGTTCGGCGTACTGCGCCCGGCGCTGCGCGCGATCACCGGCCAGAACAGGAAGGACGACCCGCAGGCACTGGAGCCGCACACCGCGGACGTGCAGCTGGTGGATGACGATGGCATGCCGCTGCCGGCGCTGGGCGCCGACCGGGCGAGCCTGGCCGGGCCGGAGGCCCTGGCCCTGCCGGTGGATTCATATGAGGAACGACTGCGGATGGCGCGTGAAGCCGTAAAGACCGACTCCAAGCGCGTGGCCCAGGTGGTCAAGGGATGGGTGGCCAATGACTGAGGCACAACTGACCGGCGTACAGCGCGCGGCCGTGCTGCTGCTGTCCCTGGGTGAGCTGGACGCGGCCGAAGTGCTGCGCCACATGGAACCCAAGGAAGTGCAGAAGATCGGCATCGCCATGGCCACCATGACCGACATCACCCGCGAGCAGGTGGAACGGGTAATGGACCAGTTCGGCCAGGAGCTGGGCTCGAAGACCTCGCTGGGCGTGGGTTCGGACGACTACATCCGCAACATGCTGGTGCAGGCGCTGGGCAGCGAGAAGGCCGGCAACCTGATCGACCGCATCCTGCTGGGCCGCAACACCACCGGCCTGGACGCGCTGAAATGGATGGACCCGCGTGCGGTGGCCGACCTGGTGCGCAACGAGCACCCGCAGATCATCGCCATCGTGATGGCGCACCTTGAAACCGACCAGGCCGCCGACGCGCTGAAGCTGCTGCCGGACCGTACCCGCGTGGACGTGCTGCTGCGCATCGCCACCCTCGACGGCATTCCGCCGAACGCGCTCAATGAACTCAACGAGATCATGGAGCGCCAGTTCGCCGGCAACCAGAACCTGAAATCGTCCAACATCGGCGGCGTGCAGTGCGCGGCCAACATCCTGAACTTCATGGACAGCGGCCAGGACCAGGCGATCCTGGGCGAAATCGCCCGCATCGATGCGCCGTTGAGCAACCGCATCCAGGACCTGATGTTCGTGTTCGACGATCTGGTCGACCTGGATGACCGCGAGATGCAGCTGGTGCTGCGCGAAGTGAGCGGCGAGCGCCTGGGCCTGGCCCTGCGCGGTGCCGACATCAAGGTGCGCGACAAGATCACCCGCAACATGTCGCAGCGCGCGGCCGAAATCCTGCTGGAAGACATGGAGGCCCGTGGCCCGGTGCGCCTGTCCGACGTGGAAGGCGCGCAGCGCGAGATCCTGGCCATCGTCAAGCGCATGGCCGATGAAGGCACCGTTACCATCGGCGGCAGCGCGGAGGCCATGCTGTGAGCAACGTCGTGCGCTGGCTTGCCCCGGACCTGCTGGCCCAGCCCGAACCGGTGCTGGAGCAGGAGGATGCATTCGAACTCACCGAGCCGGACCCGGAGCATGAACCCGAGCCACCGCTGCAGCTGCCGACGCTGGAGGAAATCCAGGCAATACAGGACAGCGCCGAGAAGGAAGGCTTCCAGCACGGCCATGCCGAAGGCTACGGCCAGGGGCAGGCCGAAGTGCGCCGCCTCGCCGCGCAGATCGAAGGGATCCTCGACAACTTCAGCCGGCCGCTGGTGCGGCTGGAAAACGAAGTGGTCGGCGCGCTCGGCGAGCTGGCCGTACGCATCGCCGGTGCGCTGGTCGGCCGTGCCTACGAAGCTGAGCCGGCACTGCTGGCACAGCTGGTCGGTGAGGCGATCGACGCGGTGGGTGGCAGCACCCGCGAGGTCGAAGTGCGGCTGCACCCGGACGACATCGCCGCGCTCGCCCCGCTGTTGAGCCTGCCGCCACAGCAACGCCTGGTGCCGGATACCAGTCTCAGCCGCGGCGATCTTCGCGTGCACGCCGAAGCGGTGCGCATCGACGGCACCCTGGAAGCGCGCCTGCGCGGCGCGCTGGACGCGGTGATCCGCCAGACCGGAGCCAATACATGAATCCCGATCCGCAGCCGACGCCGCCACCGGCCGACTGGGCCATGGCCCGCAACCTGCGCCTGGCCCGTCGGCTCGACGGCCTGCGCGTGGATACCTCCCATGGCCGTGGCCTGATCCGCGAAGGCGTGCTGCGCCGCGCGGTCGGACTGACCCTGGAAGCGGTCGGCTGCGAAGCGCCGCTGGGTGCCAGCTGCAAGGTGGAAGTGGTCGATGGTGGCTGGGTCGATGCCGAAGTGGTCGGCTTCGCCGGCGAGCGCACGTACCTGATGCCGAGCGCGGAACTGCACGGCCTGCTGCCCAATGCGCGGGTGGTGCCGTCCGCACGCCGCGGCGGCGTTGAAGTGGGCGAAGGCCTGCTCGGCCGCGTCATCGACAGCGACGGCGTGCCGCTGGACGGCAAGGGCCCGATCCGCGCCGAGGGCCATGTCGGCATGGCCGGCGTGTCGATCAATCCGCTGGCGCGTGAACCGATCACCCAGCCGCTGGACGTGGGCGTGCGCGCGATCAACGCGCTGCTGCCGATCGGCCGCGGCCAGCGTGTCGGCCTGTTCGCCGGCTCCGGCGTCGGCAAGTCGACGCTGCTGGGCATGATGACCCGCTATACCGCCGCCGACGTGATCGTGGTCGGCCTGATCGGTGAACGTGGACGCGAAGTCCGCGATTTCGTCGAGACCACGCTGGGCGAGGAAGGCCTGCGCCGCGCCGTGGTGGTGGCCAGTCCCGCCGACCGGCCGCCGCTGGCGCGCCTGCACGGTGCCTACCGCGCTACCGCCATCGCCGAATGGTTCCGCGACCAGGGACTGAACGTGCTGCTGCTGATGGACTCGCTGACCCGCTTCGCTCAGGCGCAGCGAGAAATCGGCCTGTCGGTCGGCGAGCCGCCGACCACCCGCGGCTACCCGCCGTCGGTGTTCGCCAAGCTGCCGGCACTGGTCGAACGCGCCGGCAACGGCGCCAAGGGACGTGGCTCGATCACCGCGTTCTACACGGTGCTGACCGAAGGCGATGATCCGCAGGATCCGATTGCCGATGCAGCGCGCGCGATCCTCGACGGCCACATCCTGCTGTCGCGGCGCGTGGCCGACAGTGGCCTCTACCCGGCCATCGACGTCGAATCGTCGGTCAGCCGCGTGGTCACGGAAATCGCCGACGAACCGTGGCGCCTGCGCATCCGCAAACTGAAACGACTGGTCTCGGCGTATTCGGCCAACCGTGACCTGATCGCCATCGGCGCTTACCAGCGCGGCAACGACGCGGCCACCGACGAAGCCCTGGAACGCTGGCCGGAAATCATGGAGTTCCTCGGCCAGGACGTTGCCAAGGCCGCAGATCTCCCGCACAGCCAGGCGGCACTGCAGCGCCTGGTGGAACAAGAGAGTTAAGCCATGAACCAGTCCAAGCGCATCGATCCCCTGCTCAAGCGGGCCCAGGAACACGAGGACGCGGTCGCCCGCGACCTGGCCGAACGCCAGCGCGTGCTCGACACCCATCTATCGCGACTGGACGAACTGCGCCGTTATGCCGAGGAGTACGCCAACGCGCAGATGGCGGCGACCAGCCCGGCGCAGCTGCTCAACCGGCGTGCATTTCTCGACCGCCTCGACAGTGCGGTCGAGCAGCAGCAGGCCACGGTCAACGGCAACCGCGAGAAGGTGGAGGCCGAGCGCGCCCGCCTGATCCTGGCCAGCCGTGACAAGGCCGTGCTGGAACAGCTGGCGGCCAGCTACCGGGCGCAGGAGAAAGTGGTCACCGACCGCCGCGACCAGCGCGAGATGGACGACATCGGTGCGCGCCGTGCGCGTCTGGTGCAGGCCGAAGACCAGGATGGCACCGAGCAGGGAGGCCGCCCGTGATGCCCGCCCCGCTCGCCAGCAGCGCCAACGCGCAGGCACAGACTGCCGGCGGCGCTGCAGCGCGCGCGCCACGCAGCGAGGCCAGCAAGGATTTCAGCCAACTGTTGCAGGGCGGCGCGCCGGACGCGTCCGCCGGCGCCGCCACGTCACCGCCCACCTTGGCACCGAAGCCGCAGACGAGCGCCGATGGAAATGGCCAGGCGCCGGAGGAACGCAGCATGGATGCGGCGGCGACGGGAAACGAGACGTCGCCCTTGCCGCCGCAAACTCCGCCTGCGGGTGATCGGGCGACGGACAAGGACACGCCGGTGGCCACCGAGGACGCGCCGTGGCCGCCGCTGGGCCTGGCCGGCCTGGTCCTGGCGATGCCGGCCCCCTCCGATCCTGCCGCCACTGCTCCTGCTGCAACGGGTGCGGGCACGGCGCTGCCGGCCACTGCCGGACCGGGACTGCCTGCCCCGACGCCGACCCCGGCGCCGGGCGCAGCCGTCGCATCCATAACTGACAGCACGCCGCCGGCCGCCAGCGCCGGCGATGCCACGACCCTGCCACTACCGGAGACGGTCCTGCCGGGCAGCAAGCATGGCGACCGCGACAGCAACGACGTGACCGCGATCGGCGACCGTAGCGCTGCCCCATTCCTGCACGCCCCGGCCCCGGCGGCCCTGCAGGACCTCAAGGCTGCGCTCGCCACCGGCACTGCGGTCTTCAACGGCGAACCGACGCCCAGGCCCGTGTTCGGCGACGATGGTTTCGACCAGGCCATTGGCGCGCGCCTGGGCTGGCTGGCCGACCAGAAGATCGGCCACGCCCACATCCGCCTGAGCCCGGACGACATGGGCCCGGTGGATGTGCGCCTGCAGTTGAACGGCGACAAGGTGCACGCCAGTTTCAGCAGCCCGCATGTGGACGTGCGCCAGGCACTGGAAAGCAGCCTGCCGCGCCTGCGCGAACTGCTGGGCGAACAGGGCTTCCAGCTGGCCCACGCCGATGTCGGCCAGCAGGCCCCTGGGGGTGACGGCAATGCGTCGGGGCGGCCCGGTGGCGGCGGTCTGCCCGGCGACGGAGAACCGACGCCGGGCGATGGCAGCGTGTCGTCGGCGCAGCTGATCCGCCAGCGCGGATTGCTGGACGCTTACGCCTGACAGGCGTGCCAACCAAGGTTGGCAGCCACCAGAGCGATGCGGCTGGCATCCCGACGGAATTCCGTCGCACCCCTCTACCCCGGCTCCGGCACACCCCTTGCATATCCCGGTGAAGCAACCCTCAGGAGCTTCACCCCGTGGCCGCAGCCGCTGACAAAACCAAGAAGACCGCCGAGAAGGACAAGGCCGCCAAGCCGCGCAGTCCGATCCTGATCACCGCACTGGTGGCCGTGCTGGCCGCCGCTGCCGCCGGTGGCGGCGTATGGTTCTTCACCCAGTCCAAGCACGAAGACAAGACTGCGCAGGCGCCGAAGAAGAGCGCCACCCCGGCCCCCGCGCAGTACTTCGCGCTGGACCCGGCGTTCGTGGTCAATCTCAACGGCCCGGTCGATGGTCCGCGCTACCTGCAGCTGGAAGTGCAGCTGATGACCCGTGACCCGGCTGCGCTGGAAGCGATCAAGACCCATGCACCCGCCATCCGCGCACGCCTGCTGATGCTGTTCTCGCAGGTCAGCCCGGACCAGATCGCCGATGTCGCCGGCAAGCAGAAGCTGCAGGCTGCGTCGCTGGCCGAAGTGCAGAAAGTGCTCAAGGCCGAGACCGGCAGCAATGGTGCCGACGACCTGCTGTTCACCAGCTTCGTGACCCAGTAAGGGCCCACCGATGAATGATCTGTTGTCCCAGGACGAGATCGATGCCCTGCTCCACGGCGTGGACACTGGCGCGGTCGAAACCGATCCGGAACCGCCGTCAGGCGAAGCGCGCTCGTACGACTTCGCCAGCCAGGACCGCATCATCCGCGGTCGCATGCCGACCCTGGAAATGGTCCACGAGCGTTTCGCGCGCCTGTGGCGGATCGGCCTGTTCAACCTGATCCGCCGCTCGGCCGAGCTGTCGGTGCGCGGCATCGAACTGATCAAGTTCAACGACTACATGCACTCGCTGTATGTACCGACCAACCTGAACCTGATCCGCTTCAAGCCGCTGCGCGGCACCGGCCTGATCGTGTTCGAGCCGACCCTGGTGTTCGCCATCGTCGACAACTTCTTCGGTGGCGACGGGCGCTACCCGACCCGCATCGAAGGCCGCGAGTTCACCGCCACTGAAATGCGGGTGATCCACCTGCTGCTGAAGCAGACCTTCGCCGACCTGCGCGAGGCCTGGGCGCCGGTGATGGACGTGGACTTCGAGTACATCAACTCGGAGATCAACCCGCACTTCGCCAACATCGTGACGCCACGCGAATACGTGGTGGTGTGCCGCCTGCACGTCGAACTCGATGGCGGCGGTGGCGACATCCACGTCACCCTGCCGTATTCGATGCTGGAGCCGATCCGCGAGCTGCTCGACGCCGGCATCCAGAGCGACCGCAACGATCGCGACGAAAGCTGGGGCCAGACCCTGCGTGAGCAGCTCAACATCGCCGAAGTCACTCTGTCCAGCGTACTGGCCAGCAAGCGCATGACCCTGCGCGACCTGACCCAGCTGAAGGTCGGCGACATCCTGCCGATCGAACTCAGCCCGCAGGTGCCGTTGTGCGTGGAGAACATCCCGGTGTTCACCGGCGAGTTCGGCATCGCCAACGGCATGAACGCCGTGAAGATCACCGCTACCCATCCGCCGGGCACCCGCCCGCGCGTACCCGTCATCCAGGAAGACCCGCAATGAACGATATCGACGCCCTCGAACCCACCCCGGCCCAGTTCAGCAGCCTGCAGGCCGATGAGGCGAACGGCCCGGACCTGAACCTGGACGTGATCCTGGACGTACCGGTGACCCTGTCGCTGGAAGTCGGTCGCGCGCGCCTGCCGATCCGCAACCTGCTGCAGCTCAACCAGGGCTCGGTGGTGGAACTGGAACGGGGTGCCGGCGAGTCGCTGGACGTGTTCGTCAACGGTACCCTGATCGCCCACGGCGAGGTTGTGGTGATCAACGACCGCTTCGGCGTGCGCCTGACCGACGTGGTCAGCCCGAGCGAGCGGATCCGGAGACTGCGTTGAGCCTGCTGGCCTCCACCCTGCTGGCGGTCGGCAAGACCGCCGCGCCCATCGGGCCCCAGGTCGGCCAGCATGCGGCCGCCGCACCCAGCCTGTTCGGCGCGGTGCTGGCGCTGCTGGCAGTGCTCGCGCTGGTCATCGGCCTCGGCTGGCTGCTCAAGCGCATGCCCGGCAGTGGCTTCCGCCCGGCCGAAGGCATGAAGCTGGTGGCCAGCCTGAGCGTGGGCGCCAAGGAGCGCGTGGTGGTGGTCGAGGTCAACGGCCAGCAACTGCTGCTGGGCGTCACCGCCGGTGGCATCAACACCCTGCATACCCTGCCCGAACCGTTGCCGCCCCCGGCGCCGGTGCGCGTGCCGGACTTCAAGAACCTGCCGAATTTCGCCCAGTTGCTGCAGCAGCGGCTGCGCAAGGACCCCTGACATGCGCGTCACCCGTACCCGTCTTGCCACCCTGATGCCGTGGCTGCTGTTGCTTGCCCTGTGCCTGTTGCCGGCACTGGCGTTCGCCGCGCCCGGCGCCCCGAACACGCCGCTGCCGGACATCAACGTGGGCAAGATCGGCGGTGCACCGGTCAGCCTGCCGCTGCAGACCTTGCTGCTGATGACGGCGATCACCCTGATCCCGTCGATGCTGCTGGTGCTGACCTCGTTCACCCGCATCATCATCGTGCTGGGCCTGCTGCGCCAGGCGCTGGGTACCGGGCAGACCCCGTCCAACCAGGTGCTGCTGGGCCTGGCCCTCTTCCTCACCGCGATGGTAATGATGCCGACCTGGGACAAGGCCTGGAGCGCCGGCATGGCGCCGTACCTCAATGGCGAGATCGACTTCCAGACCGCCTGGACGCTGACCACCACGCCGTTGCGCGCCTTCATGCTGGCGCAGATCCGCGAGACCGACCTGATGACCTTCGCCGGCATCGCCGGGCACGGCACCTACGCCAGCCCCGATGCGATCCCGTTCCCGGTACTGGTCGCATCGTTCGTCACCAGCGAGCTGAAAACCGCTTTCGAGATCGGCTTCCTGATCTTCATCCCGTTCGTGATCATCGACCTGGTCGTTGCCAGCGTGCTGATGTCGATGGGCATGATGATGCTGTCGCCGATGCTGGTGTCGGCACCGTTCAAGATCCTGCTGTTCGTGCTGGTCGATGGCTGGGTGCTGACCGTGGGTACGTTGGCAGCCAGCTTCAATCCGGCTTGATATCCCGCGCAAAGCGCAGTCGAGCATGGCTCGACTCTACAAGAGCAGATGGACCCCCGAATGTCTCCAGAACTTGCCCTGACTGAACTGCGTGGCGGCCTGATCACCGTGTTGTGGGTGGCTGGCCCGCTGCTGCTCACCGTGCTGGTGGTGGGCGTGGTGGTGGGCGTGGTGCAGGCCGCGACCCAGCTCAACGAACCGACCATCGCCTTCGTCGCCAAGGCGGCGGCACTGACCGCGGTGCTGTTCGCGCTGGGCAGCCTGCTGATCGGCCACCTGGTTGAATTCACCACGCTGCTGTTCCAGCGAATTCCGCACCTGATCGGCTAGGACACGCGCTTCGATGGACGCCGCCACCCAGATGGCTGCCGACGGCCTTCAGGCCTTCGGCATGATCGGTACCGTACTGTGGACCATGCTGCGCATCGGCGCTGTGGCCATGGCCATGCCGATGGTCGGGACCCGCGCCGTCCCGTCACGGGTGCGCGTGGTGCTGGCTGGCACCCTGGCCATCGCACTGGCCCCGCTGCTGCCCCCGGTGCCGGACTGGACCGGCTTCGACGCCGCCACGGTGCTGACCATCGCGCGCGAGCTGGCCATCGGCGTCTCCATCGGCTTCCTGCTGCGGCTGGTGTTCGAAGCCGGTGCGATGGCGGGCGAACTGATCGCGCAGGGCACCGGCCTGGCCTTCGCTCAGATGAGCGACCCGCTGCGCGGTGGTACCTCCGGCGTGATCGGACAGTGGTTCTATCTGCTGTTCGGGCTGCTGTTCTTCACCGCCAACGGCCACTTGGCGCTGATCTCGCTGCTGGTGGACAGCTATCGCGCACTGCCGATCGGCGCTCCGCTGCCGGACCCGCACGCGTTCTTCAGCATCGCCCCGACTTTCCTGCTGACCGTGCTACGCGGCGCGCTGACCCTGGCGATCCCGCTGACGGTGGCGATGCTGGCAGTGAATCTGGCGTTCGGCGTGCTGGCCCGGGCCGCTCCGGCGCTGAATCCGATCCAGCTGGGCCTGCCGGTCTCGTTGCTGCTGGGTCTGTTCCTGCTGGCGCTGCTGGCCGGGGAAATGGGCCCGCCGGTACAGCGCCTGTTCGATGCCGCCTTCCAGGCTGCGGACGCGGTCACACACTGACCTGATCATCACGTTTTACTGCTTGCCATGCCTTTGTTTCTATAGAGCCGAGCCCATGCTCGGCTGTCTTCGGCAGGAGCGGCAGCCGAGCATGGGCTCGGCTCTACGGGGCGCAATTTCACGTTTTACTGCTTGCCCTTCCCCCGGGTCTGCGCGTTAGAGTGAATGCGCGGCAACCGGGGGGATGCCGCACGTGGCCGCCGCCCTGCGTCGGCCTGCCTCATGCATGCCCCACCGTGGTTTCCGTCGACAGGCAGGTCCGGGAGACTGACGAATGCTGGTAGGCACGTACAACCCGTGGCTGGTCGCAATCTCGCTGCTGGTAGCCGTGATGGCTTCCTACACTGCACTGGCAATGGCCGGGCGCACGATTACCGCGCCCGGCAAGGCCGCGGCCTGGTGGTGGCGCCTCGGTGGTGGCTTCGCCATGGGCCTGGGCATCTGGTCGATGCACTTCATCGGCATGCTCGCCTTCGATCTGCCCATTCCGCTCGGCTACGACCTGCCGATCACCCTGCTCTCGCTGGCCTTGGCGATCGCTTCGTCGGTATTCGCACTGTGGCTGGTCTCGCTGCGTACTCTGCCGCATCCACGGCTGGCCGGCGGTGCCCTGCTGATGGGCACCGGCATCGCCGGCATGCACTACGTCGGCATGGCCGCAATGCGCATGCAGCCAGGCATCGACTACGACCCGGGCTGGCTGCTGCTATCACTGATGGTGGCGGTCGCCGCCTCGTGGACAGCCCTGTATGTTGCGTTCCGCCTGCGTGGGCAGCGCACCCGTATCGGCGACCGCTTGGCCGCGGCGGGGCTGCTCGGCCTGGCGATCGTCGGCATGCACTACACCGGCATGGCCGCCGCTCGCTTTCCGGAGGGCAGCATCTGCGGCGCAGCCGTCGGCGACGGCTTGCACAGCGAATGGCTGGCCATGCTGGTGGTGGTGCTGTCCGTGGCGATCCTCGCGGTGGTGCTGGTGGTGTCCTGGCTGGACCAGCGGGTGGAGGCGCAGCTGCTGCGACTGCGCAACTCCATGCTGAGCACCTCGTTGACCGATGCGCAGCAGGAACTGACCCAGGCCGCACTGCATGATCCGCTCACCCGCCTGCCCAACCGCCTGCTGCTGCAGCGTCGCATCGTGCAGTCACTGGCCGAGGCCGAGCAGGGCGGCAGCCGTTTCGCCGTGATGTTCATGGACCTGGACGGCTTCAAGCAGGTCAACGATGCCTACGGCCACCAGGCCGGCGATGCACTGCTGGTGGCGGTGGCCGAGCGCACCCGCCAGCTGCTGCGGCCCAACGATATGCTGGCACGACTGGGCGGTGACGAGTTCGTGCTGGTGGTACGCATCGAACACGACGAGGACCTGCCCACCCTCGCCCGGCGCATCCTGCAGGCGGTGGGCAGCGGCCCGTTGCTGCCGGACAACGAACTGCAGGTAACCGCCAGCATCGGCGTGGCAATCTGCCCCGACCACGCTGCCAGCGAACGACAGCTGATGGCGTTTGCCGATGCGGCGATGTACCAGGCCAAGGAATCCGGACGCAACGCCTTCGTGCTGTTCGCCGACTGGATGAATGACAGCGCCGAACAACAGTTCCGGCTGCTGGCCGACCTGCGCCGGGCCATTGGCAGCGAGCAGCTGTTCCTGCACTACCAGCCCAAGATCCGCGTGGCCACGCAGAAGGTGGCCGGTGCCGAAGCGTTGATCCGCTGGCACCATCCGGAGCATGGCCTGATTCCGCCCGATCGGTTCATCCGCCTGGCCGAGCGCAGCGGCGCGATCAACGAGATCGGGCGCTGGGCGCTGGACCAGGCCTGCCTGCAACTGCGGCGCTGGCACGATGCCGGTCACGAAGGCTGGTCGATGTCGGTGAACCTGTCGCCGGTGCAGTTCAGTTCGCCGCACCTGCTGCAGGATGTGCGCGCGATGATCGAACGCCACAACATCGCTCCGCGCCACCTGGTGCTGGAAATCACCGAAAGCACGGTGATGCGCGATACCGACACCAGCCTGCGCCTGCTGCAGGCGCTGTCGGCGCTGGGCGTAGGCATATCCATCGATGACTTCGGCACTGGCTATTCCAGCCTGCTGTACCTGAAGCGGCTGCCGGCCACCGAGATCAAGATCGACCATGCGTTCGTGCGCGACCTGGAACACAGTGCAGAGGACGTGGTGATCGTCTCGGCGATCGTGGCGCTGGGCCATGCGCTGGACATGGACATCGTCGCCGAAGGCGTGGAAACCACGGCCCAGCGCGCCTACCTGGAGCGCCTGGGCTGCGACTACCTGCAGGGCTACCTGCTCGGTCGCCCGGTCGACGCGGCGCGCTTCATGCAGCTGCACGACCTGCCGCGGCCGCGGGTAGAGCTGGCGCAGAGCCCACCGTCCAGCGACAACTCTCCCCTGTAGAGCCGAGCCTGCGCTCGGCTGCTCTTCGCGCCCGATCCAAACATAGCCGAGCATGGGCTCGGCTCTACAAATGGATCCGCGCCGCGCGTGGATAGGCAACACCCCATCACGGAACAGTTCTTGCACGCACCCCGGCAACCCCTGCCGCAGTGCCCGTGATGTCCGAGAACGAATCCGCCGGCGAAAAGACCGAACAACCGACCGAAAAACGCCTGCGCGACGCCCGCGAACAGGGCAACCTGCCGCGCTCGCGTGAGCTCGGCACGGCCGCCGTGTTCGGCGCCGGCGTGCTGGCGGTGATGGCCATGAGTGGCTCGATCGGACGCGGCGCCAGCGCCTGGATGAAGCAGGCGCTGAGCCCGGAACAGAGCCTGCGGCAGAACCCGAAGGAACTGTTCGGCCACTTCGGCGACCTGCTGCTGCAGTTCATGCTGGTGATCGCGCCGCTGGTGCTGGTCTGCCTGCTGGCCAGCTTCGTCGCCCCGCTGGTGATGGGCGGACTGCGCTGGTCGCAGAAGGCGTTGCTACCCGACATCAACCGCATGAACCCGATGAGCGGGTTCAAGCGCCTGTATGGCCCGGAGGCCATTGCCGAATTCACCAAATCGTTGCTGCGCGTGGCCTTCGTCGGCGTCGCCGCCGGGCTGGTGGTCTGGACCGGCTTTGACACCCTGCGCGGCCTGATCCACCACCCGCTGGAGACGGCCATCACCGACGGCCTCGGCTTCACCCTGCGCCTGCTGCTGGCCACCGCCGGCGCGATGCTGGTGCTGGCCGCCATCGACGCGCCATACCAGCGCTGGAACTGGATGCGCAAGCTGAAGATGACCCGGGAAGAGCTGCGCCGGGAAATGAAGGAAAGCGAGGGCAGCCCCGAGGTGAAGGGCCGCATCCGCCAGCTGCAGCAGCAGATGGCCAACCGCCGGATGATGGAAGCGGTACCCACCGCCGACGTGGTGGTGGTCAACCCCACCCACTACGCGGTGGCCCTGAAGTATGAGGGCGGCGCCATGAACGCCCCCACCGTGGTCGCCCTGGGCGTGGACGAGACCGCCCTGCGCATCCGTGAAGTGGCCGACGGCAACAAGGTCGCGATCGTCTCTGCCCCACCTTTGGCACGCGCCTTGTATCGGGAGGGCCAACTCGGAAAGGAAATCCCCGTGAGACTGTATTCGGCCGTCGCCCAGGTCCTGTCCTACGTCTACCAGCTGCGCGCGTGGCGCACTGGCCCGATGCCGGACGCCCCGCACATCCAGGTGGATGAATTCGGCAAGGGAGGCCGCCCGTGAGCGCCCAGCCCTCCACCGGCTTCAACACCCGCCGCGCCCTGGAAATGATCCGCCAGGGTCTTGGCGCGCCGCTGATCGTGCTGGCCCTGCTGGCCATGGTCGTGGTGCCGCTGGCCGCGCCGGTGCTCGATGCGCTGTTCACCTTCAACATTGCCATCTCGCTGATGGTGCTGCTGGCGGTGGTCTACGTGAAGCGCCCGCTGGACTTCACCATCTTCCCGATCGTGCTGCTGATCACCACCATGCTGCGGCTGGCGCTGAACGTGGCCTCCACCCGCGTGATCCTGCTCAACGGCCAGAACGGCCACGATGCCGCGGGCAAGGTCATCGCCGCCTTCGGCGAATTCGTGATCGGCGGCAACTACGCGGTGGGCATCGTGGTGTTCGCGATCCTCACCATCATCAACTTCGTGGTGATCACCAAGGGCGCCGGCCGGGTCTCGGAAGTGACCGCGCGCTTCATCCTCGACGCGATGCCCGGCAAGCAGATGGCGATCGACGCCGACCTCAACGCCGGTTTGCTGACGCGTGAAGAAGCCAAGCTGCGCCGCGAAGAAGTCCGCGAGGAAGCCGACTTCTACGGTGCGATGGACGGTGCTAGCAAGTTCATCCGCGGCGACGCCATCGCCGGCATCCTGATCCTGTTCATCAACATGCTCGGCGGCCTGGCCGTGGGTGTGCTGCAGCATGGCATGCCCTTCGGTGAAGCCGCTGCCACCTACACCCTGTTGTCGATCGGTGACGGCCTGGTGGCCCAGCTGCCGGCGCTGCTGGTCTCCAGTGCGGTGGCGATGCTGGTCACCCGCGCCTCGCGCTCGCAGGACATGGCCCAGGCCATGACCGGCCAGGTGTTTGGCCAATACCGGGCGCTGGCGATCACCGCCGGCATCATCGGCCTGGTGGGCCTGGTGCCGGGCATGCCCAACGTCGCTTTCCTGACGCTGGCGTCGATCCTCGGCTTCATTGCCTGGAAGCTGTACCGCAAGACCCAGGCCCCGGCCGCCGATGCCGCCGCAACGGGCAAGGACCCGGCGGCGCTCAGCGCCCTCGGCCGCCCGGCCGCGCCGGCGCCCACCGCCGAACTGAGCTGGGACGAACTGCGCCCGGTCGATCCGCTGGGCCTGGAGGTCGGCTACCGGCTGATTCCGCTGGTGGACAGCAACCAGGGCGGCGAACTGATGGCGCGCATCAAGGGCGTGCGCCGCAAGCTGACCCAGGATGTCGGCTTCCTGATTCCATCGGTACACATCCGCGACAACCTGGAACTGCCCGCCAACGGCTACCGCGTGCTGGTGCACGGCGTGCCGGTGGCCACCGCCGAGATCCACCCCGACCGCGAGCTCGCGCTGGACCCGGGCAGCGCGCTTGGCACGCTGGAAGGCATCGCCGGCAAGGACCCCGCGTTCGGCCTAGATGCCACCTGGATCCAACCGCACCAGCGTGCTCAGGCCGAAACGCTGGGCTACACGGTGGTCGACCCGGCCACCGTGGTCGCCACCCACCTTTCGCACCTGATCCGCGAGCACGCACCTGAGTTGCTCGGCCATGAGGAAGTGCAACACCTGCTGGCCAACCTGGCCAAGAGCGCGCCCAAGCTCGTCGAAGATCTGACGCCGAAGGCGCTGCCGCTGTCGGCGGTGGTGCGCGTGCTGCAGAACCTGCTGGTCGAGCGCATTCCGATCCGCCAGCTGCGCAAGATCGCCGAGGCACTGGTCGAACATGCGCCCAGCAGCCAGGACCCGGCCGTGCTGACCGCCGCCGTGCGCACCGCCTTGGGCCGCTTCATCGTGCAGGAGATCGCCGGAATGTCGGCGGAGCTGCCGGTGTTCACCCTCAACCCGCAATTGGAACGTGTCTTGCAGGAGTCCACGCAGGGCAACGGCGCCGCGCTGGAACCCGGACTCGCTGAGCGACTGCACCAGAGCCTGGCCGAATGTGTCAGCAAGCAGGAAGCCCGCAACGAGCCCGCGGTCGTGCTGGTACCTGGCCCGGTGCGAGCCGCGCTGGCACGCCTGGTCCGCCACAGCGTTCCGTCGCTGTCGGTCCTGGCCTACAGCGAGGTGCCGGAGGACAAGCGCCTGAAGCTGGTCGGAACGATCAGCTGACGCCGCCCGCCGACGCGCCAGAAAACAGACACCACCTTCGAACCAACGCAACAGACAGATACCAAGGGGAACCCGCACCGTGCAGACCACCGACCACCCGAGTTCCCCGGCCGCCACTCCGCCGTCTTCGCCTCGTGACCACAGCATGAAAATCAAACGATTCGTCGCCGCCGACATGCGTTCGGCCATGAACCTGGTGCGCAAGGAACATGGTCCTGATGCCGTGATCCTGTCCAACCGCCGGATCGAGGAAGGCATCGAGATCGTCGCCGCCGCCAACTACGATGAAAGCGCCGTGCAGCGTGCGCTGGAAGCCTCGCGCCGCGAGGTGGCGCCGCCGCCGGCGCCCAAGCCGCGCAACGCCGCCGATGCGGTGATCGCCGCCGTCACCCGCCGTCGCAGCGCCACCCCGGCACCGGAGCCGGTCGCCGCCACCACCTCGGCGGTGGCCGCCCTCGCCCGCGCCGCGGTCGGCGCCACCGGCCGCACCCTGGACAGCGCCGACGAGATCGTGCCGACCCGCGGCAGCACCGGCTTTGCGGCCACCCTCGCGCGTGCCGCCGTCAACGAACCGGCGCTGCCGGAACAGATCTTCGCGCCGTTCGCCGAGGCCATCGTTGCACCGGCCGCCGCCGTGCCGGCCAACCGCGCCCGCTTCCAGATCGATCCGCCGCACGAGGCGCATCACGAAAGCGTGGCGCCGGCCGTGCAGCCGCCGCCGCTGCCGACCGCTGCCGTCGCCGACGCGCAGCCGGCCAGCGCCGCCAGCGAACCGGCGTTGGCCGATGCCATTGTCGAAACCGCGCCGGCCCCCACCCTGGCTCCGGCTCCGGTGCTGACGGTGGTCGCCCAGGACGACGCCGAGATCCGCCAGTTGCGCCAGGAAGTGGCCGGCATGCGCCAGGTGATCGAGCGCGAGATGAACCGCTTCACCGACGAGCGCCTGCGCGGCTGCCCGGTGCGCGCCACCGCGTTGGACCTGATGGACGAATATGGCTTCGATGCCGGCCTGGCCCGCGACGTGGCCATGCAGATCCCGCTGGAGACCGAAGCCCATCGTGGCCGCGGCCTGATGCTGGGGCTGATCTCGCGCAAGCTTCCGATCGCCCCGGTCGACCCGCTGGAAGAAGGCGGCGTGATCGCCCTGGTCGGCCCGACCGGCGCCGGCAAGACCACCACCATCGCCAAGCTGGCCTCGCGATTCGCCGAGAAGCACGCGCCGCGTGACGTCGCCCTGGTCACCACCGATACCGCCCGCATCGGCGCCCGCGAGCAGCTCTACGGCTACGGCCGCCAGCTCGGCATCGCGGTGCACGAGGCCAACAGCGGCACCGACCTGGACCAGCTGCTGGAACGCCTGAAGGACTACAAGCTGGTGCTGATCGACACCGCCGGGCTGGGCCCGCGCGACCGCGCGCTGGCCGCCCAGCTGCAGTGGCTGCGTGCCGCCCGCCAGGTGCGCACCCTGCTGGTGCTGCCGGCCAATACCAGCTTCGGCGACATGGACGAGGTGGTCCGCCGCTTCGGCGCCGCCAACCTGCAGGGTCTGGTGCTGAGCAAGCTGGACGAGACCGGCCGCTTCGGCAACGCCCTGTCGGTGGCGGTGGACCACGCCCTGCCGATCACCTGGGTGACCGATGGCCAGGACGTCCCGGAGGACCTGCATAGGGCCAGTGCAGCCAATCTCGTACTTCGCCTTGAAGATTTGCGCCGAGCGGCCGATATGCCCTGCAACCCGGAGTTGAACCATGCCGTCGCGTGAGTACGCCAAGCTGACCAAGACCTTCCCGCTGTCGGCCACCCGCAGCGAGCCGCTCGGCCCTGTGCGCACCATCGCGGTGACCGGCGGCAAGGGCGGCGTGGGCAAGACCAACGTCTCGGCCAACCTGGCTGTGGCGCTGGCGGGCATGGGCAAGCGCACGCTGCTGCTGGACGCCGACCTGGGCCTGGCCAACATCGACGTGATCCTGGGCTTGAACCCCACCTTTACGCTGGCCGACCTGGTGGCCGGCCGCTGCTCGCTGGACGACGTCATCGTCGAAGGCCCGAACGGCGTGCTGGTGGTCCCGGCCGCGTCCGGTCGCCGCCACATGGCCGAGCTGGCCCCGGCCGAGCACGTCGGCCTGGTCAACGTGTTCTCCGAACTGGAACGCGAGCTGGACATCATGGTGGTGGACACCGCCGCCGGCATCACCGATGGCGTGCTGACCTTCTGCCAGGCCGCGCAGGACACCGTGGTGGTGGTCTGTGACGAACCGGCCTCGATCACCGACGCCTACGCACTGATCAAGGTGCTGTCGCGCGAGCGCGGCGTGGACCGCATCCAGGTGGTGGCCAACATGGTGCGCGACCCCAACGAGGGCCGCGTGCTGTACGAAAAGCTGACCCGCGTGTGCGAGAAGTTCCTCGCCGATGTCTCGCTGAACTACCTGGGCTGCGTGCCGCAGGACGACTGGCTGCGCCTGTCGGTGCAGCGCCAGCAACCGGTGGTGAAGGCCTACCCGTCCAGCCCGGCCGCGCTGGCGATCACCGAGATCGCGCGCCGCACCGCACGCTGGCAGGCGCCGACCGAACCGCGTGGCGGCGTCGAGTTCTTCCTCGAGCGCATTCTCAAGCAGCGCGGGGTGGCCGCATGAAAGGCGCAGCCCAGTACCGGGAGGTCCAGCGCTCGGCGGCCAACGAGGTCATCTCCCAGCACTCGGACCTGGTGCGGCGCATCGCCCACCACCTGGCCGCACGCCTGCCGGCGAGCGTGGAGGTGGACGACCTGATCCAGGCCGGCATGATGGGGCTGATCGAAGCGTCGCGCAGCTACGACGCCGACCAGGGCGCCTCGTTCGAGACCTACGCCTCGATCCGCATCCGCGGTTCGATGATCGACGAGATCCGCCGTGGCGACTGGGTGCCGCGCTCGGTGCATCGCCGCGCACGCGACGCCGCTGCCACCATCCGCCGCCTGGAACAGAGCACCGGCCGTGCCGCCAGCGCCACCGAAGTGGCCGCCGCGATGGAGATGCCGCTGCCCGAATACCTGCGGCTGATGGAAGACGCCGCGCGTGGCCAGGTGCTGAGCCTGGAGTCACGCATCGAGGACCAGGGCGAGCTGGATACCGTCGCCCAGGGCGGCCCGACGCCGCAGCAGGTGCTGGAGCGCGGCGAGTTCGGCCGCGAGCTGGGCAAGGCCATCGGCCACCTGCCCGAGCGCGAACAGCTGGTGCTCTCGCTCTATTACGAGCAGGAACTGAACCTGAAGGAGATCGGCGCGGTGCTCGGCGTGAGCGAGTCGCGGGTCTGCCAGATACACGGCCAGGCCGTGCTGCGCCTGCGTGGACGATTGAAGATTTTCGAGGCGGCCGACGCCGGCCTGGAAGAGTGAACATGCCCGAGGCGGCTGCCCCCGGCCACCCGGAATGAACAACAAAGGAACTCTGCTTTGAACAAGAACATGCGCATCCTGATCGTCGACGACTTCTCGACCATGCGTCGCATCGTCAAGAACCTGCTGGGCGATCTTGGCTTCACCAATACCGCCGAAGCCGAGGACGGGCATGCCGCGCTGTCGCTGCTGCAGAGCCAGTCGTTCGATTTCGTCGTCACCGACTGGAACATGCCGGTGATGACCGGCATCGAGCTGCTCAAGGCGATCCGCGCCGATGCCAAGCTGAAGACCCTGCCAGTGCTGATGGTCACTGCCGAAGCCAAGCGCGAACAGATCATCGAAGCCGCCCAGAACGGCGTGAACGGCTACATCATCAAGCCCTTCACCGCGCAGACGCTGGAAGAAAAGCTCGGCAAGATCTTCGAACGCCTGGCGGCCAGCGCCTGATGGATACCACGGTCGACAAGAACGCCCTGGCCCTGCGCCTGCAGGAAGCCCTGGACGCACTGGAGTCCGGTGACGAAGCTGCCTGGCGGCAACGCATCGACGGACTGGTCGCGCTGCGCACGCAGCCGATGATGAGCGGCCTGTCGCGGCTGGCCCGCGAGCTGGGACAGGCGCTGGGTGAACTGCCGACCGTGCCCAGCGAGGCCGGTGAGCTGGATGACGCCTGCGCGCGCCTGGACCACGTGGTGGCGATGACCGAACAGGCCACCCACCGCACCTTGGACCTGGCCGAGGAATGCCGCAGCCTGACCGAACAGCTGCGTGCCGAAGGCCTGCAGCCAGGCCAGGACGCGCAGCTCGAGCGCATCCGCCACAACCTGACCGAGATCGCCCTGACCCAGAGCTACCAGGACCTGACCGGGCAGATCATCCGTCGCGTGGTCGGCATCGTCCGCCGCGTGCACGAGGGCTTCGGCGCACTCGGCCTGCCGCCGGAACAGCATCGCACCGACCCGGCACTGGCCGGGCCGGCACTGAAGGGACTGGACCGCCACGCGGTCTCGCAGAACGACGCCGACGACCTGTTGTCGGATCTGGGGCTGTAAGCATGAGCGCGGTATCCGACGACATCACTGCCGATTTCATCATCGAGGCGCAGGAGATCCTGGACCGCCTCGGCGAACAGCTGGTGTCGCTGGAGCAGGCACCGCAGGACAGCGACCAGCTCAATGCGGTGTTCCGCGGCTACCACACGCTCAAGGGCGGCGCCGGCTTCCTCGGCGTCACTGCCATGGTCGAGCTGTGCCACGCCGCTGAGGAGGCGCTGGGCGCGGCGCGCGCCGGCCAGGCCGTGCTGCAGGCCCACCACTTCGACGCGGCCCAGCAATCACTGGATTACCTGCAGTCGATGCTGGACGCCGTGTCGTCCGGCACCGAGCCGGGCTATGCGCCGCCGGACCTGATCGCCCAGTTCGACGTGCACGGGGGTGCCGTGGCTGCGCCCGCCGCCGCCGCAGCACCCGCCGCGGGGGGCAGCGACCTGATCACCGACGACGAATTCGAGGCGCTGCTCGACCAGCTGCACGGTGGCAATGCTCCGACTGCGATCGCGCCGGCAAAAAAAGCCGACGACGGCCTGATCAGCGAGGACGAGTTCGAAGCCCTGCTCGACCAGTTGCACGGTGGCGCCGCACCGGGTGCCAAGCCTGCTGCAGTCCTGGCACCGGCGCCGGCGCCCGCGCCGCGCCCGGTCGCTGCACCGGCACCCGTGGCCAAGCCGGCGGCCAAGCCGCTGGCCGAGGCCGAACACACGGTGCGCGTTGATACCAAACGCCTGGACGCGATCGTCAACCTGATCGGCGAACTGGTGCTGTCGCGCAATCGGCTCAAGACCCTGCGTGCACGCCTGCGCGATGAAGAGCTGGACCGCGCCGTGTCGACGCTGGATATCGCCACCGCGCGCCTGCAATCGGCGGTGATGCGCACCCGCATGCAGCCGGTGGGCAAGGTGTTCTCGCGGTTCCCCAAGGTCGCCCGCGACGTTGCCCGCTCGCTGAAGAAGGAAGTGGACCTGGAGCTGATCGGTGCCGAGACCGAGCTCGACCGCAACCTGGTCGAGGCCCTGGCCGACCCGCTGGTGCACCTGGTCCGCAACGCCATCGACCATGGCGTGGAAATGCCCGACCTGCGCGAAGCACAAGGCAAGCCGCGGATGGGCCATGTACGCCTGTCGGCGCAGCAGGAAGGCGACTACGTCAGCATCGAGGTGCAGGACGATGGCGCCGGCATCGACCCGGAGAAGCTGCGCGCCAAGGCGCGCGAGAAGGGCCTGATCGATCCGGAAGCCGCCGCCCGCCTGAGCAGCGAGGAGTGCCTGCACCTGGTGTTCCTGCCGGGCTTCTCGACCAAGCAGCAGGTCACCGATATCTCCGGCCGTGGCGTCGGCATGGACGTGGTGCAGTCGCGCATCCGCGAACTGAGCGGCCAGATCCAGATCCAGTCGGAACTGGGTCGTGGCAGCCGCTTCCTGATCCGCGTGCCGCTCACCCTGGCGATCCTGCCGACCCTGCTGGTGCAGGCCGGCGAGGACGTCTACGCGCTACCCCTGGCACGCGTGATGGAAGTGCTGCACGCGCCGCGCACCTCGCTGGGCTGGTTCGATGGCCGCGCCGTGCTTGATCGCCGCTCGCACACCCTGCCGCTGGTCGACCTGCGCCAGTGGCTGGATGTGACACCGGCCGCGTCAACCCTGCTGACCATCGTGGTGCTGCAGGCCGGCGAAGCCCGCTTCGGGCTGGTCGTGGACCAGGTGCGCGGGCGTGAGGAAGTGGTCATCAAGCCACTGCCGAAGGCCCTGCGCGGCCTGCGCGGTTATGCCGGTGCAACCTTGATCGGCGATGGTCGCATGGCCCTGATCCTGGACGTGGACGGGCTGCGTTGAACCCCGCCAGGGCCATGCCCGGCAACCCGAAAAACTGTGACTACCGTCTGTACGCGATCTACCGGTGTCTCAAGTCCCATTCATACACGCCGATACCGGAACCATGGATAGACTCAGCCTCATTGGACTCTTTCTCGCCCTGGCCTCGCTGGTCGGCGGCAGCATCCTCAAGGGCGCCGGCCTGGCGTCGTTGTGGTCGCCTGCGGCGTTCGTGATCGTCATCGTCGGCACCGTCGCCGCGATCCTGCTGCATACCTCGCCGGCGGTGTTCAAGCATGCGTTCAAGATCGTGCGCTGGGTCGTACGCCCGCCACACAGCGATCGCCGTGAACTGATCCAGCAGATCGTCGAGTGGAGCAACATCGCCCGCCGCCAGGGCCTGCTGGGCCTGGAATCGCAGGTGGAAGCGCAGCAGGACCCGTTCCTGCGCAAGGGCCTGCAGCTTCTGGTGGACGGCGTCGAGCCCGAATCGATGCGGCACATGCTGGAAATCGAACTGGGCAGCCAGGAACACCAGGACCAGGCCGGCGCCAAGGTCTTCGAAGCGATGGGCATCTACGCCCCGACCCTCGGCATCATCGGCGCCGTGCTCGGCCTGATCGCGGTGATGAAGAACCTGGCCGACCCGAGCAAGCTCGGCCACGGCATCGCCGCCGCGTTCACCGCCACCATCTACGGCATCGCCTCGGCCAACCTGCTGTTCCTGCCGGTGGCTGCCAAGCTCAAGAGTGTGATCTCGCACAACACCCGCGACCGCGAAATGGTCATTGAAGGGCTGATCTCGATCGCCCAGGGCGAGAACCCGCGCAACATCGAAACCAACCTTTCCGGCTTCCTGCACTGACATGGCCCGCCGCAAGCACCACGAAGAGCACGCCAACCATGAAGCATGGGCGATCCCCTATGCCGACCTGATGACGCTGCTGCTCGCCTTCTTCGTGGTCATGTACGCGATCTCCTCGGTCAACGAGGGCAAGTACCGGATCATGGCCGACGCGCTCACCGATGCCTTCGGTGGCGCACCGCGCACCATCAACCCGGTGCAGGTGGGGAACAAGCAGGTGCAGGGTGGCGGCTGGGACAGCCCTTCGGTGATCAAGTCCGGCACCAAGATCGGACCCTCCGCGCCGGCGCCGTCGCACGACCCGACCCTGCTGCCGTCGATGGCCTCGCAGATGCGCATGCCGGTCTCCGTGCACAACCAGGAACAGATCGCCCGTGCCGAGCGCCAGCTCAACAGCATCGCCGACCGCCTCACCGCTGCATTGGCGCCGCTGATCGACCGCGGCATGATCAGCGTGCGCCGCACCGAGTTGTGGATTGAAGTGGAGATCAACAGCGACATCCTGTTCCCCACCGGCTCGGCCGCGCTGGACGTGCATGCACGGCAGACGCTGGCCAGCCTGGCCGAGGTGCTGCGTGACGTGCCCAACAGCGTGCGCGTGGAAGGCCACACCGACAACGTGCCGATCGCCACCGCCACCTTCCCTTCGAACTGGGAACTGTCGGCCGGCCGCGCGGCCAGCGTGGTGCACCTGTTCGCCGACCAGGGCGTGCAGCCGTCGCGGCTGGCGATGGTCGGCTATGGCCAGTTTCGTCCGCGCGAAGAGAACGACAGCGCGCAGGGGCGCAACCGCAACCGCCGGGTGATGGTCATCATCCTGGCCGACACCTCACATTCGGTGGATCCGCTCGGCCAGCGCCTCAATGCGGCCACCGGCGCCGTCGACAACAGCACCACCGAACAAGCCGCCGCAACTCCGGCCAGCGCCCCCACCTCCCCCATCGCACCGGTGAAGTTGCCGCCGGTGCGGGCTGGCAGCCGCGTCGGCGCCGCCGTTCCCCCGGCAATGAAGGAGTAAACCGATGCGCATCTGGGCAATCGCCAACCAGAAGGGCGGAGTCGGCAAGACCACCACCACCCTCGCCCTCGGCCGCGGCCTGGCCGCGCTGGGCCATCGCGTGCTGCTGATCGATCTCGATCCGCACGCCTCGCTCAGCCGCGCCTTCGGCGTACCGGTCGATCCGCCGCCGGCCGGCGTGCTGGAACTGTTCGGCGCTCCGCCGGCCGATCTTTCCAGCCTGTGCCATGCCAGCAGCATCCAAGGCCTGGACTATGTCTGCGCGCAGTCGGCGCTGGCCACGCTGGAGCGCCGCAGCGCCAACCAGCCCGGCCTCGGCCTGGCCCTGCAGAACGCACTGGCGCGCCACCAGGGCCAGCACGACTACATCCTGCTGGACTGTGCCCCCACCCTTGGCCTGTTGATGATCAACGCGCTGGCCGCTGCCGACCGCCTGATCATCCCCACCCAGGCCGAGCCGCTGGCCCTGCATGGCCTGGACGGCATGGTCCGCACCGGCGAGATGGTCGAGCGCTCGCGCCGCCGCTCGCTGCCGATCTCGATCCTGCCGACCCTGTTCGACCGCCGCACCCGCGCCGGCAACGAGTCGCTGCGCACCATGCAGGATCGCCATGGCACCCGCGTGTGGGAAGACGCCATTCCGATCGACACCCGCATCAGCAATGCCGCAGGCCTGACCCTGCCCAGCGTTGGTGAGGAGTACCCGGGCCGCGGCCTGGCCGCCTATCGCCGCGCACTGAACTGGATCCTCGGTGAGGATGCCCGCGCCCTGGAGCAGGCCGCATGAACAGCACCGGCGTACTGGACGACTATCTGGACGAACTGCTGGGCGAAGCGATCGCTCCGGCCGTCGTGCTTCCAACGCCGGACAGCGTCGCCCCGGCCCCGGCCAGCATATCGCAACCGGAACATGAGCCGACCTGGGATGACCTGCCGGCCGAGGTGATCTACGAAACCGACACCGTCGCCGCGGCGCCTGCCGCGGACAACGCCGCGCTCGAAGCCGCCTTCGAGACCGCCGCAACGGCCGGGCGCGAACCCACCTGGGACGATCTGCCTGCCGAGGTGATCTACGAAACGGAGACTGTTGCCGTTGCACCGGCAGAGGACGACGCAGCACTGGAGGCCGCCTTCGAGGCCGCCGCAATGCCGGTCGCCGCTCCCGAGCGGGAACCGACCTGGGATGATCTGCCTGACGAGGTGATCCACGAGACGGCCCCGGCCAAGGCCGGCCCGGAGCCCACCTGGGACGACCTGCCCGACGAAGTGATCTACGAGACCGACGCGGCCGACAGCCATCACCTCGCCCACACTGACAGCCCCGGCCTGCAGGCAGCGTTCGAGGCCGCTGCCGGCGGCGCGGATGTCCCCACGCCGCCCCCGGCCGTGGTAGCGCCCCCGGCGCCGCGCCCTGCGCCCGCGCCTGCCCCGGCTGCGCCCGCTGCCGTCGCGCCGCCGCCCCGCGTTGCCGTGGATGCCCCGGCCACCAACCGTCCCGGCACCTGGCAGGAACTGCAGGCACAGGCTCTCCAGCCCGCCAGCAGCCCGCATCCGCAGAACCGCCGCGCCGGCGAGCGCACCTCGCGCTGGCTGCGCCTGCGTTGCGGCGCCCAGGCTTATGCGCTGGAACTGCTGAAGGTGCAGGAAGTGGTGCTGCCAGTTCCCCTGCTGCCATTGCGCGGCACCGCACCAGCGATGCTCGGCATCATGAACCTTCGGGGCCAGGTGGTACCGGTGATGGATCTCGGCCTGCACCTGGGTGCGGCCGCTGCCGAAGACGATTCGCAGACCCGCATCGTGGTGCTGGAGGAAGACGGCGAGACCATCGGCCTGCGCGTATCGGCGGTGGAAGATGTCGCCAACCTTACCGACTCGCAGATCGAGCCGCCTGATACCGCGCGCATCTGCCAGATTTCCAACGACCTGTTCCGTGGCGTCGCCCGGGTCAGCCAGCGTCCGATGATCCTGCTCGACGCCACACGGCTGTTGAGTTGAGTCGGCGCTTTGCGCCGACGCGGTGCCTGTCGGGGACGCAACGCGTCGATTCCCCTAAAGAACCCTGCCGGGGTGCCGTTATGGATCACGGAACCGTTTGTCCGGAGCAACGATGAGCACTGTCGAACTGGGTGGGGATCTCGGCATCGAGAGCAGCACCGAGCTCAAGAACCGCCTCGCCCCGCTGGTGGCGCAGGCAGGCGAGCTGACCCTGGATGCAAGCCAGGTCGCCCGCATCCACACGGCCGCCGTGCAGGTGCTGTGTGCATTCGTGCAGGCCCGCCGCGAGGCCGGCCTGGGCACCGGCTTCCACGGTTGCACCGCAACCTTCCGTGACGCCGCGCGCCTGCTGGGCGTCACCCAGGCCCTGGGCCTGGACGCAACCCATGACAACCTGAAATCTGTGGAGAACGCTGCATGAGCGCACGTATCTTGGTGGTGGACGATTCGGCGTCGATGCGCCAGATGGTTTCCTTCGCCCTCACCTCGGCCGGTTTTGCCGTCGAAGAAGCCGAAGACGGCGCGGTCGCGCTCGGTCGCGCCAAGGGCCAGCGCTTCAACGCGGTGGTCACCGACGTCAACATGCCGAACATGGACGGCATCGCGCTGATCCGCGAACTGCGCCAGCTGCCGGACTACAAGTTCACCCCGCTGCTGATGCTGACCACCGAATCGGCCGCCGACAAGAAGTCCGAAGGCAAGGCCGCCGGTGCCACCGGCTGGCTGGTCAAGCCGTTCAATCCCGAACAGCTGGTCGCCACCGTGCAGAAAGTGCTGGGCTGATCGCCCCGCACCGCTCCCCTTCTTCGCTTCCGGACCGCCACTGCCATGAGCATGGACCTGCAACGCTTCCACGCCACCTTCTTCGAGGAGAGCCGCGAAGGCCTCGACGCGATGGAGGCTGGCCTGCTGGCCCTGGAATCGGGACAGCAGGACGCGGAGATCATCAATTCGGTGTTCCGCGCCGCCCATTCGATCAAGGGCGGCGCCGGCACCTTCGGCTTCGATGCCATCGCCGGCCTGACCCACGTGCTGGAAACGCTGCTCGATGAGCTGCGTGCCGGCAAGCGGGCGCTGGAAGGCCATGCCGTCGACGCCATGCTGTCTTCGGTGGACGTGCTTCGCGCCCTGCTGCGCGAAGCCGAACACGGCCAGGCTGCCGACCCCGCCGCTGTCGCCGCAGTGAAGGCGCGCCTGGAAGCCGTTCTCTCCGGCCAGGCCGCATCGAGCGCTCCGGTCGCGACAGCGGCCAAGGTGGACGATACCCCCGAAGCCTGGCAGATCGGATTCACTCCGGCGCCGTCGCTGTTCATGAGCGGCAACGACCCGCTGCGCATCATCCGCGAGCTGGAACACCTCGGCTCGCTGCAGGTCGCCGCGCGCATGGAACGCCTGCCCGGCTTCGCCCAGCTCGACCCGTTGGAGGCCCACCTGGCGTGGGATCTGGGCCTGGTCGGCAAGGTGCCGCGCAGCAAGATCGAAGACACCTTCGCCTGGGTGCTGGACGACTGCGAACTGGACATCCGTCCGGCCGCGCCGCCAAGCCTGGCCACCCAGGCCCCGGCCGCAGCTGCCCCCGCTCCGGTGGCAGCGGCGCCGTCGGCACCTGCCGCGCCAGCCGCCAGTGGCGGCGCCAACCAGGAAGCGGAAACCTCGATCCGCGTCAGCGTCGACAAGGTCGATGCGCTGATCAACCTGGTCGGCGAACTGGTCATCACCCAGGCCATGCTCAAGCAGGTCTCGCACGCACTGGACCCGGTCCACGCCGAAAGCCTGTTCGCCGGCCTGGACCAGCTTGAACGCAACACCCGCGACCTGCAGGAAGCGGTAATCGGCGTGCGCATGCTGCCGGTCGATGCGGTGTTCCGCCGTTTCCCGCGCCTGGTCCGCGACCTGTCCAGCCGCCTCGGCAAGCAGGTGCGCCTGCGCACCGTCGGCGAAGGTACCGAGCTGGACAAGGGCCTGATCGAGAAGATCGCCGATCCGCTGGTGCACCTGGTGCGCAACTCGATCGACCACGGCCTGGAAATGCCCGACGTGCGCCGCGGTGCAGGCAAGGACGAGACCGGCACGATCACCCTGGCGGCCTCGCATCAGGGCGGCCATATCGTCATCGAAGTCAGCGACGATGGCCGTGGCCTGGACCGCGCCAAGATCCTGGCCAAGGCTCACGAACGCGGCCTGGCCGTGCCGGACAACCCGACCGATTCGCAGGTCTGGGACCTGATCTTCCAGCCAGGCTTCTCCACGGCCGATGCGGTCACCGACCTGTCCGGGCGTGGTGTCGGCATGGACGTGGTCCGCCGGAACATCCAGGCACTGGGCGGCGAGGTGCAGATCGAAAGCAGCCTCGGTACCGGCACCCGCACGCTGATCCGCCTGCCGCTGACCCTGGCCATCCTCGATGGCATGACCGTAGCAGTGGCCGGCGAAACCCTGATCCTGCCCCTGGCGTACGTGCTGGAGGCGCTGCAGCCGCAGGCCGAGGACATCCGCAGCATGGCCGGCGAGGGCCGCGTGCTGCGCGTGCGTGGCGAGTACCTGCCGATCCTCTCGCTGAGCGAGTACTACGGCTACGGCAACCGCGCACCCGGCAGCGAATCGCTGGTGGTGGTGGTCGAAGGTGATGGCCAGAAGATCGCGCTGGAGGTGGACGAACTGGTCGGCCAGCAGCAGGTCGTGGTGAAGAACATCGAGAACAACTACCGCCGCATCGGCGGAGTATCCGGCGCCACCATCCTCGGCGACGGCCGGGTCGCGCTGATCGTCGACATCGGTGGGTTGGTGCGCTCGCTGCGGATGCCGCAGGCGGCCTGATCCACGCTGCATGCGAACCATGGACCGCCGCCCCTCGGGGCGGCGGTTTTCGTTTGTGTTCGGCCTGCCAGGGGGGTCAGATTCCCCTTCCGCAGGAACGGAATCTGACTGCGGGACGGCTCCCCGAAACCAAATCGTGAACTCCGTCGGCACGCTAGTTGCTGTCGCAACCACTTCATCCAATCGAAAACCGCGTCGCTGCAACGCTTCCGTGCTGCCCTCCCTACGCATCCGAATGTGATCTGCGTCCATAAAGTCCATCGAGACTGCGCCGCTATTTCGCATTGACGGCCGTCACCGAACCCCACCGGGAACCACCGTTCGCTCTGCAACCACCCCCAAACCGGCGCACAGACGCCGGCACTCTGCCCACCTGGAGCACCCTGCATGAAGTGGTTCCAAGATCTGCCCATCGCCCGCAAGCTGGCTGTGGGGTTCACCCTCACCACGTTGATGACCCTGATCCTCGGCGCGTTCGCCCTGCTGCGACTGAGCGAAGCCAACGCGCAGCTACGCGACATGGCTGGCAACGATATCCCCTCGGTCCAGCACCTGGGCGAGGCGCGCTCGCAGCTCGGGGAGTTCCGCACCTACGAACTGGCCCAGCTGAGCATGCTCGACCAGCCGGAAAAGGTGGCCGACTACAACAAGCGCATGGACGACACCGCCAAGGCCGTACATGACGAACTGGCGGCGTACGCGGCGCTGCCGGCGCTGGACAAGGAGCGTGAACTGTATCGCGCAGCCAGCGCGCAACTGGATCGCTACTTCGCCGCCAACAAGGCGATGCGCGACGCCGTGACCGCCGGCGACGGCGTCCTGGCGCGGCAGATCTCCGACGAGCAGTCACGCCCGGCGCGCCGCGACCTGTTCGCTGCGATGAAGGCACTGGGCGCCCATATCGCCGGGCAGATGGACGGCAAGATCGCCGACGCCAACGCCACCCATCGCAACAGCATGATCGCCATCATCGGCTGCATCATCCTGCTGTCGCTGGTGGCCGCCGCGCTGGCCATCGTCATCTCGCGCGCGGTCACCGGCCCGCTGGGCAAGGCCGTGCATGCCATCCAGGCGGTCGCCCGCGGCGATCTCAGCGTCAGCACCCAGGCCACCAGCAGGGACGAAGCCGGCAGGATGCTTACGGCCACGGCCGAAATGACCGCAATGCTGCGCCGTTTCAGCGAGCAGACGCAACTGATGGCACAGATGCATGCCGGCCCGGACATCAGCCACCGTATTCCGGAAGACTTCCCGGGCGTCTACGGCCAGCTGGCCAGCGGCATCAACACGGTGATCTTCGAACACCTCGATGCGATCGTCGATGCCATCGAAGTGCTCAACCAGTACGCCATCGGCAACCTTGCTCCGGACGCCCGCCGCCTGCCCGGCAGCCGCGCGATCCTGCACGAATCGATGGACGCCGCCAAGGCCAGCCTGCTGGCCATCAATACGCAGATCCAGCACCTGGCCTCGGCCGCCGCTGCGGGCGACTTCAGCCAGCGCGGTGACGCGCAGCGCTTCGATCACGATTTCCGCGTGATGATCGAGCAGCTCAACAGCATGATGCAGGTCGCCGACGGCAACCTCGGCCAGCTCTCGCAGCTGCTGCAGTCGATCGCCGCCGGCGACCTGACCGCACGCATGGACGGCCAGTTCAACGGCGTGTTCGCGCGCATGCGCAACGACGCCAACACCACCGTCGCACAGCTGACCCAGATCGTCAGCCAGATCCAGGCCAGTGCCTCCAGCATCACCCTCGCCGCTGGCGAGATCGCGTCCGGCAACAGCGACCTGTCGCGCCGTACCGAGCAGCAGGCCGCCAACCTGGAGGAAACCGCCGCCTCGATGGAGGAACTGACCTCCACCGTGCGCCAGAACGCCGAACACGCCCGCCAGGCCAACCAGCTCGCCATCGGCGCCCATGGCGTCGCCTCGCAGGGCGGTGAGGTG